>JAFSIV010000017.1 GCA_017439585.1 Clostridia bacterium | reverse complement strand
TTGGAAATTCTGCTCATAATTTCTACAAAAAGTGTGATACTAATATCACACTAAAATTGCAAAAAGAGGAGAATTTATATATGAAAGCAACAGGTATTGTGAGAAGAATAGACGATTTGGGGAGAGTTGTGATTCCGAAAGAAATTAGAAGAACAATGAGAATCCGTGAGGGAGACCCATTGGAAATATATACTAACGCGGGCGGTGAGGTTATTTTTAAAAAGTACTCCCCTATGGGTGAACTTACCTCATTTGCAGCTCAGTATGCCGAGTCGCTATCGCAAAGCGCGAAAATGCCGATTATCATTTGCGACCGCGACCATTGTATCGCAGCGGCGGGCATATCTAAAAAAGAGGTTATGGAAAGACGAATCACCGATACATTAGAAAACATTATGGAAGAACGCAGAAGTATCCTATTTGGCAAGGATGATGAATTTATGGCGCTTGAAGGTGTTAACAGAAGTATCCGCATCGGTGTTCCGATTATAAATTCGGGTGATATTTGCGGTGCTATAGCCTTTTTGGAGGGCGATAACAAAAGTGATTGCGACGAAAGCGATATGAAGCTCGCCGTTGTTGCGGCAAATTTTTTAGCAAAACAGGTTGAATAAACTTAAAACTTTTTTCATATTAGGCTCCCTATGACGAGGGAGCTGTCAAAACATATAGTTTTGACTGAGGGAGAGATTATAACTGCATATTTTCTCTCCACTCGCCATCAGTATTATATGCATTAAATTAATTTCAAAAAATGCTTGACAAACTATTTCTTATAGTGTATAATCCTAATGTTGCATTCCGTAGACAGTAGGTGGTCTTTGGACCGTAAGTTTATCGCCTGCCGAGGTTAGCGCTTAAATATTTGATATATTATGTCTTTATTTATGCCTATTTCGAGTCTTCGGAATAGGCATTTATTGTTTTTTGTCGGAGGTGAACAAATTGCCAAACGCATCAGTTTTAGAAATGAAACAACAGCAGGTTGCATCTTTATCTGAAAAGATTTCCACAGCAGTTACAGGCGTTCTCGTTGATTACAGCGGTATAACCGTTGCTGACGATACTGCTCTACGTAAAGAATTGCGCGAAAATGGTGTTGAATATACCGTTATCAAGAATTCTATCATTCGCAGAGCTATTGAGGGTACTTCCATCGAAGGCATTTCAGAAGTTCTCGAGGGAAATACTGCTATCGCTCTTTCAAATGAGGATTACACAGCAGCTGCAAGAATACTCTGCAAATATGCAGAAGGTCATGATAACTTCAAAATTAAAGCAGGTTTTCTTGACGGAAATGTAGTTGATGTTGCAACTATTGATTCACTTGCAAAGTTACCTACCAAAGAGGTTCTTCTTGCAACAGTTTGCAATGCTTTCCAAGCACCTATCGCGGCATTTGCCCGTGCTGTTCAAGCTATCGTAGATAAAGACGGCGAAGCAGCAGAATAATTAAAATTTTAAAAAACAATTTTTATGGAGGATTTAAAAATGGCATCAGAGAAAATTACAGCTATGATTGAAGAGTTAAAAACTCTTACCGTTCTTGAGCTTTCAGAGCTCGTTAAAGCAGTTGAAGAGGAATTCGGCGTATCCGCTGCAGCAGCAGTTGCAGTAGCAGCTCCCGCAGCAGGCGGCGCAGCAGCAGCTGAGGAAAAGACCGAGTTCGACGTTGTTCTTAAAGAAGCAGGCGCAGAGAAAATTAAGGTTATTAAGGTTGTTCGCGAAATCACCGGTTTAGGTCTTGCCGAGGCTAAGGCTTTGGTTGACGGCGCTCCTAAGACTCTTAAAGAAGCTGCATCTAAGGAAGAAGCTGAAGAAATCAAAACTAAGCTTTCCGAAGTTGGCGCAACTGTTGAGCTTCAGTAATTTAAATTACATTTTAATCTGCCTCGCTATTGCGAGGCAGATATTAATTTTTTTCATAAACTGCTTGACTATTTAAAAGTTTTGTGGTATTATATTTCTTGTTCAAATGCGGGTGTAGTTCAATGGCTAGAATCCCAGCCTTCCAAGCTGGTCGTGTGGGTTCGATTCCCATCACCCGCTCCAAAAGCGGCAAAACAAGTTTTGCCTAAAAGAATAAAGAATAGATAATAAAGAATAAATTATAAATATTGGTATTTTGCCGCTTTTGTATTATTCTTTATTCTCTATTCTTTTTTATTTATTCTTTAAAAAGGAGTCTTAAAATGTATAAGAAAGAAAATCCACTACTCGACAAATCCTTAAAATTTGCCGCACGCATTGTAAAACTCCATAAATATCTATTAAATGAAAAACACGAAAGCATAATTTCAAAGCAAATCATCCGTTCTGCTACATCAATCGGTGCTAATGCAAACGAAGCAATTTACGGTCAAAGCAAAGCAGATTTCCTTGCCAAATTACATATATCTTTAAAAGAAACCGCCGAAACGGAATATTGGCTGAGACTTCTTGTTTTATCTGACTACATAACCGAAAATGAGGGTAAATCATTAATAGATGATTGTTTGGAAATTAAACGAATACTTGTTGCAACACTTAACACCGCAAAACAGAATAACGAATAAATTAACCCTCGGTAGTAATTAAACTATCGAGGGTTTTGTAATATGAATACCCAACGGAACAAAAAAGGAGCAAAAACGGAAAATACCATAAATAATTATCCCTTGATTTTTACTATATAAAGTGGTAAACTAATAAATGCCAAATCAACTTTAAAAATAGAATAATATGATTTTTTCTTTAAAGGGTGTATTATACTCTTTTTAGTACAAAAACTTATCCTATATGAATTTGATAAAAATGCAAATTCCACTCAGGTAGGTTTTGTGCTATGTCATATTGTTCTATTTGAGTTGGTTTGGCGACTATCGGGGTTTGCGTTTTTTGTGCGGTTACTTCGATAGCCGCACTTTTTAGTTTGGAGGAGATTTTAAAAATGAAAATTAAAAAACTTTTGGCATTAGTGTTATCTTTATTTGTTTTAACCACTTCTTTGCCAAGTTCTGTGAAAGTTAGTGCCACTACAGTAAATATCCCAAATGATGCAGTGAAATATAATGGTAATTATTATCAAATATTTAATCAAAGTATGACTTGGCATGACGCAAAATTGTATTGTGAAAAAATAGGTGGACATCTTGTTACTATAAATTCTCAAAGCGAACAAGAGTTTATAACATCACTTATAACACAATCTGAAAAATCCTATATGTGGATTGGAGCATATTGTGTGAATAATGAATTCTTCTGGGTAACTGAAGAAGATTTTTTATTCACTAATTGGGACGATGGAGAACCTAATAATGTTTATGGAACAGAAGATGTTGTTATGATGTATGGTCATAATACTCGATTCGTTCCTGGAACGTGGAATGATGCTTCTAGTGATGGTCACGACAGAGAAAATGGATACTTACAACAATACGGTTATATTTGCGAATGGGATAATTCTTTAGTAACAGATTATGTTGAGTTTTCTGATAATAATGAAAGTTTAAATTACCCTATTTACAATTCAAACAATTTTTCAAAACTACTAAACTGTTGGATAAAAACCAGCAAATATGCTGATGCTTTTTCAAAGCATTTAGAAAACAAATCACTTAGCAACTTTTTGGAAATGACTATAGATGTACCCGTTATGAGCGACGAGTCTACAGCATATTCAATTCGAGGTCAAACCAAGATTAAAGACCTTATGGCATATATACTTTTTGCAAATGAGGCACAAAAATATTTAAAAGATGTGAATGCAGAACTCCAAGGTAATTTTGATGCACAAAAGTCGACTGCATATACAGATTTTCTTGAGAGAGTCAAAAATTTTGATGTACAATACACGTCTTTTCAGCAAAAATTAAACGGAGATGATTCGTTCAATCAAACCTTGCAAGCATTACTATTAGCTAAAACTGCTATGGCTATAGTAGATGAACTAGAAGTGACATATAAAAGCGGTGAAACAGAACATATTGTTTTTAATAAAGAAGGTCAAACTATAGATGAATTTATCGAAATCCATAAAGAGGATATAAAATCGACAATAAAACTGAGTTCTTATAGTTATTTTACAGATATTTATAAATCTACTATTTCTCAATCACCTGAATATTATGATGACCTACAGTATTATATTATGTCTGGTGGTGATACTTCATATCTTAATTCATACTATCAACAAACCCTTAAAGGATATGCAACGGCTATTAAAGACACAAAAAAGCTGTTTGAGATAGTACTTGACCCTGATTACGAAGTATCAGCAGATATTTCTTCGTTAGCAAAGTTGGGTATTGATAATCTTGCATATTTTGCGGAAACTTATGACAGTAAATATACCGATACAATTAAAACAGCCAAACAAACCTGGGAGTGGGCAGAAACAGGTGTAGATATAATTAAAGCTATGAGCAAGTGCTCATTATTGGGAGTCGCATCATCAGCATATGACCTTTCAAGTAAATATATAGACGAGGTTAAAAAGGTTTATGATGATGCAGCAAGTACCGATGCTGGCTGGTATGCATTGGCTTATTACTATTTAGGAAAAAATAACCCTAAAACTTTAAAAGCTGTAATGAATCAAGACACGGGCTCTGCTGAATTTAATATCAGTAATGTAATTAAATACGGTGTCTCTTATAATAAAAATGATATAATTGAAAACTCTATTATGACACGTTGGAACAATTTAAGTTATATGACATATTCTTATACTCCCGACCAACAATTCCGTTTTTATCTTTGGAATGCTTGCAATAATATGATAAATATTGAATCTATAAATTGCACTGAATATAAAAATATGATGCTTGAATATATCCTTGCAGAACTCAATTTCCAAAATGGCGAAACAGGAGTACAATTAAATGTTCAAACCAGCGTAAATGACGATTCATTAGGCTCTGTATCAGGTGAAGGAAACTACTGTTCTGGCAGTACAGTTACTGTCAAAGCTAATTGTTATGAAAATGTAAAATTTGCAGGTTGGATTGATAAAACTACCGGAGAAACTGTAAGCCATAATGCGGAATTTAGTTTCAATCTCACTAAAAATGCACAACTTGAAGCTCGATTTGTGGGCGGTGAGTTTGAGTTGGCAATAAAGCCATCTATACCCAAGTTGTCGGTTACGAACTATTCATATTATGCTGGTCAGGATTCTGATTATTTAACCATAACCGCTTCCGATTTTAATGGCAGCGTTACGGTAGATTGGTATAAAAACTCTACCAACAAAAATTATGACGGTACATTTGTTTCAAGAGGTAATACTTTTACATTCCCAACTGATACCAAAGGCACAACCTATTATTACTTTGTTATTACAAATACGGTATATTCCAATGTAGGTACAAATACTAACGAATCGACTGCTTCTTCGGTTAGTCAACCCATAAAGGTTACTGTAACAGCACCAATTATTACCGATATAACCCTTTCGAAAATTAATAATAATGAATGTTTTATTAATAGTGAATTTAATAAATCTAATATAGAAGTAGCTGTAAACTATTCGGACGGCACTTCGTTTTTGACCGATAGTTATTCTGTGAATTTAGATAGTTCATCGGCTGGAAAGAAAACAGCGACTATAAGATTGTTGGGATTTACAAAAACATTCGATGTAACGGTTCTATCTGAAGATAGTGGTAGGTTTGGAGATTTGAATTGGTATATTGATTTATCTAACGGTTCTTTGAATATATCAGGAAGTACAGAAATGTTGGCACAACAAGTCCCTTGGTCAAAACATAATTCTGCAATAAAAACTGTAACTATTGAAAATGGAATTAAATCTATTGCTAATAATGCATTTTACGGTTGTTCAAATATGAATGAAATTAACATTCCTTATAGTGTAAGTAGTATCTCTTCATCCGCTTTTACTAATTGTAATTCCCTAATGATTAACTGTCATTATTCTTCGGCAGCTAAAAATTACGCCATCAACAACGGATTTAATTATTCACTAATAAGTGTAAAATACGATGCCTCGGGTGATGGTATAGTAAATGCTCAAGATTTGACCGCACTCAAAAAATATCTTTTGGCAGATTTTGATATATCACCTGATGGCAATTGCAATGAAGATGATGCAATAGATATTCGCGATTTAGTACATCTTAAAAAGAAATTAGCAGGAATTATTGCTTAAAATTTTCGGAGCAAAATGGGAGCAAAAATGCAGTTTTCAACTCCAAATTTCAATGATTAAACCCAACAGGTGTCAATATCGTTTGGCACCTGTCAACCTTTAAAATCTACTGTTTATGCGGTTTTTAAGGTCTTCGATTCCCATCACCCGCTCCAAAAGCGGCAAACTTAGGTTTGCCTAAAAGAATAAAGAATAGATAATAAAGAATAAATTATAAATATTGGTATTTTGCCGCTTTTGTATTATTCTTTATTCTCTATTCTTTTTTATTTATTCTTTAAAAGGAGTCTCAAAATGTATAAGAAAGAAAATCCACTACTCGACAAATCCCTAAAATTTGCCGCACGAATTGTAAAACTCCATAAATATCTTTTAAAAGAAAAACACGAGAGTATTATTTCAAAACAAATTATCCGTTCTGCTACCTCTATCGGCGCCAATGCAAACGAGGCAATATACGGTCAAAGCAAAGCCGATTTTCTAAGCAAATTACATATATCATTAAAAGAAACCGCTGAAACGGAATATTGGTTAAGACTTTTAGTTTTATCCGATTACATAACCGAAAATGAGGGTAAATCCCTAATAGACGATTGCCTTGAAATAAAACGAATACTTATAGCAACACTAAACACCGCAAAACAAAGCAACGAATAATCCGGTATCGGCTTTGCTGACTAATATAAAAATCAAAAAATCGAAAAAAAGTGCACACGAAAATGCACACGAATTTAAAACTCAAACCCCAATCACCTCCATCAACATTGGTGATTGGGGTTTTATAATTTTCTACCAAAAATCTGGTTAAACTAAATTATGGTGATATTATGAAAAATTTTGAAATTAAACGCTTTTTAAAAGATTTAATATTTTATATAATCGGGGGCTTTACTTTTTCGGCGGCAGTTACTATGTTTATCTCCGCGAACGAAATCTCCCCCGGCGGTTTTGCAGGTATTGCAACCATTATAAATTTTCTCTCAGGAATACCTAGCGGTATCACTCTTTTTATACTAAACATTCCCATACTGATTTTAGGGTTTCTTAAATTCGGCGGTTTTTTTATAATCAAAACTGCATTAGCCACCTCTATCGCCTCTTTTATGCTGACTATTTCTGATTTAATACTTCCCGCAGTTAAAATTGACCGTGTTTTAGCGGCGGTTTTCGGCGGTATATTAATGGGACTAGGTCTTAGTCTCGTTATGCTCAGAGGTGCTACAACAGGCGGTGTTGATATAATAGCAAAGCTTATAAATAAAAAGTTTCGTCATTTAACGGTTGGCAGAATTATTTTAATTATTGATGCGGGAGTTATAGCAATCGCCTCTTTGATTTACAGAAATTTCGAAACTGCGCTATACTCAATTATTTCAATGTTTTTATCCTCCTTTGTTATGGATAAAATGCTTTACGGCGCCGATAAGGGAAAGCTTGTTTATATTATAACCGCCTCGCCTGACGAAATTTGCAAAGAAATCATAACAACCCTACGCCGCGGTGTTACAAGACTATCGGTTAAAGGCGGTTACACCTCAGAGGAAAGAACTATGCTTATGTGCATTGTAAGACGCTACGAGGTTTCTGGAATTTATGATATAATCAACCGCACCGACAATAATGCTTTTATAGTTATAGGCGACGTTGGTGAAATTATCGGCGAAGGGTTTAAACCGTTTTCTTAAAATACGGTATTATGTAAACTAATTTCGCAAAAAATAATTGACTTTATACGCCATATAAAATATAATGACTGTGTATGAATATAAAAAGGTGGTGGGTTTATGCGTTTGCTTGCAATAGGAGATGTTTGCGGTCCTTTCGGCTGCGAATATATACGCCGTGCCCTACCCTCTTTAAAACGGGAAAAAGGTATTGATGTTACCATAATAAACGGCGAAAACTCTGCTGACGGAAACGGTATCACCCCTTCAAGCGCCGAGTTTTTGTTTAATTGCGGTGCAGATATTATAACCGGTGGCAATCATTCGCTAAGGCGCGCCGAAATTAACGATATGCTAGACCACAATCCGTTTTTGCTTCGCCCCCATAATTTAAGTGAAGCTGAATACGGCACAGGATACTGTCTTGCAGATTTTGGGAGTTTCAGTATGGCGGTTATAAATCTTTCGGGGGTTATTTATCTCGAAAGGTCAGCCGCATCTAACCCTTTTGCCGCGGCAGACGAGCTTATAGAAAAAGCTAAGGCTGACGGTGCTTCTGTAATCGCAGTTGATTTTCATGCTGAGGCGACTAGTGAAAAACGCGCGTTAGGTCTTTATTTAGACGGAAAGGTTTCTGCCTTTTTTGGTACTCATACCCACGTTCAAACTGCCGACGAGCAGATTTTAGAAAATGGCACTGGATATATCACCGACCTCGGTATGACGGGGGTTAAAAACTCAATTTTAGGGGTTAAATCTGATATAATTATAAACAGATTAAGGGATAATGATATGTCCAAATTCGTATTTGCTGAGGGCAAATGCTTTTTAAACGGATGTATTTTCGATATTGACCTTAAAACCGGAAAAACAACACATATAGAAAGAGTAACTATAAATGAAATATAAAAAAATACTAGCCTTTGTTTTGGCATCAGTTTTATTATTTTCAGTTTGCGGCTGCAAAGATAAGCCTGAAAACTCAGGTTCTTCGGTCGAGAGCGGACAAGTCTCCACAAAAAGCCGAGATTACCTGAATTTGCTTTATTCCGCGGCGGATAGTTTTAATCCTTATACCGCAAAAACCGATATTAACCGCCAGCTTTGTCAATTAATATTTGAGCCTCTTTTGGTGCTTGATAATGAGTTTAAACCCGAGTATAAAATAGCTTCATCGGTAGAAATTAAAGATACCACCTGTACCGTCAAAATTAAAAGCACCAGATTTTCGGACGGTAGCATTTTAACCGCCGAGGATGTTGTTTATTCTTGTAATTTAGCTCGAAATACGGCAGGAAAATATGCCGCTTCGCTTTATGAAATAGCCTCCGTATCGGCGGCAGATTCTAATACGGTTATATTTAAAATGACCAAGCAGGACCCATATTTTGCAAACCTTTTAACCTTCCCTGTTTTAAAAAAAGGAAGTGAAAAAATAACCGACTCGGATAGCGTTGCTAAGCCACCTATCGGAAGCGGAAGATATAAGGTGAGCGAAGATGAAAAAAGCCTTGAATTAAATGAGAATTTTAGCGGTAAGGTTGGAAATATCAAAAAAATTAACCTCATAAATGCCCCCGATACCGATTCGGTTTCTCATTATTTGGAAATCGGTGCGGCAGATATATATTTCAGCCGCATTTCTGACGGTAATATTTTAAGAATGAGCGGTAAAAAGCTTGACGTTAATTTAAACAGTATTATTTATATCGGCATTAATCATAATAACTCGCTTTTAGCTCAAAACGAGCTGAGGCAAGCATTAAGCTCTGCTATAAGCCGTAAAAAAATCGTTGAATCGGCTTATTATAACAACGCTTTATCGGCAACTGGCTTCTTTAACCCCCTATGGAACGAAACAAAATCTGTTCAAAACATACAAATCGAGTCGAAATCAGAAATAACAGTTGAGAATTTAGAAAAAATAGGTTATAATAGATTAGATAACAAAAACAATCGTGTTAATGCATCAGGGTTTAAACTTGAACTTAGTCTTCTTGTAAACTCTGATAACCGTCTTAAAGTTTCAGCAGCTAGAATGATTGCTTCCCAGCTTAAAGAGCAGGGTATTAATATAAATGTTGTTGAAAAAGGATATGCGGCTTACACCGATGCTCTCAAAAAAGGAAGCTTCCAGCTTTATTTAGGTGAGGTTTTGCTTACCGATAATATGGATATTTCCTGTATGATAGAGCCGGGCGGTTCTGCGGCTTACGGTATTAAAAAGCCTGCCGAAACTGATAAGAAGACCGAAAGCGATAAAGAAAATGAAGTTCAAACCGAAGCTTCAAAAGAACAGGCAGTAACCAATACTTCTGCCGAGGTCTTAAAAGGCTTTTATTTGGGCAAAAACACCTTATCCGATTTGGCAACTGTGCTTCAAACCGAAATGCCTTTTATCCCGATTTGTTATCGAACAGGTGTATTATTTTACAATGAAAAAATCGAAAATTTAAATAACAGCTCCGCTTCTGATATTTATACTTCGATTGAATCATATATTTTTAATGATTAAACAGGAGGATTATTTTTATGATAGCTTATGAAACCAGACTTGGAAAAATAGAATTATCCCAACAATATCTCTCAAAGCTTATAGGTCATGAGGTGACCTCCTGCTTTGGTGTTGTTGGAATGGTACCGAAGGACAGTCGCCAAAAGCTTTTTAAAAAGTTTTCAAAGAATGACCCGCTCGATACAGGTATCAAGGTTATCGGCAATGCCGATAGCATAGTTGTTGAGCTTCACATTATGGTTACTTACGGTATGAACATTAATGCCATAGCTGCAAGTATTACCGAAAAGGTTAAATATGTAGTTGAAGAAGCAACTAGAATTAAGGTTGAAAAGGTTATCGTTAAGATAGACGGTATTACCGAATAACACATTTGACTTGAATTAAGGAGTGTTTTTAATTGATAAACGGCGATATATTGCGCGACGCGTTGATTTCCGCGGCAAATAATCTTGCTAATAATCGTAAACAATGCGATGATTTAAATGTATTCCCCGTGCCAGACGGTGATACCGGTACAAATATGTCTATGACTCTTGCGAATTCGGTAAGAGAGCTTGAAAAACTAAGCGGTGAAACCGCAGGCAAAATTGCGAGTGTTAACGCTTCTGCCTTGCTAAGAGGCGCAAGAGGAAACTCAGGTGTTATCACTTCCCTTTTATTCCGCGGTTTTGCAAAGGGTATCGGTAAAGACGAATATGTTACTTCTCAAAATTTAGCCGATGCTTTCACCTTGGGTGTTGAAGCGGCTTACAAGGCTGTTATGAAGCCAACCGAGGGTACTATTCTTACAGTTTCGAGAGTTGCAAGCGAATACGCGGTTAAGGCAAACCGCCAAGGTCTTGATGAAATTGCAGTATTTGAAGCTGCTATTGAGGGTGCTGAAAAGGCGCTTGAAGAAACCCCCGAGCTTTTACCTCAGCTTAAAAAAGCCGGCGTTGTTGACGCGGGCGGTTACGGTTTCGTTCTTATCCTCAAAGGTATGCTTTCGGTATTTAAAGACGGTGTTATGATAAAATCAAGCTCTGCTTCTGCTAATATTGAGGAAGAAGAGGAAGAATCAAGCCGCAGTGCCGCAGGTGAATTTGAAACCGAAATCACCTTCACTTATTGTACTGAATTTATCGTTAACCGCGCAGAAGAATGCGAGAAAGAGCCCAGCGAGCTCAGAGGCTATCTAGAAACCATTGGTGACTGCGTTGTTGTTGTTGATGATGAGGAAATCATAAAGGTTCATGTTCATACCGACCATCCGGGTAACGCTATTGAAAATGCGCTTACCTTCGGTCAGTTGGTTCACCTTAAAATAGAAAATATGCGCGACCAACACGAACGCGCTAAGCACGATGCTCAAAAGGCAAAGAAAAAGCCTGCAAAGAGCGCTGACCTTTCAGAAACCTTTACTCCTGTTGAGCCTACTAAGCCGGTTGGCTTTGTATCGGTTTGCGCAGGTGACGGTTTGGCTGAATTGTTTAAGGATTTAGGTGTTGATACCGTTGTTAGCGGCGGTCAGACAATGAACCCCTCTACCGATAATATCTTAAAGGCTATTGAAGCTACTCCTGCTGAAACAGTTTTTGTTTTACCGAATAACAAAAACATTATTATGGCAGCCGAGCAGGCTATCAAAATAAGCACAAGAAAGGTTATAGTTCTTCATACAAGAACTATCCCTCAGGGTATTACCGCTATGCTTAATTTCGACCCCGATGCAGATAACGAGACTAATGCTATCGAAATGCAAAAGGCAGCCGAAAAAATAGCAACAGGCCAAATAACCTTTGCCGCCCGCGATTCTGAGTTTGATGGTCATTCAATTAAGAAGGGCGAGCTTATGGCTATTACAGGCGGTAAAATCACCTATGTTGATACCGACCTTTCAAAAACCGTTATGAAGCTTTTAAAGCAAATGGTTAAGAAAGATAGCGAGTTTATCACCATTATAACGGGTGCTGATGTTGAGCGCAGTCAAGCCAGAGTAATCGAAGAACAGATTATGGCTAAATACGGCTCAAAAGCAGAGGTTACTATGATTAACGGCGGTCAACCGGTTTACTATTATATTATTTCCGTTGAATAGGAGTGTTTTTAATGCTTACTGCCTCCACCGATATCAGATATCTTAAAGGTGTTGGTGAAAAAAGAGGAGAAGTTTTGAAAAATAAGGGCATCGATACTGTCGGTGCCCTTTTGCGTTTTTACCCAAGAGCCTATCTTGATTGGACCGATATAACACCTATTATAGACGCTCACTTTTATGAAAATGTTTGCATTAAGGCTAGAATCACCACCCCAATAGAAACCCTGAAAAAGCGAAAGGATATGACTATCTACCGCTTTTTAATCGAAGATAATACCTCTTCAATGGAGGTTACATTGTTTAATCAAACCTATTTAGCAAGCAAATTAAGAACAGGGCGCGAATATCTTTTTTACGGCAAGATAGACGGCGGATTTATTTATAAAAATTTAAAATCCCCTATCATTATGGAATCGGGATTTATGGGAATAGAGCCTATTTATCCCGCTTCAAGCAAGCTTTCCTCAAAAACGATAGAAAAACTTACAAAAACCGCTCTTTCTATGGTAGACCTACCCGAAACCTTACCTGAGGAAATAAGAAAAAGAAATAACCTTTGCGATATAAAATTCGCAATAGAAAATATACATTTTCCGAAAACCCGTGATAACCTCAACCGCGCAATTAAAAGACTTGTTTTTGAAGAGCTTTTTATATTGCAGGCAGGTCTTACCTTCTTAAAACGGCAAAATCGTGGAAAAAGCGGTTGTGTTATAATAGACAGTTATTTTGATAAATTCAAAGCTTCTCTGCCCTTTGAGCTAACAAATGCACAAATCAGAGTTTTAAAGGAATGTTTTTCGGATATGAATTCGGGCAGACCTATGAACCGATTGGTTCAAGGAGATGTTGGAAGCGGTAAAACTGCCGTTTCGGCGGCGCTTATGTTTGCAACCGCTAAAAACGGTTTTCAGTCTGCTTTAATGGCTCCAACCGAAATTTTAGCAGAGCAGCATTTCAGCACCCTTTCCTCTATCCTTAAAAACCGAAATATTAATCTAGGGCTTCTTACCGGCTCGCTTACTAAAAAGCAAAAAGAAAAGGTTAAAACCGAGCTTAAAGAAGGTAAAATTGATATTATTATCGGAACGCATGCCCTGCTTACTGATGATGTTGAATTTAATAATTTGGGGCTTGTTGTAACCGATGAGCAACACAGATTTGGTGTTAATCAGCGCGGAAAACTGTCATCCAAAGGAGAAAATGTGCATACACTTGTTATGTCAGCCACACCAATTCCTAGAACATTAGGACTTATTCTCTATGGTGATTTGGATATCAGTATTATAGACGAATACCCAAAAGGTAGGCAAAAGATAGATACCTACCTTGTTAATTCCTCTTACCGCGAAAGAATTTATAATTTCATAAAGAAATTTTTAAATGACGGACTTCAAGGATACATAGTTTGCCCCTTGGTAGAGGAAAACGAGGCACTAGATATAACCTCTGCCACCGAGTATTACGAAAAACTCAAAGAAAACGAGTTTAAGGATTATAATATCGGTCTGCTTCACGGTAAAATGAAACCGAGAGAAAAAGACGCTATAATGCGAAAATTTGCAAGCGGAGAAATTAAACTTTTAATTTCAACCACCGTTATAGAGGTTGGAATTGATGTTCCTAATTCGGTTGTTATGCTTATAGAAAATGCCGAGCGTTTTGGTCTTTCTCAGCTTCATCAATTAAGGGGAAGAATTGGCAGAGGAACCGCTAAATCAACCTGCGTGCTTATTTCGGACAGTAAATCTCAGGACACTAAAAAACGGCTCGAAATTATTTCTAAAACCACCGACGGCTTTAAAATTGCCGATGCCGATTTAGAGCTTAGAGGTCCGGGAGACTTTTTAGGAAACCGTCAACACGGTTTGCCCGAAATGAAAATAGCCGACCTTTTTGCCGACCGCGAGGTTTTAAAAACCGCAGGACGAGAGGTTGAAAGCTTGATAAAATCAGACCCTCAGCTTAAAAAACCTGAAAATTTTGGGCTTAAAACCGAAATAATTGAGCTTTATAAAAAAATTAATAATAATTGAGGTGATAATATGTTTAAGGAAATTAGTGCAAAGGAAATCGAAGGCAATCTTATTAAAGCGATAGCAGACGAATGGATGCTTATTTCTGCCGGAAATGAGCGGGGCTATAATATGATGACTGCTTCTTGGGGCTTTGCAGGCGAGGTTTGGGGCAATGACAGTGTTATGGCACTTATCCGTCCGCAAAGATACACTATGGATTATGTAAACCAAAATGAATATTTTACCCTTAGCTTTTATGGAGACAGAAAGGATATCCATTCGGTTTGCGGAAGCAAATCAGGCAGAAATGTTGATAAAACCGCTCTTACAGGCTTAACCCCTGTTTTTAGCGATGATACAGTATATTTCGATGAAGCTAGACTTGTTATTATATGCAAAAAACAGTATGTTGACGTTATGAAAAAGGAGTGTTTTATAGATAAAACACCGCTCGACTGCTATAAAGAAAACGATTTTCATTATATGATAATCGGCAAAATCGAAAAAGTGCTTGTCGTGGCATGAGCGACAATATAAAATCTTTAATTTTATTTATATTATAATCATCCGGAAATCGTTCATCGGTTAATCTTTATAGAACTCATTCAACTATCGCGTGTTTTCCTTAAAAATTAAAGCGTGAGTTTAAAACTCACGCTTTATTTAATTCCAATATTTCCTGTCTAAGCTTCTGAATGAAATTGCGGTGAAAATATGCTCTTTTTCAATTATTTCACTGCCTGCAAGGTCGGCAACCGTTCTTGCCACCTTTAAAATCCTATCATAAGCTCTTGCAGACATTCCGAGTCTATCAAAAGATAAACCTAAATACTTTTCTGCCTCCTCGGTCATAACACAGTATTTTTTAAGAAGCGCAGGGGTTAGCCTTGCATTACAAGTAATACCTGTTCCCTTATATCGCTCGGTTTGAATTTTTCTGGCTTTGTTTACCCTTTCTCTGATAACCGCAGAGCTTTCTTCCTTCATATCGCCGCTTAAAGATTTATAATCCACAGGCGGCACCTCAACATGCAAATCCAAGCGGTCCAGCATTGGTCCTGAAATGCGATTTAAATATTTATGAACCGCATTTTGAGAACAGGTACATTCCTTTGTTGGATGACCGAAAAATCCGCAAGGACAAGGGTTCATAGCCGCAACCATCATAATTGAGCTAGGATATGTAAGCGAGCCTGCAACACGCGAAATGGTAACCTTTCCGTCCTCCAAGGGTTGACGCAATGCCTCCATAACATCCCTTTTGAATTCAGGAAGCTCGTCTAAAAACAAAACTCCGTTATGCGCTAAGGAAATTTCACCCGGTTTTGGCACAGTTCCTCCGCCTGCAACACCTGCAACCGATATGGTATGGTGAGGTGAGCGGAACGGTCTTTCGGTTATAAATGGATTATTTTTATTTAAATTTCCTGCAACCGAATGTATTTTAGTTGTTTCAATCGACTCATCAAAGGTCATTTCAGGCAAAATACCGGGAAGCCTTTTTGCAAGCATACTTTTTCCTGAGCCAGGAGGACCTATAAGCAAAATATTATGACCTCCTGCGGCGGCAACCTCTAAGGCCTTTTTAGCCGCAATCTGACCCTTAACATCGCTAAAATCAGGGATATTTACAAGGTTTTTAGAGGAAATCTCAATCTTTTCTGCTTTTTCGATTAATTTTTCGCCTTTTAAATGTTCTAAAAGCTCAGGCAAGGTTTCAACCCCATAAACATTTATACCCTCAATAACCGCCGCCTCAGACTCATTTTCCTTTGGAACAAATATATTTTTTATTCCATTTTGGCGGGCGGTAATCGTTATTGCCAAAACTCCGTTTACACTTCTGATTTTACCGTCAAGCGCTACCTCGCCGATAATAATACTGTCCTCAAACTCAGCTTTTAACTGACCTGATGCCTTTAAAATCGCAAGCAAAACAGGTAAATCATAAACCGAGCCCTCTTTTTTGCGGTCGGCAGGGGCTAAATTTACGGTTATTCTGCCGATAGGAAATTTATATCCGCAGTTTTTTATTGCCGAACGAACGCGGTCTCGCGATTCTTTAACGGCAGTATCGGGAAGACCAACTATATCAAATGCAGGAAGTCCACCCGAAACATCCGCTTCAATTTCTATCATATAAGAATCTATTCCGAAAAGACCGATACCTTTAACTCTTGAAAACACAGTCTTCCCTCCTTTTTATTTTGCTAAATTATTAACTTCTTCTCCGTTTAAAAATTTTTCTAAAATTTCATAAACTTGTTTTACCAAACGCACCCTCGTTGTTTTAGGTGCCCAAGCGATATGGGGTGTTATAGTAAGATTTTCTGTTTTTTCTAGGTCGCTAGCCTTATCCATAGGCTCCATTTTTAAAACATCAACCGCCGCGCCCGACAGTTTACCTGTTACAAGTGCATTTTTTAAAGCCACTTCGTCCACAACGCCGCCGCGAGAGGTGTTTATGAAAAAAGCACCGTCTTTCATTTTTGAAAATGCTTTCTCGTTCATTAAATCGGCGGTTTGCTCGGTTAAAGGACAATGAACGGTTACAATATCGCTTTTTTGCAAAAGTTCATCAAATGAAACAAAAACCGTATTTTCATAAGGCTTTGGTGTTCTTGTATACACTATGACATTCAAACCTAAACCCTCAGCCGCTTTTTTAACCGCTTTACCTATATTTCCAAAACCTATAATTCCTAAGGTTTTACCATAAATTTCATCCGCATCAAAATTTAAAGCCGCAAATATAGGCGAGTTTTTCCAACCGCCCTCTTTAACGAAAGAATTATACTCGGCGGTTTTAGTATAATGCATTAAAATATAAGCCATAACCTGCTGGCAAACAGCATTGGTTGAATAACCGCTAACATTACAAACGGTTATTCCTCTCTTTTTAGCCTCTATGATATCAACATTATTGTAACCCGTAGCACAGGTGCCAATATATTTAAGCCGAGGTGCTTTATCCATAACCTCGGCATCAATTAAAACCTTATTGCAAAGTATAACATCAGTATCCTTAACCTGATTTAAAAGTTCTTCTCTTGATATATTTTCAAACCTTAAAAATTCTCCTAGGTTATGAAATAAATCAAGTGAAACATCATTTTTATAAACCAATGCGGCAGCTTCAGTTAGAAGTATTTTCATCTTTTTGAGTTACCTTTCGTTTAGTACCGTCAGGCTCAACAATATAGGTGTTTTCAAGCTGAGAAACAAGGCTTCGCTTAAAGCCATCAATATATTCTCTTCTTAAAACACTTTGTTCTTCAAGTTCTGCTTCGGTCAATCCTACTTCTTTTTTCTTTCGGGCGAGTTCATTTATTCTGTCTATCTTTTCCTGTGTCATAACTTAAATCTCATTTCTGCCTTCTAATGCTCTTGCCAATGTATATTCATCGGCATATTCAAGATCGCTTCCAACCGGTATACCGTAAGCCAGGCGGGTTACTTTAATTCCCATAGGCTTAACCAGTCGGGAAATATAACTAGCGGTAGCTTCGCCCTCAACGGTTGGATTGGTTGCCATTATAAGCTCTGAAACCTCACCGCTTGAAAGCCTTGCCATAAGCTCTTTTATTTTAAGCTGGTCGGGACCGATATTATCAAGAGGCGAAATAACCCCATGAAGCACATGGTAAACTCCGCTATACTCCCTTGTTCTTTCAAATGCCATAACATCCTTCGGCTCTGCAACAACGCAAATAACCGAACGGTCTCGCGCGCTATCAGAACAAATACCGCAGGTTTCCATATCGGTAAAGGCTTGACAAACCTTGCAAAAATGAATTTTTCTGCGAGCATTAACAAGCGCCTCAGCAAACTTCTCCGCTCTTTCGGGCGGTTGCTCTAAAATATTATAAGCCAAACGCTGAGCTGTTTTTCTGCCGATACCCGGCAAACGCTCAAACTGAGAAATAAGCTCGGTTAGGGGTACAATATTATTGTTCATGGCTTAAAACAATCCTGGCATATTAAGTCCGCCGGTTATAGCAGACATTTCTTCCTCTGAGGTCTTAATAGCATTAGTAATAGCCTCATTAACCGCAACCGTAATCAAGTCCTCTAACATCTCCGGGTCTTCGGGGTCAACCGCATCGGGTTTAATTTTAATATTCTTGATTAAATGCTTACCGTCAACAGTAACCTCTATCATACCGCCACCTGAGGTTGCTGTATATTCGCGTTCTTCAAGGTCGGCCTGTAAATTAGCCATATCCTCTTGCATTTTTTGAGCCTGCTTTAACATTTGATTCATATTGCCCGGACCACCGGAATTAGGTATTCTAACTTTCATTTTATATTCTCCTTAATTAATTTCAAGTGTTTTAAGTTTTGCCGCGAGTGCCGTTAGCGGATCTGTATCGCTAATAGTCTCCGCTTTACTGTAAGGTCCTAATTTATAAACCCTTCCAAGAACCTTTTCGGCAGCTTTTCTTATACTGTCCTTATGTCTTCCGTCGCCCGTATTTATAAGCGACCTGAATTGAGAGTTTGGCGCATCTATCAAAAGATATTCGCCCTTGATATAAGCCTTAGAGCCTGCGAGCACTCCGCATATAAGCGGATTTTCCGCCCTCACAAGACTTAAAATATCCTCCCATCTTTCAACCTGACCGTCATCACTTTCTGAAATTTCTTCCTTTTCCTGAATTTGAAGCTCTGCCGGTGGCTCGTATTCGGTAATCGGGGAAGGAATTTCCTCAGGCTCTTCTGCCTTTATCTCAGAAACCGATTGTTTTATAACCTCTTCCTTAGGCTTTACGGCAGAAACCGATTTAGGTCTTGACTGAGCACCTGCTTCGAGCAAGCTTATTCGCTTTTCAAGAGAAGCTATATCAACCGAAAGCTCGGGGTTACACATTTTAATTACCGCCATTTCCATTTCACAACGGCGGTTGCCTGTTTGCATAGCAGGTGAAGAGGCTTGAAGGACTGACAAGCAATACATTATATCCTTAATGGTATGTTCGTTTGCCTGAACCTTTAACATTTCAAGCTTTTTAGCCGAACAAACTATCGGAAGCTTATTTCCCTTTATTGTTTTAACTATCATTAAATCTCGGTAATGCTCGGTTAATCCTGAAAGAAGTCTCTGCATATCTACCGAAGAATTATGGAGACTATCTATTAAAAGCAATGCCTGTTCGGTATCTCTGTTTCTTATAGCCTCACTCATTTCAAGCAGGTATTCGTTACCTGCCATAGCGCATACTGTTTCAACAACAGCCTCGTTAATATCCTTAGAGTTTGAAGCGCATAAATCAAGAATAGAAAGAGCGTCTCGCATACCGCCATCCGCCGCCGCCGCAATTAAGGTTGCCGCATCATCAGTTACGGTTAAATTTTCTTTTTCGGCTATAAACTGAATTCTCTCGCAAATCTTTTCGTTATCTATTCTTCTGAAATCAAACCTTTGGCAACGCGAAAGAATAGTTGCAGGAAGCTTATGCACCTCGGTTGTGGCCAATATAAAAATAACATGCTCGGGAGGCTCTTCTAAGGTCTTCAAAAGGGCATTAAATGCACCTGAGCTTAGCATATGAACCTCGTCTATAATATAAACTCTGTATTTAGAAGAAGCGGGCGTGAAATTAATAAGCTCTCTGAGTTCTCTTATGTTATCAACACCGTTATTTGATGCCGCGTCTATTTCAACTATATCGGTATTATCGCCTTCCAGTATCGCTTTGCAACTTTCACATTCTAAGCAAGGGTCTCCGGATTTACTATCTAAACAGTTAACCGCATTAGCCAAAATCTTAGCACAACTGGTTTTACCGGTTCCCCTCGTTCCCGTAAAAAGATAAGCGTGAACCGTTTTACCGCCGGATAGCTCGTTTTTAAGGGTTTCGGTTATATGCTCTTGACCTATAACATCAGAAAAAGTTCTCGGTCTGTATTTACGGTAAAGCGCCTGATAAGCCATAAGTTTTCACCCCATTTTTATGGATAAAATATTAATTGCGTGCCTGAGTGTACGAATGAACCGATTGACTGCGGCGCACAGGAAAAACCACTTAATGCTGCTCGGTTCCCCGCCTGACATGGTTCGTAGCATCCCGTCGCACAGGACCCGCTCATTCGCACACTTAGGCACGCACTTTTCACTACTTTATAAGTTTACCACAAAACTATTTTTTTTACAATACCCAAATATAAAATGTTGAAAATTTTTAGATTTACTGATATAATAATAAAGAATATATTTTTAAATTGGAGACATATATTAAAAAATGATAACAGAAAAATGGGATATTCTCGATGAAAACGGTACTCCAACCGGCAAAACCGCTTTTAGAGGCAGGCAGTTTTTAAAAAGCGGCGAATTTCATCTTGTTGTTCATATTTGGATTTTTTCGCCTGACGGAAAAATTTTAATACAGCGCCGCTCGGAAACAAAACCTTTAATGCCGGGCGAATGGGCGGCAACCGGAGGTGCGGCAATTTCGGGTGAAAACTCATTTGCAGCGGCCTCGCGAGAGCTTGCAGAGGAGCTTGGTATTTTCTCAACCAAAAAGACCTTAAAAAAAGCTTTTCGCATTAAAAGGCGCAACTCCTTGCTTGATGTCTGGCTTATTTGCACGGATATTTCGGTTGATAACCTCACCTTGCAGGAATCAGAGGTTGCCGAAGCTAAATGGGTTTCGTTAGACGAGCTTAAAGAAATGATAATCTCAGGTAACTTCCATAATTACGGAAACGAATACTTTAAACGAGTTTTTGAGAAAATTGAAGAAAACAGAAAGGTAGCGTATTATAAAAAATGAGTTTAAACACAAAGGGACTTTCTTGTGCTCACTGTAAAGCTTATCTCTTTGAAGAGGACGATATTGTTTACTGCCCCGTTTGCGGTGCTCCCCACCACAGAGAATGTTATAACCAAATAGGTCATTGCGCGTTAGAAACGCTTCACGGGACCGAAAACGAATATTCAAAACAAGAGATTGTATCTGCCGAAGCAGAAAAAAAGAAAGACACAGAAAACAATAATAAAGAAATTGAATACCGTTGCAAAGTTTGTGGCGAGACCTACCCTATTAAAGAACCTAAATGTCCGGAATGCAACTCCCCTAATCTATCTCATATTCAAATGGCAGGTGGATTTTATGACCCGTTTGGCGGAATTGACCCCAATAAAGATTTAGGTAATGGCGTTACTGCCTCGGAGGCTGCAAGATTTGTTCTTTCAAATCCCCATAGATATATCCCTAAATTTGCCAAAAACAAAAAAATTTCTTGGAACTGGATGGGATTTTTCTTTCCTGCAAACTGGTTATTTTCAAGAAAAATGTATAAGGGCGCTATTCTTGCTACGGTTTTATTAATCGTATGCCCATTGCTTAGCTATCCTTTAACCCTAAATTTATTCAATCTTGGCGTTTTAGATTCGGAAAATTATTTCGAAATGATGCAATTAATGATAGAAATTATCCCTAAAATAAGTCCTCTCGCTATTCTTGCATCATATATAGGTATAGCAATTCAGTTTTCGGTGAGACTTGTTTGCGGTTTGTTTGGAGACAGATGGTATAGAAATTATACTATAAACACTATAAGTCAAATCAAAAGCAATTCAAGTAAAACCGAAATAAATGAAGCCTTTCGCAAAAAAGGCGGAATAAGCTTCTTAGCCTTTATGCTAAGCTTTTTCGCGATAAACTATCTTCCGCAAATAATTTTATCATTAATTTAACGAGGAAATTTTTATGAGAATAAAAAAAGCTATAATACCTGCCGCAGGTTTGGGTACCAGAGTTTTACCCGCAACCAAAGCAATGCCAAAGGAAATGCTTCCTATCGTTGATAAACCCGCTATTCAATACATAGTTGAAGAAGCGGTTAAAGCAGGAATAACTGACATTTTAATAATAACCAATCGCGGAAAAGGCGTTATTGAAGACCATTTCGACCATTCTATTGAAATTGAAGAAATGCTTGAAAAAAGAGGCAAAATGAAGGAGCTTGAAACTCTTAAAAGCATTGCAAACCTTGCAAATATTTATTATATTCGCCAAAAAGAAACCAAAGGTTTAGGTGATGCAGTGCTTAGAGCAAAAAGCTTTGTTGGAGATGAGCCTTTTGCCGTGCTTTATGGGGACGATGTTATAATAGGTGAAATCCCTGCTATTTCCGAGCTTTGCGAAGCTTATGAGAAATACGGTAAAAGCGTTGTTGGTATTAAAGAGGTTTCTGACGAGCTTATCAAGAAATACAGTTCTATGAAAATCGAGCCTATAAATGATAAAACCTTTAATATCACCGATATGATAGAAAAACCCTCGCTGGATAAAAAGTTTTCAAACTATTCAATTCTTGGCCGTTGCGTTTTATCAAGCGGAATTTTTGATATTCTCGAAAAAACTCCGTTTGGTGTTGGCGGCGAGCTTCAACTTACCGATGCAATGAAAGAAATAGCTATCAGTGAAGGTATGATAGGTATAGATTTCAGCGGTACACGCTATGATATGGGTAACAAATTCGGGATTTTAAAAGCTAATATTGAGGTTGGCTTAAATCATCCCGAAACCAAAGACGAGCTTAAAGAATATATAAAGGAATTGGCTAAAACACTTTAATGTATACTTCTCTTTTCTTAGACCTTGATAATACCTTGCTTGATTTTCAAAAATCAGAAGCTTATGCTATTAAAAAGGTTTTAATATCGCATAATTTGCCTCACAGCGAGCAAGATATTAAAACCTATTCTGCAATAAATCTGAGTTACTGGAAAAGATACGAGCGAGGAGAAATACCGAAATCAGCTATTTTTGAGGGTAGGTTTGCTACCCTCTTAGATTATTTTGGAACAACAGGCGATATAAAATCCATTTCAAAGCAATACTTCGAGGAATTATCCGAGGGGTATTTTAAGATAGATTTTGCAGAAGATATATTATGCTATTTGAAATCTCGCGGATATAAGCTTTATGCAACAACAAACGGTATTGCTCAAACCCAATTCAAAAGAATTAAATATTCTAAAATTGAACCTTATTTTGATGATGTGTTCGTCTCGGAAAATACCGGCCACCAAAAACCCAAAAAAGAATACTTCGAATATGTTATAAATCATATAGAAGAAAAAGACCGCGCTAAAATGCTTATTATCGGCGATAGCCAAAGCTCCGATATCTTAGGTGGCTTAAATGCAGGTATTGATACTTGCTGGTATAATCCCGAAAACCAATCGCCAAAATATCCCTCAAAATATGAAATCAGCTCTCTTTTAGCTCTGAAAACCTTGCTTTGAGTAAAATTTTCAGGAAAATTTTATTTTTTTTAGAAAATTTTAATTTTTTTATTGACATTGGACAATGCTATTGATATAATATTAAAGCTGTCTATTTGATTCATTAGCTCAGTTGGCAGAGCACTTGACTTTTAATCAAGGTGTCCGGGGTTCGAATCCCCGATGGATCACCAAAAAGCCGAAGCATCCTTTTGGGTGGTTCGGCTTTTTATTTTTTAACAGCGGGGATTCGAAGCCTGAGAGGGTGAGGAGCGTTTAGAAAATAGTTCGGTGAACTATTTTTAGCGACGAAGTGCGAGACGGGTACTGTTTGCAAAGCAAACGGTCGTCGAGTACGAAATACGCGAAGCGGATTTATCCCCGATGGATCACCAAAAACCTGAGATACCCTTTTGGGTGTTTCAGGTTTTTATTTTTTATATTGCATCGGGGATTCGAAGCCTGAGAAAGTTTAAAATCCATTAATCTCACTTGACATTATCTGCCCTTTGGCTTATTATTAATATATACTTAAAAATCAAGGAGTTTTCAATAATGGAAAAAAGAAATGCGACAATAAAAATCATAGCCATAATTGTTGCCATAGTTTTATTATTAGGCGCAACTATCGGCGGTGCTATTTGGGGTTTGAAGTTATTATTTGACGATTCTGCGAAGGATAACAACAGCGATACCTCTATTACCTCCTCTGAAACCGCTTCAACAAATAATGAAGCAAATTCATCTAATGGTAACGAAGAAGGCAATAACGACGGTTCTTCAAACGGCGGTTCAGGTCAAAATTCAACCTCAAAAGGCAAAACAACCACTATTTCAATTGAGGATATCAGCACCAAAAAGGGCAAAAAAATCAGCGTTCCTGTTAAGGTTAGCTCTAACCAGGGCTTTATGAGTGCTGTTATTGAGGTTAATTATGATACTTCCGCATTAAAATACACCGGATACAAGCAGGGCAAGCTATTCTCTGACTTTATGTTTAATAATACCGACGGAAAGGTTAAATTTATAGTTCTTGGAAACAAGGATGTTAAGAAAGACGGTGTGCTCGTTAATCTTGAATTTGAGGTTATCGCTAAAAATAAGACCACAAAGCTTGATGTTAATGTTGAGCCGAATATGATAGGAAACCAAAAGGAAGAAATCATTCCAGTTAAGCTTGTGGACGGTTCGGTTAAAATCAAATAACAAACATTATGGCAACTGTTAAATTTAATAAAAAACCGCTTTTAAAAATGCTTGCTATAACCCTTTTAATTTTAAGCATAGGATTGTTTTACGCATTTTTAGCAAAGCAAGGATTTGCTTTCCCTTGCATTTTCAGAAAATTTACAGGTCTTTTATGTCCCGGTTGCGGAAATACCAGAGCAGTTTTAGCTTTGCTCAGGTTTGATTTCATAAAGGCACTTAAATTCAATCCCCTTTTCCCTATTGAGTTTGGATATATCGGCTTTATTTATATCGTTTCCTCTTTAAACTATATAAAAGGAAAAAAATTCAGATATAGCGGAACTCCTATTGCAATTGATATTATAGTTATCAGCATAGTTATTATGGGCACCTTAATCAGAAATATTATATAGTAAAATGGGCTGTCTCACTAAGAAAGTGAGGCAGCCCTTTTATTTTATAAGCTTTCAATATATTTTCTGAGTTCTTTAAAGCTTCCGTTTGGAAACTGAGAAATATCTATATTATTTTTATTTATAAGGCAATCGGTAAGTAAAAACACCTTCATACCCGCATTAATTGCAGGCATATCATCCGAAACATCATTACCAACCATTAAACATTCTTCTGGTCTTATTCCGAGCCTTGAAGCTATTTCCAGATAATATTTTAAATTCGGTTTGCAATAATTAATGTTTTCATAAGTAGTATAAAGCTCAAAATCAGAGGGTTTAAGCCCCGTCCAAGAAATGCGGGTTTCGGTTGCGATAGACGGAAAAATCGGATTAGTTGCGAGAGCTATTTTAAACCCTAACGATTTTAAATACATAACCGTTTCATAAGCTTCGGGGTTTTTAGAGCAAACCGCACTTATTTTTGAAAATTCATTTTCATAAAACTCATCAAAATAAGGCTTATCGGTATTTACCCGTTCTCCGTAAATACCGCCGAAAACCTCCCAAAACCTAGTTTCATTAGTTTCTTCGCCGTTGTTCTTAATCATAGCCTCCGTGCCTGCCCAAATTGATTTTATAAGGGCACTGCTTTCATAACCATACGGGGCTAACTTTTTAGCTATGCCACCAAAATACGCCTTTACAAATTCATCCTGATCCATTGGCAATAAAGTGCCGTCAAGGTCAAATAAAACTGCTTTTAACATCTTTTATCTTTCTTTCCCTATAAAGAATATTGCTATTGTTCCGGGGCCCGAATGAGCACCGATAACAGGTCCTATATTTGTTATCATTTTTACATCTGCTTTATATTTTTCTTTTAGAGTTGCCTTTAATATTTTAGCATCCTCCATACAGTCTGCCTGACAAATAAAAATTGTGCCGTTTTTAGTATCTTTTGCTAACTCGCCATACTTATCTGCAAGGGCATTCAAAGCGGCTTTTCTGCCTCTTGCCTTTGTAATGCTTACGAGTTTGCCCGCATTATCAACATGAAGCACCGGCTTTATACCCAAAACCGAACCAACAAAAGCCAATGTGGGACTAATTCTGCCGCCTCGCTTTAAGTAAACCAAATCATCAACCGTAAACCAATGGCAAAGATTAAGCTTGTTTTGCTCCACAAACACCGCAACCTCTTCTATGCTCGCACCTTTATCTCTTTGCTTTGCAACAAGATAAACTAAAAGTCCCTGACCTGATGAAGCACACAAGGTATCTATGGTTAAAATTTTTCTATCCTTGTATTTTTCACTAAGCTCACTGGCTGCATAACGAGCCGAGTTATAGGTTGTGCTAAGTCCTGAGGAAAAGCCTAGATATAATATGTCTTTTCCCTCGTTTAAAATCTTCTCAAAAGCTTCCATAAACTGCTCAGGATTAGCGGCGGCTGTTTTGGCAGTATCGCCGTTTCTCATTCGATTATAAAATTCCTTTATTTCAATTTCATGGTTTAAGTATTCTTTATCCTCGTTTTGAAAGCGGAAGCTAAGCTCGATATATTCAACCGACCATTCCTTTAAAAATGCAGGCGCAATATCGCAAGCAGAATCTGTAAAAATAACATAATTACTCATATTTTTTCTCCTATCTGTAAATCTGAAAACCTTTAAAACAAAAAACAAAGCCTAAAAAGGCCTTGCGTTTCGACACTTATATTATACCCAAAATTTAACACCTAAGTCAACCTTTCAAGCAGCATAATAGACCAGTCTCTACTAATAGTAGAATGAGAAAAAATTATTCTACTACTTAATTCGACAGTTTTTTACCGACTATTACAGGTCAATATTTATTTCATATTTATCATTAATCAAAAGATAATCTATATCGTGTTTTTGCGCAAGTTTAAGCATCTTTTTATTATCCTCTAAAACCGAATCCACGCTGCAATCATCATCTGAACGATTTTCAATAACACTTGCATATTTCTTTATATCATCGAAATGATTTTTAATATAATTCTCACTCATTACAAGAAGATAATATTTAATATTTAAAAGATATTCCTCACTAAAATCTTTCGACCAATCAAAAGGAATGTAACATCCCTCAACTATTAAATTCTGATTATTCTCTATGGCAGTTTTAATCATTTCGCGAACAATCGGCCATAGGTAATCCGTAAGCTCAGAGTCCTCGCTCAAAGGCGTAAGTTTGGTATTAGAACTTCTAATTAGCCCCATCTTTAAATGGTCTATTGAAAGATACGGATATTTATATTTTTCTAATAATTTTTGAGCCAAAAGGGTTTTACCAGTATACGAAGCGCCTGTTATCAAAATAACCATTTCCCCACCGCCTGAAATTTAATATTATGATTATCGCATAAAACATTTTTTAATTCAAATATTCATTTATAAAGAAACACAAGGGCATAATGCTCTTGTGTTTTGACTCCTGAATATTTTTTATATCCGTCGGCAAAGCCGACACCGATACTCTTATCCATTATCTATTATCTATTATTTATTATCTGGAAAAGTCGCGTATTATTTAGATAATAGATAAAAGATAATAACGAATAGATAATAGTACAAAAAGAAAAAAGCCGCAAAAGCGACTTTTCTTTTTGGCTGGGGAATAGGGATTCGAACCCCAACAAACAGAGTCAGAGTCTGTCGTGCTACCGTTACACAATTCCCCAATATTTTATTTGCAACAAAAATATTATACCCCAAAATCCTATTATGTCAAGGTTTTTTTAAATAAAAAGGAAAATTTTTATTAATAATTTTATAAAGTTTGTAATATTTCTTGAAAAATCGGTATTCAAATGGTATAATAGAATGAATATTTATATATAATTGCCCATGAAATGAGAGATGAAAATGGAAAAAAACAAAAACAATTACAGCGGTATAGTTTCACCGAAAATTGAGGAGTATGCAATTAAATGCCTTGAAAACTGCAAAATTGACCCTCAATTATATATCGACCATAAGGTTTACCGCGGTCTTCGTGATTTAGACGGTAAGGGTGTTTTAACCGGTCTTACCGAGATTTCGGATATTATATCTAAGATAGAAAAAGACAATGGAGAAATAACTTATATCCCCGGCGAGCTTTACTACCGCGGATATGATGTTAAAAAAATTGTTGACGGCTTTATTTCGGGCGGAAGATTTGGATTTGAAGAGGTTGTTTATCTTTTAATATTCGGCGAATTGCCGACAAATGAACAACTTGAAGATTTTAAATCACTTTTATTCTCTTACCGACCTTTGCCGAATAATTTCGTTAGAGATATTATAATGAAAGCCCCCTCCTCTGATATGATGAACTCATTGGCCAGAAGTGTTTTAACCCTATATTCTTATGATGAAAACCCTGACGACACTTCAATTCCAAATATTCTTCGTCAATGCTTGCAGCTTATAGCTCGTTTCCCGCAGTTATCGGTTTACGGTTATCACGCTTATAATTATGGAATCAAAAAAGCTAACAGCTTCTTTATTCACGAACCCGACCCCAAACTTTCAACCGCAGAAAATCTGCTTTATATGCTAAGACCTGACGGTAAATACACCGAGCTTGAGGCCAAAGTGCTTGATATGGCATTAGTGCTTCACGCTGAACACGGTGGCGGTAACAACTCAACCTTTACAACCCATGTTGTTTCCTCCTCAGGTACTGATACTTATTCTGCTATTGCGGCAGCGTTAGGCTCGCTTAAAGGTCCTAAGCATGGTGGTGCTAACATTAAGGTTTCGGCTATGTTTGAGGATATCAAGGCAAATGTTAAAGACTGGACCGACCGCGAGGAAATCGCCGAATATTTAGATAAAATTCTTCGCAAGGAAGCTTTTGACGGTGCAGGCTTGATTTACGGTATAGGTCATGCGGTTTACTCTATTTCAGACCCAAGAGCCGAAGTATTCAAAGGCTTTGTTGAAAGTCTTTCAAAAGAAAAAGGCTTAACCGCCGAATATGAGCTTTACTCTCTAATCGAGGAAATTGCTCCGCAGGTTATAAACAAAAAACGCAAAATGTATAAGGGCGTTAGTGCTAATGTTGACTTTTACAGCGGTTTTGTTTATGATATGCTTAATTTACCTCACGAGCTTTACACCCCGATATTTGCAATCGCCCGTATTGCAGGTTGGTCGGCTCACAGAATTGAGGAAATCTTAAACGCAGGCAAAATTATCCGTCCTGCATATATGAGTATTCAGCCTCACAGAGATTATATTCCGCTCGAAAAAAGATAATTAAAGGTGATTTTTATGAGAACAATAGTTTCGGTTATAGGAAAAGATTCGGTTGGTATTATTTCAAAGGTTAGCAGTATTTGTAATGACTGCAACGCTAATATAGTTGATATTACCCAGTCGGTTCTTCAAGATATGTTTGTTATGGTTATGCTTACCGAAATCAAAGATATTAACTGCTCTTTTGCCGAGTTTTCGGATAAAATGGTTGACTTGGGTAAAAAAGAAAATTTAGATATTCGCGTTATGCACGAGGATATTTTTAATTCAATGCACAGAATCTAAGAGGTAGCTAAATGATTAATATTAATGATATTATGGAAACCATAAATATGATTTCCGAGGAAAATTTAGATATCCGTACTGTTACTATGGGTATATCCTTGCTAGACTGCGCAGATTCAGATGCAAAAAAAGCTTGCGATAAGATTTATGATAAAATTTGCCGTAAAGCAGGAAAGCTGGTTGAAACAGGTGAAGCTATCGCTTCCGAATACGGTATACCGATTATAAACAAGCGTATTTCGGTTACCCCTATTTCAATGGTTGCCGCCGCATCGGGCGCAGACCCCGTTTTATATGCTAAGGCGTTGCAAAGAGCAGCCGATTCCACCGGTGTTAATTTCATAGGCGGTTACTCCGCATTAGTGCATAAAGGCTTTTCCGCAGGAGATGAAGCTTTAATCCGCTCTATTCCCGAAGCACTTTCGGTTACAAATAATATCTGCTCATCAGTAAATATAGGCTCTACCAAAGCCGGTATTAATATGGATGCGGTTAAGCTTATGGGTCAAATCGTTCGCGAAACCGCCGAAATTACTGCCGACCGCGACTGTATAGGTTGCGCTAAACTGGTTGTATTTTGCAATGCTGTTGAAGATAATCCTTTTATGGCAGGCGCTTTTCACGGTGTTGGCGAACCTGATTCGGTAATCCATGTTGGCGTATCAGGTCCGGGTGTTGTTCAGGCGGCTCTTAAAAAATGTCCTAACGGTGATTTAGGCGAGCTTGCCGAAATCATTAAACGCACCGCCTTTAAAATCACCCGTATGGGTCAATTAGTTGGCTCTGAGGCATCAAAAAGACTAGATGTTCCTTTTGGAATAGTTGATTTATCCTTGGCACCAACCCCCGCTGTTGGAGACTCGGTTGCTCATATTTTAGAGGAAATGGGACTTGAAACCTGCGGAACTCACGGTACAACCGCCGCCCTTGCTATGCTAAACGACGCCGTTAAAAAAGGTGGCGTTATGGCTTCTTCCTATGTTGGAGGTCTTTCGGGTGCATTTATTCCCGTATCGGAGGACGCAGGTATGATAGCCGCCGCCAAATCGGGAGACTTAGAGCTCTCCAAATTAGAGGCTATGACCGCCGTTTGCTCGGTTGGTCTTGATATGATAGCAATTCCGGGAGAAACCTCTGCCGAGGTTATTTCTGCCATAATTGCAGACGAAGCCGCTATCGGTATGGTAAATTCTAAAACAACTGCGGTTAGAGTTATCCCCGCTATTGGCAAAAAGGCAGGCGAAACTTTGGAATTCGGTGGGCTTTTAGGTTCAGGACCTATAATGAAGGTTAACCTTACTAAATCTCCCAAAAAGTTTATCGACCGTGCTGGCAGAATTCCTGCTCCCCTTCAAAGTCTTAAAAACTAAATTCAAAATCATATTCAAAAAGCAAACACCCAAGCTCTCGGCTTGGGTGTTTGCTTTACATAAAGATAGTTTGGAATAAGAAATGTTTTTATTATTTATCGGCAGAATATATATAGCCGCCCTTAGCGCTTACAGACTCAGACTTAATAACTCTGAAACGGCGACGGCGGATATATGCCGCTATACGCTTTTCAAAAGCTATAAACTTACCTTCATTAAATATAGCCCAAAATACTAAACCTACTAAAATAACTTCAAATAAAGTTGCAAATCCTAATGCTTCAAACATACTTTTTACCTCCCGAACATTTGTTCGTTATGCTTATTATAGCTCATAAATTTATAATTGTCAAGAGTTTTTTTGAAAATTTTTAAACTTTTTTTGACATCTTTATTCTACACCCTTTACTGTCCTAAAATTTGGACTTTGAAAGCTTTTTATTGCAAAAAATATAAATTTTAAAATTAATTAGCCTTAAAAATTTATAAATCAGCCATAGACTTGTACATTTCATAAATGCTATAATATATATGTAATTAAACACAAGGAGATATACTTATGAAAAAAATTATTAGAGCAAAGGAATACGATACCGATAAGGCTACAATAATTAAGAAAACCGTATTTAGCTACTTTGGTGATCCCGCAGGATATGAGGAAACCCTTTATCAAACCGAGGACGGTTTTTTCTTCCTTTATACTAACGGCGGTGAAGCTTCGCCATATAAAGCGGAAAACATTAAATCGGTTTCTAAGAAAAAAGCAGAGGAATGGATAGCAAAACATTAAGTTTAAATTGTTTTTTAACATATATTTTCGGGTTAAAAAAATATTTTAAAAAATTTTAAAAAAATGCTTGACAAATAAAACCCATTGTGGTATTATAGCAAAGTCGCCTGAGGGCGACGCGCAGTTGGTGTTGATTGCGGCGAGGGTCCACCTGTTCCCATACCGAACACAGAAGTTAAGCTCGCTTGCGCTGAAAATACTTGGCGGGAGGCTGCCCGGGAAGATAAGTAGATGCCAACATATAAGACACATAAGCTTTTTAGCTTGTGTGTCTTTTTTTATTCGAAATAAATAAAAAAAATTATTTTTATTCATTATTAATAACAAAAATCATAAAAACAAAATTTTTTTCAATTTTATATTTACAAACACCGCTAAAAGTGTTATTATATTATCTGTATGAGGCTGTCCTTAAATTTCAGGTTTATTCCTTATTTTAAACAGTTTCAAGAAAAATTTTTAGGAGGAATTTCAGGTGTCCAGAAAATTCAAGACTATGGACGGTAATAATGCCGCAGCTTATGTATCTTATGCATTTACTGAGGTTGCAGGTATTTATCCTATTACCCCGTCCAGCCCGATGGCTGACTATGTTGACCAATGGTCTGCCCAAGGCGTAAAAAATATTTTCGGAACAACCGTTAAGGTTTCCGAAATGCAATCCGAAGCAGGTGCTGCTGGTACTGTTCACGGTTCTTTAAATGCCGGTGCTCTTACCACAACTTATACCGCTTCTCAGGGTCTATTACTTATGATTCCGAATATGTATAAAATCGCCGGCGAATTATTGCCCAGCGTTTTTCACGTATCCGCTCGTTGCGTAGCTTCTCACGCTCTTAATATTTTCGGCGACCATTCTGACGTTTACGCTTGCCGTCAAACAGGTTTTGCAATGCTCGCAGAAACAAACCCACAGGAAGTTATGGACCTTGGCGCAGTTGCTCACTTAGCTTCTATCAAATCAAGAGTTCCCTTTATCAACTTCTTTGATGGTTTCCGTACTTCTCACGAAATCCAGAAGATTCAGGTTTGGGATTATGAAGACCTTAAAGAAATGTGCGATATGGATGCCGTTGATGCATTCCGTAAGCGCGCTCTTAACCCCGAGCATCCTGTAATGCGCGGTTCTCATGAGAACGGCGATATCTTCTTCCAACACAGAGAGGCTTGCAACAAGTACTATGATGCAACCCCCGCTATCGTTGAAGAATATATGGACAAGGTTAACGCTAAGCTCGGTACTGATTATAAGTTATTTAACTACTATGGCGCACCCGATGCTGACCGCATTATGATTGCCATGGGTTCTATCTGCGACGTTGCAGAAGAAGTTATTGATTATATGATAGCCGCAGGCGAAAAGGTTGGTCTTGTTAAGGTTCGCCTTTATCGTCCTTTCTCTGCTGAGAAATTGGTTGCTGCTATCCCCGAAACTGTTAAGAAAATCGCTGTTCTTGACAGAACTAAGGAGCCCGGCTCTTTGGGTGAGCCTTTATTCTTAGATGTTGTAGCTGCATTAGCTGCTACCGGCAGAAAGATTGATACTGTTACCGGCGGTCGTTACGGCTTAGGTTCTAAGGATACTCCCCCTTCAAGTATCTTCGCTGTATTCAACGAGTTAGCAAAAGATGCTCCTAAGGCTCAGTTCACTCTCGGTATCAATGATGACGTTACCGGTCTTTCTCTCCCAGAAGAAGCTGCTCCCAACACCGCAGCAGAAGGCACTATCGAATGTAAATTCTGGGGTCTCGGCGGCGACGGTACTGTTGGTGCTAACAAAGACTCTATCAAGATTATCGGCGACCATACCGACAAATATGTTCAGGCATACTTCCAGTATGACTCTAAGAAAACTGGCGGTATCACCATTTCTCACTTACGTTTTGGCGATAAACCGATTAAGAGTCCTTACTATATAAATAAGGCTGACTTTGTTGCTTGTCATAACCCCTCTTATGTTATCAAGGGTTACAAGATGGTTAATGATGTTAAGCCCGGCGGTGTATATTTAATCAACTGCCAGTGGACTCCTGAGGAATTAAACGCTCACATGCCTGCTGAGGCTAAGCGTTATATTGCTCAAAACAATATCCAGCTTTATACAGTTAACGCTATCGACCTTGCTGCCGAAATCGGTCTTGGCAAGCGTACAAATACTGTATTGCAGTCTGCATTCTTCTCATTATCCAAGGTTCTTCCCGCTGAGGAAGCTATTGGCTATATGAAGGAAAAGGCTCAGAAGTTTATGAAGAAGGGTATCGAAATCGTTCAAATGAACGAGAAGGCTATTGATGCTGGTGCTTCTGCTTATGTTAAGATTGATGTGCCTGCAGATTGGGCTAACGCTACTGACGATGCAACAGTTTGCGACAAAGCAGATACTTCCAAGCTCGTTAAGATGGTTGACAATATTATGAAGCCCGTAGGTCTTATGGACGGTGATTCTCTCCCCGTTTCTGCATTTATCGACCATGCTGACGGTAGCTTCGAGCAGGGTGCTTCTGCATTTGAGAAGCGCGGCGTTGCTGTTATGGTTCCTGAGTGGAACAATGAGACTTGTATCGGTTGTAACAAGTGCGCATTTGTTTGTCCTCATGCTACAATTCGTCCTTTCGCTTTATCAGAAGAAGAAAAGGCAGCGGCTCCTGCAAATACCAAGATTGCAGTTAAAGAAAAGCTTGTAACAAACAAAGGCTTCTCTTATGTTATGACTGTATCTCCCCTCGATTGTATGGGTTGTGGCGTTTGCGTTGGCGAATGTCCCACAAACTCTCTCAAAATGGTTTCTCAGGAATCTCAACTTGCAGAGCAGGATGTATTCGATTACTGTGTAGCTAATGTAACCGAGAAAGAGGGCGTTGCTTCTGATGCTAACCTCATTTCTTCTCAGTTCAAGAAGCCGTTACTCGAATTCTCAGGTTCATGCGCAGGTTGTGCTGAAACCGCTTATGCTCGCCTTGTAACTCAATTATTCGGTGACAAGATGTATATTTCTAATGCAACAGGTTGTTCTTCTATCTGGGGCGGTCCTGCTGCAACATCTCCTTACACTGTTGACGCTAAGGGTCATGGTCCTGCTTGGGCTAACTCCTTGTTCGAGGATAACGCTGAGCATGGTTACGGTATATACCTAGGTCAAAAAGCTATCCGCGACGGTCTTGCTGCTCAGGTTAAAGAAATGGCTGACAGTGACAAGGCTTCTGCTGAATTCAAAGCAGCTGCTGATGCTTTCTTTGCTACCTATAATGATACCAACAAGAACGATGCCGCTACTAAGGCTCTTATCGCAGAAATCGAAAAGGCTGCAGCTGCCGGTTGTCCTACCGCTCCTGCTATCTTAGAGAAGAAAGAGTATCTTTCTAAGAAGTCAGTTTGGATCTTCGGTGGAGACGGTTGGGCTTATGACATCGGCTTCGGCGGTGTTGACCACGTTCTCGCTACCGGCGACAATGTAAACATTATGGTATTTGATACCGAGGTTTACTCTAATACAGGCGGTCAGGCTTCTAAGGCTTCTAACATTGGTCAGGTTGCTCAATTCGCAGCAGCAGGTAAGGCTATCAACAAGAAGAGCCTTTCTGAGATTGCTATGAGCTATGGCTATGTATATGTTGCTCAAATTGCTATGGGTGCTGATATGAATCAGACCTTAAAGGCAATTAAAGAGGCTGAGGCTTACAACGGTCCTTCAATCATCATCTGCTACTCACCTTGCGAAATGCACTCTATCAAGGGCGGTATGGTTAACTGCCAGAATGAAATGAGAAAAGCAGTAGCTTGTGGTTATTGGGATATGTTCCGTTATAATCCTGCTCTCAAAGCTGAGGGTAAAAATCCGTTCAGCCTTGACAGTAAGCCTGCAACTGCTGATTATAAAGAGTTCATCTTAGGTGAAGCTCGTTACTCATCACTTACTCGCTCATTCCCCGAAAGAGCAGAAGCTCTCTTCGAGCAAGCAAGCGAAGCTGCAAAAGCTCGTCGTGCTCATCTCGAAAAATTGGTTGAGCTTTACGGTAAGCAGTAATTAATATTTTATACCAAGTGTCCTTTGGGCACTTGGTATTTTTTATCTCCTTATATAATTGTCAAATTATATTAAAATGAAGTTTTAATATATTATATTTTTTACTAATTTTATAAAATTATTCAATAATTTTATTTTTTTATTGACTGATTTAAAAAATAGTAGTATTCTTAAAGATGTGATTTATTTTGCTAAATATTAAATTGGAGGTTTTTAAAATGTTTAAATCAGAATATTTGCAAAAGGTTTATGCTTCTGTTGAAGCTAGAAACCCCGGCGAAAATGAATTTTTACAAGCTGTTCGCGATGTTCTCGAATCCTTAGAGCCTGTTGTTATGCAGGATGATAAATTCGAGAAAAACGGCGTTATTGAGCGTATGGTTGAGCCTGAAAGAATGATTTCTTTCAGAGTTTCATGGGTTGATGATAACGGTCAGGTTCAGGTTAACCGCGGTTACAGAGTTCAGTTCAACTCTGCTATCGGTCCTTACAAGGGCGGTCTTCGTTTCCACCCCTCCGTTAACGCTTCCGTTATTAAGTTCTTAGGCTTTGAGCAAACCTTTAAAAACAGCCTTACCGGTCTTCCTATGGGCGGCGGTAAAGGTGGCTCTGACTTCGACCCCAGAGGCCGTAGCGACGGAGAAATTATGCGTTTCTGCCAAAGCTTTATGACCGAGCTTTCTAAGCATATCGGCACTGATACTGACGTTCCCGCAGGTGATATTGGTGTTGGTGCTCGCGAAATCGGTTATCTCTACGGTCAATATAAGAGACTTCGCAACGAGTTTACCGGTGTTCTTACCGGTAAAGGCCGTTCATACGGCGGTTCTCTTATCCGTCCTGAAGCCACAGGCTTCGGCGCAGTTTATTATGCAGTTGAATTGCTTAAAACCTTTGGTGAAGACATTAAGGGCAAAACCTTTGCTGTTTCCGGCTTCGGTAATGTTGCTTGGGGTACTGTTTTAAAGGTTAACGAATTAGGCGGTAAGGTTGTTACCATTTCCGGTCCTGACGGTTATATTTATGATAAAGACGGTATCTGCACCGAGGAAAAGATTAACTTTATGCTCGAAATGCGCGCTTCTGGTCATGATAAGGTTAAGGATTATGCTGATAAGTTCGGTGTTCCTTACTTTGAGGGCAAAAGACCTTGGGAAGTTAAGGTTGATGTTGTTATGCCTTGCGCAACTCAGAACGAGGTTGGTCTTGAAGACGCTAAAAACATCGTGGCTAACGGTGTTAAATACTATGTTGAGGTTGCTAATATGCCTACTACTGACGAGGCTATTACATACTTCAAGCAAAACGGTGTTATCATTGCTCCTTCTAAGGCTGTTAATGCCGGCGGTGTTGCAGTTTCAGGTCTTGAAATGAGCCAGAACTCAATGCGTTATAGCTGGACCTCTGAGGAAGTTGATGCTAAGCTTCATCAGATTATGGCTGATATTTACAAAAATTCTTGGGAAGCTGCTAAGAAATACGGTATGGAAGGCGACCTTATTGCAGGCGCTAATATCGCCGGTTTCGAAAAGGTTGCAGACGCTATGATAGCTCAGGGCGTTGCTTACTAATTAAACCTTTAAAGCTTAAATTATATTTCGCGGTATTGTTTTTTGCAATACCGCTTTTTTATTCTCCAAAACAAAATAATAGGCAAAAACTGTTAAAATGCTTGTATTTTGATACAATATGTAGTATAATTAAGAATAATTATACTTAAAAAGGGGTAAATACTATGAAATGTCCTTTTTGCGGATTTGAAGAAAGCAAGGTTATAGATTCAAGACCTACTGACGAGGGGCAAAGAATTCGCCGCCGCAGAGAGTGCTTACAATGCACCAAGCGTTTTACAACCTACGAGGTTATCGAGAGTTTGCCGATTATCGTTATAAAGAAGGATAAATCTCGCGAAACCTTTAATAGAGACAAGCTTATGACGGGACTTTTGCGCGCTTGCGAAAAGCGTCCGGTATCCTTTGATACACTTGATAATATGATAGACGAAATCGAAGTTATAATCCAAAACTCGCTTGACCGTGAAGTTAGCAGCGAAAAAATCGGCGAGCTTGTTATGGAAAAACTTAAAAAGATTGACGAGGTAGCTTATGTGCGTTTTGCAAGTGTTTACCGTCAATTCAAGGATATAAATACATTTATGTCAGAGTTAAATAAGCTCTTAAAGGAAAATTAATTTATGACAGACTTTAATTCAATGGCAGAGCTTTTGCTGCCGAATATAAAAAACACACCAGAATTCTATGAAAACCTATACCCTGCTCGCAATTTGCCCGAGGGCGCAAGGGTTACACGAATTGCCCCCAGTCCTACTGGTTATTTGCATTTAGGAACTCTTTTTGCCGCTTTGGTTAACCGCATAACTGCAACCTCAACAGGCGGAATATTCTATACAAGAATTGAGGATACCGATAAAAAGCGTGAAATCGAGGGCGGTATAGAAGATATTATCGAAGGTCTTGACCGATTTGGTATCGCTATCGACGAGGGCTTTATTTCCGGCACCGAGCAAAAAGGCGAGTACGGACCTTACAAGCAAAGTGAAAGAGCCGAAATTTATCAAACCTATGTTAAAGAGCTTATCCGTCAAGGTTTAGCATATCCTTGCTTTTGTACCGCCGAGGAATTAGAAGCGGTTCGAAATATCCAGGAAACCGAGAAAGTTAAAACCGGTTATTACGGAAAATATGCCAAACACCGCGATATAACTGTCAGTGAGGCAAAAGCTTTGATAGACGAGGGCAAGCCCTTTGTTATAAGACTAAAATCCCCCGGAAGCGAAGAAAATAAAATTGTTTTCGAGGATGCAGTTAAGGGTAAAATCGAAATGCCTGAAAATGACGAGGATTTTATTCTCTTGAAATCAGACGGTATTCCAACCTACCATTTTGCTCACGCGGTTGACGACCATTTAATGCGCACCACCCACGTGCTTAGAGGAGACGAATGGATTTCCTCGGTTCCGAAGCATATTCAGTTGTTTAAATTATTAGGCTTTAAGCCGATGAAATACGGTCATATCTCCCCTATTATGAAGCTTGATAACGGGGCTAAACGCAAGATTTCAAAGCGAAAAGACCCCGAGGCTGCCGTTCATTTCTTTGCAGAGCAAGGGTATGACAGTGAATGTGTTATAAACTATCTTATGACTATTGTTGCTTCCGATTTTGAGGATTGGCGCCGAGCAAACCCCGATACTTCTTACAAAGACTTTAAGTTCAATCTTAAAAAAATGAGTGTATCGGGCGCGCTTTTCGATGAAGCTAAGCTTACCGATGTTAGCAAAAATGTTGTTTGCAAATTTAAGAGCGACGAGGTTTATGATAAGCTCACCGCTTGGAGCTTAGAGTTTGACAAAGAGTTTTACGATATTTTAACCTCAAACCCTGATTACACAAAACAGGTTTTAGCTATTGACCGCGATGTTGCAAAGCCTCGCAAGGATATTGCCAAATGGAACGAAGCAAAAGAATATTTTGCTTATATGTTTAATGGTCTTTATGTTTCTGACAGTACCTTGCCTGAGAATATAAATTCAGCCGATGCTAAAATTTTCTTAGAAAAATATAAAACAGTTTATAATCCTGAGGACGACCGACAGGCTTGGTTTGACCGCATTAAAGGTATTGCAACCGAAATAGGCTTTGCCGCCGAAACCAAACAATATAAGGCAGACCCCGATAGCTTTAAAGGTCATGCAGGTGATTTAAGCACCGTTCTCAGAATTGCTGTAACCGGCAGAAGAAATACCCCCGACCTTTGCAGTATAATGCAGGTTTTGGGTAAGGACGAATGCATTAAACGAATTGATATAACTATAAATTCTCTATAATAGTTAAGGAATGTTTTTTATGGAAGAAAATATTATTTTAACCGAAGAAAATACCGCTCCCTCCAATTTTATTCACGATTTTATTGACGAGGATTTAAAAGAAGGGGTGTATAAAAAAGTTCAAACCCGTTTTCCGCCCGAGCCAAACGGTTATTTGCATATAGGTCATGCTAAGGCTATTTGCATTGACTTTGCAACCGCCGAAAAATATTCAGGCAGCTGCAATCTGCGTCTTGACGATACTAATCCAACAAAAGAGGATGTTGAGTATGTTGACGCGATTAAAGAGGATATCGAATGGTTAGGCTTTAAGTGGGACAACATTTATTTTGCCTCTGATTATTTCGATTTTATCTATGAATGTGCTTTAAAGCTTATAGATAAGGGACTCGCTTATGTTGACGAATCTACTCCTGACGAAATTCGCGAAATGAGAGGCACCTTAACAGAGGCAGGCAAAAACAGTCCTTATCGCGACCGTCCAATAGAGGAAACCCGCGATTTATTCCGCAGAATGACCGAGGGTGAATTTGAAAACGGTGCTATGGTGCTTCGCGCTAAAATTGATATGGCATCTTCAAACATCAATATGCGCGACCCTGTTATTTACCGAATTATGCACGCTACTCACCACAGAACAGGTGATAAATGGTGTGTTTACCCGATGTATGACTTTGCGCATCCGCTAAGTGATGCAAAAGAGGGTGTTACCCACTCTCTCTGCTCATTGGAATTTGAAAACCACAGACCTTTATATAACTGGTTCTTAGAGGTTTTGGAAATCCCTGAAGCTCCCCGTCAGATAGAGTTTGCAAGAATGAATGTTAATTACACTCTAACCAGCAAGCGCAAATGCTTAAAGCTCGTGAACGACGGTTTGGTTTCAGGCTGGGATGATCCTCGTATGGCTACCATCTGTGGTATGCGAAGAAGAGGATATCCGTCAGAAGCGGTTCGCGCTTTTGTTGATAAAATCGGCGTTTCTAAGGCGTACAGCGTTATAGATTATGCTCTTTTAGAGTCCTGCGTTAGAGACTATTTAAATGAAAACGCTAATCGCGCTATGGCAGTGCTTCGTCCTTTAAAGGTTATAATCGATAATTATCCTGAGGATAAAACCGATGAAATTTGGGTTGATATTAATCCTAATAAACCCGAGCTTGGTAAAGCACAAGTTACCTTCTCTAAGGAAATCTTTATTGAAGCAGACGACTTTATGCTAGACCCTCCGGGAAAATATTTCCGCTTATGTCCTCAAAAAGAGGTACGCTTAAAGGGTGCTTATTATATTAAATATGCTTCTCACGAAACCGACGAAAACGGCAATATAACCGCAGTTCATTGCACTTATGACCCCGAAAGCTTTGGCGGTGAAACTCCGGACGGAAGAAAGGTTAAGGGCACTCTTCATTGGGTTAGCGCTAAAACCTCAGCCGATGTTGAAGTTCGTCTTTATGACCGTCTTTTTAATGTTCCTAATCCTAGCGACGAGGAGGGTGTTTCCTCCTTTGCAGATAACCTAAATCCCGAATCTTTAACCGTTTTAGAAAACTGCAAAATTGATTCTTCCCTTTTGAATTCTAAGGTTGGAGATACTTTCCAATTTATGCGTCAGGGTTATTTTACGGTTGATAAAGATTCCACTGAGGATAAGCTCATATTTAACCGTACCGTAGCACTTAAAGACTCCTTTGCAAAGAAGGGATAAAATGACTGTAAATAGTATTTTCGAGTTTTTAAACCACCTTTTCCCGACCGATACTGCCTGCGATTTTGATAATGTAGGCCAGCTTGTAGGAGACGGTGAGGCTGAGGTTAAAAAAGCTTTAATTTCGCTCGACTGCACTTTTGACACCTTAAATGAAGCTATAAAAAACGGTTGCGAGCTTATAATAACTCATCACCCTGTTATTTTCAGTCCCTTAAAATCGGTAACTGAGGAAGATATTGTTTTTAAGCTTATTAAAAACAATATTGCGGTTATTTCGATGCACACTAATATGGATATTGGGGTAAACGGTGTTAATGACTGTTTGTGCCGAAAGATAGGTTTAAAAGATATAAAATCCCTAATCGCAGAAGATGGTTATCTTCTAAAAAGCGGTGAAATAGAGCCTCAATCGGCAACTGATTTCGCAAAGCATTTAAAATCAACTCTTGGTGGCAGAATTAAGTTTTGCAATGGCGGCAAACCTATAAATACTGTGCTCGTTTGCTCAGGCAGTGGCGGAGATTTCTTAACTGATGCCAAGCTTCACGAGTTTGATGCATTGGTTACCGCCGATGTTAAACACAATAAATTTTTAGAAGCAAAGGATAGTGGTATTTCTCTTTTCGATGCAGGGCATTTCGAAACCGAGGATATTATTGTTGAGCCTTTAAAAGAAATGCTTGAAAATGAGTTTAAAAATATAGAATTTATAACCTTTCATCCCGAAATTACTTATTATGCATAGAAAAACGGAACGAAGAATTTTCTTCGTTCCGTTTTCTAATATTCTAATTATTTATTCTTTTATAACCGAAAATTTCTTATTTTCGGCATGCACTATTCTATCGCAAACCTTTAAGCTTGTATTTCTATGAGTAACAAATAAAACCGTTTTATCAGACATAGCCTTTATATTATTCAAAACCTTGGTTTCGGTTTGCTCGTCTAATGCAGATGTAGCTTCGTCTAAAAGAAGCACCGTAGCGTCAGTCAGCAACGCGCGGGCTATTGAAATACGCTGAATTTGACCCTCAGAAAGACCTGCGCCTCTTTCTTTTAATACAGTATCAAGTCCATCAGGCAGTTCGGCAATTATATCGTAAATCTCAGCCGCTTTCATAGCTTTTATAATATCCTCATCAGATATATTATCATTGCATAAGTTTATATTTTCTCTAACCGTTCCCGAAAGCACCAAATTCCCCTGAGGAACATAAGCAAACAAGCCTCTAAGCGAAGTATCAAGCGGTATTATTTCATTAACCATGATTTCGCCCGACTGTGCCTCATAAAGCCCTAAAATCAGCTTAAATATTGTACTTTTACCGCTTCCCGACTCACCGGTCAAAGCGGTTATTTTGCCCGCAGGAATAGAAAAACTGCAATTTTCTAAAATATTCTCGTCTTTATAAGCAAAAGTAATATCTTTAAACTCTATACCACTGAAAGTACTCTTTATAACCTGCAAATTCTCCTCGGTTTCGGCAGACTTATCATTATCGCCAACTTCCAATTCCATTAAACGCTCAGCCGAAGCGATCGCTTGATAATACTGAGGCAATATACCCGAAACGGTTTGAAGAGGTCCTCTCAACTGTTGAACCAACTGCAAGAAAGCCATTAAAGTACCATATGTAATAACACCATCTGATATTTTCCCTGCACCCCAAATAAGAACTAAATAATAACTAAAAGTAAAAAAGGAATTGAGTGTGAAATGGAAACCTGTGCTCAAAAAACTGCGTTTTATTTTAAGTTTAAAGTTTTTATCCATATACTGAGACAATTTTTTTGAAAAAGGCTCAATACTCTGGAAGCTTTTAAGAACAACGATATTTTCAACGCACTCTTGCATAAAAGAACGAATATCTCCATCCGTTTTTTGGCACTCTTTATGCATACTTTTAAATTTAAAACTTATAAATCTGCCAATAGTAGGTATTATAAGTCCAAATGCTAAAATAAGCAATGCAATTCTTTTATCAAGTAAAAATAATGCCAGTACACCTGCTATAAGCTTAGTGAATATAACGATAATTTGAGGTATCAAACTTAAAACACTATTTATAACAATATCTGCATCCGAAGTAAATCGGTTTAAAACCTCACCCGAATGATATCCCGTTATTTTTACATATTTTTTTTGAACTAACGATTTAAATAGATGTTTTCTGATAGATATTGTAAGTTTTCCGCTAGCATAAGCCTTTAAAACCGCATCAACACTAGATAAAATCAACTGCAACAAAACAACACCAAGAATTAAAACAGCAAATTTAATAAAACTGCCTTCCATATCCTTGGTTGCAATATCTAAAACAATCTTTGTAAGATACGCAAGTACTATTCCGCTAAGCGATACTATACCCGAAAACAAAGAAATAATTGCTACCAATGGTATATGTTTCTTTGTTCTCTTAAATATCCAAAGCAACGCTTTAAAATTATTATCTTTCTTATTCTTCAATAATTTCATTTTCTCTCATAGTTCGAACAAAAACATCAATATCTCCAAGTGCCAAAACCGTAGAAATTTCAAAATTTTCTATGAGGGCATTGAGCATTTCAGTTTTTGAAACATCCTTTTCCTTTAATAAATTCCATAAAAATGCGGCAGTTTCGGTAAGTGTTATAACATTTTGAGAACGTTCGCTCCCGTTTTTGCATACAACAACCTGTTGACCTGACGAATTAACAAGCTCAAATCCGTCTTTAATTTTCACTTTTAACACCTCAATTTATGAATATTTTATAAAAATATTATACACTATAATAATTTATATTGCAAGTACAATAGGTTTTGGTGTATAATTAATATAATTAAATTATATTAAGGTTACTAAGGAGATATGTTATGGATACATTTTTCGAACAAATTGTTAAAATTAAAAAAAGTCCCGCTAAGCTTTTTCTGGTTATTGCAATCTGGGCTTTAACAATTCTTTTAACCCCTGTTATTGCCTATTTCAGTTTTATTTATTTAAAAGCTTTAATGGCATTTGTTATATTTGGTCTTTATTGGGGAGTTATAAAGCTGGTTTCTCTTTTCAATATTGAATACGAGTATATTGTTACAAACGGTTGCTTTGATGTTGATAAAATAATCAACAAAAGCTCTCGCAAACGCATTTTATCCTTTGATTTAGGTTTCGCTCAAAGAATTGAAAAATATAATCCTAATCTTTTACAAAATGTTGATAAAAAGACCGTTACCTTCGCTTGCAATCAGGATGACGATAATGCTTATCTGCTCGTGGCTCAGCCTGAGGGTAAATCGGCATGCTATCTTGTTTTCTCACCGGACGAGCGTATGCAAGGCGCAATCAAGAAATTCGTTCCGAAATATATTGCAAACAGCGCTTTTAAGGACTAATTATGATACTTGAATCCGCTCTTATAAAACTCGCCGAGCAAAAAGCAGTTGAAAGCGGAAGCATTACCTTTTTAAAGCTAATGCAAAATGCAGGCGAAAAAGCTTTCGGTATCATAAACGAAAAATATGATATTAAATCTAAAAGGGTTGCGGTTGTTTGCGGAAACGGTAACAACGGCGGAGACGGTTTTGTTATCGCCCGCCTTTTATATGAATACGGCGCAGATGTAACCGTTTTTATTCCGTTAGGTGAGCCTCAAACCGAAAGCGCGTTATATTACTATAACCAATTAAAAAATATAAAAATTAAAACCTGTTTTGAAGGAAGCTTTGATTTTATTATAGACTCGCTTTTCGGCATTGGCTTAAACCGACCTTTATCTAAGGATATTATATCCCTTTTAGAAAGGTTAAACCAATCTAGCGGCATTAAAATCGCGATAGATATTCCCTCTGGGATTGAGGCTGACAGTGGCAAAATTTTAGGAAACTGCTTTAAAGCCAATTTAACCTTAACCTTTATAGCATATAAGCCTTGCTTTTTCTTAGGAAACGGCAGTGAATTTTGCGGCGAAATTATGGTGGCAGATATCGGCATAACACCCGAAAAATTTTCTTATAGAATAATCAAAAACCCAATATTGCCCGAAAGACCTCGAAATTCCCATAAAGGCACTTTCGGCACTGCCCTTATTTTCTGCGGAAGCTACGGTATGGCAGGAGCAGCAATGCTATCAGCGAAAGCAGCTCTCAGAAGCGGTGTTGGAATAGCAAAATGCGTTATTTGCGATAATATCTATGCCCCTTTCACCTCTTATATTCCCGAAGCCGTTTGTATTCCGGTTAAAGCTTCAAAAAACGGTAGCTTAACCCCTGATAACATAGATTTTAGTAGAGCTTTCGAAAAATCCTCAGCTTTGCTTTTCGGTTGCGGAACCGGAACGGATAAAGAATGTGAAAAGCTTCTTGAAGCTTTGCTTTTAAAATCGCAAATTCCGATAGTTCTGGATGCAGACGGAATAAATCTGCTCTCTTCTCGCATAGAATTACTAAGTAAATGCAAAGCTCCCGTAATCTTAACACCACACCCTGCCGAAATGGCAAGACTATGCAAAAAAACCGTTGCCGAGGTTGAAGCTGACCGCATAAACACCGCTCGCGATTTTGCTATAAAGTATAAATGCACCGTTGTTTTAAAGGGCGCTTATACCATTGTTGCAAACGAAGCAGGCGAAGTTTTTATAAATATTTTAGGGAACAGCGGTATGGCAACCGCAGGCAGTGGCGATGTTCTTTCGGGAATAACCGTTTCGCTTTTAGCGCAAGGTCTATCCCCCTTTGAAGCGGCAAAATCGGCTGTTTATCTTCATTCTCTTGCAGGCGATAAAGCAAGAGATAAACGAAGTGAACGCAGTATGATAGCATCAGATATTATTGAGGAGCTTTAATATAGGTTACAAAAGGATTTTTCTGTGAAAAGGTTATCTTTAATATTTTTTTCTTTTTTAATTATTTTGCTATCAGGATGTAATAAAAAAAGCTCGGATGTTAAAATTATAACCTCTGAGCTTACTTTTTTGGCAGAATATGAAAACAATAATATAAAAAATGAATACTTTGTTGAAATAAAAAAGGATAAAACAATAATCTCGGTTGTAAAACCCGAAAAAATCGAAGATACGAAATTTATTTTCACCGAAAACAGTTGCAAGGTCTCGTATAAAGAAATAACCGCTGATTTAAATATTAAATCAAATGAAAATTTTATTCCGCGTCTAATTTATAGCGCCTTTACAAATGCGACTAATAAAGAAGCTGAAATTTTAACCGAAAACAAAGAAACCTATTTTTCTTCTAGGGTAGAAGACTTAGAATTTAAGCTTTATATAGGCAATTCGGGACTTCCGTTAAAGCTTATCTTCCCCGAAAATAATACCGAAATTATAATCAAAAATGCAACTATAACAACCATTAAATAAAAAAACGACTGCCAAAACAGTCGTTTTTTTATTTAATTATTAATCTATAATATCTTCAAACTCGTCGCCTGTATCGCATTCAAGATAATCGCCTTTAATACGGTGTTTATTTTGAATTTTATCAATAATAACAAGCGCGCCAACGATAGCACCGAAAACTGCCAATACAGCAATTAAAATCTTCCAAAAGTTTTTCATATATGTTCTCCTCCTAAAACTCGAATTTTATTCATATATATTATAACAACTTTTAAAACAGAAGTCAATAAAATCATTATAATTTACATTTTCTTACATAAATGGAGCAAATATATGAAGAACTGCTTGCTTAAAACGAACTTTTAAAGGTCGTTTTTTCCATTCATCTATTTTAATCTCTTCGCATTTGTTTAACACTTCGCAAAAATGCTCTTTTATATCAAGCACAGTATTGTTATCGCAAAGCCAGGCACCACATTCAAAATGGAAAACAAAGCTTCTGTAATCCATATTAACCGAGCCTACGGTTGCCACCTTATCGTCCGACACAAAGAGCTTGGAATGAATAAATCCGGGTGTATATTCATAAATTCTGACACCCTCCTCTAAAAGTTCCAAATAATTATACTGGGTTACAGGGTGAACATACCATTTATCAGGTATATGGGGGGTTATAATTCTAATGTCAATACCCGATTTTGCCGCCATACAAAGCGTATTTTTCATATTATTATCTATTATTAGATAAGGAGTTACGATATATACATATTTTTTGGCAGTATTAAGAATCTGCATATAAATTCCTTCAGCGGGGTTTTTATCATTTAGCGGGTCATCATTATAAGGGATAATAAACCCGTCGTTCTCGGTGAAAAATCCGCTGATATGCTTCTTTATATCAATCTGCTCGCCCGTTGTAAACTCCCACATAGAGCAGAACATAACGAGCATGCTTGTAACCGCTTCTCCTCTGAAAATCAAGCCGCTATCCAACCAATGACCAAAGCGTTCTATTTCGTTAATATATTCGTCTCCGATATTAACTCCGCCTGTAAAAGCAGTTTTACCGTCTATAATAATTATTTTTCGATGGTTTCGGTTGTTCATAAAAATATTCATAAAAGGGTTTATCGGATTAAACACCGAAACGGCTATACCCTCAGCTTTAAGCTTTTTAATAAAGCCTTTACTTTGGCGCTTAATTGAACCGAAATCATCAAATATAATCTTAACCTCAACGCCGTTTGCCGCTTTTTCTTTTAAAACCGAGTGGATTTTATCCCACATAACGCCCTCGGCCAAAATAAAAAACTCAATATAAATGTATTTTTCGGCAAATGAAAGCTCTTTTAATAAAGCGGGCAGCAATTCCTCGCCCGAGGGATAGAATTTAGAGATTGTTTTATCGTATATAGGAAAACCTGTTTCACCTGTTAAATAATCTGCCTGCCTTGAATGGATTAAATCATGATATTTTAAGCTTTCCTTAATATCGGAATCATTTTTAAGATAAGGCATATAATGCGATTCGCAAATCCTCATTTTTTTCTTGATATGAGGCATAATTCTGCCGCCGCCCCATAGCAAAAACACTGTTATTCCAAATATCGGGAAAACCAAAATAAAGGTTATCCAAGCAATTTTATGGTCTGGATTGCCTCTCCTGTTTATAATAAAACAAACAACAATCGTTGCTATTAAGCTCATTACCAAAAAAGCAACTACCGAGCCCAACGCAAATTCAATTGCAAAAAAAGAAATGACAGCCATTTGCACTATAAGCAAGAATATCGAAACCAAAAATCTTATAGGAAGCCTGATTCCGCGATTGTTCTTAACCTTAACCTTTTGCATTTTCCCACCTCCGTTCAAAAAACTCTTTATTATATTATATCACCGAGCAATATTTATGTCAAATTTTAGGATAAAAGCATTATTTAAAAATTTCTTTATTTTCATTATAAATTATGATATTATTGATTTTAAGGCGGTGAAAATATGGAAAATGAGCTTTGGAAATATTTAAAAGAAACCGATAAACCTATCGTTTTATACGGTATGGGCAACGGCGCAGATAAAATTATATCGGTTTTAGAGAAAAACGAAATTGAATTTAAAGGCATTTTTGCGTCGGACGGATTTGTTCGCAATAAAGTTTTCCATGGACACATCATATCAAGCTACCGTGAGCTTAAAAACCGCTTCGGAGATATGATAGTTCTCCTCTGCTTTGGCTCTTCAAGAGATGAGGTTTTAGAAAATGTTATCAAAATAAAAAACGAAACCGAGCTTTTTGCTCCTGATGTTCCGGTTATAAGCGGAGATATTTTCACCCTCGATTACTATGAACAAAATAAACCTCGGTTTGATAAGATTTTTAACCTGCTTGCTGATGATTTATCAAGAAAAACCTTTATAAATACCATAAAATATAAAATAAGCGGCAAAATAGATTATTTGTTTGACTGCGAAACCACACCAGACGAGCCTTATGAAAGCTTTTTAAAGCTTTTAGATAACGAAATTTTTTTAGACTTAGGAGCATATAACGGCGATACAGTTTTGGATTTTATAAACAGAGTAAATTCTTATGAAAATATTATAGCTGTTGAGGCCGACTGTAAAACCTTTAAAAAGCTTATAAAATTAACCGAGCATTTAAAAAATATAGAATGTAAAAACCTATGCATATCAGATAAATGCGGTCTTTTCCCCTTTGGTATGAAGCATGGCAGAAATTCAAGCAGTTTAGGAACAGATAGCTTGGCAGAATTTATAACGGTTGACGAGCTTTTAAAGGATAAAAAGGTAAGTTTTATTAAAATGGATATTGAGGGAGAAGAGCTAAACGCGATTTCAGGTGCCGAAAACACAATAAAAACTCAAAAACCTAAAATGCTTATATCCTGTTACCATAAAACCGAAGACCTTTTCACCCTGCCCGAAAAGGTATTTTCCATAAGAAATGACTATAAGATTTATATGCGCCATTTTAAAGGCTTGCCCGCTTGGGATATAAACTATTATTTTATTTAAAATTTATAAGAAAACCCTTGACAAATGGAAACTCTGACGATATAATAATCTGTGCGACGATAGAGGTGGAAGTATGATTATCGATTTAAAACATATATTTGTTAAAGATAACAGTTCTCTGCCGATTGAGTATAGTTTAGATATGAGCGATGTTGAGTTTATGGGTGAATATCCGCTCAAAAAGCCCGTTAAAATCAATGGAACCATTTCTAACAAGGCAAGCTTAGTAAGGTTTGAGGCTCAGATTTCTTATGATTTTGAAGCCGGCTGTGATCGTTGCGGTGAATATACCGTAAGAACACACACTTTGACTTTTGATAAGTCCCTCGCAGTTTCTATTGAAGGCGAGGAAAGCGACACAATACTCATAACTCCCGATATGAAGCTCGACTTGGACGAGCTGGTGTATTCCGAAGTAATAGTAAATCTTCCTATGAAGCATTTATGCAGTGAGGAATGCCGGGGTATTTGCTTTAAGTGCGGTAAAAACCTTAATAACGGTGATTGTGATTGTCCCAAAAAGGAAATCGACCCCCGTTTAGCAGTGCTTGCAGATTTATTAAAGGAAAACAATGATTAGACTTGAAGGAGGTGCCTAAAATGGCAGTACCGAAGAGAAAAACTTCTAAAGCTAGAAGAGATAAAAGAAGAAACAATGTATGGAAATTGAATGCGCCTACTTTGGTTAAATGTTCATGCGGTGCATACAAGCGCCCTCACAGACTTTGTGCTGCTTGCGGTCAATATAACGGCCGTGAGGTTGTAAAGGTTGGCGAATAATTAGCAGTCTAAGGGGAGGAGAAAATCCTTCCCTTATTTTTTATATTTTGTATGATAAGAGGTGTTTTTATGTCGGTTATAATTAAATCGGTTTTAAAGGGCAGTATTGCAGATAGAAAAGGATTAAAGCCTTGTGATACCCTAATTTCCATTGATGGCAACGAAATTATGGATGTTTTGGATTTTAGATTTTACCAAAACAATGAAAAATTAAAGCTCAGCTATATAAATTCAAAAAACCGCATAAGAACAGTTAAAATTAAAAAAGCAGAATTTGAAGAATTAGGTTTGGAATTTGAAACCTATTTAATGGATAAAAAGCATAGTTGCAAAAATAAATGCATTTTCTGTTTTATCGACCAATTACCCAGAGGGCTCCGCGATACCCTTTATTTTAAGGATGATGATTCCCGCCTATCCTTTTTGTTTGGAAATTATATAACTTTAACTAATATAACCGAGCATGAGGTTGAGCGTATTATAAAAATGCATATAAGCCCGATAAATATTTCGGTTCATACAACCAACCCTGAGCTTAGAGTTAAAATGATGAATAATAAAAATGCGGGCGAGGCTTTAAAAATCATAAACCGATTAAATGATGCCGATATAAAGCTTAATTGCCAGCTCGTATTAGTTCCTGGGGTTAATGACGGCGAAGAATTAGAAAGAAGTCTCAACGATTTAACCGCTTTAAAAAATGTTGAATGTATCGCGGCGGTACCTGTGGGACTAACCCGATACCGCTATGGTTTAGCAGAGATTTCTCCTTACACAAAGGAAACCTCTTTAAACACCTTAGAAATTATCGACCGTTTCGGCGACGAATGTATTAAAAAATACGGAAACCGCAGAGTTTTTGCGGCAGACGAGTTTTATATACTAGCCGAAAAGAAGCTTCCCGAAGCTTCTTACTATGAAGAATTTTTGCAGCTTGAAAACGGAGTAGGCTTAGTATCGCTTTTTGAAAGTGAAGTTTTAGAGGCTATAAATCTTTGTGATTACAAATTAGATAAAAAGCGCATAATTACAGTAGCAACAGGCGAAGCCGCATTTCCATTTATTTCAGAAATGGTTGACAATATAGGAAAAAAGTGGGATAATTTAGATTGCAAAGTAAAATGCATTAAAAATGACTTTTTCGGCGGCAAAATAACCGTTGCAGGTTTAGTTACCGCAACCGATATTTTAAAGCAGCTTTGCGGCGAGGAATTAGGCGAAGAATTGCTTATACCCTCGGTTATGCTTCGAGATGGAAAGGATATGTTTTTAGATAGCATAACCTTAGAAGAATTGTCTCAAAGATTAAATATAAAAATAACCCCCGTCGATAATGACGGATATCAGTTTTTAGATAAAATTTTAGGAATTTAAGCAAAGCTTAGGAGGTTTATATGGCGAAGCCTATTGTTGCCGTAGTTGGCAGACCGAATGTGGGCAAATCCACCCTTTTTAATAAAATAATAGGTAAAAGACTTTCTATCGTTGATGATACTCCGGGTGTTACCCGCGACCGTATCTACGGCGATGCCGAATGGCTTGGCAGAAAGCTTATGCTTGTTGATACAGGCGGTATTGAGCCTAAGACCGACGATATTATTTTAAGCAGTATGCGCGAGCAGGCTCAACTTGCTATTGATACTGCAAGCGTTATCGTTTTTGTTACCGATATAAAAACAGGCGTTACCGCTGCCGACCAAGAGGTTTCGGCAATGCTCCGGCGCTCAGGAAAACCTATTGTTCTTTGTGTTAACAAATGCGATAAAATCGGCGATACCCCCGCAGAGTTTTATGAATTTTATAATTTAGGCTTAGGCGACCCGATTGCAGTTTCCTCGGTTCACGGACATGGAACGGGCGATTTATTAGACTCAGTTATATCGCATATCCCAGAGGAAGAGTTTTTTGATGAGGACGAGGATATTATAGATGTTGCCATTATAGGAAAACCTAATGCCGGAAAATCCTCTCTTATTAATCAAATCGCAGGTGAGGAGCGTTCTATTGTTTCTAATGTTGCGGGAACAACCCGCGATGCGATTGATACCAGAATTGAAAAAAACGGAATAAAATATAATTTCATTGATACCGCAGGACTCAGAAGAAAATCAAAGGTTGAGGATAAAATCGAAAAATTCAGCGTTCTCAGAGCTAAAATGGCTATCGAACGCGCCGATGTTTGCGTTATTATGATAGACGGTGTTGACGGGTTTACCGAACAGGACTCTAAGGTTGCAGGTTTAGCATTAGAACAAGGCAAGGCTTGTATAATAGCGGTCAATAAATGGGATGCCGTTGAGAAAGACGGTAGCACTATGGATAGCTTCCGCAAAAAGCTTATGGTTGATTTTTCATTTATGCCTTATGCTCCGATAGTATTTATTTCGGCAAAAACAGGTCAAAGGGTTGACCGTTTGTTTGAGCTTATAAAATATGTTAACGAGCAAAATACAATGCGTATTTCAACCGGTATGCTAAATGATATTTTAGCCGATGCCACCGCTCGTGTTCAACCACCAACAGATAAGGGCAAGCGCCTTAAAATCTATTATATGACTCAGGCTTCAACCAAGCCCCCAACATTTGTTTGCTTCTGTAACAAAGCAGAGCTGTTTCATTTTTCTTATCAGCGTTACCTTGAAAATCAAATCCGTGCAACATTCGGTTTAGAAGGCACACCAGTTAGATTCGTTATTAGAGAAAGAGGAGATAAATAATGATTATAACCGCCCTTGTAACTATTATAGCTGCATATTTAATAGGAAGTATAAATTTTGCCGTTATTTTTTCGAAAGTATTTTTGAAAAAGGATGTTCGAAACCTTGGAAGCGGAAACGCGGGCACCACCAATGTTATGCGAAACGGCGGTTTTTTGCCCGGTATGCTCACCTTCGTATTCGATGCTTTAAAAGGTTTTATAGCCTCTTATATGGGTAAGCTTATTTTCGATTATATTTTCAAAGAAACAGGCGACAGTTGGTCAAAAGGAATTTACGGCGCGTTTATCTGCGGACTATTCTGTATGATAGGCCATGTATTCCCTATTTTCTTTCAATTTAAGGGCGGAAAAGGAGTTGCAACAAGCGTTGGAATTTTTGCAGTTTGTTCGCCTATTGCAATTATACTAGGTCTTATAGTTTTCGCCGTTACTCTTTTAATTTTCAAAATGGTATCTCTAAGCTCATTAATCGCAACCTTTACCGTTGTTTTCTCGGTATGCTTTTTTCATAGCGATGATGCCTCTTTTTTACCGCAGATTATACTTGCAATATTAATGGGAGTTATAGTTGTTACCAAGCATAAAACCAATATAAAAAGATTATTGGCAGGCACCGAATCAAAAATTGGAAAGGGTAAGAAATAGTATGGCTAAGATTACAGTTTTAGGCTCAGGCGGTTTTGGTATGGCTTTGGCTCTTTGCGCTTATAACAACGGTTGCGAAGTGTCTTTATGGTCTCCTTTTAAAGAAGAGGTTAAGCTTTTAAACGAAAAACGCGGTAATGAAAAGCTTTTACCGGGCATTATCTTGCCTGAGGATATTAATATTACTGACGATATATCAAAGGTTGAAGGCGATACTATTACCATTATCGCAGCACCCTCCTCTGCTGTTCGCGAGGTTGCGCATAAGCTATCTGAATGCAAGGATATAGGTATTGTTGTTAATGTTGCGAAAGGTCTTGAAAAAAACACATTAAACCGTCTTTCTCAGGTTATAAAAGAGGAGCTTCCCTCTTCCCCGATAGTTATACTTTCAGGTCCGTCTCACGCAGAAGAGGTTGCCCGAAAAATACCAACCTCGCTCGTTGCAGCATCCGATTCGCTATATGCTGCTCAGGCGGTTCAAAATATTTTATCCTCAAATGTTTTAAGAATTTATACCTCGTCAGATTTAGCAGGCGTTGAGCTTGGCGGTGCGCTTAAAAATGTTATCGCTATTGCCGCCGGTATATGTGACGGTCTGCATTTAGGCGATAACACAAAGGCCGCATTAATAACCCGAGGTCTTGCAGAAATTTGCCGATTAGGTGTTTGTATGGGAGCTCATGAAGCCACTTTTTCGGGGCTTGCAGGTATTGGTGATTTAATAGTTACCTGCATGTCAGTTCATAGCCGAAACAACCGATTTGGAAATAAAGTGGGTAGCGGTATGGATATTGAGACTGCTTTAAAAGAAACCGGAACGGTGGAAGGATATTATGCTGCCCAAATGGCTTATGAATTGGCTAAAAAATATAACATAGAAATGCCTATTATATCAAAATGCTATAATATTCTTTATAAAAATGAAGAACCTAAAACCGCGCTTTACGACCTTATGAGCAGACCCGGAAGAAGCGAATATTAAAAATATTAAAAAAATACTTGATTTTTTCGACATAGTATGATATTATAGTTTTTGCTATGCGGAATTATATCCGTTTTCACATATTATTGAAGGAGGTGCAGACCATGGCTAAATGTGATATCTGCAACAAAGAAATTGCTTTCGGTATTAAGGTTTCTCACTCACACAGACGCACCAACAGAACCTGGAAGCCCAATGTTAAGAAGGTTAAGGCAATCGTAAACGGTTCGCCCCGCCGTATCAATGTTTGCACCCGTTGCTTACGTTCCGGTAAGGTTACCAGAGCTATTTAATTGATAATAATTTCTTGCAAATAACCCTAAGCTTTGGCTTAGGGGTTTTTTGTATATACCAAATATTTTCTATGGAGGAAGTTTATGATTAAAGCAGTTTTATTCGATTTGGACGGCACCCTTGTTAATTCCTTAGCGGATTTAGCGGCAAGCTGCAACTTTGCTTTGACCTTTTTTGGATTTCCTACCCATGAAGTCGAAAAATATAAATATTTTGTTGGCGACGGTATGCCAAAATTAATTGAAAGAGTTCTACCAGAAGCTTCAAGAGACGCTGAAACAAAACAAAAAGTTTTAGGAAAATTTTTAGAGCATTATAAAATTCATTTCGCTGATAACTCCTATGCTTATAGCGGCATACCTATACTTTTAGAAAGTATAAAGAAACTAAATCTTAAAACTGCCGTTATATCCAATAAGGCTCAAAAGCCTGCCGAAGAAGTGGTATCAAAAATTTTAGGTGGTTCTTATTTTGATATTATCTGCGGAAAAAGAGAGGGTTACCCTGCAAAGCCTGACCCTACACTTACTCTCGAAATCATAAAAGAGTTAGGTATTAAGCCCTCTGAATGTTTATTTATAGGTGATTCGGGTATGGACTGCGCTGTTGCAGTAAACTCAGGCGCTATCGGTGTTGGAGTTCTTTGGGGATTCAGAGAAAAATCCGAACTTTTAGAAAATGGTGCTAAATACATAGTAGAAACACCAAACGAAATTTTAGATATTATTAAAGGTACTAAAAATGAGTAAAAGCTTCACCGTAACAAAAGTTGCTTGTTATATAGGCTATATCGTTCAAGCAATAGTTAATAACTTCTTGCCTATTCTTTTTATTGCTTTGCAGGATATTTATGCCCTCAATTACGAGCAATTAGGCAGAATAATTTTGGTAAACTTTTTGACCCAAATGGCAACCGATTTTTTCACGCCTAAGATTTTAAAATACATAGGTTATAAAAATGCCTGCGTTTTAGCGCAAGCTTCGGCTTTCATAGGCTTATGCTTACTCGGTATTTTACCCCAGCTTATGCAAAATACCTATCTTGCGATACTGATAGCTATGACCGTTACTGCTTTTGGAAGCGGACTTATTGAGGTTGTTATAAGCCCTATGGTTGAAATGCTACCGACCAAAAACAAGGTTGGTAATATGGCAGTGCTTCACTCTTTTTACTGCTGGGGACAGGTTTTCACCGTACTGGTTACCACCGCTATGGTTTTTATATCAGGATTTAATAATTGGGTATATATCCCGATTATTTGGAGCTTAGTTCCGCTATTTAACTTTTTTATGTTTTTAAAAGCGCCGATAATAGAGCCTCCAAAAGAACAAAAGCAAGATAGCTTTAAAAAGCTTTTTTCCTCTCGCCGTTTCAGATGTTATTTAGTTATGATGCTTTGTGCAGGAGCAAGCGAAATTGCTATGGCTCAATGGGCATCTATGTTTGCTCAACAAACACTAAAAGTTTCAAAAACAATAGGCGATTTAGCAGGACCTTGCGCTTTTGCAATATTTATGGGCGCGGGCAGAATTTGGTATGCCAGAATAAGCAATAGAATTTCCTTTAAAAAATTAATGGCTATTTTAAGCTCGCTATGTTTTATCTGCTATGTTACGGTTGCTTTTTGCCAAATACAATTTATAGCTTTAATATTCTGCGCGCTTTGCGGTTTTACCGTTAGTATTTTTTGGCCAGGCACTTATTCGGCGGGAGCTAAGGATTTTAAAAACGGCGGTGCGGTTATGTTTTCAGCCTTTGCGATGCTAGGAGATATTGGTTGCTCGCTAGGTCCTTGGCTTTTAGGTGTTGTTGCCGATAAGCTTGATTTAAAATTCGGCTTCTTAACAGTTTCCATATTCCCCGTTGCAATGATTATTGCGACTTTAATAAGTGTTAAAGAAGATAAAAAACTTCCTTAGTTTTAAGGAAGTTTTTGTTATTATTCGCTCGTGCCGCAAGGCATGCCCTTCTTATGTGGGCGAAAAGAAAGGGCAGAAAGATTCGCCTTTTAAAACAAATCGTTTTACACCTTTATATAACAAATTGTTTTGTTATATACTCTTTATATATCAAAAAAACGAGGTATAAATATGTATACAAGAATCAGGGATTTGCGCGAGGATAAAGATTTGACTCAAAGCGATATGGCGAAATATTTAAAATGTTCTCAGGTCTGTTATTCAAATTATGAAATCGGCAAACGCGATATTCCAACCGATATTCTTATTTTGCTAGCTCATTTTCATAACACAAGTACCGATTATTTGCTAGGGCTTACCGATAAAAAACAACCTTATCCTAAACCTTAAAAAAATAATTGCAAAATGATTTGAAATAGTATAAAATCATACTATGAGGTGAAGAAGATGAAAAGACTAGATTATTTAAGTTGGGATGAATATTTTATGGGTATCGCCTCGCTTTCTGCTATGAGAAGTAAAGACCCTTCAACTCAGGTTGGTGCTTGCATAGTAAATAGTGATAAGCGCATACTTTCTATGGGATATAACGGTATGCCTCGCTGTTGCAGTGATGACGAATTTCCTTGGGATAAAAACGATACCGCCCTTAATTCAAAATACTTATATGTTTGCCATGCAGAGCTTAACGCTATTTTAAACTGTGCGGTGGGCTCGGTTAGAGGTTGCACCGTTTATACAACCCTTTTTCCCTGCAACGAATGTGCAAAAGCGATTATTCAGTCAGGCATAACCGAGGTTGTTTATGCTTCCGATAAATATGCCGATTCGGACAGTGTTTTAGCCTCAAAGCGTATGTTTGATACCGCAGGCGTTAAATACAGACCTTATACCTCGGCAGGAAAAGAAATTAAAATCTCTCTTTAAGGAATTTAAGATGTTTTTTAAATCAAAATCAACTTATGATTGGCTTATAGTAGGTCTCGGTAACCCCGGAATGACTTATGAAAACACAAGGCATAATGTCGGCTTTATAACGGTCGATAAACTAGCCGAAAAAGAAAATTTTGAGTTTAATAAAATTAAGTTTAGCGCCAAAATCGGCGAATATAAACTTAAAGACAATCGTATACTTGTTATAAAACCCGAAACCTATATGAATAATTCAGGCAAAGCGGTTTTAGAAGCTTCCTCCTTTTATAAAATCCCTGCCGACAGAATTATCGTTATTCAAGACGATATTTCACTTAATGTTGGCAAACTTCGAATCAGAAGAAAAGGAAGCGACGGCGGTCAAAAAGGTATGCGCGATATTATTGAACTTTTAGGAACAGATAATATTGCGAGAATTAAAATCGGTGTTGGAGCTAAACCTCACCCCGATTATAATTTAGCCGATTGGGTTTTAAGTAAATTCAAAACGGAAGAAAAAGAACCGCTGAATAACGCTTGCGATAATGCCGTTTTAGCCATAAAAGAAATAATAACCTGCTCGATTGATTCGGCTATGAATAAGTTCAATAATTGAGGCTTATATGGAATTTTTAAGCAAAATACTCTTTAATGACCCTGATTTTGCCTCGTTTTTAAATGACATAGAAAAAGGCAGACTCCCCCTTGCATTAACAGGGCTTTCCCCTATTCACAAGGCTGTTTTGCTTTTGGCTTTATTTAAAAAAACAGGGCAAAAACTAACCGTTATAACCCCAGACGAAGCTTCTGCTATTTCCTTAGCGGACGATGCTAATGCTTTGGGACTTAAAACAGTTAATTTTCCGCTCAGGGATTACTGTATTGGTAATATAAGCGGATATTCAAAAGAATACGAACAAAAAAGAACCGACACCCTATCTGCCCTTGCAGATGGGGCTTTTGAGCTGCTTACAGTTTCTATCGACGCGGCTTTGCAGTATACTGTCCCGCCTGAAATTTTAAAAAAATCAAGGTTTTCTCTAAAACCTTGCGACGAAATTTCTACCGTCGATTTAACCAATAAGCTTTTAAGCGCAGGCTATACCAGAACCGAGCTTTGCGAGGGAAAAGGTCAGTTTGCGATAAGAGGCGGTATCTTTGATATTTTCCCCGTTACCTCAAATAATCCTTTGAGAATAGAATTTTGGGGTGACGAAATTGATAGTATTTCTTTCTTTGATATCGAAACTCAACGCCGAACAGAAAATGCTGAAATTATAGAAATAACCCCCGCTTGCGAGCTTCTTTTTGACCCGCAGGAATTAGCAAAAACCTTAACCGATTATCATAATAAAGGTAAAAAACTAACCGACCCTCAAAAAAAGATACTATCAAACGATATAAATGCCCTAGAAAACGGCATTTCAATACTTCCTGACAGATATTTACCCCTAATCTACCCTGAAAATTCAACCGTTTTCGACTATTTAAAGGATACCTTGATTTTAGTAAGTGAAACCGCAGGAATTAACGAGCGGTTTAAATCAATGGATATTCAAGCCTCTGCTGATATAGAAAGCTTTTTAGAGGAGGGATATTTATCCTCTAAAACTGCTAAATTATGGTTAGAAAAGGGAGAATTTTGGCAAAAATGCGAAAATGCGGTTTTGCTTGAAAACTTTCCTCGCACTTCCTATGAGCTTAAACTCAAAGATATTATAAACTTCAACTTCAAGCGTTCAACCGCTTGGAGCGGCGACCTTAATGTTTTATGCGAGGATATAAGCTATATAGCCGAGCAAAAGGGCAAGGTTGTTATTCTTTCGGGTGAGGAACGCGCCGCAAAGGTATTAACCAATGAGCTTTGCGATAAAGGTTTTTCTGCCGTTTTTGAAGCAAGCCCCAAAGAAATAAAATCCTCTGTTACGGTAAGTCTAGGCGGTTTATCAAGCGGTTTTGAAATACCTTCTCAAAATTTTCTTCTCATAACCCACCGCCATATTCAAGGCGAGGAAAAGAAAAAAAGAAAAAGACCTAAAAACGCAAAAGAAATCGGCTCGCTAGACGAGCTTCATATTGGCGACTATGTTGTTCACGAAGCGCACGGTATCGGCATTTTTGACGGTATCAACCGCATAACAAACGCAGGTGTTACAAAGGATTATATCAAAATCAAATACGCTAAAAGTGATGTTTTATATGTTCCTGTAACTCAGCTTGATTTAGTTTCCCGTTATATCGGTGCAGCAACCGAAAACGGAGGTATTAAGCTTCATAGATTAGGCGGCGCAGAATGGCAAAAAACAAGGCGCCGAGTTAAAAAAGCGGTTGCGGATATGGCAAAACAGTTAACCGCTTTATATGCTAAACGAATGTCGGTCAAGGGATACGCTTTCGGACCCGATAATGATTTGCAAAACGATTTTGAAAGACGCTTTCCGTACGACGAAACCGAGGACCAGCTTCGTTGCGTTAATGAAATTAAGGGCGATATGGAGCGTAATGTTCCTATGGATAGACTTCTTTGCGGCGATGTTGGTTTCGGCAAAACCGAGGTTGCTTTAAGAGCCGCATTTAAATGCATAAGCGAGGGTAAGCAATGCGCTTTATTAGTTCCAACAACTATACTCGCTATGCAACACTATAACACGATAATTCGTCGCTTTGGCGAAATGCCTATTAATGTTAAACTCTTAAACCGTTTTGTTACCCCAAAGGCTCAGCAGAAAATCATTTCTGACCTTAAATGCGGTCGGGTTGATATGGTGGTTGGAACTCACCGCCTCATATCAAAGGATGTTGAGTTTAAGGATATAGGCTTAGTTATTATAGACGAGGAGCAACGCTTTGGTGTTGCCCAAAAGGAAAGACTTAAAGAGCTTTATCCCTTTGTTGATATACTAACTTTAAGTGCAACCCCGATACCGAGAACTCTTAATATGGCAATGTCAGGTCTTAGAGATATGTCCTCAATAGACGAAGCTCCCGGTGACCGCCACCCTGTTCAGTCTTATGTTTTGGAATATAACCTCGGTGTTATAACCGATGCAATAAGAAAAGAAATCAGGCGAAACGGTCAGGTTTATTATCTTCATAACAGGGTTGAAACCATTGAACGCTGTGCTTTTAAGCTAAAACAGAAGCTTCCTGATGTTAATTTTGGAATAGCCCACGGAAAAATGACCGAGGACGAGCTGACAAAGGTTTGGAAACAGCTTTTGGAGCATGAAATTGATGTCTTGGTTTGCACAACGATTATAGAAACAGGCGTTGATGTTCCAAATGCGAATACCCTGATAATTGAGGATGCCGACCGTATGGGGCTGGCTCAACTGCATCAGCTAAGAGGCAGAGTCGGTCGCTCTCCAAGACGCGCTTATGCTTATTTCTGCTTTGGCGCTAACAAGCAGTTATCAGATATAGCCTCTAAACGACTCGAAGCCATAAGAGAATATACCGAGTTTGGCTCGGGCTTTAAAATTGCAATGCGCGACCTTGAAATCAGAGGTGCAGGCAGTATTTTAGGCGCCGACCAACACGGAAATATGGAGTCGGTAGGCTATGATATGTATTTAAAACTCTTATCCGAGGCAGTAAACGAGCAAAACGGCGAATTGCCAAAAGACGATATTCCTTGCACTATCGACCTTAATGTTTCGGCTCATATTCCCGAAAGCTATATTGAATCGCTTTCTGCAAGACTCGGCATTTATAAGAGAATTGCAAACATCCAAACCGACGAGGATTCTTCGGATGTTATTGACGAGCTTTGCGACCGTTTCGGCGAGCCGCCAAAATCGGTTACGGGGCTTATTGATATAGCAATTCTCAGAAACAAAGCCGCCGCAGCAGATATAGCCGAAATAACCGGCACTTCAAACACCGCTATTCTTCATATAAATTCAATTAAACCCGAGGTTGTAAGCCGACTTGCCGATTATTTCGGCAACAGGTTTTTACTAAACGCCTCAGGTAAACCGGTTTATACCGTTAGGTTAAACAAGGGGCAAAAAATGTCCGACCTTGTAACCGAACTAAAAAAAGCACTTTAAATTAAAGGAAAATAAATATGTCTAAAAAATTAGTTATTATAATCTGCTCAGTTTTATTATCAGTATTGGTTGGAGTCAGCTCTGCTGTTTTAGTTGTTCATTTGGCTAATAAAGCCGCTAAAACTGACGGTGACTTATCCTCGGTTTCTGATGTTTCTTCCGAATCCATCCCCGAGAAAAGCAGTACACCTGAGCCTGAAAAAATCCCCGATTTTCAAATTTTAACCCCAACTAAAACTAATGTTACAACCACCGAAAACCATTATACCTTTTCGGGAAAATCAAATACAAAAGACCCTGTAACCTTAAACGGCAAGGAAGTATCGCTTACTGATGACGGGATTTTCTCGGTAACAGTTGAGCTTAAAGAGGGCAAAAACACCTTTACCTTTATTCATAAGGAAAAAAGCTATGTTTACACTGTTAATTACCGCTATATAATCCTTAAAAGTTACAGTCCTTCCTCTGCCCAAACCTATAAAAGCGGCTCAACCCTAGCAGTTTCGGCTACCGCCAGAAAAGGAAGCACAGTTACAGCCACCTTTAACGGCACAACCATAACCTTAAAAGAGTATAGCGCGCAAAACGAAACAAACCAAAAATCCGAAGTTTTTACAGATTTTATAGGTGCATTTAAGCTTCCATCCACAACCCAAAATAAAAACTTAGGTAAAATTAGCTTTAAAGCCACTCTAAACGGAAAAACCGAGACTTTCAGTTCAGGAAACATAACCTGCAAAAAAGCGGAAATTCAGGTTAATTATAATCCAAATGCCGCTCCACTTGGTGGAAAATATATCAATGTTGGTACAGGAAAAATCACCGAAATTATAGCTTACGAAGCCGAAACCTTTGACGCTAAGTCTACAAACGACTGGTCAAGACCTACAAATAACTATCTGCCAAAAGGCACGGTTGATTACAGTGCCTCAGGATATGTTTATTACCAAAGCGGCAGTACCAAAAAGGAATACGCTGTGCTTCGTTGCGGAAAACAGGTTTACACCTCAAAAAAGAATATCCCAACTAACGAAACGGTTAAAATCGTTAAAGAATATGCAGGCACTCTTCCCGACCATAACGAAATTAATATTTCCTCATTTAAAACCGAGGGAAATCATACCGTATTAACCCTTGATACTATGTGGAAAGCGCCGTTTTATTTTGATATTCTCCCCCAATCCTATGCAAACCCCTCAAAGCAAGATTACAGTATTTCGGCGGTAACCTATCAGTATATTGATATAACCTTCTGCTATGCAACCGTTTTAACGGGCAATATAAATATTCCTAAAACCAACCCCATTTTTTCTTCGGCTAAAATAGTTAAGAATAAATCCGATTATACATTAAGGCTTTATTTAAGAGAAAAAGGCGGTTTTTACGGTTGGGATGCTCATTATAATTCAAACGGTCAATTAGTTTTCGAATTTTTAAATCCTGCAAGGGTTAAAAAAGCATCTAATTCCTACGGCGTAGACCTTACGGGAGTTAAGATTTTGATAGATGTCGGTCATGGCGGCAAAGACCCCGGTGCAGTAGGTGTTGGTGGAACCTCTTACAGCGAAGCCAATCGCAATCTAGTTCTTGCCAATAAAATAAAAGCCCAGCTTCAAAGCATTGGTGCCACCGTTTATATGACAAGAACCTCAAACACAACCTCTTCAAATGATGATAAAATCAAAAAGCTCAAAAGTCTGAAACCCGATTTTTGTATTGCTATTCATCATGATTCCTCAACAAGTTCTAGTCCTAACGGATTCGGCGCATTTTATTCGCAGCCCTTTTCCAAAAAAGCTGCCGAGCTTGTTTATTCTTATACAAAAGCTACGGGACTTTATAAATCCTCAAAGCTTAGTTGGCATTATTACTATATGGCAAGGTCGAGCTATTGCCCCGTTGTTCTTACCGAAAACGGCTTTATCTCTAATACTTACGATTATCAGAATATGATAAGCGATTCCGCATTGAATAAAAAAGCTATCGCAATTTCAAGAGGTATAGCAGATTATTTCTTAGCCTCCTCGCCTGACGATGTTCCGCTAACCGAGGAACCCGAAACTCCTCCCGAAATTCCGTCAGAGCCCGATACCCCGTCGGAGCCTCAAACTCCCTCAGAACCCGAAACTTCCGAGCCTGAGACATCAGAGCCTGAAACTTCCAGCACTCCTCCAAAAGACGAGGAAACCTCTGAGGACCAAACAACAAGCGATATATAACTAAAAAGGTTGTAGCAAAATGCTACAACCTTTTTAGTTTATACTAGCTGTTTCTTCATTTCCGTCATAATAAATATAAGCGTTCCGTTTTTAACACTGATTTCTGACTTTTTGCCTATAAACTCATTACTTACTCCAAGCGGGAAACAAGGCGAAAGCTCGGCATTTTCAAGCTCATACAAAAGTCCTGAAATACTAACGCCCGAAACCTTTTCGAAAGCGAAAACCGAAACATTTCCCCTTGCTTTTTCACAAAACGAAACCGAGCGGTTTTTAATTGCCGTAACGCAATATTTATCACCCTTTAAAATGCCAAAAGCATTATTCTCGGCTAAAAATGCAAGCGACTGAATATTTGCTATTGTATGGTCTAATCTGCCGCCTGTTCCACCATAAATAACGAATTTTTTATAGCCTTTGCCCAGTCCCACCTTTATAGCAAGCAAGGTATCGGTATCGTCTTTTCTTACAGGGTGTTTTATGATTTCTATTCCCGAAGGCTCATACCCCAATGAATCGAAATCACCTAAAACAATATCAGGTTTAACTCCTAATTTTCCAGCATTTTCAAATCCCAAATCAGCCGCAATAACAAGGTCGCCTTTTTTTATTTCAAGCTTTTCGGGCAACCCATCTGCCGCAGAAAAAATATAACAAGTTTGCATTTTTATTTTCCTTTTAAGTTTTATAATATTATTTTATATAATATTTCTATTTAAGTCAATCTAAAACTTGAATAATTAAATAAATTATAGTATAATCATATAGATAAAATATAAATTGGAGATTTATGCTATGAATTTCACTCCTCTTGATAACAAAGGTCTTGTTGAAGGCTTTTGCATTATTAAAAGTATTGACTCTAAAACCTCCTCTAAGGGAGACACATATCTCGACATTATGCTAGGCGATTCTACGGGAGAAATCAATGCTAAGCTTTGGCGTTATTCAAAAGAGCTTCACGGTGAATATACCGCTAATGCGCTAGTTAAAATCAGAGGTCTTATCACTCAATATAACGGCGCGGACCAGCTTAAAATTGATAAAATCCGTCCCGTAACCGAGGCAGACGGGATTAAAGCCGAGGATTTTGTTAAAACTGCGGGTTATTCAGGCGAGCAAATGTATTCGGCGCTTTTAAATATAGCCGAAAGTTTTGAGGATAATGACCTTAAAGTTATAGTTTCAGCTATTTTAAAGGATAAACGAACTGCCCTTTTATATTGGCCTGCCGCTTTTAAACTGCACCACGCTGTTCGCGGAGGACTTTTATTGCATACCTTATCTATTGTGCGTTTATGCGAAAAGGTTTGCGAAATTTATCCCTTTGTTGATAAAGAGCTTTTAATTTCGGGAGCTATTTTGCATGATATTGCAAAGCTTGATGAATTTGAGGTTGCAGATACCGGAATTGCAACCGGATACTCGGTTGAGGGAAATTTAATAGGTCATTTGGCAATGGGAGCTATGACCATAAACCGATATGCCGAAAAGCTATCCTTAAATCCTAAAACCGCAATGCTTCTTGAACATATGTGTCTATCTCACCACGGTGAGCCTGAATTCGGTGCCGCGGTAAGACCAATGTTTATCGAAGCCGAGCTTTTAAGCGAGCTTGACTTAATGGATTCTAGAATTTATGAAATGCAAGAAGCGGTTTGCGATGTTGCGGCGGACGATTTTTCTTCAAGAATATGGGCAATGGATAACCGCAAACTTTTTAACCACGCGAGAAAAAATTTGAATAGCGAACCAATTTTATTTTAATACTAATAATAAATTTAAAAAAAGGATGATAAAAATGAAAATTACAAAAGATATGATTATTGGCGATGTTCTTGATATGGATTCAGGATGTGCAAAATATTTTCTTGAAATCGGTATGCATTGTTTAGGTTGTCCCTCAGCCAGAGGCGAAAGCATTGAACAGGCTTGTATGGTGCATGGAACCGATTGTGATGAATTAGTTGAAAAGCTTAACAAGTATTTCGAAAACAAATAATGTTGAAGCTAAGTGAGCGACTTTTAACAATTTCAGAATTTATAAATGAGAAAGCTATGGTTTGTGATATCGGAACAGACCACGGCTTTCTTGCCATACATTTAATTGAAAGCAAAAAGGCAGACAAGGTTATCGCGGCAGATATTGCAAAAAAGCCGCTCGAAAATGCCCGAAAAAATATAGAAAAATCGGGAATTTCAGGAATAGACCTTCGTCTGTCTGACGGTTTTTCTGCCATAAATCCTGGCGAGGTTGATACCGCGATAATTGCAGGTATGGGCGGCGAGGTTATTGCAGAAATAATTAGAAACGGCGAAAGGATTGCCGCAAGAAAAGATTTTAATCTTATTTTGCAGCCAACCACCTCACCCGAAGCCTTGCGAAAATTTTTATATCAAAACGGCTATGAAATTATAAGCGAAAAAGCGGTTTTTGAAAACTCAAAGCTTTATTCTGTAATGCAGGTTTGTTTCAAGGGGAATTTTAACCCTAAAAACGAAGGCTTTTATTTTATCGGCAAAGTCAATCCTAAAACCGAAAGCGGATATAAATACATAAAAAAACAGCTTGAAAGAAACAGAAAATGTATGGAAAGTCTTGCAAATATCCCTCAAAAAGAAAAAGAATTTTTATACTATAAACAGGTTTTTACCGAAATTAAGGAAGTTTTAAATGGCGTTTGACGGTGTTCTTCTAAACCTAATTCTTAAAGAATTAAATGAAGCCATAGGCAGTCATATAGATAAAATTTACCAGCCCTCAAAAGACGAGTTGGTATTTTTGTTGCGCAAAAAGGGATTTGCTAAACGACTTTTTATAACCATAAGGCAAGGAAACGCCCGACTTCATTTTACCGAAAACAAGTATGAAAATCCGGCTGTTCCTCCTAATTTTTGTATGCTGCTTAGAAAATACCTATCAAGCGCAAAATTAGAAAGCGTTACTCAGCCTGATTTTGAGCGAGTTGCCGAGCTTAACTTCTTGGCAACAAACGAAATGGGCGATAGCATAAAATTAAAGCTTATATGCGAGCTTATAAGTGGCAGCGCAAATATTATACTCGTAAACAACGAGGGTAAAATTATTGATTCTTTAAGACGAAGCGATGTTGAAACCTCGAAGCGATATATTCTGCCTAATGCCATTTATGAATACCCCGAAAGATTAAAAAAAGAAAATCCTCTTAAATGTGATTTTAAAACCTTTTGCAACAAAATAGCTTTTGAAAACTTAGATATTGCAAAATTTCTTTTATCCAAGCTTGACGGGTTTTCTCCGCTAGTTTGCCGAGAAGCAGAATATCTTTTCAAAAAAGGTTTAAGCTTAGACCATGCTTTAAACGAGATAAAAAGCTTTATTTTAGAAAAGCCCTCCCCCAATATAATCTATAAACCGGATGGTAGCCCGCTTGATTACTGTTTTATGCCCATAAATCAGTATGGTAATAGCTTTAAAAACGAAAACTTCGAAAGCTTCAGCCTTATGCTTGATAGTTTTTATACATTGAGAGACACCCAAAGCCGTATAAAAGCTTATGCTCACGATATTATAAGGCTTATAACAAATCTTAAAAACCGAACCGAAAAGAAATTAGCTTTGCGTTTAGAAGAGCTTGAAAAATGCAAAGACCGAGAGCTGCTTAGAATTTATGGCGAGCTTTTAAAAGCAAATCTTTATAATATTAAAAACGGCTCTGAAAAAGCGGTTGTGCAAAACTATTATGACGAAAATTTAAATTCAATAGAAATTCCGCTCAACCCCGCTCTTAGCCCCTCAAAAAATGCCGAGAAATATTTTAAGGACTATAAAAAAACCTATACCGCTGAGCAAACCTTAACTGCTCTAACCGAGCTGGACCTAAAAGAAATTTTATATTTCGACTCAGTTTTAGATGCTATTTCCAGATGCTCTACCATTTCGGAACTTGAAGAAATAAGACAGGAATTATTGTTAACAGGATATATAAAATCAGCGAATACTAAAAAACAAAAACCTGTTCTAAACAGTTTTAAAGAATATAAAAGTATCGAAGGCTTTAAAATACTTGTTGGTAAAAATAATACACAAAACGATTATATAACCACCAAGCTAGCCTCTAAGAATGACCTCTGGTTTCATACCAAGAATATTCCGGGTTCGCATGTTGTTGTATTTTGCGGCGGTGAGGATATAAGCGACGAAACCATTTTATTTGCCGCCAAATTAGCGGCTCAAAACTCAAAAGCCTCCTCTTCTGCTCAGGTGCCTGTTGATTATACTTTAATCAAAAATGTTAAAAAACCGTCGGGCGCTAAACCCGGTATGGTTATTTATACTACCAATAAAACCATTTATGTAAATCCATAAACGAGGTGAAAATATGAATATCGGCGTGTCTACCGCTTCATTTTATCCCTTAGAAACCGAGCTTGCTCTTGAAGAAATCGGCAAATCAGGTGTCCAAAACACCGAAATATTTTTTAACTGCGAATCGGAATTAAAACCTGCTTTTATTGATATTCTATTAGAGATAAAGAAAAAATACGGTCTTAACATAACCGCTTGCCACCCGACTATGTCACTCGCAGATTCTTTTATGATTTTTTCAAATTACGAGCGTAGATTTTATGAATCGCTGGATATTTACCGTCGCTATTCAGAAATCGCAGCAAAGCTTGGCGCTAAATATATTATTATGCACGGCGGCAAACCAAACGGCATTTTATCAGACGAAGAATACTGCGAAAGATATATGGCATTAAAAAATGTAACAAAACAAAACGGCGTTACCGTTTTGCAAGAAAATGTTTTTCGTTACAGAGCAGGTGATATAGAATTTTTGCGCTCTATGGTTGATATTTTAGGAGACGAAGCCGAATTTTGTTTTGACATTAAGCAGGCTGTTCGTTGCGGATATTTGCCCCTTGATATTTTTAAAGAATTTTCAAAAAATATTAAGCACTGCCATATAAGCGACCACTCGGTTGCTACCGACTGCACTCTCCCCTTTAAAGCAGGCTTTGATTTTAAAGGTTTTTTCGATTTATTAAGAAAAGAAAACTATCAAGGCGACTGTATGATAGAGGTCTATCGCGATGCTTATGAAGAATATTTTGAAATTTTCGAAAGTCTCGAAAGGCTTAAAAATTTAAATACTGATTTTTTATAATTTATACTCTTGAAAAACAGTTTTATTCGTGTTATAATTATAGTTGGTTAATAATGCTTTAAATAGCTTAGTATAATAATCTCAACGAGGTGTCATTCTTTTGAAAGGTATTACTTTACTTTCGCTACTAAATGTAGCTTTAAAAAATATATTTATACTTTTGCTTGCTGCTGTTTTATTTGGTGCAGGCGGTTTTGCTTATTGCGAATTTTTCTGTTCACCTAAATATTCCGCAAAAGGTTCATTGCTTATAACCAATGGTGGTATTAATATGGAGGAATATGTTGCCCAAAAGGATAATTTTGGAACTATTAATAATAGTGATATTTCTGCATCAACCAGTATTGGTAACATAATAATAGAAATGCTTAGTGAAAATCAGGTTTATAAAGAGTTTTCTTCTAAGCTTGATGGTGAGTACTCTTACGGTGCACTAAAAAGTATGACTAGTATTAATAAACGAAACGATAGAAGTTTATTTATTGATATAACCTTAACCACCGGCTCACGTGAAGAATCAATCAGACTTACTAATGAATTTTTAGCAATATTGCCAGACTATTTAACCAATAACTTCCCCGATATGCGATTATCAAGTTACAGTGCTGACAATGCGCATCAGGTTTATCCCCAATCTATTAAAACAACCTGTATAGTAGCTATGTTTGGCGCGGTATTAGTTTATGCCGTATTATTTATTATTTACCTTTTAAATACAAGTATAACCACCGAAGACGATTTCAGAGAACGTTTTGATATTCCTGTATTAGGTTCTATACCTGAATTTACTGCTGCCCGTTCCGCAAAATATTCAAGGTATAACAAAAACAAATATTACGGATATTACGGTTATAATTCATATAGCTATTACGGAAGGAGTTCGAATAAAAATGACAAATAAATCTCCCAAACAAGAAAACGAAAACTTGGAATCCGTAACAGCTGACAATAAGACAAAAAAGGAAAATAAAAAAGCTTTCGGAGCGCCAAGAATTATAAATGCCGAAAACCCATCTGCTATTCCATTTTCGGTTGTTGAAGCATATAAAAATATCCGCGTTCAACTTACTTCCACTTTGGATAAAATCGGCGGTAAAGCGCTTGCAATTTCAAGTCCTAACGCCTCCGAGGGTAAATCAACAACTTCGGTTAACATTGCAATTATCCTTTCTAAACTAAGTGATAAAAAGGTTATAATTGTCGATGCAGATATCCGCCGCGGTACTATTCACCAAAAACTGAAAATTAAAAACGACGTGGGTTGTCTTGATATTTTAATGGGAGAAGCAACCTATGAACAAGCGGTTAAGCATTTCAGCCCCTCGTTAGATGTTATAACCTGCGGTAAAATGAATGCTAATTCCAGTGAATATTTCGATTCGGTTGAATTTGATACATTGCTTAAAACCTTAAAGGAAAATTATGATTATGTAATATTTGATACTCCACCTGTAAACTTAGTATCTGATTCATTAGTGATTTCTAAAAAATGCGATGGTTTGCTATTTGTTATCCGCTCTGAAATCACAACTTATGAAGCTTTCAGAGTAGCATTAAGTAATACCGAAAAGCTAAATGTTAATGTTTTGGGTGTTGTTCTTAACGCGGTTGACAATAACTCCGGAAAGTATTATAAATATAGATATAATAAAAATGGCTATAACCGAAAATACGGTTACGCATATGGTTATGGTGGTTACGGATACGGGTATGGATACGGCAAAAAATCCAAACCCAAAAAATCAGGTAACCCACAATAATATAAAAGAAAATAAAAAAATAATGGCGGTTAAATGACAGAGCTTAAAGCTGTTATAACCGCCATTTTAACAATTTTAAACTTGGAAAGGAGAAATGACGGTGCTTTTAGATATTCATTCGCATATTTTACCAGCCGTTGACGACGGGGCTAAAAATTTAAATGAAGCTCTAAAAATTTTAAAGCTTATGCAAAAGCAAGGCATAACTGATGTAATCGCAACGCCTCATTTCTACCCTTCTCTGCACAGTCTTGAAGATTTTAATTTAACTGTAAATCAGGCTTATAATCACCTTTCAGAAGCCTCTCAAAAAAGAAACCTGCCAAAAATTTACAAGGGCTGCGAGCTTTTATATTATAAGGATATCGGGCTTTCTGACGAGCTCAATACTTTTTGCCTTAATAACTCTGATTATCTATTATTAGAGCTTACAGATGGTTTTATAAAAGAGCCTCTTTTTGATGACCTTTTAAATATACAAACAAAAGCAAATATTACTCCAATAATAGCTCATGCAGAGCGGTATTTCACCGCTAAAAAATATAGAAAATTCATTAAATTTTTAAAGCTTAATAATATTCCAGTTCAAATCAATGCCGACTCGGTTTTAAATCCTTTATTTAATAAACCGATAAAAATGCTTTTGAAGTCAGAACTTGATATAATACTAGCTTCTGACTCTCATTCGTCTGATACCCGTCCTCCGCGTTTAAAAGAGGCTTATGAACTAATAGGCATCAAATATGGCGAGGAGATTAAAATAAAATTAACTGAATATTCCAAAAAGCTTCATAACGAAATTATAGGCGGTGAAACGCTTGATTAAATCAAATAATTTATCTGTGATAAAAAAGGGTGAATTAGAGTATATTAAATTCCCTAAGCTTTCAAAGCTTGACTGCGTTAAGCATATCTTCTCGACCAGGCTTGGCGGTGTGAGCGAGGGCGATTTCGCTTCTATGAATTTAAGCTTTAACCGAGGCGACAAGCGAGAAAATGTTTTAAAAAATTATGGGATTTTATGTGATGCCGAGGGCATTAATAAGGAAGGCTTAGTTTTAAGCCATCAAACCCATACCAATAATGTTTTAGCGGTTGATGAAAGCCATAAGGGTACCGGAATTTCAAAGCCATCTTTCCAGGATGTTGACGGGCTTGTCACTAATAAACCCGGTATCGCGCTTGTCACCCAATATGCCGACTGTACTCCCCTTTTATTCTGCGATCCTGTAAAACGAGTTGTTGCCACCTCTCACGCGGGCTGGCGAGGAACAACCAAATTAATCGGCAAGGTTACCGTCGAGAAAATGACCGAGCTTTACGGTTCTGACCCTAAGGATATAATAGTAGGTATAGGTCCTTGCATACTTGATTGTTGCTATGAGGTAGACTCTCCGGTTTATAATGAGTTTGAGAAAATTTCTTTCATAAACCCCGAGGATATATTCACACCGAAAGAAAACGGAAAATATATGCTTAACCTAGTTAAAGCTAATTTTTTGATTTTATTAAATGCAGGCATAAAACCCGAAAATATTGACTGCTCTGATATTTGCACCTGTTGCAATGCAGATAAACTTCATTCGCACCGAGCAACCGCAGGAAAACGAGGGAATCTCGCCGCAATTATCGAATTGGTTTAACAGTAAACTACCGAAAGGAAGAAAAATATGTATATAAATATTGACGGACTTAATATTGAATACACCGAGCAAGGAAGCGGTATACCCGTTTTACTTTTACACGGTTGGAATTCTTCCTTTGATGTTTATAAAGGCATTATGGCGGCTCTTTCAGACCGTTGCCGTTTGGTTGCTGTCAACTTCCCCGGTTGCGGTAATTCAGATACTATGGAAAAACCTTGGCATTTAGAAGATTACTGCGATTTTGTTCTTAAATTTATGAAAGAATTAAATCTTGAAAACCCGATTTTGATAGGTCATTCTCACGGTGGCAGAACCATTTTAAAAATGGCAGCAGAGGGTATGGTTAATCCTCCTAAAATTGTTCTTTTAGACTCTGCCGGTCTTATACCTAAAAAGAGCTTTAAGCAAAAATTTCGGGCTAAAAGCTTTAAAACAATAAAATGGGCATTAACCAGACCGATTATTAAAAATTATTCTGAGGGTTTGCTTCAAAAAGCGCGCAATCATTATGGCTCTGCCGATTATAATGCGGCTCCCTTGGTTTTAAGGCAAACTATGGTATCACTTGTTAATACCGATTTGCGAGATATAATACCGAATATTAAATGCCCAACCCTTTTAATTTGGGGTGAAAACGATACTGCAACCCCATTGAGCGATGCTAAAATTATAGAAAGCTTAATTTCTGATGCAGGACTTTGCGTTATAAAGGGAGCAGGTCACTATTCTTTCTGCGAAAATCCCTATCAGGCGCACGCTATACTCAGAAGTTTTATCAAATAAGAGGTAATCTAAATGGAATTTTATTTACTTATAGCTTCTCTGGTACTTATAAGTATCGGCGGAATTTTCAGAGGAATCCGCCAGCTTCAAATGTTGCAGCAAAACTCCTATTTCCCCTCCCGTTATACAGGTTGGTTGATTAAAAATCTCCCCTTAGCTCAAACAATCTGCTATTTTTTAGCCTCAGTTTTGCTTTTCTTTGAGCTCTATTATGTTTTAGCAGGTTTTTCATTAGCCTATATGATAACCGGCATACTTTCTGCCGTTAAAACCCAAAAAAACTCTATAAAGCCTTTGGTTTTCACGGGTAGAATAAAGCGTCAGTTAGCATTTTATATTTTGCCCTTTATCGCAGCTGTTACTCTTTATATCATTTTTGGAAATAACATTATTGGTAGAATTTCATTGCTTTTTACCTTTATTTTAGGTTTTATAAGTCCAATAAACACCTATATTTCTTGGACTTTGGCTTTTCCGATTGAAAAGGCATTTGCATTTTATTATATTAATGATGCAAAAAGGATTTTAAAAAATCATAAGGATTTAATTGTTATAGGAATTACCGGAAGCTACGGCAAAACAACCACCAAATTTATACTTAACCGCATTTTAAGTGAGAAATATAACACTGTTTGCACACCCCAAAGTTTCAACACCCCTATGGGCATAGTCAGGACCATACGCGAGCAATTAAAACCGCAAACTCAGGTTTTTATTTGCGAAATGGGGGCTAAAAATGTTGGAGATATAAAAGAAATCTGCAATATAGTTAATCCTAGTTTTGCTCTCATAACCTCGGTTGGCGCTCAGCATCTTGAAACCTTTAAATCGGTTGACAATGTTTTTAAAACCAAATTTGAGCTGGCAGATGCAGTTGCAAAGAAACAGGGTAAAACCTTTGTTAACGGCGATAGCTTGGAAATTTTAAACCGAATAGATAAAAACCGTTTCTTAGTTTACGGAAGCTCAAAGGAGTTCAATTTTAAAGCCGAAAATATAACCTACGGTAAAACGGGATCGGAATTTGACCTTAATTTAGGCGATGAAACCATACATTTAAACTCCCGCCTTTTAGGTCTTCACAGTATTATAAACATATCTGGTGCTTCTGCATTAGCTTATGAACTAGGAGTTAAACCAAAAGATATTGCTTTTGCTGTTGCCTCTCTTAGCGCATACGAGCACCGCTTGGAATTAAAGCCATACTATAATGGTTCTTTGCTTATTGACGATGCTTATAATGCAAACCCCGAGGGAAGTATTGAGGCGGTTAGAGTTTTAGGCTCTTTTGATGGCATGCAAAAAATCATTATAACCCCCGGTCTTATTGAGCTCGGCAAAAAAGAATACGAATGCAATTATAATTTAGGTCTTGAAGCTGCAAAATTCTGTGATATAATAATATTCGTAGGAATAAACCGCTCAAAGCCTATGCAGGAAGCAGTTTTAAGCACCGATTTTGATAAAGAGAAAATCTTTGTTGCTGAAAGCTTTATGGCGGCATACGAAATTTTCCAAAAATTTGCTGACAGTAATACTGTTTTGCTTATAGAAAACGATTTACCTGATAACTATCTGAATTAGATTGTAAGTTTAGCGTGAAAAATCACGCCAAACCAAATAAAAGGCGCGTGCCACTCGCCAATAAAGTGGCAACCGTGGCACATGCGTATAATAATCACCATATCCGTGATTGTTTATTGCTCTTTGTGTCGAGAAAGGATATGGTGATTATTATGAAAACCAATGTTGCAGTGTTTTTCGGATGTCGCTCGGTTGAGCACGAGGTTTCTATTATATCCGCCGTTCAGGCTATGCGCTCTATTGACCGCGAAAAATACGATATAACCCCCGTTTATGTTACTAAAAACGGTGAAATGTTTACAGGAGATAGCCTCTTTACAATTGAGGAATACCGCGATTTGCCTGCGCTTTTGGAAAAATGCCGTAAGATTTATTTTGTTCGCGAGGGCAAAGATGTTGTTATGAAATCTGAAAAAAGCGGTTTCTTCTCAAAGCAAAAGGATGTTATTATTGATGTTGCTTTCCCGATTGTTCACGGAACAAACTGTGAGGACGGCACTATTCAAGGCTATTTCGAATACTTAAATATCCCTTATGTCGGTTGCGATATTTTATCCTCTGCCGTTGGTATGGATAAGGTTGTATTTAAAGATGTTTTAAAAAGATCGGGGCTTCCTGTTCTTGATTGCATTTGTTTCAGAGCAAGAGAATATGCCGCTAATAAAACCGAGGTTATAAAAGAAATCGGCGAAAAAATAGGTTATCCGCTTATTATTAAGCCTGTAAACCTAGGTTCAAGCGTTGGTATCAGTAAGGTTAATACCGAAAACGAGCTAGACTCTGCTATATCCTTAGCATTTACCTTTGCAGAAAAGGTTCTAATCGAGCGCGCGGTTACAAACATTCGCGAAATCAACTGCTCGGTTTTAGGAAATGCTGATGAATGCGAAGCCAGTGTTTGCGAAGAACCCTTTATGCATGATGAAATTTTATCCTATGATAATAAATATAAGGGTGGCGGAAAGAGTAAGGGTATGGCTTCACTCGGCAGAAAAATCCCCGCCGATTTAAGCGAGGAAAAAGCAGAGGAAATCAGAAAACTCTCTTGCGATATTTTCAAAGCATTAGGTGCTAACGGTGTTGTTAGAATAGATTTTATTTTAGACGGTGACACGGTTTACGCCAACGAGATTAATACCATCCCAGGTTCACTTGCTTTCTATTTATGGGAAGCTACCGGTATGCCCTATAAGGAGCTTTTAACCCAGCTTATAGAGCTTGCTTTTAAAAGACAAAGAACCAGAGAAAACCTATCCTTTTCTATTGATACTGATATTTTATCAGGAGCTTCATTCGGTAGCAAAGGTGCTAAGGGAAGTAAACTTTAATGAGTAATTTATTAATTAGGCTTTTTATTAAAAATTATAATGACACTACCGATAACACTGTCCGCGCCGCTTATGGCACTCTGGGCAGTGTTATAGGCATTTTAGGAAATCTTATTTTATGTTTTATTAAAATAACCGTAGGTATTATTACGGGAAGTATCTCTGTTTCGGCAGACGGTCTTAACAATCTTTCGGATATGGGTTCTTCTATTATAACCGCAATTGGTTTTAAGATGGCTAATAAACCGGCAGATAGCGACCACCCATTTGGACACGGCAGAATAGAATATATAAGCGCATTTATAGTTGCCGCTTTGATTATGCTGGTTGGCTTTGAACTTCTAAAAACCTCAGGTCAAACCTTAATTTCAGGTGCACCCGCGCCCGAATATTCGGTTATTACACTGATTATTCTAGCGGTTTCTATTTTAATTAAGCTTTATATGTTTTTCTTTAACCGCAAAATAGGAAAACGAATAAATTCTGAGGCTTTGATTGCCTCAGCTCAGGACTCGGTTAACGACTGTATTGCAACCGGTGCTATTTTAATTTCGGTCGGCGTTTCAATGTTTATAGAGCTCCCCTTTAATCTTGATGCGGTTATGGGTATTTTTGTTTCATTATTTATTCTCTATTCGGGTTTCAGCTCTGCTAAAAACACCATTAACGAGATTTTAGGCAAACCTCCCGAAAAAGAGCTTATAGACGATATTGAAAACACCATAATGTCCTTTAAAGAATTTGAGGGTATTCACGATTTAATCATTCATAACTACGGCCCTGGCAGACAGCTGGCCTCGGTTCATGTTGAGGTGCCCCAGAATATAGATATTGTTAAATGCCACGAGCAGATAGATTTATGCGAAAAGCTTGTGTTTGAAAAGCTTAATATTTCGCTCGTTATTCATATGGACCCCATTGATACCGATAATGAAAATGTATCTAAAACAAGGGATAAAATGGCTGAAAAGCTAACCGAAATCCACCCCCTATTAACGCTTCACGATTTTAGAATGACACCTGTAAGCGATAGTAGAACAAATCTTATTTTCGATGTTGTTATTCCCTCAGGTAGTAAACTAAACGAGGAAAATTTGAACGATACTATAAACCGCCTTGCTAAAACCATTAATAAAACCTTTACCTGCGTTATAACATTTGACCGCGATTTTACAGGTAAATAAGGAGTATTATTTATGAAAATTTTAATTGCATCTGATATACACGGTTCCGCGCTTTACTGCGAGCAACTTATAAATGCTTTCCGTACCGAAAACGCAGACAAACTGTTACTTTTAGGTGATGTTCTGTATCACGGACCTAGAAACGACCTGCCCGACGGATATAATCCCAAAAAGGTTATTGAACTTTTAAACAATATGGCAGAAAAAATAATTTGCGTTAGAGGAAACTGCGAAGCCGAGGTTGATCAAATGGTGCTAAGCTTCCCTGTTATGTCTGAATACTCTGTTTTAAATATTGACGGTTTGGAGATTTTTGCAACCCACGGGCATAAGATAAACCCCGAAAATCCTCCAAAGTTATCGGGCGGTGCTCTGCTTTTAAACGGTCATACTCATATCCCCGTATTTAAAGAAATAAACGGTTTTTATTTTGCAAATCCAGGCTCGGTTTCTATCCCAAAGGAAAACAGCGAAAGAGGATATATAATTTTAGAAAACAAAAAGCTTACCTTTAAAAACCTTGAAGGAAGTATTTATTTAGAAAAAGAAATATAAAAAAGCAAGCAGTTCATAAAAACTGCTTGCTTTTGATTTTTAAAATAAAAAATTAAATTAAGAAAGACATACCTAATGTGAAAACTGATAAAATCAAATCAGTAATCAACTGGCAGATAGCAGCTGCTATGCCTAGACAAAGTCCCGTAATAGCCATACCCTTAGGACGTTTTCCAGCAGTTGCAATTCCAACTATACCTAAAACGATTGCAGTTAAGGTTACCAATGATAACGGATTACAGAAAAAACCGCAAATACCTAAAATCAAAGCCGCTACCGAAACGCCACTCGCTTTATTTTCTTGCATCTCATTCATAATCGCACTTCCCCTTCAAAATGTTTTATTAATTTTAACATTTTTCGACAAAGAAATCAATATTTTTTTAAAAAATAATCATCATATTGCAAATTTGGTGCATAATATGCTATATTATAATATGGATTATGCATTTTTTTGATTTAAAATATCGGAGATGTTTCATTTTTGAGTATAAAATTTGAGAAATTTAATATAATAGATTTAAGCGATAAAGAATATTTAAAATGGTATTCCTTAATGAGCGGCAGCCGAAAGCAAAAGGTTGACCACACCTCCTTGCCCGAAAAGAAAAAGCAAACCATAGCTGGCGAAATACTTGCTAAAAAAATGATAGCAAATCATTTAAACGTTCCTTATGATAGCATAAAAATTATTGAAGCAGAAAATGGAAAGCCTTTTGCCGAGAATTTAAATATTCATTTTAATATAAGTCATTCTGAAAATATGGTTGTATGCGTGGTGGCAGAAACCGAAATCGGTATTGATATTGAAAAATTGCGGCCTATAAATTTAAAGGTTGCAAAAAGATTTTGCTCTTACGAAGAACTAAACTATATTTTTGGTTTTTCTCCTTGCGATAAGGATTTTTGCTTTACCGAAAACACCGAAATTCTAACCCGTTTTTTCGAGATTTATACTAAAAAAGAATCTATTGTTAAATATAACGGCAACGGTATATCTGATTTAAAAAATGCAAAAATATCAGATAAAACCAAAACTTACTATGAAGACGGCTTCATTATTAGCATAACTAATTAATTAACTTCAAAAAAACTTGACAAAACAAAAAAATCTTAATATAATATTATTCGAAGACTCAGTTTAAATGGAAAGTCTGTCAGGGAGAATGCGTCGTGGACTGAGAGCGCATTTGAGACGAGTAGTAAATATGGGAACACTTCGAATTTAATTTAAAACCGAATATTCTTTCAAAGTGGATGGCTTTTTGCCGTCAAAACGGGTGGCACCGCGGGTTAATTTTAATTTTCTCGTCCCGAAAATTCTAAGGAATTTTCGGGACTTTTTATTTTTTCAGGAGGAATGAATATGTATAGAACGCATTATTGTAATGACATGCGCGAATCACATGTTGGAACTCAGATTGAGCTTGCAGGTTGGATTCAATCTAAGCGTGATCATGGCGGAGTTTTGTTCGTTGACCTTCGCGATTATACCGGTGTATCTCAGCTTGTTATCAACGACCCTGCAATGATTGCTGAGGTTGATTCTCAGAAAATCGAAACGGTTATTTCGGTTAAAGGTACTGTTACTTTAAGAGACGAGGAAACGGTTAACAATGCTATTGATACAGGTAAGGTTGAGCTTATAGTTGAAAGCTTTAAAGTGCTTGGAAAATGCACTAAAAATCTACCCTTTGAAATTTTAACCTCTAAGTCTTCAAATGAAAATATAAGACTTAAAAACAGATTTTTGGATTTAAGAAATCCAAAGGTTTCTTCTAGCATTTATAAGCGTTCTCAAATTATAAAATATATGAGAGAGCTTATGGAGAATGAGGGATTTTTAGAAATTCAAACTCCTATACTAACTGCTTCTTCTCCTGAGGGCGCCAGAGACTTCCTTGTGCCTTCAAGAAAACATATCGGCGAGTTTTATGCTCTGCCACAAGCTCCTCAGCAGTTTAAACAGCTTCTTATGGTATCGGGCTTTGACCGTTATTTCCAAATCGCTCCCTGTTTCAGAGATGAGGATGCGCGTGCTGACCGTTCACCTGGTGAATTCTATCAGCTAGACTTTGAAATGGCATTTGCAACCCAAGAAGAAGTTTTAGGTGTTTGCGAAAGGGTTATCCGTGCTATATTTACCAAATTTATCGGAAACCATAAGCCGATAAGCGAAGTTCCTTTCAGACATATTACCTTTAAGGAATCTATGCTTAAATACGGTAACGATAAGCCTGACCTTAGAAACCCACTCGAAATTATGGATTTAACCGAATTTTTTAAAGGTGTTAACTTCCCTGTTTTCAAAAATAAGGTGGTTAGAGCTATTGTTGCCCCTTGCAAAAATGAAAGATGGTTCTTTGATAAATCTTTAAACTTTGCAACAAGAGATTTAGGTATGCAGGGCTTGGCTCATATAACCTTGCTTGATAAAGCAAATTGCGAGTTTAAAGACGACCCGATTGTTAAAAAACTAAGTGATGCTCAAAAATCAGAAATAATTGAGCTTACAAAGGTTAAAGAGGGCGAAACTATATTCTTTATTTCCGATATGGTTGAAGAGGTTGCCGCTAAAAATGCAGGCTATGTTAGAGACTGGCTCGGTAAAGAATGTGATTTAATAGATACTAACAGCTTCGAATTCTGCTTTATTGTTGATTTCCCGATGTATGAGCATGATGAAAGTACCGATAAAATTATATTCACTCATAACCCCTTCTCAATGCCTCAGGGTGGTCTTGAAGCGTTGCTTACAAAAGACCCAACCGAAATTTTGGCTTATCAATACGACCTTGTTTGTAACGGTATTGAGCTAGCTTCGGGTGCGGTTAGAAACCACGATATTGAAATAATGAAAAAAGCGTTTGAAATCGCAGGTTATCCTGAGGAGGAATTAGCGGCAAGATTCAGCGCTCTTTATGAAGCTTTCCAATACGGTGCGCCACCTCATGCCGGTATGGCTCCCGGTGTTGACCGTATGATAATGCTCTTAGAAGATACCGAAACTATCCGTGATGTTATTGTATTCCCCTTAGACGGTAATGCTCGCGACCAGATGCTCGGCGCTCCGAGTCCGGTTAGCGAAATGCAGTTGTTTGAAGCTAATATTGCTATTAGAGGAACTGAGGGTGCTAAATTCTCCTCCTCTACAACTAGCGGCAATGCTCAAATGGGCGATACAAAAGGCTCGGCAGTTTTAAGTGAGGACGATAAGCTTAAAGCCTTAGAAAGTGTTAACGAAATTTGCCTTACCAAAGACGAAAAGCAGATTATGAAAAACATTTTCGGTTCTATGAAAACCGCCGAAAATACTATGAACAATATTGATACCGAAAATATCGAGCCTATGATTTATGTTGCAGAAAGATTTAATGTTTTCCGCGAAGATGTTCGTATTCAGAAATTTGACCGCGCCGACCTATTAAAAGGCGCGCCAGACAGTAATGAGGACAGTTGGATTGTCCCCAAGGTTGTGAAATGAGGTGAGTAGAATGAGATATATAACTGAAATAAACAAAAACGGAAATATTGCAGTTGATGATAACATTTTGGTTAAAAATGTTCTTTCCTCAGCAGGCTCTCATATTTTGGACTCATTTAGCTCCCTTTTTAGCGCCGAGGCGGTTGAAAGGCTTGAAAAGGCAGGATATACCATTTCGGGCAAAGCAAATGTTGGCGAATTTGGTCTCGATTTATTAGGCGAAACTTCTTACTATGGCATTGATACCGAAAACGGCATTTTGAAAAATGCAGCAGCTTCCCTCGTATCAAACGGTGATGTTGAAGCCGCTTTATGTGTTGACTTAAACGGTGCTCCGAGAAGAGCCGCCGCAGCAGAAGATATCGTTTTCATTAAACCGACTTACAGTACAGTTTCTCGTTACGGAGTTATTGCTTGCGCCTGCTCAGGCGAGCAAATCGGTGTTATGGCAAAAAATGCAAAGAAAGCGGCAGAAATTTTATCGGTTATCGCAGGTCATGACGATAAGGACGGTACAAGCGATTTAAAGGAAGCTTATGATTATTCCTTAAACGATACCGTTAAGGGCAAAAAGGTTTGTATTATAAAGGAATTAGTTGAAGATACTTCTGAAGAGGTTAAAAAATCAGTTGCAGATTATAAGCAAAAGCTTATAGATTTAGGGGCTACCGTGGAGGAAATTTCCTTTAAAAATATAGATGCCGCTATGTCTGCTTGGCAAATTTTGTTATCAGCAGAGACCTGTAACAATCTATCTAAGTTTGACGGTGTTAAATACGGATACCGCACCCCTAATTTCAAGAATATAGACGATATTTATGTTAACACAAGAACCGAAGGTATGGGTTTCTTAGCAAAGGCTACTATTCTTTATGGTTCTGATGCTCTTTCTAAAGGCAGATATGAAATTTGCTATGATAAGGCTATGAGAATCCGCCGAGTTATCACCGAGGAAATAAAGAAAATATTCGAAAATTATGATATTATTTTAACTGCCGCAGCTAGTAGGAAGCAGTTTGAAAGCTATGACTTAAAGGATAGCTTTAATAAGGTTTTCGAGCAAAGCAAATATACTGTTTTAGCTTCCCTTTCAGGTTGTCCTGCGGTTGTTTCAAAAGGTGTTCAGCTTATGGCGAACTCGTTTAAAGACAATACTCTTTTAAGTATTGCTAATGCTGCCTGGGAGGTATAATTATGGGTTACGAATTAGTAATAGGTCTTGAAACTCATGTTGAGTTATCTACCGAATCAAAGCTTTTCTGCTCTTGCGGAGGTCATTCAAGCGCAAACGAGCCTAACGACTGTGTTTGTCCCGCTTGCTCGGGTATGCCCGGTATGCTTCCTGTTGTTAACCGCCACGCAATCGAGCTTGCAGTTAAAGCAGGTCTTATGCTAAACTGCAAAATTAATCAGTATACAACCTTTGATAAAAAAAGTTATTATTATCCCGATTTGCCCGCCGCTTACCAAACAACACAATGGTTCCACCCCATTTGCGTTGAGGGATTGGTGGATGTTGAGGTTGCAGGCGAAACCCGCCAAATCGGTATTAAGCAAATTCACGTTGAAGAGGACGCAGGTAAGTTAGTTCACACAAATGATTCTTCCCTTGTTGACTATAACCGCACAAGCGTTCCGCTTATCGAAATTGTTACCAAGCCTGACTTCCGCTCCTCCGCAGAGGTTATAAGCTATCTTAAAGCGCTTAAATCTAAGCTCCAATTCGCAGGAATTTCAGAATGTGAAGAGGGCGCTATGAGATGCGATATTAACATTTCGGTTCGTCCTGAGGGTAGCGAGGTTTTAGGTGTTAGAACTGAAATTAAAAATATGAGTTCTTTAACCTCTATTGAGGAGGCTATCAATAAAGAGGCTATCCGCCATATTGATGCTATTGAAAGAAGAACCGAAATTTTAGTTCAGGAAACTCGCCGTTGGGATGATGTTAAAAAGCGCACATTCCCGATGAGAAACAAGGAAACTGCGGCAGATTACCGCTATTTCCCCGACCCGAATGTTATGCCTGTTGTTATAGACGACGAATGGCTCGCTGAAATAAAAGCAGATATGCCGGCAACTGTTTCTGAGCAGATTGAAAAATATATGAGCTTGGGGCTTTCTGAAAAAGAAGCAAATGCCGCAGCCGCAGAAGCTAATTTATCCGCTATTTTAGACGGTGTTATCGCAAAAGGTATCGACGCTAAAACCGCAGCAGGTTGGTTGCTTACCGACGGTCTCGGTATCTTAAAGAAGAACAATATTCAACCTAAGGATTTAGTTCTTGATACCGATAAATTTGCTTGGATTATAACCGCAACAAATAAAGGTGAAATCACCCGTAACGCAGGTAAAACTGTTTTAACCGCGGTTATTTTAGAAAATGTTGACCCCGAAAGCTATTGCAAGGAAAACAACCTCACTGCTCAAAACGATATTGAGCTTGTTAAATTGGTTGTTGCAAAGGCTATCGAAAATAATCCAAAAGCTATTGAGGATTATAAAGCTGGCAAAGAAAAGGCAATACTTGCCGTATTCGGTGCCGCTATGCGCGAACTTAGAGGAACTGCTTCCCCTGATTTAATAAATAAGCTTTTAAAAGAAATGATTTCTTAAAGTTTAAAAACTCTCGAACTTAAAGTTCGAGAGTTTTTTCTTAATTAAATTCATTATTAATTTCGGTTTTCATATATTCAACTCTTTGCTCAAAAGTCATATCAAATGACAATGCTAAGGTAAGCTTCATAAATGCGGCTTCGGTAGTCATATTGAGAAGCTTGGCATCTGTATTTCTAACAACCTCGTTCATAGTTTCATATTGGTCCTTGCCTAATTTTGATGGAGCAATAAACAATGGAATATTGTTTTCTTTACAAGAATCAGCCAAGAATTTTATAGAATACTTTGAGTTTAACTCTTTCTCATATTCTTTAATTAACCGCTCATATTCGGCGGTGTTTCCTGCTATTCTTTGATTTTCCGCTTCCGCTTTAAATACCAAGCCGCCAAGAGCCACCGTACCCGAATGATAGCTTCCGTGAACAACACCCCTGAAATTTGGCATAGCATTAGAAAAAACCGAATAATCTATATTAGTATAAGGTTTAATAAGCAAAACCTTTTCGGATAGATTTTTGAAACTTTTTATATCGGCATATTTATAAGGCTTTCTGTTTTTAGAAAATACAGAGCATTTTTCTTTTATTTCATCTGAATTTTCCTTTTTAACCTCAAAAGCCTTGCCGCTATCAGCAATGCGGAAATCATCGCTGTAATTCTCGCTTTGTATAATAGCGGAAGCTAAATAAAGTCTTACTATATTATCCGAATTTCTGTATGTTACATAAACATTAGCCGCTATTTTATTCCAAATAAGCTCCACCGCCGTTTTAAAATTATCATTTGCATTCGATAAAATATCCTGAGGCGGTCGGTTCCCCGAAACTATAAAAACAGGAATTTTAAAATCGGCGCAAAAAAATGATAAAAGCGAAGCAGTATAAGCCAAAGTATCTGTTCCGTGCAGAACAATAATACCGTCATACATAGAGAGATTAACATCTTTAATATAATTTAAAAGAGCGGAAAGCTTTGCAAAGGTCATACTTTCGCTTAATGTTGTATTCTCCCAAGAAAAATCGGCAAATTCCAACATTTCTCCATAAGCTTTAAAAATAGAACCGCTTTTTTCAAAATTCTCTATCAAAACCCTTTTGGTTATTTTTTCGGTTTCCTTATTCATTTTGCGAGCGTTTTTGGTAGCAAAAGAACCTATTGTGCCCCCTGTATGAATAATAAGTATATTTTTCATTTTTATCCCTTTTTCTAAATTTCTCTAATAAAAAGTATATCAATTTTAATTTATGGTGTCAATATTTTGTATAAAAACCGCTAAAATCTTGCAAAATAATATCTTTTATGATATTATAATCATATAAATTTTTAGGAGGATTTTTAAATGGCAAAGGAAGGTAAAAAAGGCTTTTTAGCCGAGTTTAGAGATTTTGTGATGCGCGGTAATGTTATCGATATGGCTGTCGGTGTTATTATTGCCGGTGCGTTCGGTAAAATTACTACAACTCTTGTAAACAATGTATTTATGCCATTTATTGGCGTTATTACAGGCGGCGGTGCAGATTTAACCACCAAACTCAACTGGGAGGTTATTCCCGCAGAGGTTGACAAAGCCGGAGAAGTTATTCGCGAAGCCGTTAACATTGAGTTTGGAACTCTTTTAGGAACTGTTATTGACTTTGTTTTAATAGCTTTTATCGTTTTCGTTATGATAAAGGTTTTCGCTAAAACCCGTGAGCTTACCGAAAAAGCACTTACCCGCAAAAAGGAAGAGGTTGCCGAGGAAGTTGCAGAGGCTCCCGCTCCAACCACCGAAGAACTTTTATCCGATATTTTGGTTGAGCTTAAAAAACAAAACACTACCGAAAACTAAATATTAACTAACAAAATCGGTGCACTTAATAAGTGCACCGATTTTTTATTCCAGCTCTAATAATTTTTGAGAAGCGGTTTCCCAATCCTCCATAGTTTTTTCAAGCTCTTGCTCTAATAAATTTAAATTTTCTTGCAATTCTTGAAGTTTAATATAATCCGCAAGATTTTCTTCCTTTATAAGCTCACTTTGGATATTTTCAATTTTTTCTTCTAATTCGCTGATTTTTTCCTCCGCTTTTTTAACCGCTCGCTCTGCTTTTGAGCGTTCTTTAAGGGGAGTTGTGTAGCTTTTCTTTTCCTTTATAGTCTTTTCCTTAACCTCAGGCTCTGATGTTATATTTTTCTGCTTTTCTAAGTATTCCTCATAGCCATACCTATAAAGTGTAACCTCATTTTCGGTAAAGCTTAGTACCGAGTTTGCAACCTTTTTAATAAAATATCTATCGTGGGACACGAAAAGCACAGTACCCGAAAACTCAGACAGCATTTCCTCTAAGGTTTCCTTGCCAACTATATCCATATGGTTAGTAGGCTCGTCAAGTATCAGGAAATTTGGTCTTTTCTTAAATATTTTGCAAAGCGCTAAACGAACTCGTTCTCCGCCTGAAAGCATATCAACCGTTTTAAAAACCTCTTCGCCGCTAAAACGGAAAGCTCCCAAAGCCGAGCGCGCCTCACCCTCGGTGAGCTCGGGAAATTCTATCATAAAATCAGATAAAACAGTATTTTTCGAAGAATACTGAGCCATTTGCTGATCAAAATAACCGACGGTAACCCTCGGTGCAAATTTAAATTCTCCTCCGAGAGCCTTTATTTCTCCCATTATTGTTCTTATAAAGGTTGATTTTCCAAGCCCATTTCCGCCGATAATTCCGATTTTATCTCCTCTTTTGATATCAAGGTTTATAACCGATAAAACCTTATCGAAACCAACCTTTAAATTATCAATAAAAAGCACATCTTTAACGCCTGTATCAATCGGCTCGAAATCTGCCTTAAAGGTTTTTAAATCATAAGCTTCGGGGGCTTCTAATGGAGTTATATGTTCAATTTGTTTGAGCTTAGACTGCGCCATAGCCGCCTTGGTAGGCTTATATTTAAATCGAATAACAAGCTCATTTAATCGCTCTATTTCCTTTTTTTGAGCCTCGTATTCCTTTTGTTGCTGCTCTCTAAGTTGCTTTTTCAAAACCGTAAACTGACTATAATTTCCCACATATTTATGGGTTTTACCATGTTCAATCTCATAAACAGTGTTTACCGTATTATCTAAAAACATTCTGTCATGCGATACAACAACAAACGCCTTTTTATAGTTTCTTAAATATTCCTCTAACCATTCGGTAGCCTTGATATCAAGGTGGTTGGTAGGCTCGTCCAGAAGCAAAATATCGGGTTTTGATAAAAGAAGCTTCAAAAAAGCGATTTTAGTTCTCTGGCCTCCCGAAAATTCGTATAACGGGCGATACTTCTCCTCTTCCGTAAATCCAAACTGCTTTATTGCAAGCTCGTATTCCTTTTCGAAATAAAAGCCTTCGCTGTTTGTAAAGGTATCAAGCAAGGTTGTATACCTCTTGATATTTTCTTCGGACGGATTTTCCTCCATCTGCTTTAAAGCATAATCGGTTTTTTCTTTTAAACTCAAAATATCACTATACGCACTTCTTATCTCATCAAGCAAAGTAACGCTATCATCCTCAAAGGTCATTTGGGAGAGCATACCGATTTTTGCATTACCCGATAAGGTAAAAAAGCTTTCGGTATCACTCGAAAGCTTCGCGATAGAATATTCACCTGCAATAAGCTTTAAAAGGGTGGTTTTTCCGCAACCGTTTCGGCCAACAACAGCAATTCTGCTATTATCATTAACCTCAAAATTTATGCTTTTTAAAATCGGGGTTCCCGATAATTCAACTACACCGTTTTGAATTTTAAGCTGCATTAAAACCACCTCCCTTTTAATTTTTAAATCATTATTATTTTATTTCGGCGTTTTCGTAAAGGAAATCCATTACCTTTCCCATTACTACAATATTTTCCAAATAATACTCGCCATACATTTCTTTGATATAATCTGCTGTAACGGTTGAGCCTTGGCTTGCACTCACTTCATTTGCAGCTTCTTTTGCTTTCTTATCAATATCCGCCTTAGTAAATTCAAGATTTTCTTTATCTAATATCGCATAAAACACCATTTGCGATTCCATTGAGGGCTTGATTTGCTCTGTAACCAGTTGCTTTTTAAAATCAGCCTCGGTCATACCCATTTGCGCTAAATAGGTTTCAAGATCTGCACCCTGCTGTTTAAGCATTGTTTCATACTGCTTTTTGGTTGCATTATAGATAATATCAATATCCTCTTGCGGATATTCCTTTATTTCCACTTTATCCATTATTTTTTTATAAATAAAGCTTTCGGCAGCGGTTTTGCGAGAAGCCTTTTCATATTCGCCAACCGACTTATAACCTAAATCTTTATAGTATTCTTTTGGTGCTTTATCATTTCTCTTTTGAATATAATTTATTTTAACGGTGAACACAACAGGCTGACCTGCAAGCTCGGGAGAATTTGAATAATCCTCAGGGAAAGATATATTTAAATCAACCGTTTCTCCTACTTTTTTACCAACAAGGCCATCCTCAAAACCCGGGATAAAGCTGCCTGAGCCTATCTCTAAGTCATGTCCCTTAGCAGTGCCGCCTTCAAACGCAACACCGTCTTTTTTACCCTCATAATCTATGTTAGCGATATCGCCCTCTGCGATTTCGCCCGTTGTTATCTTTTCCATAGTATAGAATTCATTATTTTCAATGTCTGACGCGATAACTTGGTCGTATATTTCTTTAAACTCGTCTGACTTTATATCTACCTTTATACCCTTATACTCGGGAAGCTCAACAATTTTATCAAGCTTTGCCTCTTTATAAAGTATTCTGTCCTTATTTCCGCAGCCTGCAAGCAGACAAACAGCCAAAACCAAAACCATACTTAAACTTAAAATTCTTTTAATTTTCATTATACTTCATCTCCTATATTATTTGAAAGCTCACCTTTTGATGCCGCTTTTAAATATGCATTAATAAATCCGTCCAAATCGCCATCCATAACGGCGTTTATATTGCCCGAATCATAACCTGTTCTATGGTCCTTTGCCAAGGTATAAGGCATAAATACATAAGACCTTATCTGCGAACCCCAAGCAATATCCTTTTGAACACCCTTAATATCCTCTATCTTTTCAAGATGCTCGCGTTCCTTAATTTCCAAAAGCTTTGATTTCAAAATCTTCATAGCCATATCTCGATTTTGGAATTGACTTCGCTCGTTCTGACAAGCAACAACTATTCCGGTTGGAATATGAGTAAGTCTAACCGCCGAAGAGGTTTTATTAATATGCTGACCGCCCGCACCTGACGCGCGAAAAACATCCATTTTTATATCCTCTTCCCTGACTTCAATTTCTACATCATCGGTAATTTCAGGCATAACCTCCAATGAAGCGAAAGAAGTATGTCTTCTTCCCGAAGCATCAAAGGGGGATACTCTAACCAGTCTATGAACACCCGACTCTGATTTCAAATATCCGTAAGCATTATCTCCCTCAATAGAAAGGGTTGCACTTTTAAGGCCCGCTTCATCACCGTCAAGAAAATCTAATACCTGAACCTTAAATCCATGCCGCTCGGTCCAACGGGTATACATACGAACAAGCATTGAAACCCAGTCCATCGCCTCAGTACCGCCTGCGCCTGCATGGAAGGTAAGCAAAGCATTGTTTTTATCGTATTCACCTGTCAGTAAGGTTTGCAAGCGCTGAGCCGCTAAACCGTCTTCAAGTTCTTTTAAGGAAGTCTCGATTTCTTCTATTAGAGATAAATCCTCTTCCTCATCGCCCATCTCGATTAAAACCTGCAAATCGTCGAACAAAGCGCACATTCTATCATAGCTTTCAACCGTGTTTTTAAGCTTTCCTGTTTTTTGAAGAATCTTTTGAGAAACCTCCATATTATCCCAAAAATCAGGGGCGGAAGCCTTAGCTTCAAGCTCATCAATTTCATTTTTAAGCTTTTCGTATCCCAAAGCATCCTTTAAATCGCGAAGCTCAGGCTCATTGGCATTAAGCCTTAATTTGAGTTGTTCAAATTCAAGCATATATTTACTCCTTTTTAAGCACAAAAGCGCACCAATTATCTTTATAATGAGACTCTAAAACGGCAAAATGATTATCTTTAACCGCTTTCATTATGTCTTCTTCCCTGATATCAATTATACCCGAAATAATAACTATACCGTTATCTGCTAAAAATTTATCAACATCGGGCAAAAGATTTATTATAACATCTGCCACAATATTAGCGCAGATTATATCATATTTTCCGCTAACCTTATCAGCTAAATTTCCAACTATAAACTCAGTTTTATCTGCTATACCGTTTATCTCGGCATTTTCCTTTGCAGTTTTAACCGATTGTGCATCTATATCAACACCGAGAGCCGATCCTGCGCCCAAAAGCACCGATGCAATAGCCAAAATACCGCTACCGCAACCGATATCCAAAACGGTCATATCCTCGGTTACCCTTTTATCTAATACATTAAGGCAAAGCGAGGTGGTGGCATGAGTTCCCGTACCAAAAGCGGCGCCAGGGTCAATATTTAAAACTGTTCGGTTATCTTTATTTTCATAATTCTCCCAACTTGGAACAACCGCTAATTTATCTCCGATTTCAATAGTATGGAAATATTTTTTCCAGTTTTCATTCCAATCACTATCATCAACACCGATACTGCCGATTTCAAAGGGGATACCCTCGGCACTCAGTCTCTCTTTTAGAAACTCCAAAGCCTCAAAAGCGTTATCGCATTCGGAAATATAAATATGTATAACCGATTTTTCGCGGTCGCGAGCTAAAAGCCCCTCGTCTATCAAATTAATATGGGCAATTTCCAACGCTTGCTCTTCTAAATCCGAATAATCCTCAATATAAATACCGTAAGGCACAGTCATATTAGCTATTGCCGCCGCCATATCGGTATATTTTTGAGGAATGTTTATAGTAATTTCAGTCCAGTTCATTCTGTTTTTTCCTTTTAAATATAATAAATTTGCTAAATATATAATTGGCTATAACAACTATTATCTGCATAATAAGTTTAGCTATAAGCTCGCCTGTTATTGTGAAACCTAAAATTTCGGTTTTAAAAGCGGAAAATTTTATTAAATCAATCATAAAAAATAATCCCGCTTCCTCTAAAACCAGAGAAAAAATTCTGGCAGATAAAAAACCTATTATTTCACCTTTTATAACCGAAAACTTAAAGCTTTTCGATTCAAAAACCCAAAGCTTGTTAGTAAAAAACGCAAAGGCAACCGATATTATCCAGCTTAAAATATTATTAAGCAAATATAATTTTTCGCCTAATATAAAACCAAAGGCTTGAAAACTCGCTATGCTAATAACAGTAGTTAACACGCCGAAAAACAAATAGCTTATAATCTCTTTTTTATTTTTCATTTTAAAAACACACTCGATAAACTATCTTTTTCAGCTATAACCGAGCCTTGAACCATACCGTTTCTGCCGCCGCCTTTAACCGTAAATTTCGATTTGAACTCGGCAAAAAATTCGCTTAATTCGTCAGCTTCGCCGCAAATAACAAAAGAATATTCACCCTCAGCCTTTAAAGAAAATACTCCTCTTATGCCGCCTGCTTTTTTATAGAGCTTGTCCGCATAAGCTTGAAGCTCCTTCATATCAGCATTTTCTAAAAATTCGGCAGTTTTATCTGATTTAGGATTAAAGCTTTCTGCTCTCATTTCTAATATGCGGCGTTTCAAATCGGTGATTTGAGCCTTCTGCTCAGAAAGGTTGTTATTAAGCCTTTCAACCGCCTCATAGGTTTCGTTATATTTAACCGCAAGCATTTCCCCGATTTTCCTTGTTGCCTCATACCTCTCGTTATAATCTGTTAAAGCGCGGTTTCCGGCTTTAAGCTCAATTCTTATTCCGCCTCTAAGCTTCTCGGTGCTCAAAAGCTTTATAAGACCTATTTCACCCGTTTTATTAACATGAGGTGCGCAACAAGCGCAGATATCCGCATTTTCTATTTCAACAATTCTTATAGCCCCGTCAAGTTCTTTCTTGCTACGGTATTCTAAATTTTTTAATTCTTCTTTTTTAGGATAATAAGCTTTAATACGATTGTTTTCAAAAACCGCTTTGTTACAAAGCAATTCAATCTCATTAATCTGCTCGCGAGAAAGCATTTTATCAAAATCAAAAGTTACTATATCCTCCGATAAATGAAAGCCAACATTTTCACAGCCAAAAAGTTTATTAGCAATACCCGAAGCTATATGCTCAGCAGAATGCTGCTGCATAAAATCAAATCTACGTTCAAAATTTATCCTGCCTTTTACTTCTTCTCCCTTTTTCAAGGGTTTATCGGTATAATGATAAATTTTATCGCCGCTTTCCCTAACATCAAAAACCTCTATATCGTCTAAAAAACCGATATCACTAGGTTGACCGCCACCCTCAGGGAAAAATGCAGTTTTATTAAGCAAAATTTTATATCTGCCGTCTCTTTCGTCACATTCTAAAACAGTAGCGGTAAATTCTTTTATATAAGAATCTAAATCGTATAATTTTTCTGTCATATCAGCCCAACTTTTCTTTTACTATATATGCCGCTTTATAAATATCGCCGCCACCCATAGTTATAACAATATCGCCCTTTTGGGCAGTTTTGATAATGGTATCGGCAATATTTTCAAATCCGTCAACAATAACGGCATCTTTTAATTTTTCCTTGATATCCTCCGAGCTTATTCCATAGGTGTTAACCTCGCGAGAGCCCATAATAGAGGTTAATATCACCTTATCCGCAATAGATAAAGCCTCGATAAACTCATCCTTTAATAATGCGGTGCGCGAAAAGGTAAAGGGTTGGAAAACTGCAATAACGCGGTTATAATTTAACTGCTTTGCTGCATTAAGGGTTGCTTTTATTTCGGTTGGGTGATGGGCATAATCGTCTGCCAGAGTAAAGCTTTCAAACTCTCCTATAAACTCAAATCTTCTGCCCGCGCCCGTAAACTCTTCTAATGCGGATTTAATACCCTCTGCTTCAACACCCTGTTCATAACAAACTGCAAATGCCGCCAAGGAATTTAACACATTATGGTATCCTGGTGCTCTAAGCTCAATACGAACTAACTTTTCGCCTTTTTTCATAACATCATAGCAAAAACCAAACTTACCCGCCTCAATATTTTCGGCATAATAATCGTTTTTGCTTTCAAAACCAAAGGTTACTATATCAGCATTTATATTCTTTGCGGCTTTAAGACATAACTCGTCATCACCATTTATATAAGCTTTGCTTGACATTTTAATAAATTTATGAAATGATAATATTAAGTTATCCATCGTTTTGAAATAATCAAGATGGTCGTTATCAATATTTAATAAAACCGAAATATCGGGAGACATTTGCAAAAATGTATCAACAAACTCGCAAGCCTCGCAAACTAATGTTTCGGAATTACCTGTAACCCCGTTGGAATTAACAAGAGGAAGTCTGCCTCCGATAACAGCCGAAGGGTCGCACTTGTTTAAAAGCAAAATCTGTGTTATCATAGAGGTAACGGTGGTTTTACCGTGTGTTCCGCAAACGCCGATAACATTATTAAACTGGCGGGTTAAAGCGCCTAAAAGATGCGAGCGTTCCATAACTGGAATACCTTTTTCCTTTGCGGCAACAATTTCAGGATTATCCTCCGATATTGCGGCAGAATAAACGATAAGCTCTGCACCCTCAATATTCTCAGGGTTATGCCCCATAAACACCTTAATACCTAAATTTTTAATTCTTTTAAGCGGGTCGCTTTCGTTATTATCCGAGCCTGTTAAAATATAGCCCTTTTTATTTAAAATCTCCGCTAGCGGACACATTCCGCTGCCGCCGATACCAATAAAATGAACCCTTTTAACCTCGGTTATTATCTTATCTTCTTCGCGAAGCAATTTCATGAGACTATCCCCTATATATTAATAATATAATATTATACTACTATTTAATGTAAAAATAAACCCTTTTTTGAAAGATGGGAAAAAATATGCTTAAAATACCGAAAAAAATTCAATATGTTTTAAGTAGTCTCCAAAAAAGCGGGCATAAAGCCTATATTGTTGGGGGTTGTGTTCGTGATATGCTTATGGGCAAAACTCCTCACGATTTTGATATAACAACAAGCGCCTCTACCGACGAAATAACCGCTCTTTTCAAAAAAACTATACCAACAGGCTTAAAGCACGGAACGATTACGGTCTTAATCGAAAACGAGCCTATTGAGGTTACCACCTTTCGCACCGAAGCCGATTATCTCGACCATAGGCATCCTGAAACGATAAAATTCGTTGATAATTTAGCAGAAGACTTATCAAGAAGAGATTTCACCGTTAATGCAATAGCATATAATGAAAATAAGGGTATTATTGACCTTTACAAAGGTCGCGCGGATATAAAGAATAAAATCCTTAGGTGTGTTGGCAATCCCGAAGCAAGATTCACAGAAGATGCTCTTAGAATTTTAAGACTTTTCAGGTTTGCTTCAACCCTTCAATTTGGCATTGAAGAAAATACCCTGAATGCCGCGCTTAAAATGGCTTATTTGCTAGAAATAATCAGCAGCGAACGAATTTTATCCGAGCTTAAAAAGGCAGTTATAGGAGAAAACATAAAGGTGTTTTCACCGCTCATAAATTCGGGAGCTTTAAAATTTATAAAAATCGAAAATCTGCCTGATTTTAAAATAATAAACCATTTAAAAACTGAAAATTTGCGGCTTTTTGCATTTTTATATTTTGCCTCTTCTGATTTAGAGCAAACACTTAATATTCTAAAAGCCTCTAATAGTTTTAAAAACTACTGTTATGCTTTAAAAGAATTACTTTCTTTGCCCGTTCCTAAAAATAAAGTCGATATTAAAAGGCTTTTAGGAAAATACGGCACCCAAATTTTAGAAGACTATTTTAAAATTTATGAAATTATTTCAAATGAAAATACATCTGCTTTAAATACTATTTTAAATGAAATAACAAGCAACAATGAGCCTTATTTAATAAAGCATTTGGAAATAAACGGCAGAGAACTCGAAGCTTTGGGTTACAAGGGCTCCGAGATTAAAGAAAAACTTGAATTACTAATAGAAAAAGTTATTGAAAACCCAAATCTGAACCAAAAAGAAAATCTTAAAGCTATATTAACAAATACCGCTTAGGCGCCATAAACTGTATTATACAGTGTGGCGCTTAAATTTTTTGATAGGCGGTTTTTATATGAAAAAAATCACAATACTAGGCGGCGACCGCCGTTTAAAACTGGCAGCTTGCGAGCTCGAAAAAAATGGATACACAGTTGATACATTGGGGCTTTATGAAAACGACAACGGCGATATTTCTACCTCTGAGTTTATTTTACTTCCCGTTCCGACAACCAAAGACGGTTTGAATATATTTGCCCCCTTGACCGACAGAAAAATACCATTAAGCTATATTGATGAATATGCACCGAGGGACAGCCTTATTTTAAGCTGTAACCACTTTTTCAAAAACCGAACCTGTGTAGATTACGGTGCACTTGATAGCTATGCACTTTTAAACGCCGTTCCAACCGCAGAGGGCGCTATAAAATATGCCATTGAAAACACGCCTTTTACTATCTGGAAAAGCAAATGCTTAGTTATAGGCTATGGCAGAGTCGGCAAGGTTTTAGCTAACAGACTAAAAGGACTTGACGCTGATGTTACAGTTACCGCCAGAAGCCCGAAAGATATATCTCTTGCCAAAGCGATTGGTTTTACATCAATTAACACCGCCGAGTTAAACTTAAAGCCTTTAAGCTATGACATTATTTTTAATACGGTGGATTTTAAGGTTATAAATAACGAAGCTTTGAAAAAGCTTAATTGCAACTTGCTTTTAGATTTATCCTCAAAAGGCGGTTTCGATTTAGAAAAAGCGAAAAGTTTAGGTTTTAAAGCCATAAAACTACCCGGGCTTCCAAACATCACAGCGCCCGATACCGCCGCTAAAATTTTAAGCGATACTGTTCTATATATAATAAATTCTTATAACTAGGTGAGCAAAATGCAAAATGTAACCGTTGGATATGCTTTTTGCGGCTCTTTTTGCACCATAAAGGAGTCTTTGCAAGAGCTTAAAAAACTAAAAGAAGCGGGCTATAAAATAAAACCCATAATGTCCGAAATAGTTTATAATACCGATACCAGATTTACCAAGGCCAAAGAGCTAATAGGCGAGGTTGAAGAAATATGCGAGAATAAAATAATCCATACTATTCCCGAAGCTGAGCCGATAGGACCTAAAAATTTGCTCGATATAGTAGTTGTTTCTCCCTGCACCGGAAACACCCTATCCAAAATAGCTCTTGGTATTACCGATACTCCTGTCACAATGTCGGTTAAAGCACATTTAAGAAATAACAAGCCGGTATTATTAGCAATAGCCTCTAATGATGCTTTGGGGGCAACCGCTAAAAACATAGGACTTCTTCATAATACCAAAAATATATATTTCGTGCCTTTCAGATTAGATGCACCTTTCTCTAAAAACAATTCATTGGTATGCGATTTTTCGCTTTTATCAAAAGCACTCGAATCAGCCCTTAAAAACGAGCAAATTCAGCCAATAATTGAAGCTCCTGTAATATAAAATAAAAACCGCTAAATCCATGAAAAATTTAGATTTAGCGGTTTTTTGTGCCCCTAAACGAAATTAACGGGGGCAGGTTGTTTAGTTTAAAACATAAATTAAGATATTCCTAATGCCTTTAAAGGCGATACCGATTTACCGTCCATTAAAACCTCTAAATGAATATGAGGTTTATCGCCGCACTCTGAGGGCACTGTATCTGCCTTGCCGATTATATCTCCCATTTTAACAATATCTCCCTGTTTTAAAGTAACATCAGATAACGCAGAGTATTTAACCGTTATACCCGAATGGTCGATAGTAATCGTGAATCCTAAATCTGCGGTTTTTTCGGCAAAAAGGATTTTTCCGTCTGAACAAGCGCTAACCGCCGTTCCTTTTTCACATTCGATATCTATACCCTTATGAATTCGCATATCCCCAAAAGTTTCAGAAAACTGCAAACGCTCCATACTAAAATCCTTTAAAACTCTGCCCTGCACCGGCATAGTGAAATTCAAAGGAGCTGCCTGACTTTCGGGTTTTGGGCTTTCAAAAGGAACACTTTCGGTGCTTTGGGTTGTGGGGGTGGAAATCTCGGGAATTTCGGGTACACTGTTAATATATGAAGAACCATTGTCCTTATATTCACTGTTGTTTGTTTCGGGTTTTGCTTTTGCAACCTTGTTTATCGCAAAATAAGAACCGCCGCCAACTAACATTATGCAAAGCGCAATAACGGTATAAAATCCAACCGAAAAGCGCATTTTTTTATTTTTATAGCCTTGTGTATATTTCATAACCATATTTCCTTTCGCTTTTTAACGTTTCGACTAACTACATTGATTATTATTGACGCAAAACACAAGTCTATACAATTTTAAAAATTAAAAAATAATTCATAATTTATATTTAAAATGTAAATATTTTTATTTTATTATATAAGCGTACCAAATGGGCGCCGCACCCATTTTGGTATAATTTCTCAGATCATAAGAGAAATTCTCTCCTCAAACCCCTTAAAAACAAAACAGAACCGTTTTTAAAAACGGTTCTGTTTTGTTTTATAAGAAAAAAGATTATTTACTATTGACAATCACCTATTTTATGGTATAATAATTAAAAAAATGTCTTATTTGAGACAGAAAAGAGGTGTTTATGGAAAATTTAGCTGATATTTTCTTGTTTAAAGGCCTTGATGCTTTGCAAAAGCAAACAATAATTTCTAAATTAAAAAAGCCTATAAAATTTAAAAAAGGTGAATGTATTTATTCAAAGCAGAATTTTCCAAATGCCATTGGATATATTTTAAAGGGTGAGGCTTATGCTGTTACAAATAACCCCTCAGGTCTTTATATGAAAAGCTTTTCAAAGGGTGATTGCTTCGGTGCAGCGGCGGTTTTTTCAAATGATGAAAATTTTGTTAGCAGTATAACCGCAAAAACCGATTTAACCGTTCTTTTTATATCCGAAAATGAGCTTAAACAAATCTTTTCAGACTATCCTCAAACCGCTTTGAATTATATTGAATTTTTATCCGATAAAATTCGTTTTTTAAACCGTAGGTTAAGTCTTTTGTCCTCAGGCAAAGCGGAAGATACTCTTTTAAACTATCTGCTTGCCACCTCAGATGATAAAGGTGAAGCCAAAATACCAAATAATATGACCTGTCTTTCAAAAACATTGGGCATCAGCAGAGCCTCGCTTTACAGATGCTTAGAAGCGCTTGAAAGCCAAGGTTTTATATTAAAAGAAAAAAATATTATAAAGGTGATTAAAAATGAAAAAAATTCTTAGTTTGTTATTAACTCTTGTTTTAGTATTAGGTCTTGCCGCTTGCGGCAATGCCGAAACATTAAGCAGTGTACCAACTGAAACTATCCCTGAAAAGCTGGATACAGAATGTAATGTATACGCTCTCAAAGGTCCAACAGGTATCGGTATGGTTCCTTTAATGGACGCAGCCGATAACGAAAATGCTAACTTAAAGTATAACTTTAATCTTGTTGGCGCTAATGACGAAATCGTTGCCAAAATTGCAAACGGCGAAGCAGATATTGCCGCTGTTGCAACCAATTTAGCATCAACTCTTTATAAGAAAACAAACGGCAAAATTTCGGTTTTAGCGGTTAATACCTTAGGTATGCTCTCGGTAGTTTCTAAGGGCGAAGAAATCACTTCCATTAAAGATTTAAAAGGCAAAACCGTTTATTCAACCGGTCAAGGCGCAAACCCCGAATATATTATAAACAAGATTTTATCTGCTAACGGGTTAAAGGTTGGCGAGGATGTTAAAATTGAATTTGTAGCCCAGCCTCAGGAATTAGTGACAAAGGTTGTTCCAAACGAAAAGGCAATAGTTATCGCTCCTCAGCCTGTTGCAACCGCTATAACAGTTAAGGATAAATCGGCTAAAATCGTTATCGACCTTAATGACGAATGGGATAAAATCAGCGATACTCCTCTTGTTATGGGTTGCGTTATCGCAAGAAACGATTATATAAAGGAAAATCCCGATGCAGTTAAAATTTTCTTAAAGGATTATGAAAAAGCTATAAATTCGGTAAATTCTGATACTAAAAAGGCTGCCGAACTTTCTGCAAAATATGAAATTATAACACCTGCACCCGTAGCTCAAAAGGCTATCGGCTATTGCAATATCGTTTACCAAGACGGCAAAAAGCTTAAAACCAATTTATCCGCTTATTTGAAATTTTTATTTGATAGTAATCCTGCAAGCATAGGCGGAGAACTTCCAAACGATAATTTCTATTATGAATAATTTTAAAAAAGTATTAAAAATTATAGGTGTCAGCTTGTTGTGGCTTGCCGTTTGGCAAGCTGCGGCAATGATAATAAACCAAGAAATACTTTTACCAACTCCTTTAAAAACCATAAATTCTCTATTTGTTTTAGGAAAAACCGCAGATTTTTATCTTTCGGTTTTAATATCCTTGCTTCGAATAGTTTTAGGATATATTTTAGGTGTTGTTTTTGGAATTTTGGGAGGTATTGCCTCAAACAAATGGCATACCTTTGATATTATATTCTCTCCTATAATTAAAATAATAAAAGCCGTGCCTGTTGCCTCTTTTATTATTTTGGCATTGGTTTGGTTCCATGCCAAAACCTTGCCTGTTTTTATAGTATTTCTTATGGTGCTTCCTATGATATGGTCGAGCGTTCAAACAGGGCTTGATACGATAGATACCAAATATTTAGAAATGGCAAAAATTTATAATTTAAGCCGTTTCAAAACCTTTTTTAGAATAAAGGTTCCGTTTATAATGCCTGCCCTCGTTTCAACCGCCTTAACCGCATTAGGCTTTGCCTGGAAATCAGGTATTGCCGCCGAAGTTATTTGCCGACCTGAAAATTCTATCGGCGATAAACTACAATCCGCAAAGCTTACTATCGAAACCCCCGAGGTTTTTGCATTAACTGCCGTTGTGGCTTTGCTTTCGATATTGCTTGAAGCCGGAATTAAAAAAATAGCAAAGGAGTATTTAAATGATAAATCTAAATAATATTTCCTTTGCTTATGATAAAAAACCGATTTTTGAAAATTTTTCTCTAAACATAAATACTGGCGACCGAATTTGCTTTTTCGGTGAAAGCGGATGCGGAAAAACAACCCTATTGAGACTTATTTTAGGTTTAGAGCAATCTCAAAAAGGTGAGATTTTTACAGACCATAAATTTTCGGTTGTTTTTCAAGAAAACCGACTTCTTCCGTTTTTAACAGTTTTAGAAAATATAACTCTTTTAGGTGCTGATACTAAAACGGCTCTTTATCACCTTCAAGCATTGGGAATTTCTAATGTGGCTTACAAGAAACCTCAGGAGCTTTCGGGTGGTATGAAAAGAAGAGCAGCTATAGGGAGAGCATTAAGTGTGGACTTTGATGCTATTATTCTTGACGAGCCATTTGCCGGACTGGATGAAAACAATATTGCCCTTTGCGCCGAGCATATTTTAAAGCATACTGAAAATAAAACGGTTATATTGGTAAGCCATTCAAAACAAGAAGCCGAGCTTTTAAAAACTAAAATTATATACTTATAAAAAATCCTATGCGGTTCAAATACCGCATAGGATTTTATTTTTTAATCTATTTTTTCTAAGATAATCGGATAAACACCAATCAATTCATCAGGTACTTCGTCTTCGGGTATAGTTAATTTAATTTCATCATCATCTATAACCTCGAATAATTCGTAACCACCATCTTCAATTTCTTGGTCTAAGCTTTCAGTAGTGCTAAGCTTGTTTCCAACAACAGTATATTTGCCCTCGCATTTTAAGGTTTCAACGATATTTTCGAATTTAGCCTCTTTATACATTGTTTCCATTAATTCATCCATAGTTGTATTTGAATATGAAAGAATTTCATCAATACCCATATAAGCTATACCCTGCTTTTGAGCCTCTGCCTTTAAATATTCTTCCATACCTTTTCTTAATCTAGTCTTAACTTCATTTATGGTTTCGTTGCATTCCTCAATATCAGGCTCGGTTTTATATGTACCGTCATTATTGAAGGTATATATAACCTTAAATTCCATTTCATCAAGTCTCAAATATTTAGCTGCCTCTGCATCTTTATCACCCAAAGAATTATTGAAAACCTCGGTGAAGTCCATTTCTGTTTCCCAACGGCCTAAAAACGGATTTTTTTTGAAACATCCGCCAAGTGATAACACCATAGAAACAGTCAATACAATTACTACTGCAATAGATATAATCCTTTTCATAATAATTACTCCTTTTTATTATTTATTATTTGTTGGTATATAGGGCTTAATTGCCATTGCAACACTATAAATAGGCATAGTTTGAAGCCATACCTTGCCAGGTCCTGTTAGAACAGTTTGGAAAAATCCCTCGCCGCCTAAAAGTTTATTCTTAATTCCTGCAACCTGCTGAATAGTCATCTGAACCGTAGGGTCAAAGGCGGCAACATTACCGGTACTTACAACGATTTGCTGACCTTCTTTAAGGTCATATTCAACCAAATCGCCGTCTATCTCAATAAATGCCATACCGTTACCCGATAGCTTTTGCATGATAAATCCCTCGCCGCCCAATAGACCGACGCTTAATTTCTTTTGAAAATGAATAGAAAGGTTAACACTCGGCTCCGATGCCAAAAAAGCGCTTTTTTGAACAACAATTTCTTTACCGGGTTCTATATGTAAATCCTTGATTTGACCCGGAAAGCTTGAACCAAATGTAATCATACCGTTACCATTAGCAGTATAAATATTTTGGAACATACTTTCTCCCGAAATTGCTTTTGAAAACATTTTACCAATACCGCCGCCACTGGTTTCCATCTGCATATTAGGGCTCATCCAAACCATAGCACCGCTTTCGGTTATCATTTGCTCACCATTTTCCAAAAAACAGGTAACTATTGGAAAAGCATTTCCGCCGATTTCATAACGCATAATAATCTCTCCTTAAACCTTATTTAGAGTGTTTAACTCTAATTTAATTATATCATATACATTATAAAAAAACAAGAGGCTGTCTCATTAAGGTTAAAATGCACAAATCAGCAAAGTCAAATATCACAGTCGGCTCCCTCTGACGAGGGAGCTGTCGAGTAAAACGAGACTGAGGGAGAGAAACTCACAATAATCGTAGAGTTTTTTCTTTTCTCTCCCTCCGCCACGGCTAAGCCGCGCCACCTCCCTCATCAGAGGGAGGCAGAGCTTGTGCAAATTTTCCTTAATGAAACAGCCCCTATATGTTTAGTCGAAAAAGTCTTTAATCTTATCCATAAAACTCTTTTGCTTTTTATAGTTTTTATCGCTGCTTACCGAATCAAACTCTCTAAGCTTTTCCTTTTGAGCTTTTGAAAGGTCTTTTGGCACCTCAACGGTTATTTTAACATATTGGTCGCCCTTGCCGTTATAATTAAGCCTTTGAACACCCTTGCCTTTAAGCTTAAATTCATCGCCCGGCTGAGTTCCCTCATGAATCGTAAATTTAACCTTACCGTCAAGAGTTGGAACTATAATTTCTGCACCCAAAGCTGCCTGAGTAAAGGTAATCGGGATTTCACAGTAAACATCATAACCTCTGCGTTCAAAAATCGGATGCGGACGGACATTTACATTAATACGCAAATCTCCCGCAGGACCGCCGTTTACTCCGGCATCTCCGCCGCCTCTGAGGTTTATTACCTGACCATCATCAATACCGGCAGGAATTTTAACCTTTTGCTCAACTGTATGACGGATTCTGCCTTTACCTGAACAGGTTTTACAAGGCTTTTCAATAACCTTACCGCTACCATGGCAATGGTCGCAGACCTTTTGGGTTTGAAACATACCGAGCGGTGTTCTTTGAGCGGTTGTTACCTGACCTGTTCCATGACATACGGGACAGGTTTTGGTGGTTGTTCCCTTTTCTGCACCCGAGCCGCCACATTCCTTACAGGTATCTATTTTGGTTACCTTAACGGTTTTTTCGCAGCCCTTTGCTGCCTCTTCAAATGATATGTTAACCGAAGCTGCAATATCGTTACCGCGCCTTGGAGCATTTGGATTATTTCTTCTGCCGCCACCGAAGCCGCCGCCAAAGAAGGAGCTGAAAATATCTCCTAAATCGCCAAAATCTCCTCCGAAACCGCCGCCATATCCACCTGCACCGCCTGCACCGAAATTGGGGTCGACACCTGCATGACCAAACTGGTCATAACGCGAACGCTTTTCGCTATCCGACAAAACCTCATAAGCCTCGTTAACCTCTTTAAAGTTACGCTCTGCTTCGGCATCACCGGGGTTTAAATCGGGGTGATATTTTTTTGCCGCTTTTCTGTATGCTTTTTTAAGTTCATCCTCCGAAGCGGATTTATCCACTCCTAAGACTTCATAATAATCTCTTTTATCAGCCACAAAAATTCTCCTAGGAAATATGTTGTAGGGGCGACCGATGGTCGCCCGTTAGAATAATATTATTTATTATCGTCAACATCAGTATAATCTGCTTCGTAAACATTAGGGTCTGCCTGTTCAGCACCTGCCTGAGCAGTAGGGTCACCCTGAGGATTAGCTGCCTTGTAAATCTTTTCGCTAACAGCATAAATTTCCTTTTGAAGCTCTTCCTGTTTAGCCTTAATAGCCTCGATATCCTCGCCCTTTAATGCTTCCTTCAAAGCTTCCTTAGCGGTGTTAATCTTAGCCTTTTCATCCTCAGAAAGCTTATCACCAAAATCGTTAACGGTCTTTTCAGTTTGATAAATCATCTGGTCTGCATTGTTTCTGATATCAACCGACTCTCTGCGTTTTTTATCCTCAGCAGCATAAGCCTCAGCCTCTTTAACAGCCTTATCAATATCTTCCTTAGACATATTGGTGTTAGAGGTGATAGTTATATCATTCTCCTTACCTGTTCCTAAATCCTTAGCCGAAACATGAACAATACCGTTAGCATCTATATCGAAAGTAACTTCGATTTGGGGGATACCGCGAGGAGCAGGAGCAATACCGTCAAGATGGAATACACCGAGTGTTTTATTATCCTTTGCAAATTCGCGTTCACCTTGAAGCACATGAACCTCAACCGAGGTCTGACCGTCTGCCGCAGTTGAGAATATCTGGCTCTTCTTTGCGGGGATGGTTGTATTTCTATCAATAATCTTAGTGGATACTCCGCCCATGGTTTCAATACCGAGTGATAAAGGAGTTACATCAAGAAGCAATAAGCCCTTAACATCGCCGCCTAATACACCTGCTTGAAGTGATGCACCGAGAGCAACACACTCGTCAGGGTTAATTCCCTTAAAGGGATCGGTTCCCATAAAGGATTTAACTGCCTCTTGAACAGCAGGAATTCTTGAAGAACCACCAACCATAAGAACCTTATTAATTTCGCTCTTGTTTAAGCCTGAGTCGGATAAAGCCTGACGAACAGGAGCCATTGTAGCCTCAACTAAATCAGCAGTAAGCTCGTTAAACTTAGCTCTTGTTAAGGTTGTTTCGAAATGCTTAGGACCTGTAGCATCAGCGGTAATGAAAGGAAGATTAATGTCCGCAGTGGTCATACCTGAAAGGTCAATTTTAGCCTTTTCAGCAGCTTCCTTAACTCTTTGCATAGCCATTTTATCGCCCGATAAATCAATGCCTTGCTCTGCCTTAAAGGTTGCAACAATATAATCCATAACGCGCTTATCGAAATCGTCGCCGCCGAGCTTATTGTTACCTGCGGTAGCCAAAACTTCTTGAACACCGTCACCCATTTCGATGATAGAAACGTCGAAAGTACCGCCGCCGAGGTCATAAACCATAACCTTCTGGTCGTCTTCTTTATCAATACTGTAAGCCAAAGCAGCAGCAGTAGGCTCATTTATAATACGCTTAACTTCAAGACCTGCGATTTTACCTGCGTCCTTAGTTGCCTGACGCTGAGCGTCGGTAAAGTATGCAGGAACAGTGATAACAGCCTCGGTTACGGTTGTTCCTAAATATGCTTCTGCATCAGCCTTTAACTTCTGCAAAATGATAGCTGAAATTTCTTGAGGGGTATACTTTTTACCGTCAATCTCAACTGTGTAAGAAGTACCCATTTCGCGTTTGATAGAGCTGATTGTTCTGTCAGGATTAGTGATAGCCTGACGCTTGGCAACCTGACCTACCATTCTTTCGCCTGTTTTAGAAAATGCAACAACCGAAGGGGTTGTTCTTGAACCCTCTGCGTTAGCAATAACTACTGCCTCGCCGCCTTCCATAACAGCAACGCAAGAGTTTGTTGTACCTAAGTCAATACCAATAATTTTTCCCATTTTAATTTTCCTCCAAATAAAATATTATTTATGATTTAATGTTTAATTTGCAACCGAAACCATTGCAGGTCTGATAACAGTGTCGCCAATTTTGTAACCCTTTTGCAAAACCTGAGCAATAACATTTTCACCCAAATTTTCATCCTCAATATGCATAACTGCTTCATGAGCATTGGGGTCAAAGCTTTCTCCCACCTTTGCAACCTCAGAAATACCTAAAACTTGCGCCAAGCCCTCAAACTGCTTTACGATAAGCTCAATGCCTTTTATATAATCAGCAGAGGTTTTGTCTTCAAGAGTAGCGGCTCGGTCTATATTATCAAGTATAGGCAAAAGTTCTTTAATAACAGACGCTTTTGCATATTCTGCAATAGACGAGCGTTCTCTCTCGGTTCGCTTTTTAAAATTATCAAACTCAGCCGCAGTTCTTAAAAGCAAATCATTTTTACTTTCAAGCTCAGCTTTAAGCTTTTCTAATTCGGTATCTTTTTTAGATTTCTTCTTTGTTTTTTCGGGTTTCTCAGTTTCTACTGCCTCTTCTTTAATTTCTTCGGCAGCCTTAGTTTTATTCTCCTCCAAAACTTAATCCTCCATATCCTTTTGTGCTTCTGTCATAATAAGACTTAGCCTTTCGGCTGTATATTCTATAACGGGCATTATCTGCTCGTATGACATTCGGTTTGGACCTATAACTCCAATATAACCTCGGTATTTATCAAAGCCTTTAAACTTTGCCGCGATTACAGTATCGTATCTTAACTCACTGTAAGATGTATCAGCACCGAATACCGCGCCAACATTATCGCCTATGTTTTCTAAAATTGAAATTATCGGGTCTCGCTGTTTTATAAGATTTATTATCTTTCTCGCCGTAGTCTCATCGGCGCATATATTATAAAGGGCATTTTCTCCCTTTATCGTAACATCAGTTTCCTCAATTTCCAAAGCTGCCTCAAATATTGCAGATAAAAACGGCATAAGAGTTAAAGAATTTATACCTGCCTCCGCTATAACGCTTTGCATATATGCTTTTGAAAGATTAGAAATTTCTTTTCCGATTATTCGGCGGTTTATAAGCTCCTCAAAGCTGAGTAAAGCATTTGAATTAAACCCGCTCGCCGTTCTCAAAATTCGGTTTCGGGTTCTTCCGTCGCTCGTTATCAAAAGAAGCATAACCGAAGACCTGCCTATCGGCAAAAGTTCTATTCTTTTAACCCTTGGCGGTTTTTCATTTATAAGACAGGCTATTGCAGGCAATCCTGTGAGCTTTGATAAAACCTGAGCCGCAATATTTGGAATTTCTTCTGCCTCGCAGCCTAAATTACTTATAGAATTATCAATAAACTCGGAAATTTCCAAATTAAGCTTAGCTTTTTCAAATAGATTATCGACATAAAATCTATATCCTAAACTTGTTGGTATTCTGCCCGCCGAGGTATGAGGCTGATGCAAAAAACCAAGCTCACAAAGCTCGCTCATTTCATTTCTTAAAGTTGCAGAAGAGGGAGCATTTTCAAGCATAGCGGTTAAATTCTTAGAGCCTATCGGCTCGCCTGTTTCAATATAAGCTTTAACAATAGCTTTTAAAACCGCCTGCTTTCGAGGGGTTAATTCCATATGCCTCACCTCTCATTCCAAGACTTAGCACTCAACACCTTCGAGTGCTAACAACTATTATTATATGCAGATTTTCCCAAATGTCAATACTTTTTGCGAAAAAAGTTTGACTTTTCCTGACCTTTTACATTTTGTTCACAAATTTGTATACATTAATTGAAAAATTTAAAAGCTAAGGATTATTAGTCCTTAGCTTTTTATTTATGCCAATATCAAATTTTTGTTTTAAATAGCCTTTATTTATTCAGCAGTCCATTTCGTTTTGCTTGTATTGTTATATATTTCTTTTCAGTTTATTATTAATTATAATAGCTCCTAAAAATACTTGCAAAATTAAAGGCCCTTCTAACAGTTACCGTTTTCTCTGCTGTCAAAAATATATTTTTCGTCAATACTACCTCTCTCAACAGCAATAAAAGGAAAGTTATCAAACTTAAATTTTGTGGGCAAAAAAGCAATAGTATAGAAATATGTTACTGGAATCTCTTCCATTGTATAGGGCTCAAACCTAAAATCATTTGCCGTAGAATCATAAAACACATAATCTTCATTCGGCACCATTTCATAACCTATTTGTGTTTCACCGTTCATTCTTCTGTAAATTGTCAAATTAGGAAAATTCAAATCTGTTGCTAAAACTTTTTTGAGCTCCATTATACAAAAACCCATCCTTTCTCTTCTATTTTTTCCAAATCTTCCGATTCGAGTTTTGCATAATTAGTACCACCTATTGTTACTTTCCAAATCGTTCCACTTGTATCTTCGCTTTTATCTTGCAAACAATTTATAATACTTCTAAGACTTTCAACAGTTAAATTATTACACCATTGAACATTAAAATTATTTTGCGCAATTACACCTTCAACAATTAAGTTTGTTAGCTTTTTGCAACCTTCAAAAGCGTAGGTATTATATTTAGTTGTTTCGGAAACTATCAATTTATCAATGGTTATAAGTGAAGTATTATAAATAAAACTAATAGTGTCTGTTGCCTTGCTTATATCGATTGCTCCAAATCTTGTAATACCGCTTGCATTTGAAGAAAAGCCATTAAATAACTTACAATTTGAAAAGTCTATTGTTATTCCCTGTTGTTCACATAAAGCGGCTAAATCTCCTGTTAAACCGGTTAAAGAAAACATATTTTGTGCTCTAACTGGTTTAATATCTATTGTTGGTTTGAAAATTTTATTTTTCCAGCCTTTTCCTGCGAACATATAATCACAATATCCATTAGTATCACGCAAATAACTATCAAAAAATGTTTCTATTCCACCGTCTGTATCGCCACCCTCTGCCTTACCTTTGTTATAACCTGCGTTATAAACTTTCTGTTCATTCTCAGCTATGGTGGTTAATTTTTCCGCTATACTCATACACTATCACCGCCTATAAGTTCATTTTGAATTGCGACAATGCTATCCAGTGCGGTTTCTATGTCTGAAAAGCATTCATTTTTAACCGTATCCGCGATTTCGAGCTTATCATTTTCGGTTAAAATATAACTATCGCCTTTTTCACCTTTTGGACCTATGTTTCCTTGTATACCTTGAACGCCTTGTTCACCTTTTTCACCCTTTTCACCTTGTAGCCCTCTGGGACCTCTATCGCCTTCATCACCCTTTGGACCTTTAAGAGCCTTTAACTGTTCTTCGGTAAAATCAGCGTAAGTAAAAGGCTCTCCCCGTTCACCTTTATCACCTTTTTCGCCCTTTGGACCTCTGACACCCTGTATTCCCTGAACACCTTGAATACCCTGCTCACCTTGGTCACCCTTGTCGCCCTTGTCGCCTTTCTCGCCCTTTAAAAGTCCGTTATCGGCATCCTCTCTTACCGACTGCGCAATAGACTTGGTTTCATTATAAATTGCAACCAACTGTTCATATTGCTCGGGGGTATAGCTATCAGGTTCATCTGCGGAAATATCTCCGCTTTTCTTAACAATTATCGGTTCAGACGGAATAGTTGTTATAATTCTATCCCCCGCTATACCGCTAACCGATACATTAAAGTAGCCTCCCTTTATAATCTCAAAAGGAATATAACAGGTATTATCTCCTAAATATAAAGGGTTACCCTCCTCTAAGATTACCGCCTTTTTTACATCTGAATCAGGATTGCAAAACACACATGTTTTAGCAAATCCTTGCCAGGTTCCATCAAAATAAAACTTAATTTTAAGATATTTAACGCTGTCAGACGGTATAACCTTTACATTAAGTTTTAATTTGTGGTCTAAAATTTCTGCTTTAATCATAAAAAAATCCTTTCTTTTTTAATTTATCCCTATATTAACCTCTGCTTATGGGGACATTCACCGACATTTTTAAGTTTTTTATATTTACTTTTTTTCTTTTTTAGTGTAAAATAATTTTGTTAAAGTGGGGTGAGTTTTTGAAAAAAATAGTTGTAATCGGTGGTGGCGCCGCGGGTGTTATGGCGGCTATAAGCGCTGCCGAGGAACATCAAACTGCTGACGTCTTAATAACCGTTATAGAAAAAAACGAACGTCCGTTAAGAAAGGTTATGATAACGGGCAAAGGCAGATGCAATGTAACCAATAACACCGATAACGATACCCTTATTAAATCGGTTGTTCGAAATGGTAGATTTTTATATTCCGCTTTTGCAACCTTTTCAAGCGGGGACACTATTTCCTTCTTCGAAAACTCAGATGTTCCCCTTAAAACCGAGCGAGGAAACCGCGTTTTTCCCGTTTCGGACAAGGCGTTTGATATTGTTGACGCTCTTGTTAACACCGCTAAGAAAAAAGAAATTAAATTTATAAACGGCAAGGTTGACGAAATTTTAACAAATGAAAACTCAGTTTCAGGAGTTCGTTTAGAAAACGGCGAGGAAATTTCGGGTGATAGCGTAGTTTTAGCAACCGGCGGAGCTTCATATCCCGTTACAGGCTCTACGGGAGACGGTTATAAATTAGCCGAGAATTTAGGTCATACCATAATCCCACCTAAGCCATCTCTTATTCCCTTTGTTTGCCACGAAGGTTTTTGCAGTAAGCTATCAGGCTTAACTCTTAAAAATGTTACCCTTTCGGTTTTTGAGGAAGGCAAAAAGAAACCTGTTTTCTTTGAACTTGGAGAAATGCTTTTTACTCATTTTGGAATTTCAGGTCCTTTGGTGCTTAGTGCCTCGGCTTATATAAAGGATATAGAGACCAAAAAATATACTGCGGTTATAGATTTAAAACCCGCTTTGAATATCGAGCAGTTGGATGCCAGGATTTTGCGCGATTTTTCCGAGCTTCAAAATAAAGATTTTATAAATTCACTTGATAAGCTTTTACCAAAAAGCTTAATACCTATAATTATAGGTATTTCAGGAATAGACCCTCGCAAGAAGGTTAATCATATTGATAAGCAAAGCCGAAAAAAACTTTGCGAAACAATAAAAGGTCTCACCCTTAATATTGTAGGAACAAGACCGATAGAGGAAGCTATTATCACCCGAGGAGGAATATCTGTTAAAGAAATAAACCCTGCGACTATGGAGTCTAAACTCATAAAAGGTCTTTTCTTTGCGGGTGAGATAATAGATGTCGACGCTTTGACAGGTGGATTTAATTTGCAAATTGCCTTTTCAACCGGATTTTTAGCCGGTAAAAATACTTAAAAAACTTAAAGGAGAAAAAATATGATTTCAATAGCAATAGACGGTCCCGCAGGTGCAGGCAAAAGCACCCTTTCAAGAAAACTTGCCAGTCATTTCGGCTTTATTTATGTTGATACAGGCGCAATGTATAGAGCGGTAGGTCTTAAATTTTCCCGTTTGGGTATAAATGGCGAGCTTAACTGCGATATAGAAAAAATCTTAGCCGATACTTCGGTCGATATCCGTTTTGTTGGAAACGAGCAAAGAGTATTTTTAGACGGTGAGGATGTTTCAGATGCAATCAGAACTCCCGAAATTTCTATGATGGCTTCGGCAGTTTCAGCAAAGCCTCCTGTTCGAGCCTTTTTGCTTAACACCCAAAGAAATCTCGCCAAAAACAGTAATTGCCTTATGGACGGCAGAGATATAGGCACGGTTGTTCTCCCTGATGCAACGGTTAAAATTTATTTAACCGCATCGGCAGAAGCCCGCGCTATGCGCCGTTATAAAGAGCTTTGCGAAAAGGGACAGACAGTCGAATTTAAGGATGTTTATGACGATATGGTAAAACGCGATTATAATGATATGCATCGTGATATTGCCCCCTTAAAGCAGGCGGATGACGCGGTTGTTGCTGACACGACCAGCTTGGATTTTGAGCAATCCTTTGCGCTGCTTATAGAACTTATTGAAAAAGGAATTAAAGCTAATGAAAATAACAAAGGCTAAAACAGCAGGATTTTGTTTCGGTGTTGACCGAGCAGTTAATATGGTATATGAGCTTCTTGAAAAGGGAGAAAAGGTTTGCACCTTAGGACCTATAATTCATAATCCTCAGCTGGTTGAAGAACTTGCTCAAAAAGGTGTTAGAACCGTTCATAATCCCGAGGAAGTAAAACCGGGTGAAACCTTAGTTATCCGCTCGCACGGTGTAGCTCAAACGGTTATTGACACCGCAGAAAGCTTAGGACTCAAGGTTGCCGATGCTACCTGTCCTTTCGTTTCTAAAATACATAAAATAGTAAGCGAAAAAAGCAAAGAGGGATATATAACCATTATTGCAGGAGACTGCAATCACCAAGAGGTTAAGGGTATAACCGGACATTGTTACGGTGAGTATTACACGGTTGGAAACCTCAGCGAACTCGATAAATTGCTCGAAAATAACAGCAATTTTAACCAAAAACCCCTTATTTTAGTATCTCAAACAACATTTAATGCGGAAATTTGGGCAAAAATGCAAAAAAATTTAAAAAAAGTATGTACAAATGCCGAAATTTTTGATACAATATGTAACGCGACCTCTTCTCGCCAAGCAGAAGCCGAAGAGTTATCAAAGTGTAATGATGCTATTATCGTTATAGGCGGTAAAAAAAGCTCAAACACCGCAAAGCTATTCGACGTATGCCGAGGTAACTGCAAAAACACTTATCACATTGAAACCGCAAATGATATTTCGCAGGAAATGTTTAAGGGTGTTGAAACAGTTGGGGTTGTGGCAGGTGCTTCTACACCTGCGGGTATTATAAAGGAGGTTATTAAAACCATGTCGGAAAATTTACAACCGGTTGAAGAACAGATGGAGGTTAAAGAATCTGTTCAAAAGAGCTTCGAAGAAATGACAGATGAAGAAGCATTCGAAGCATCTCTCAGCAGCTTAACAGGCGACCAAAAAGTTGAAGGCACAGTTATTGCTGTTAATCCCACTGAAATTACAGTGGACATCGGCAGAGGAGTTACAGGTTATGTATCTGCTGCCGAATATTCTTCTGATCCTAATGCAAAGCTTATGGACGAAGTAAAGGTAGACGATAAGTTAAATCTTATCATAATGAAAATTAGTGATCAGGAAGGAACCGCAATGCTTTCAAAGCGTCGTTATGATGCTATTGCCGGTTGGGACAATATAGTTGCCGCAAAAGAATCGGGCGAAATCATTACCGGTTTCGTTAAAGATGTTATCAAGGGCGGCGTTGTGGTTTACTCTAATAATGTTAGAGTATTCATCCCTGCTTCTCAGGCAACCGCTTCAAGAAACGAGTCCTTAGAAGACCTTAAAGACAAAGAGGTTTCTTTCCGTATCATTGAAATCGGAAGAGGCCGCCGTGCAATCGGCTCTATCAGAAGTGTTCTTCGTGAGCAAAGAAAGGCTGCCGAGGACAAGATTTGGGCAGATATCGCTGTTGGCGACCGTTTCACAGGTACTGTTAAATCTCTCACCAGCTATGGCGCATTTGTTGACATTGGCGGTGTTGACGGTATGGTTCATATTTCTGAGCTTTCTTGGACCAGAATTAAGAATCCGTCCGAGGTTGTTTTAGTTGGCGATACTGTTGAAGTTTATGTTAAGGATATTGATACCGAAAAACGCAAGATTTCATTAGGCTACAAAAAGCCTGAGGAAAATCCGTGGGTAATCTTTGAGAATACATATAATGTTGACGATACCGTTAAGGTTACTATTGTTAGTATGACTACCTACGGTGCTTTCGCTCGCATTATCCCAGGTATTGATGGTCTTATCCATATTTCTCAAATTGCTAATAAGCATATTGCTAAACCCCAAGACGAGCTTTCAATAGGTCAAGAGGTTGAAGCTAAGATTACCGCTGTTGACTTTGAGAAAAAGCGTGTAAGCCTTTCTATCAGAGCTCTCCTCCCCGAAGAAATAGTTGAGGAAACTCCTGAGGAAGTTGCTCCTGAGGTTGTTGAAGAAGCTGCTACAGAAGTAGTTGCAACCGAAGAGGTAACTGCCGAAGCAGAAACAACCGAAGAATAATCAATAAAAACTTATGCGTTGCGGAAAAATCCGCAACGCTGTTTTTTTGCAATTTAAGAATAAAACTTGCTAAAAATGCTTGACATTTTTATAAACTTGAAGTAAAATAGCATTTGCGGTCACGCAGAGTGCGGCTGCCATTTAGAAATGGTATTTAGCTTTTTAGCTTTATATAAAAAATTTAATATTGATTTGCGGGTGTGGCGGAATTGGTAGCTTTTATTCCGAGCGCTGCCTGCGGCAGATAAAGCGAGGAATAAATGGCGCAGCGGTCAAAATTTATAAGTACTCCAAGCTTATATAAATTTTGGGTACCGCAAGCGGTCACGCAGAGTGCGGCTGCCATTTAGAAATGGTATTTAGCTTTTTAGCTTTATATAAAAAATTTAATATTGATTTGCGGGTGTGGCGGAATTGGCAGACGCACTAGCCTTAGGAGCTAGCGCTTACGCGTGCAGGTTCAAGTCCTGTCACCCGCACCAGTCGAGAGCCTCGACACGCAATTCGCGTAGTTGAGGCTCTTCTTTTTTTATAGTTTTAACCTCGCGTTTCAGGTTGGTTATGAACACTTGCACCCCAAATCCCGTTCACGCAAGTGAGCGGGATTTTTGCTTATTAATTTTTAACGAAAGGATACGCTTATGATTTATACCTTAACCTTTAATCCGGCAATAGATTATACTCTTTTTGCAGATAAATTTAATATAGGCGAAATATCAAGGTCTTATTCCGAGCTTTTTCATATTGGCGGAAAAGGAATAAATGTATCATTAATTTTAAAAGAATTAGGCATAAGCTCAACCGCTCTCGGCTTTATTGCAGGGTTTACGGGAGAGGCCATAAAAAATGGTATTGCTTGCGATAAAATTAAACCTGATTTTATAGAACTTGAAAAAGGACAAAGCCGAATTAATGTTAAAATTCGTTCGGGTGTTGAAACCGATATAAATGCAAACGGCCCCGAAATTTCAGAACGCGATATAGAAAAATTATTTAATAAATTAAATACTCTAAACGAGGGCGACTTTCTCATTTTAGCCGGAAGTATTCCAAGCAGTTTGCCTCAAAATATATATGAAAAAATATTAGAGCAATTAAAAAATAAAAATATCTATTTCGTTATTGATGCCGAGAAAGAATTGCTGTTAAACACTCTGAAATATAAACCTTTTTTAATAAAACCAAATATTAACGAGCTTGAAGATATTTTCTCGGTTACGATTACAGATAAAGCCGATGCTTTAAAATATGCTCGTAAGCTATCTGATTTAGGTGCTAGGAATGTGCTCGTTTCAATGGGTGGCGAGGGTGCAGTTTTACTGGATGAAAACAAAAATGAACACCAAGCATATGCGGTAGGAACTGCTTTCAAAAATTCAGTAGGTGCAGGAGATTCAATGGTTGCAGGCTTTATAGCAGGGTATATTAAAAAAGGTGATTATTCTTATGCTTTAAAACTTGGCACTGCCGCAGGAGGCGCCACCGCTTGCTGCGAGGGACTGGCAACAAAAGAGGAAATTATAAATTTACTTTAATTTTTTGATGTTTTGTGTTAAAATAAGCCTGAAAGGTATGTGTTCAAAATGTTTGATGCGTTAAAGGTTAAAAACGATTGTGTTAAATGGATAAGAGATTTTTTTGAAAACAACGGAAAGGACTGTAATGCCGTTATTGGTATTTCGGGCGGTAAGGATAGCTCAGTTGTTGCCGCGCTTTGCGTAGAGGCGCTTGGAAAAGATAGGGTTATCGGTGTTCTTATGCCCTGTGGCGAGCAACACGATATTGACTGCTCTAAACAGCTTGTTGAATTTTTAGGTATTAAGCATTATACCGTTAATATCAAATCGGCGATAGACGGTCTTATGTCGGCAATGCCCGAAGATTTAGAAATTTCTAATCAAACCAAGGTGAATTTGCCGCCAAGAATAAGAATGTCTACTTTATATGCCGTAAGCCAGAGTGTTAACGGAAGGGTTGCAAACACCTGTAATCTATCTGAGGACTATGTTGGCTATTCAACACGATACGGCGATAGCGCAGGAGATTTCTCCCCCATTTCAAAGCTTACGGTTGCCGAGGTTAAGGAAATCGGAACTGTTTTAGGCTTACCCGATAATTTAGTTGACAAGGTTCCGATAGACGGTCTTTGCGGAAAGACCGACGAGGAAAATCTTGGCTTCACCTATGCTATGCTCGATAAATATATAAGAACAGGCGTATGCGAGGATAAAGAGAAAAAAGAAAAAATCGACCGTATGTATAAAAACAGCCGATTTAAATTAGAGGTTATCCCCTCTTTTGACCCTGAAATATAGAAAAAGACCTGATAGCTTGGCTATCAGGTCTTTGTTTTTATTCTATAATAGATTTTCCGGTCATTTCCTCAGGTTGAGCAAGTCCCAAAAGTTTAATAATTGTTGGAGAAATATCGCAAAGCTTTCCGCCCTCTCGCAAACTGCAATCCTTACCGATTACGGAGAAAGGAACGGGATTAGTTGTATGCGCGGTAAAGGGTGAGCCGTCAGTGTCAATCATACGGTCTGCGTTTCCATGGTCGGCAGTTAAAAGCATAATGCCGCCCATTTTAAGAACGCTATCCTCAACGCGACCAACACAGGTATCAACCGTTTCAACCGCTTTAACAGCCGCATCAAAGAAGCCGGTATGTCCAACCATATCGCAGTTAGCGAAGTTTAAGATTACAACATCATAAATGCCCTTTTCAATAGCCTCGCAAACCTTATCGCAAACCTCATTTGCGCTCATTTCGGGCTGCAAATCATAGGTTGCAACCTTAGGAGAATTTACTAAAATTCTATCCTCACCGTCAAACATAACCTCACGACCGCCATTAAAGAAGAAGGTTACATGGGCGTATTTCTCGGTCTCGGCAATTCTAAGCTGAGTCATATTATTCTTTGATAAATATTCACCCAAGGTATTCTCTAATGTTTGAGGCTTAAATGCAACCTCAACATTAGGCATAGAAGCATCATACTGAGTCATACAAACATAGTAAACATTCTGTCTGCCATTTAAACGCTCAAAACCGTTAAACTCATCATCCACAAAGGTACGGGTGATTTCTCTTGCACGGTCAGGACGGAAGTTAAAGAATATAACACTATCGCCTGTTTTAATACGTTCTGTTCCCTCAATTACAGTCGGAAGCACAAACTCATCGGTAATAAACTTGCCTTCCTCATCCTTTAAAGTATAAGAAGTTCTAACCGCTTTTGCAGCATCGTCAGACTTAACGCCCTCGCCATAAACCAAAGCGGCATAAGCCTTGCCAACGCGTTCCCAACGGTTATCTCTGTCCATACCGTAAAATCTACCCATAACAGTTGCCAACTTACCGCAACCAATCTCATCAAGCTTAGCATTTAAAGCATCAATAAAATCTGCGGCAGAGGTAGGTGGAACATCGCGTCCGTCAAGCAAAGCGTGAATATAAACCTTTTTAAGTCCGTTGCGTTTAGCAAGCTCAACCAAAGCATAAAGATGCTCGATATGGCTATGAACACCGCCGTCAGATAAAAGACCTAATAAGTGCAATGCGCTATCATTCTTTTTGCAGTTTTCCACAGCATTTAAAAATGCAGTATTAGTGAAAAAATCACCGTCTGAAATAGCTTTTGTAATTCTAGTAAGCTCCTGATAAACAACCCTGCCTGCGCCGATATTGGTATGACCTACCTCGCTGTTACCCATTTGACCGTCAGGAAGTCCTACATCCATACCCGAAGCGCCAATCTGAGTTGTTGGGCATTCCTTGAAAATTTTATCGAGTCTTGGAGTTTTAGCTTTATCAATAGCGTTAACCGCCTTATCATCATTAAAGCCGAAACCATCCATAATAGTTAAAACTATCGGTTTTTTCATATCTTTCTCCTAAAAACAAAAATTTCGGGAGGGTGCAGAGACCCTCCCCTACAAATATATTTTTAATTATTTGCTTGCAGCCTTTACAATAACAGAGAAATCCTCTGCCTTTAAGGAAGCACCGCCGATAAGACCGCCGTCAACATTAGTTTTAGCAACCAATTCGTCAGCATTCTTAGCGTTCATTGAACCACCGTACTGAACTGTAACGGTTTCAGCAACATCAGCGCCGTAAACCTCAGCAATAGCCTCGCGAACAAAACCGTTACCCTCGTCTGCCTGTTCAGCAGTAGCAGTAACACCTGTGCCGATAGCCCAAACAGGCTCATAAGCCACGATTATATTCTTTAACTGGTCTGCGGAAATATTGGTAAGAGCCATTTTGGTCTGATATTTAAGTAAAGTCTCGGTATAACCTAACTCTCTTTGCTCTAAGGTTTCGCCAACGCAAACAATAGCAGTAAGACCTGCGTTTACAGCAGCTAATGTGCGAAGATTAACGGTTTGGTCGGTCTCGCCAAAATACTGTCTTCTCTCGCTATGACCTACAACAACATACTTAACGCCCGATTCAACAAGCATCTCAGCAGAGATTTCTCCTGTATAAGCGCCGCTTGCCTTAAAGTGAACATTTTCTGCGCCGATTTCAATATTAGAGCCCTTTGCAGCTTCTACTGCGGCAGCGATATCAACAAAAGGTACGCAAAGCACTACCTTGCAATCAGCGTCTTTTACTAACGGCTTCATTTCGTTGATTAAAGCGGTGGTTTGAGCGGGTGTGTTGTTCATTTTCCAGTTACCTGCTATAACAGCAGTTCTTTTAGCTTTATTCATTTTTATTTCTCCTTTTTCACAAATATAGGGGTGAAGTTTGCCTCACCCCTAATGGAATTTTATTTTAAATTATTTATCGTTAAGCGCTGCGATACCGGGAAGCTCTTTGCCCTCTAAGAATTCGAGAGAAGCGCCACCACCGGTAGAAATATGAGTCATCTTATCGCCATAGCCTAAGTTGTTAACAGCTGCAGCAGAATCGCCACCACCGATAACAGTTACAGCATCAGTCTCAGCCAAAGCTTTAGCTACTGCCAAAGTACCTGCTGCGAGGGTTGGGTTCTCAAATACACCCATAGGTCCGTTCCAAACAACTGTTTTAGCAGACTTCACTTCGTTAGCATAAAGCTCTGCAGTTTTAGTACCAATATCAAGGCTTTCCTTATCATCAGGAATAGCATCTGCTGCAACGATTTCGATATCAATAGGAGCATCAATCGGGTCAGGGAAGTTTGATACTACCGCACAGTCGATAGGAAGAAGAATCTTAACGCCTTTTTCCTCTGCTTTTGCCATCATATCGCGGCAATAATCAATCTTTGTTTCGTCGATAAGAGATTTACCAACTGTATAACCCTTAGCAGCTAAGAAGGTATAAGCCATACCGCCGCCGATAATAAGGGTATCAGCCTTAGTTAAAAGATTTTCGATAACAGGAAGCTTACTGTCAACCTTAGCGCCGCCCAAAATACAAACAAAAGGACGAACAGGTTCTTCAACAGCGTTTCCTAAATATTTAAGCTCTTTTCCGATAAGATAACCGGCAACAGCCTCTTTAACATAAGATACAACGCCAACGGTTGAGCAGTGAGCTCTGTGAGCAGTACCGAAAGCATCGTTTACGAATATATCAGCCAAAGAGCCGAGTTCAGCAGAGAAAGCTTCGCCGTTTTTGGTTTCTTCTGCGCGATAACGAGTGTTTTGAAGCAATACAACATCGCCGTCTTTCATAGCTTCAACTGCTTTTTTAGCATTCTCGCCAACAACATTATCATCAGCTGCAAAAACAACCTCTTTACCTAATTTCTCAGATAAAGCCTTAGCAACAGGAGCCAAAGAAAGCTCAGGCTTGGGTTCGCCCTTCGGCTTACCTAAGTGAGAGCAAAGGATAACCTTGCCACCGTCAGCAATTAATTTCTCGATTGTTGGTAAAGCAGCATTGATGCGGTTTTCGTCTGTAATAACGCCGTTTTTAAGCGGAACATTAAAATCACAACGAACAAGCACCTTTTGGCCTTTTACATTAATGTCGTCAACTGTTTTTTTGTTAAGAGCGTTCATTTGAATACATCCTTTCAAAACATTTTCAAAAATTACCACTATATATTTTACCACATTTTACAGTTTTTTCAACCTAAATTTTATATTTCTTTGTAGAATTATTTTGCATCAGACCAACGATAATTATGCAACTGTCCAAAATTCTGAAGCTCGGGGTAATCCCATTGGCGCAAGGTCTCGTAAACAGCTATTGCCACCGAGTTTGAGAGATTTAAACTTCTTATATCATACTGCATAGGAATTCTGACGCATCTATCGGGATTTTGAAGCAATAATTCCTCCGGAAGTCCCTTAGTTTCTTTGCCGAAAAACAGATAACAGTTATCGGGATAATTAACACTCGAATGAGTATGCTGTGCCTTTGTTGTGAAAAAAAAGAACTCGCCTTTGTTTTTCTCAAAAAACTCATTTAAATCTTTATAATATGTAATATCAAGGAAATCCCAATAATCAAGTCCTGCTCTTTTAAGCTTTTTATCGTCGATAGTAAATCCCATTGGACCTACCAAATGAAGCCTCGCACCTGTTGCGGCACAGGTTCGTGCAACATTTCCCGTGTTCTGCGGAATTTCAGGCTCAACCATTACAATATTTATTTTCATATTAATCTCCATTCTGCCGCTAAAACGTCAGCACAAATAGGTGCGAAAATCTCCAATAGCGGCAAATGGAGAGTAAATCAGCATGTGTCGCGGTTGCCATCGTGTTGGCGAGCGACATGCTGTCCCTATATTGAGTGATAGCGTGAATTTTCATGCCATCACCCAATACATTATTATATTATATTTAAAACACTTGTCAAGAAAGGATTAATGATGTATAATTAATTTATCTTAATTTTGGAAGTGTAATTATGAAAATGTATGATGGTGTACTTGCAAGAGTACGTGAAATGGAGCAGAAAAGGGGCATAAAATATGCCCGTACAAACGGAAAACTATACAAAACCTTAAAGGTATTATATAGCATAATAGGTATCTGGACATTTTTTATGAACCTGTTTTTTGTTTTAGGATTTTTACTAATGTATTCTAACACGGATAGTATGAGCAAAGCGCTTAATCCTGTTATTACAGTCTCGGTATGCACTCTTGGTTTAATAGCAGGCTATGTGCTTAACTGTGTCAAACTGCATATACCGAGCGTTATTCTTAACATATTATCGTCCTCTTTCTTAATTGCTGTATTTGCCGGTTTATTGCAAGATACTTTCGGTCTATGGGGTTATAAAGTATCTTTTTATTGGCGCCATCTCGCTCCGATTTTGCTCATTGTTATATTCTCAGTTTTTCTAACAGTAATTGCTTTAAGAGAAAAATACAAAACACAAAAGCTTTATAAAAAGGTTACGGAAAACCTTTTTGACACCTATAATATAGGTAATGAAGAAAATATTTCCGAAGAACAATGGGAAGAATTTTTGCAAAATTATAATCCCTTAGAAAAAATCAATAAGAAGCAGGAAGCTGATGAAGGATAACATAAAATTAAATATAATCGCAAATATAAACACCGATTTCCCCGAAAAGTTTGGTGTGCCCAGACAAAGCGGACTTATTCCTGAGCTTAAAGCTAAAATTATTTTTTCTCCCGAATACCGAAAGGACGAATCATTAAAAGGTCTCGAAGGCTTTTCTCATATTTGGGTTTTATGGGGATTTTCCCAAAACGAGCAAAAGGAATGGTCTCCAACCGTTAGACCTCCAAGACTTGGCGGAAATAAAAGACTCGGTGTTTTTGCAACCCGCTCGCCGTTTCGACCAAACCCGATAGGTTTATCGGTTTTAAAGCTTGAAGGCATAACTAAAACTGATAATTTGGGTACAGTTTTAGAGGTTTCGGGTGCTGATATGGTAAACGGCACCCCGATTTACGATATAAAACCTTATATTCCTTATACCGACTCGGTGGCTAATGCAAAGGGAGGTTTTTCTGACGAAGTTTACGGCGACTTGTTAGAGGTGAATATTCCGGTAGATATCGAGCAAAGAATTGATAGCGAAACCCTATTAAAGCTTAAAAAGATTTTAGCTTCCGATATAAGACCTTCATATCATAACAATCCTGAAAGAATTTATAGCTTTGAATTCAGCTGTTTTAATGTTAAGTTTAGAGTAGAAGATAAAACCTTATATCTTTTATCGGTTACACATATATAATATATATACCTCGCGTAGCAAATGTGATATGCTTCGCGAGGTTTTATTTTTATCACCATACATATATATAATATATAAGTTTTCAAATCAAAAAGTAATATTTCAAGGTTTCGGCGCATATAATGTGTATAAATAAGGTGAAATTCAAGTTTTCTCTGTATACGATATTTAGTGTTTGCTTTTAAAGAGCCACTAAAAAACCGCTATAAATGGTGGTTTTAAAGCCCCATTTGTCATTTTCATCAACCAAAGAGTGCGATTTTTGTATAGTTGCACAACGCATTTGTCATTTTATGTCAAAAATTTCCGTTTTTTTAAAAAGTTACAGGTTTGTAACCTTTTTAATGCGGCGGTTTTTTAGTCAAATATACCAAAAAATCGTTTTTTTAAAACTTTGACATAGTGAAAACCTTTGAGTATAATGGCTATCGTTCGAAGAAATAGTTAAAAATTACTTCGTCGAACTACTTACAGAGGTTTGAAAAAAACGATGTCAAACAAAAGGAGTTATTGGATGATAGAAAAAATAAAGTATCGTTTACTAAACGGTTTTCCGTTTGGCAAAACGCGCAAAAGCTGTTTGGCGGTTATTACCGCTGCTACGGTTGCGGCAGCTACTTTACTAAGCTATTCCATTTACACTGTAAATATTTTTGACGGTGAAAACACCTACACTGTTCGCACACTAAGTAATAATGTTACCCGCGTGCTTTCAAGCTTAGGTTACGAATCAAACAGCTATAAAATTAAAAATACTACCGTTTCGGGAACAACAACCTCGATTGAAATCGAAACCGAGTTCCCCGTTTATATCACCTGCGGTGATAAAACATTAGAAATCGCTTTCACGGGCGGTACAGTTGCAGAAGCTCTCGAACAAGCAGGCTTTTCTATTGATGAGCATGACTTTTTAGAGCCCTCTGCTGAAACCGAAATCAACGAGACAACATACATTGATTTTACTAATATTGATTATGTTGATACAGTTGTAACCGAAAATATCCCTTATGAAACCAAAACTGTTTATTCAAGCGGTTTGAAAAAGGGCGAAACAAAAACCATAACTGCCGGTGTTAACGGCATTAAAGAGATTAGATACCGCGAAAAACTTGTAAACGGTGTTGTTACAGAGAAAAACGTTTCTGAAACCAAGGTTTTATCTAACCCTGTTACAGAGCAAAAAGCAATAGGCTCTGCACCTGCAAAAACCGTATCAGGAACTGCTGTTAAAACAAGCTCCTCGGTTAAATCAATTTCCGTTCTTACACCTGCAACCGAAATTGCACTTGATAAAAACGGAAACCCTGTAAACTATAAGTCTAAAATGACCGTTCGAGCTACCGCTTATACCTATACAGGTAACAACTGCGCTACCGGTGTTGCACCGAAGCCGGGTTATATTGCGGTAAATCCCAAGGTTATTCCTTATGGTACAAGGCTTTATATTAAATCACCTGACGGTTCTATTATCTACGGTTATGCCGTTGCAGCCGATACGGGCGGATTTATCAGAAAGCACCCAACAGGTATCGACCTGTTTATGACTACACAGAGTGCTTGCACCAATTTCGGTGTTAGAAATATGGAAGTTTATATCTTAAACTAATTTAATCAAACCAAAAGCTTTTCGGTATTTAGCCGAAAAGCTTTTTTATTTGACTGAAACTATGATTTATGATAAAATAAAAAGAATAAGCAAACATGAATAATCCGAATCTGCCTAAAATGGCATAATTTCGGCACTTTTCGGCTTGTTATCGTTCGTAGGATGATGGATTAACGAGTATTTTAACAAAGCAGAGACGAAAATTCCACCTCTAAAATCAGGTTCAGATTATTCGTGTTTGCTTAGGGTGGTGAAAAAATGCAAAAAAACGACGAAATTATTCTTAAAATAACCGATATAACAAACGAAGGAAGCGGTGTTGGAAAATATGAGGGTATGGCTGTTTTTACCCCTCAGACCGCAGTTGGCGATACCGCCAAGGTTAAAATCTTAAAGGTTAAAAAGACCTATGCCTATGGCAAGGTTTTAGAGCTTATAACCCCTTCACCCGACCGAACAACCCCCGATTGCGAAGTTTCTGGCAAATGCGGCGGTTGTGTTTTCAGGCATATTGATTATAAAGCCGAGGCTAAACTTAAAGAGGATAAGGTTTATCAGGCGATAAAGCGAATAGGCGGTGTAGATTTAAAGCCTTCACCTATAATAATTCCTGATAATACCTGCCGATACAGAAACAAAGCGGAGTATCCCTTAAATTCAGACGGCAAGGTCGGTTTTTATGCATTTCATTCCCATCGTGTTATCCCCTGTTCAAACTGTCTTTTGCAGCCCGAAATTTTTAAAAATATCGCAGAAGAAACTGAAAACTGGATTAAGGAAAACCGTATCAGTATATATAACGAAACCGCTCATAAGGGACTTCTTCGCCACCTTTATATAAGAATAGCCGAGGCTACAAACGAAATAATGGTAACCCTAGTCATTAATGGAACTGCTATTGCTCACTCAGATAAATTGATAGACTCTTTAAAATCGGTTTGTGGCGATAGTCTGAAAAGTGTTCAGATTAATTTTAACACTGATAACACAAATGTTATTTTAGGAAAAAAATGCAAGACGATATACGGTGAGGACTATATAACCGATATTTTATGCGGTATTAAGGTTCGCCTTTCTCCCCTGTCGTTTTATCAGGTTAATCGCGATATGGCAGAAAAGCTTTATAAAAAAGCTCGCGAATATGCCTGCCCTCAAAACAAAAATATTCTGGATCTTTACTGCGGTGCAGGAACAATAGGTCTCTCAATGGCAAAGGAAGCTAAAAGCATAATCGGTGTCGAAATCATACCCGAAGCTATTGAAGACGCAAAATTCAATGCAAAGCAAAACAATATAGAAAATGCCCGTTTTATCTGTGGTGATGCCGCCGCTTCGGCTGAAATTTTAAAGAACGAGGGTATATCGGCAGATGTTATAATAGTTGACCCTCCAAGGAAAGGTTGCGAAGCTTCGCTTATAAACAGTATAACAAATGACTTCTCGCCCGAACGGGTTATCTATGTTTCTTGCGACCCTGCAACCCTCGCCCGCGATATAGCAATTTTTAATGCAAATGGATATATTTTAAAAGAATACACACCGGTTGATTTATTTCCGAGAACTTCTCATGTAGAGACAGTAGCGCTTTTAATAAGAACAAATCAGAAAATATAAATTGAAATAAAATGGAGATGTGAAATATTATGGATATTATTTCTTTAAACTATACCGCTCTCCGTTTTAAAACCGCAGAAAAAATAAAAAGCTATCTTGCCCTATCGGAACATAACAAAATGACAATCGGCATTTATAAAAACGGACAATGCTATATTTTTGGAAATCCTAAGGAAGAAAGCCGTCTTCTTTACGATATTGGCTCGGTTTCAAAAACCCTAACCGCTCACCTGATATTAAAGCTTTTCGAGGAAGGCAAGCTTGATATTAACTACACGGTGGATAAGTATTTACCTCTTAAAAAAGGGAAATACCCAACTATTTATCAGCTTTTAACCCACACCGCAGGCTATCACCATTTAACTCCCATAGAGATAACCCTGCCTACTCTAATACTTGCCGGTTATTCTCGCAAAAATCCGTATGAAAACTGCACCGTTAAAACGGTTATAAAAAGTCTCGAACGCCGCCGTTTTTTTAAATCAAAAGAGCGATACGGCTATTCAGATTTTACCTCAGCCATTTTAGCTGCGGTTGCCGAAAATATTGAAAAAACCGATTTTTCAACCCTCTTCGAAAATTTTATAAAAAATGATTTAAACTTGAACGAAACCTTTATTGAACTAGACCGCAAAAAAAGAAATCCCCCTGCCGCAAAGGGTGAAAAGCTTTTGCCCTTTTGGGTATGGCATCGAAATAATCCTTATATTGCGGGTGGCGGTTTGGTGAGTAATATAAGCGATATGCTAAAATATATCGCTATGCAAATTGAAAGCGATAAACCTTATATCATCTCAGCGCATAAAGTATGCGAAGCTTCAAAACTCAAAAATGATAACCACCTTATGTGCATAGGCTGGCATACTTATGAAAAATCAAATCAGCTTTGGCATGTGGGAGGGGTTGGAACTTTCCGCTCATCCCTTATAATAAATAAAAAATTAAAGCTCGGCGTGGCGGTTTTGGGAAACGCAAAAGGTAAAGCTTCTGCCAACACCCACTATATCGCAAAAATGCTATATAGCGAGCTTAAAAATAAAAGAATAAAACTTAAAAATAAATAAAATTTCAACACCAAAAAAGAAAGGAAAATTTTATGCGTTCTAGCGGTATTTTAATGCCGATATTCTCATTACCCAGTAAATACGGCATAGGCACACTCGGAAAATCAGCTTTTGAGTTTGTAGATTTTCTCGAAAAATCAGGTCAAACCTATTGGCAGGTGCTACCCATTGGTACCACCAGCTTTGGCGACTCGCCTTATCAGTCATTTTCCTCTTATGCCGGAAACCCTTATTTTATAGATTTAGAGCTTTTAGAAGCCCAAAATTTAATCACAAAAGAGGAAATAGAGGCTTATGATTTCGGCTCTGAAAATACCAGAATTAATTATGAGCTAATCTATAAATCCCGACATAAAATTTTGAGAAAGGCTTATGAAAGATTTATAAAAAATCCGCCTTGCGATTATGAAAAATTTTTAAATAAAAATGCTTTCTGGCTTAACGATTTTGCTCTTTTCTCATGTTTAAAGGATTTACATAGCGGCGCTTCGTTTGACTGTTGGAAGCTTGAATATAAAACCCGAAATCCTGATAGCTTGGCTAAAATCAGCCGAGAGTATAAAAAAGAATTACAGTTTTATAAGGTTATTCAATATTTATTTTTCAAACAGTGGTTCGCCCTTAAAGAATATGCAAATCAAAAAGGTATTTATATAATCGGCGATATTCCGATTTATGTAGCTTTCGACAGTGCGGATGTTTGGAGCGCACCCGAACAGTTTTTGTTAGATAAAAACCTTAAACCGAAATCGGTTGCAGGTTGTCCTCCCGATGCTTTTTCAGATGAGGGTCAGTTATGGGGCAATCCACTTTATAATTGGAATTATATGAAAAAAGAAGGCTTTGCTTGGTGGATAAACCGCATAAGTTTCGCCTGCAAGGTTTTCGATACCGTAAGAATAGACCATTTTAGAGCTTTCTCAGCTTACTACTCTATTCCCTTTGGCGATAAAACCGCTCAAAACGGAGTTTGGAAAAAATGTCCGGGCAAGGCTTTGTTTAAAAAACTAAATGAAACCTTGGGTGAGCTTAATATTATTGCCGAGGATTTAGGAACTATTGATGACGATGTAAGGGTGCTTCTTAAATATACAGGCTTCCCAGGTATGAAGGTATTGCAATTTGCTTTCAGCACCGATAGCGAAAGCTCATATCTGCCTCATAATATCGATAAAAACTGTGTTGTTTATACCGGAACTCACGATAACGACACCGCGATAGGTTATATGACCGAGGGAGATAAGGACGAGGTTAAATTCGCCCGCGATTATCTCAGAATCGGTGAGAATGATAGCTTTAACTGGGTGCTTATAAAATCGGCTATGCAAACTGCTGCCGATACCTGTATTTTGCAGATGCAGGACTTCTTAGGTCTTGATAATAAGGCCCGAATTAATAAACCCTCTACCGTTGGAGCTAACTGGCAATGGCGAATTAGCGAGGGTTGCACTAACGACTGGCTTGCGAAGATAATTTATGACTGCACCAAAACCTATTTCCGCCTACCCAAAAATCGCAAAAAAACCGACTCGAAAGCGTGATTTTGCATAAATATAGCTTGATTTTTTCGCTTTCAACTATCGAATTTACCATTTTTTAAAAAAATGTAGTTTTTTAGCAAAAAAAACCTTTATTTTTCGCGACAGAAATGTTATAATACTCACAGCGTGTCAAGATGCATTTCATCGGCGCAAACTTAAATCAGATTAGCAAAACAAGAAGATTTAAGTATCATTTTGTAAACTGTGGTAAAACCATAAATTTTTTAGGAGGTTGATTCTAATGAGTCACAAGTATGTTTACCTTTTCTCAGAAGGCGACGCTAGCATGCGCGAGCTTCTCGGCGGTAAGGGTGCTAACCTTGCAGAAATGACCAAAATCGGTCTTCCTGTTCCTCAGGGTTTCACTGTTTCTACCGAAGCTTGCACACAGTATTATGAGGATGGCAGAAAAATTAATGATGACATCCAAGCTCAAATCATGGTAGGAATTGATAAGATGGAAGGTATCACTGGCAAAAAGTTCGGCGATAAAACCAATCCTCTTCTCGTTTCAGTTCGTTCAGGCGCTCGCGCTTCTATGCCCGGTATGATGGATACTATCCTCAACCTCGGTCTTAACGAAGATGTTGTTGAAACTATGGCTGCTCAGTCAGGTAATGCTCGTTGGGCTTATGACTGCTACCGTCGTTTCATCCAGATGTATTCTGATGTTGTTATGGAAGTTGGTAAGAAATATTTCGAAGAGCTTATCGACAAAATGAAAGAGGAAAGAGGCGTTACTCAGGACGTTGAGCTTACAGCTGACGACCTCAAGGAACTTGCAGAACAGTTCAAGGCAGAATATAAGGCAAAGATCGGCGAAGACTTCCCCACCGATCCCAAAGAGCAGCTTATGGGTG
>JAFSIV010000016.1 GCA_017439585.1 Clostridia bacterium | reverse complement strand
TACATCTACACCGATTGCTTTTGTAACTTTACTGGGGAACTCGTTGATAATTCCATTGAGATAACCTGCGTTCCTGCATCCTAAATCTACAATAGCAGCGTTATCCGGTAAATCTATTAATTCATATATTGCTTCGTTAAGCGATGATTTGTTTATTTTCATAATAATTCTCCTTAAAATAAAAAATACTGTTGGTAGCATTTGTGCCATCAACAGTACAATAAAAAGTTAAGTTTCTTTTCATCATTCGTTTAGGCACAAAGCGAAATAAGCCTGTACCTAATACAAGATACAAGCTATCGTCGTCTACGTCGAATGATGATAGAAAACATAATCTATTCCTCCAGTGGATTTTTTGATATTATAGCAAAAAGAATAGGGGATGTCAATGATAAGCAATACTTAGAATAAAAATTCGAAAGTCAGGAACAGGTTGCGTGTATCAGATAAACGACACCTTGTGGGAAGGCAGTTACTATCAAAGACTACCAAACGGTAAGCGTAAAAAGTTTAATGTGTATGCTAAGAAAAAAGAAGAGTGTGAAAGACTGCTTGTTGAGAGATAGAAGAAAAGAAAGCGGAGATAAAGATTTAGAAAGATAAAAAAAGAGAGCGATTCGTAAGAACCGTCCTCTTTTTTGTTTTGATTTCCAGAAAATAAAAACACTTTATTTTTTTTGATTAATTTTCCAAAGGAAATAAAAGTCTTGTTTTTCAATGTCGTTATCGGTGTTCGATTTTCGTTCGATAACACTCATCAAATATTTTAATAAAGCTTCAGTGCCTCCAACTGCGGTAATAATAGAAGGGACATCTTGAGGAATGATAGAATTCATCACTCCCAATGTTACTGTAGCAGATGTTACAAGCAAACTTCCAATGTTGCTGATAGCCTTCATTTTTTGAGTGCGAGCAAACATTGAGTCTAATTTTATAAAGGCAGGATATATAATATCGTTTTGAATATCTTCAATCTCTGAAGTTTGAGTAGCTTTAATATATGCGTGAGTAGCATTGTCCATAGCAATACGGTATTCATTAAAAGCGTGTTGCTCGGATTCACGAATTTTTAGGATAGTTTCTGTTTGAATTCCTTCTAAAAATGGCATATTGAATACAGGAGGAGTTAAGGATGCTGTAATTCTATTAGATGAAAGTCCTAACAGGCTTTGATCAAATGGCTTGTCTGTAATTAGCTTTGAACGGTAGGAAGAACTTATAAACGCTTCGAATTTTGTTGTTACGAAATTATCCAATACACATTGCTTTACAATGTGGTTTTTGAAGTGTTTATCAGTAATATTAACTGGGAAAGTTTTCAAATTTTTAAAAAAATTTCTTTTGGTGCTTTGTTCAATGGTTCTATATACAGGATGATCTGGGAAAAGTTCAGGAATGTTTATAGAAACAATTCCTGTATTTTGTGATGGAATGTAGTTTAAAGCAGAAATAACTGCTTTTTCTGTATAGTCATTTATTAAGGGTTCTAACAATGATAATTCTTTCTTGTCAAGTATCAGTTTTGAGAAACAGTGAGGACAAACAGAAAAGTGCGGCGGGATTATTTTTGCAATACCATATTCTATCAAATCTGAATATAAAAATATAAGACTAAAGTCATTTTTTAAATCCTCCCTATATTCCATTTCATTTTTGGGATTATCAATAAAATTAATTGGATGAGGATTTGTTATAGAGTTTACAAAAAAGTAAACTGTGTCACTATATAAGGCGGCAAATTTATGGAAAGTAGTAGCTCTATTGATTTTACATTTATATTCGGCACAACCACCAAAACCAGACAGTGACATGGAGGGAGCAAAAGAATATGGCGAATAATCGGATATGCTCCAATCTTCATAAGCTAAATTTTGCATATACACATGAAATGGCACAATAGTTTCAAGGCTAATCTTCATAAAATAATCATGGATTTTTTTCAAATCAGTAAGTCCGATTTCCTTCATATAATTAATAAATTTACTCATATATAACCTCCGTTCAGTATGTTGAGATAAAAAAGCCGCAAGGAATTCCTTGCGGCTTTTCGCGGTTAAAACCGCTAAAATTGGTCGAGGTGACAGGGCTCGAACCTGCGGCATCTAGTTCCCAAAACTAGTGCGCTACCAACTGCGCCACACCTCGATATTAAATTTTTGCCAACCCGAAAACATTGATTTTCAAGGCAACATGACTATTATAAATCAAAGAATGCCGTTTGTCAACTAAAAAAACAAAAAGCAGTAAAATTTACTGCTTTTTGTTTTTTCTGAAATTCAAATAATCCTCTAAAATTATAACTGCGGCAACAGCATCCACCACTTCTTTTCGCTTTTTGCCTCTCGTATCGGTAAAATTAAGGGCTGTATGAGCCGAAATGGTGGTACACCGCTCGTCCCATAAAACCACTTCCCTTTTAGATACTTCTTTAATTTTTTCTGCGATTTCGCTGCATTCCTGCGCCCTGAAACCTAGTGAGCCGTCCATATTTTTAGGAAGACCTACAACTATAAGCTCTGCTTGATATTTTTCTGCGGCGGCAGAAATTTTTTGCACTAATTTTTCGCTGTTATACTCATGAATTACCTCTTTTGGAAAAGCAAAGCTTTCACCTGAATCCGACACAGCTATGCCCGTTCTCGCTTTACCTAAATCAACCGACATTATAATCATTTAGCATCACCCCTCATGAAAGAAGCAAGCCTCGTTTTGCGATTAACAAACTCCTCAGGCAAATGCGAATAATCATTAAAATAGACTAACTTTGCATTAAAATTATCATCAAACTCAATAAGCATAACCGCCGTATTTTCGCTCCAATTTATATCTTTAAGACGATTTATATCGTTTTCAAGCAATCGGCAAACAAGACAGCGGATAACGCCACCATGAGAAGAAGCGACAATCGTTTTACCCTTGTTATCACGCACTATTTTGCATACGGTTTCCCAGATACGCTCATAAGCGTGTCTCATACTCTCTCCACCCTCAGGGGCAAAATCCTGAGGGTGATTATCCCAAGTATCTGCTAAACCTTCTATTGAATTAAAAGCCTCTTCAAAGGGCTTCCCTTCAACAACACCGCCGTGAAGCTCAATTAACCCATCACAAGTCTCAACACTTAAATCCCTATCCCCTACTACCGCTCTTGCGGTTTTTACTGCACGGATTAAAGGACTCGAATATACCTTATCAATATGAACTTCTGAAAATCTTTTCTTTAAAAATTCCAACTGCTTAGCACCTAATTCACTGATATCGAGGTCGCTTGAACCCTGAAAAAGACGCAACACATTTCCCATTGCTTCACAATGGCGAATTAAATAAAATCTTGTCATAAAATCACCGACAACCATTATACCATTTCAAAAAACAAAAAGCAAGGCGATTTAATCAGACTGAAATTTCATTTTTTAGTTCTTTACCCTCAAAAAAGCTTTCTAAATTTTCCATTGTTGTTTCTGCTATCGCGTTTAAAGCCTCACGAGTTAAAAATGCTTGGTGGGAGGTTACTATTACATTTGGCATTGAAATTAAGGTCGATAAAGTATCGTCCTTTATAATTTCATCCGAAAAATCCTCAAAGAAAACCTCGGTTTCCTCCTCGTAAACATCAAGCCCTGCCGCGCCGATTTTACCCGATTTTAAACCTACTATAACATCAGCAGTATCGACCAATTTACCGCGCGAGGTATTAATTATAAAAACACCGTTTTTGCATTTTTCAATGGTATTTTTATTTATAAGCTTATAATTTTCCTTAGACAAAGGACAATGGAGCGAAATTATATCACTGCTTTTAAAAAGTGTATCCAAATCAACATTTTTTCCGCAAAAGTTTGGGTTCTCATAAGGGTCGAAGCCCAAAATTTCCATACCAAAGCCTCGACAGATTTCCGCCATAGCACAGCCTATTTTGCCCGTTCCTATAATTCCGACTGTTTTGCCATGCAAATCAAATCCTATCAAGCTTTCAAGCGAAAAATTATGGTCTCTGGTTCTGATATATGCTCTGTGCAGCTTGCGGTTTAAGGTTAAAACCAAGCCCATTGTATGCTCGGCAATCGCATAGGGTGAATATGCAGGCACTCTGCTTATTTTAATTTTACCCTTTGCCGCCTTTAAATCCACATTGTTATAACCCGAGCATCTAAGCGCAATATGACCGACTCCAAGCTCTGATAATTCGTTTATTACCTCTTTATCAATGCTATCATTAACAAAAGCGCAAACCGCATCTGCGCCCCGCGCCATACTAACTGTATCAATATTTAGTTTATTTTCAAAAAACCTGATTTTAATATTTTCGTCCTCAAATTTATTAAAGCTTTCCTTATCATAAGATTTTGTATCAAAAAAAGCAACTTTTTTCAAAGAAAACACCCTTTTTCACTAAATTATTATTAGTATTTACCTTTATTATCGGCAGATATACCATTGAAAAATTAATTTTTTTATTTTATAATAATTACAATTAATATTTTTTTGAAAGGATGTTTAATATGTTTAAGAAGTATTTAAATCGTCTTTTTATTGATGGACTGTCCGGTATGGCTTATGGACTTTTTTCAACACTTATTATCGGCACTATTATCTGCCAAATAGCAAGTATCGTTGGAAACAATATTGCAGGCGACTATTTAAATGCTATCGGCAATTTCGCAAAAACCATTACGGGTGCCGGAATTGGCGTTGGTGTTGCTTGTAAATTAAAGTCCTCTCCCCTAACAACCGTTTCTGCGGCAGTTTGCGGTATGATCGGCGCTTTCCCAAGCATAGCAACCGAAAGCTTTGCTCTCGGAAAACCCGGCGAGCCATTGGGTGCTTTTATAGCGGCTTATGTTGCTATCGAAATCGGTGCGCTTATTGCAGGTAAAACTAAGGTTGACATAATACTTACTCCCCTCTCCTGTATTTTAGGCGGTTCAGCGGCGGGATTATTTGTTGGTCCTTATATTTCAACCGCTATGAAATGGTTGGGCGAGCTTGTTAACATTAATGTTGAAGCATATCCTTTCTTTGGTGGTATGGCAATATCGGTTCTTATGGGTATAATTCTAACACTTCCTATTTCCTCTGCGGCAATAGGTGTTTCAATGGGGATTACAGGCTTGGCAGCAGGTGCTGCAACGGTTGGCTGCTGTGCAAATATGGTAGGCTTTGCGGTTATTAGTTATCGCGAAAACAAGGTTAGCGGACTTATAGCTCAGGGTGTTGGAACTTCGATGCTCCAAGTTCCAAACCTTATGAGAAAGCCTATTTTATGGTTACCCCCTGTTATAACAAGCGCCATTTTAGGTCCTGTTTCCTCGTGTCTTCTTAAAATGGTCAGCAACCCCGTAGGCTCAGGTATGGGCTCGGCAGGTCTTGTTGGTCAGTTTATGGCATACGAAAGCATGATGGCAACCGGAAAGCTCTCCTCGGTTGTTGTTTTGCTTGAAATTATATTAATGCATTTTGTTCTCCCTGCTGTTATTTCATTAGCTATCGCAGAGGGTATGCGCAAGTTAAAACTTATCAAACCCGGCGACTTAAAGTTGGAGAGCGCAAATGCGTAAAAAAGAAAGAGCCGCCGAAGCAGTTTTAAGGCTCGAAAAGCTTTATCCCAACGCTATTTGCTCGCTTGAATATACCGATGCATTTGAGCTTCTTATCGCAACAAGACTTTCAGCTCAATGCACCGATAAACGAGTTAATATGGTAACCCCAGCCCTTTTTAAAGAGTTTCCAAATGCAGAAAGTTTGGCAAAAGCGGATATAAAACGGGTTGAGGAATTAATTAAAACCTGCGGACTTTATAAAACAAAAGCAAAGGATTTAATAGGTATTGCAAAGGGGATTATAGATAATTTCGGCGGTAAAGTTCCCGATACTATTGAGGAGCTTACCACCCTCCCAGGCGTTGGCAGAAAAACCGCCAATTTGGTTTGCGGAGATATTTATAAAAAGCCCGCTATTGTAACCGATACTCATTTTATAAGAATTTGCAACCGATTAGGCTTTGTTGATACAACCAATCCTTTAAAGGTTGAAAATGAAATGCGAAAGCTTTTAGACCCGCAAAAATCTAATGATTTTTGCCATAGAACTGTGCTTTTCGGCAGAGGTGTTTGCAAAGCGCAAAATCCTAAATGTGAAAATTGCATTTTGGCGGATATTTGTAATTATAGTAAAAAACAAAAGAAACGAGAAAATAAATGAGAATATTATTAATCATAAAAGATTTTATTATAACCCATAAAATTATAGCCTCGGTTGTGGCTTCGGTTTTGGCTTTAACTATTGGAACAACCTCAGCGGTTATCGTAATTAACAATAACAAAAATGAAAATAATGACGATACCCCGTCTCTAACCACTTCTGAGAGCAGTGTTGTGTCCGAGGTTGAAAGCGAGGAAGAAAGCGAGCCCGAAGAGTCCTCCGAGCCTGTATCCTCAGAGCAGAAACCTGCAACCTCTAAGCCTGCAACCTCAAAACCCGTGACACAGACAACCACTCCCTCAAATAATTCTTATTCTTATAGCACTAATACCGATATGGATATAGATAACAATGTGTTTATGGATTCTCTTATTTACACGGGATATAACATCCAAAAACACCGCTCTGACGGTTTGATGTGGCAATATGTATTAGCTTCTCAAAAACGCGGCAAAGGTTGGCTTTCTAAGATAAGCTATGCCGGTGGAAGCACAGGATATGAAACCGCAAACGGCAAACCGAATATTGCTCATTTTGAGCGCGGCGGTTTGGTTTGTGCTTCTTATGTAACCTATGTTTATTTCAACTATCTACCAAATGTTGCAGGAATTGATACCTCCTCTCTAACTAAACCTTCCGACCCGAAGCTTGCAAACTCTTGGTATATTGCCGCGCAAGATTGGGTTAAAAAAGGTTATTCAAAATATATTGATTTCACCTACAATTTAACCGGCTCAGGCTTTATAAACTTTAAAGCAAAGGAATCTATCCCGATAGGCTCAATTATTTGTATGAGCGATGCGAGAAGACCTGGTAGCACCGCTTGCAGCCATGTATCAATTTATGCAGGTTATAAAAACGGCTATAACTGGGTTTACCATGTTGGCAACGAAAACGGACCTGAATTTTGTGCCATTGAGCGTATGCACTTCGGTCCTGACCCGCAGCTACCCTTAAAGGTTATAACAACCCCTGCAAATATCAGAATGTCTGCTTTATTAGAGGTTTCGGTTACTGATGATAGCGGAAATCCTATGAGCAATGTAAAATTAAGCCTCAAAAACACTAAAAGCGGTAAAATCAAGGATTTAGGAAGCACAAATGCTAGCGGCAAGGTTACAGTTTCTAACTTAATTTACGGAAGCTATGCCCTAACCCAAACAACACCCACAGGTTATACCTGCGCTACCCCCTCTCAAAACATAACCCTAACCGCTAAAAATAACAGCTATAATAAGTATTCTTTTAAAAACACTAAAATAGTTGTGGAAGAATCAAAACCCGAATCCGAATCGGAAATCACCTCCGAAACTCCTTTAACGGAATAAATTTAAAAAAATGGTGCCGTTGGGGCACCGTTTTTTTAAATTTGTTGACATATTAAATCGTTAATGATAAAATAGTATCATAGATAAATTTTGAAAGGTGTGTCCTTAAAAATGAACAAGTTTATGTTAAACGAAACCTCTTACCATGGCGCAGGCGCCATAAAGGCTATCCCCGATGAAATCAAAAATCGCGGATTCAAAAAGGTATTTGTAACCTCCGACCCCGACCTCGTAAAGTTCGGTATTGTTAAAAAGGTTACAGATTTACTCGATGCTGCTAATATCGAATATTCTCTTTATACCGATATTAAAGCTAACCCCACAATTGAAAATGTTCAACACGGTGTTGAAGAATTTAAGGCTTCGGGCGCTGATTGTATCGTAGCTATCGGCGGCGGCTCTGCTATGGATACCTCAAAGGCTATTGGTATTATCATAACCAACCCCGAATTTGCTGATGTTCGCTCATTAGAGGGCGTTGCTCCAACTAAGAACCCATGCGTTCCGATTATCGCAGTTCCAACAACCGCAGGTACAGCAGCAGAAGTTACTATTAACTATGTTATCACCGATGTTGAGAAAAAGCGCAAATTCGTTTGTGTTGACGCTCACGATATCCCCGTTGTTGCAGTTGTTGACCCTGATATGATGAACTCTATGCCAGCTGCATTAACCGCTGCTACCGGTATGGACGCTTTAACCCACGCTATTGAAGGCTATATCACCAAGGGTGCTTGGGAATTATCTGATATGTTCCATATTAAAGCTATCGAGATTATCGCTCGTTCACTTCGCGGCGCAGTTGCTAACACCGCAGAAGGCAGAGAGGGTATGGCTCTCGGTCAATATGTTGCAGGTATGGGCTTCTCTAATGTAGGCCTCGGTGTTGATCACTCTATGGCTCACACTCTTTCCGCTTATTATGACACTCCTCACGGTAAGGCTTGCGCTATCTTGCTTCCTACTGTTATGGCTTTCAATGCTGATTACACAGGCGAAAAGTATAAGGATATCGCAATCGCTATGGGTGTTGAAGGTGTTGAGAATATGACTCAGGCTGAATACCGCAACGCTGCTGTTGAAGCTGTTCGCAAGCTCGCAGAGGATGTTGGTATCCCCACAACCTTAAAGGGTATTGTTGATGAAAAAGATATTCCTCAGCTCGCTGCTGACGCATTTGCAGACGCTTGCCGTCCAGGTAACCCAAGAGAAGTTAGCGAAGCAGAAATTGCTGACCTTTACAGAAGTCTTATGTAATTAAAATTTAATATTTAACATATTAAAACAGGCGCACCGCGGTGCGCCTGTTTTTGCTAAAATTAACGGGAGGAATAAATATCTATCATACGATATAATTCTATTTTCTATAAAAAATAGTAAACCCTTTATTTTATTCGTAATATGTGATAAAATTTTCATATAGAATTCCGTATTATTGAAAGGTAAAATATGAAAGTTATTATTTCTTGTCTTAATTCAAAATTTATACATGCGTCGCTATCACCATGGTGTTTGGCGGCGGGTGTTCGCGAGTTTTCAAAAGAAAATCACGATGTTTTGGTTTTAGAAAGCACTATCAACGGCGATACCGAAAGTTTTGCTCGCAAAATTATAAATGAAAAACCCGATATAGTCGCTTTTTCTTGCTATATATGGAATATTACGAAAACCTTGGAAATCTGCCGTTTAATAAAAGAAAAACATAATTGTAAAATTGTTCTTGGCGGTCCTGAGGTTGCATATCGCCCTAAAAATGTAATAGAAAGATATGAGTTTATTGATTTTGTTCTGTCAGGTGAGGGCGAATGGACTTTCCCTGATTTTCTTAATAATATAAACGGTGAATTATCCTCGGTTTCAGGACTTACATATAGACAAAACGGGGAAATTATCGTGGTTCCCGAAAAAGAATACAATGCCACTCCCCCTTCCCCATTTAGCGAAGAGTTTTTTGAAAAATTAGACGGTAGAATTGCTTATATTGAAACCGCAAGAGGTTGTCCGTATCGTTGTGCCTTCTGCCTTTCGGGAAGATGCTCTCCCCTTAGATTTTTTGATTTGGAAAGGGTTAAAGAAGATATAATAAAATTGGCTTCCTCCGGCACACAGACGGTGAAATTCGTTGACCGCACATTTAATGCAAATGAAAGACGGGCTAATGAAATTCTGCTTTTCATAAAAGAAAACTATGGTAAAAAAATTCCTGAAAATGTATGTTTTCATTTTGAAATTGCAGGTGATATTTTAAACCTAAGCACTCTCGAAATTTTATCTTCTATGCCTTATGGTGCTGTTCAACTTGAAATAGGAATGCAATCATTTAATGAGGATGTATTAAAGGCAATCGACCGAAAAACCAACACCAAAAAGCTTATAGAAAACATTAAAAAGCTTATAAGCTTTAATAATATGCACATTCATATCGACCTTATCGCAGGGCTTACGGGTGAAAACCTTGAAAGCTTTAAGAATAGTTTTAATATTGGCTATTCACTTAAAGCACATATGCTCCAAATGGGATTTTTAAAGTTGCTTTATGGTGCGGATATGCGCGAAAACAGCGAAAAATATCCTTGCACATTTAATAATGAGCCACCTTATGAGGTTACATCAACCCCTTGCCTTTCAGCCGATGAAATAAAAATGCTCAAAAACTGCGAGGATGCTCTTGATAGGCTTTATAACAGCGGTCGGTTCCTGTTTACATTAGAGTATCTAACAGAAGAGGTTGGAATATCGCCATTTGACATTTTTAATGATTTTGGAAATAGTGTTAATGGCAACAAAATGAAACTTTGCGACTATGCTCAAAAGCTTTACGATTTTTTTAGCACAAAATGTGATAAGGAAATACTGCGCGAAAAAATTCTTTGCGATTTGCTATGCAGTTCTCAATCGGTGCAAATTCCTGAGATTTTTAAAACCCCCGACCCTCTTTATAAAAGAGCTAAAAAACATTTTACCGAAAATATAAATAAATCCGTTAAAATTGCAATTATTTATAGTGAAAATAAAATTTTCGCAGTCGACCAAAGCAAAAAGAAAAACCTTTATAACAGATTTGAAGGCAAGTTTTATGATATAAATAAATTAAAAGATTTGTTTACATCATAAACCGATTTTGTGTGTTGTCAATATAGGAAAAGACGGCTATATTTAGCCGTCTTTTTTGTCGATATATTGCTTCGCAATTCGATATGTTTTTCTTTCGGAAAACTCGATATATTTACCTTGCGGTAAATTCGATATGATATAAATCCCCTATTCACGCCCCGCAGGGCATATCGAGTACGTAGCACATATCGAGCGAATAATCGCATATCGCAAATCCCATAAGAGATTTATATCGCTGCAAAATATCATTTATGACATTTTGCACCGCGTTCCGTCGGGTTTGACTTTGTAACTGTATTTACAAATAAAAATCCGCCTGAATTTCTTCGGGCGGATGCGATTACAATTCCTCAGTTTTAAAGGTTGTATAGTCTTCATAGTAATAACTATGGTCGATACCCTTCATAAAAACTTCACGGTCAGTGGTCTTGTTGGTCAAAGCATTCTTTAAAATATGCTTTATTTCAATATCCCTAATAGGACTGCGCTCCATAGCTAATAAATAATCCTCTTTGTCCACAAGGCTCCAATCGATAACTTTGCCGATTTCTTTTTTTAAGATACAATCAAGCCAAATGCGTGTTGCTCTTCCGTTGCCCTCGCGGAATGGATGAGCAATATTCATCTCTACATATTTTTCGATTATTTCATCAAAAGTTGATTGCGGCATATTATCTATATTTTGAAGTGCTGTTTCAAGATACATTATTGGTGCAAATCGGAAATTACCCTTTGCTATATTAACGGTGCGGAGCTTGCCTGCAAAATCATAAATATCTTCAAACAAGGCTTTATGAATAGCCATAAGAGATGCCATTTTTCCTGCTTCTAATCTGTCTAAGGTGCCGTCTTCAAAAAGCTGGGCAGCCTTCTTTTTACTAATTCTTTCTTCCTCTTTTGCAAGTTCGACAGAAGATGTTATACCTAATTTATTTGCAAGCATATCCTCACCTCATTTCATAAATAGTATAAATATTATACCATATTCTAATAATTTTTACAATATAAAAATCATTTTCACCCATCTATTGTAAACCTACGAGATACAGAATCAATCGGGGCGACGGTTTTGTGTATTAATTAAACGGAGCCTGTCATTACAATACACATTAAAAAAGACGGCATCAGCCGTCTTTTTTGTCGATATATTGCTTTGCAATTCGATATGTTTTCCTAACGGAAAACTCGATATATTTACCTTGCGGTAAATTTGATATGATATAAATCCCCTATTCACGCCCCGCAGGGCATATCGAGTACGTAGCACATATCGAGCGAACAATCGCATATCACAAATCCCATAAGAGATTTCTATCGCTGCAAAATGTCATTTATGACATTTTGCACTGCGTTCCGTCATGTTTGATTTCGTAGTTTTCTTTGTAAATCAAATCGCTTATAAACACAAATTCATATCCCTCGTCTTTAAGGGTTTTGAGTATGGTCGGCAGGGCTTCGGGGGTGTGGTCGGCATCGTTGTGGAATAACACAATTGAGCCGTTTTTAACCTTGCTCGTTACCCTCTTGCAAATACTATCAGGTGTTGCATTATCTTTCCAATCTAAACTATCACCATTAGATACAAAAGTAATATTAAATGGGAAGTTGCAAAAATTTATTTGGTATGATATTAGGAAAGACAGAAGACGGTTCTCTGGCTTGAAATGAGTTAGTCCGTTTGTTGTTTCTAGGACAAGGAACCGTCCTCCCTGTCTTCTCAATGTCCTTTTTGAAACTTTGCAAAAAGAAAATGCTCAGACCGATTAGAGTCTGAGCATTAGTATCTAGAAAATAACTCCGCAAGTTATTTTTGGAGCAGTAACAGCATCAGCGGTTATTTGTGCATAATAATTTGAGATAGCGATTTGATTACCAATGTTAGCAAGCAAATTGTTTATAATTGCATCTGATTTTTTTAGTTCTTGATATAAAGTATATTGATTGTTTTTTATCTGTTCAAGATTGCTTAAAATTGAAGAAAGTTGGTTTATTATTATGTTTTGCCTTAATTCTAATTCGTATAAATTATATGCGCCGTTTGGACCTTCTAATTCACTACATCTTCCGCTTGTTAGATATTCACTTATTACAGAAATTGCAACTAAATTGCGATATTTTGGAAAAATAATATCTTTATTATATAATTGTTCTAATGAACTATTTAACTGTGTAGATACATAACTAAATTCATTTGAAAGACTTTCTTTTTTGTCATTAAAAATCTGTAATTGTCCTTCAAAATCTATTAATTCTTTTTTAAAATCACTTTCGTATAACTTATTTAATCTTTCATCTTCTTTTATATCTTCGTTATATTTTGTCAATAAAATATTGTATTCTTCTAATTTATTTTCATAATCTTTTTTATTTGCATTAAAATCTTTAAAGATTTTTATACTATAACCATCCATAAATATAGAGAATAATAGGGAACAGAATGCTAAAAAGCCTACATCAATTGCTATCAACCAAAAAGACATTATCGTAATTACGATAGAAAGCGCAATAAGGACATATATTAATATAAAACTCCCCTCAAGAGATAGTGTAGTCCCCTCTAAACTTGGTTCGCGGGGTATATATGGTTTATTTGCAATGCTACTTTTTTTAAGTGTTGGTTTTTGTGGAGCAATGCCTTCTAATTTTTCTAAATATAAAGGTTTTAATCTTTCATGAGTATAAACGGAACACTCTAATTCTTTAACTTCATTAACATATTCTATTAATTCATTTGTGTTCATATAATAACATCCTTTACTTTTTTAATAATTATAGCATAACAGTTTTACGAAGTAAAGATTTTTCAAAAAAGTTATGGGAAAAGGAACACAAATAGGGACACAGGGGACGGCAACGCAAGGCAAAGCCTTGCAAAGTAATAGGTAAAAGTTAAGAGGTAAAAAGTTTTTATATCCGTGCCGAAGGCACACCGAAACTCTTCACTATTCACTTTTCACTCTTCACTAAAAAAGACGGCATCAGCCGTCTTTTTTCTTGCACTGCGTTCCGTCGTGTTTGATTTCATAGTTTTCCTTTAAAATCAAATCGCTTATAAACACAAACTCATACCCCTCGTCTTTAAGGCATTTGAGTATATTTGGCAGTGCAGCAGGTGTGTGGTCGGCATCGTTGTGGAATAACACAATTGAGCCGTTTTTAACCTTACTCGTTACCCTCTTGCAAATACTATCAGGTGTTGCATTATCTTTCCAATCCAAACTATCCCCATCCGCAACGGTTGAAAGTGCTTTAATTGCTAATATCAATCAATACCCAACTGCCATCACGCTTAACCAGCGTGTATGGCAGTTCTGCTATTTGTAGGCTTTTACAGATAGCAGCTTTTCTTCTATCTTTGCCTTTCTTTACACTATACCACTCACGCAATTTTTCGGGTGCGTTTGCGAAATTTTTAGCCAACCATATATTGAAGATTATCATATATTTTTCGTAAAATTCAGCTTGGTCTGCAGGAGAGATTGCCTTATTTAAATTATTAACAATCCAATCATCCATCGTTCCGTATAATTTTTCTTGTAGGTATATCGGAGAACACACTAATTGTTTTCCAAGCCATTTCTCTATCTTTTGATTAACTGCGGTATATCCTATATTCTTAAAATCATTATCTAAATTCGTATAAAAATTTTCTAAAATAATTAATTGAAAAGTTGAAAAAGGATTACATCTTAAGTTGCGGTATTTATCAATATAAAATAAATTTTGCACTGATTTGTCTTCATTCCAAAAGTCTTGCATTATTGCTGTCATCTGTTCGTTTGCCTTTTTAAACTCTGAATCTATTTGTTGTGATATTTGATTATTTATACGATACTCATATAAATGTTCAAAACGCTCAACTAATTCATTCACTTTATTAAATTTTTCAAATAGTCGCTTGATGTACTTGCTCTTTGAATAAATATCTGAACTACTTGGATACTGCACATACAAATTTACGACTTCGTTGTTTTCAATTCTTTTTCTTCCTAACATTTGAAGAAATTCTACTCTGTAACTAAACGGTATAACAATATGTTTTACAGCAGTATCTTTTATGTTAACTCCATTATCTAAAACTTTTGTTGTTATCAAAATCGTTTCATTATATTTCGAATTGTTAATTATATTTGACATTGTCTTGTTATATTTGTTATCTGCATTTACAAAGGCAACTTTACATTTTCTAATCCTTTTTTCTTCTTCCTCCAATTTCGCAATATTCCTTTTTTCTTTAATTATTTCTTCCCTATTTAGTTTTTTCTCCATCATTCTTTTATGGGTGTGGATTTCATCTCTAATATTAGAATACAATACGCTTATAATGCTCTCTATCTTTGTTTGCAGTTGTTTGCCGTATTGTTTTGAATGTACAAAAATCAGCCACTTGTCTTTAAAAAGATTTCTTTTAATTGCTTCCAAAATTTCCGCTTCTTCTTTGAAATAATATGGCACATATTTTTTAACATTAGAATTCACGAAATATGTTTTAATATCCTCTCTAATCAAATTTTTTTCAATTCCTAATCTTTCTTCTCGATAATCCTCGGGTTTAAGGCTATCAATAAGAGTTTTAGTTTCTTTTATAGTTGCTGAAATAAATATTTTGACAGAATCATAAAAATTTCTAAAAAGTGTATCATAACAGTAAAATGTCATCGGATTAAACAGTGCATCCTCCAAAAAGAAATGCACTTCATCAAAAATAACATAGTAATATTTTCCAGATATATGTGCGGGCAAGCCTTTCTTTAAAGCTCCAATAATTGCTTGATAATTCATTACTGTAATACTTGCTATTTTATTTTGTGTAAAGAAAATATCAAATTTAGTGATTTCTTTGTTTTCATCATACGTCTCGTAATAAACACTTCCAATGTGTTTTTTTACTTGTTTTTCAAGCACAGTTCTATTTCCGAGGTATAAAATATTTCTACCTTGTTCTGCTGCAAAAGGTAATAGTTTGTTTATTATAAAATATGTCTTACCAGAACCTGTAGGCGCTTCAATAAAAACTTTTGTTGGATAAGAACCAAAGTTAGAAGATTTATCTTTCGTTCTCCATTTTTTAAAATCATCCCCAATTACATCTGATACCCATTCGTTTTTACCAATACATTTTTCTATCATTTCTTCCTCCTAAAAAAGCGGGCTTCAACCATAATTAAATATTATACAAAACCCAGAATATCGTTGTCAAGGTATCTACAAAAAATACAATATTAATAAATACCTAACCTCTAAATAAAGCTGAACGTCATAATTGATGGCATCAGCCACATATTATTGTGATGAGGAGGTTATTATATGTCTATAACTAATACATATATTACACAAAACGATAGTGAACGGTTAAACCGTCAGGCAGAACTGCACCGCAAATGTATACTTATTTTACAAACCTCAACTGATAAGGGGTGAATAAAATGAATGTAATTTATGCCCGACAATCTATTGACAAAAAGGATAGTATGTCAATCGAGGGGCAAATTCAAATTTGCAAAAGACTTGCGGGCGAGGATGCAAAGGTATATTCGGATAGAGGTTACTCGGGCAAAAACATCAAGCGTCCCGCCTTTACCGAGTTGATTGAAGCGGTTAAGTCGGGAGCGGTTAAGAAAATATTTGTGTACCGCTTGGATAGATTTAGCCGAAGTATTGCTGATTTCAGTAAGCTGTGGGAGTTGTTGGAGCAGCACGGTGTTGAGTTTGTTTCGGCTACCGAGAATTTTGACACATCCTCCCCTATGGGCAGGGCGATGTTAAACATAGTTTTGGTTTTTGCTCAGTTAGAGCGTGAGACCACCGCAGAGCGTGTTAAGGATAACTACATTCACCGCTTTAAACTCGGTGCTTGGACAGGCGGTCCTGCTCCCTACGGATTTGATTTAACTAAAATTACTGATGACGGCAGAAAGGTATCATCACTTATAAGCAACGAAAAGTCAGATATTGTTAAGTTCATCTTTGAGGAATACGCAAAGCCTGATACATCATTGAGGAGTATTGCAAAATATTTGACAGACAAAGGAATACACGGACCAAGGCGAGAGGTGTGGGATAATGTCACATTGTCTCGCCTTTTGCATTCGCCCTTGTACGTCAAGGCAAATGAAGATGTATATTTTCATTATCTCTCCAAGGGAATGCAGATACAACAAGAAATAGCGGCTTTTGACGGTTTACACGCTTGCAATATCATCTGCCGTAGAGATAGAACAAAGAACAAGTATAATTCCTTACAAGACCAAATGCTGACACTATCTAACCACGAGGGATTTATTGATTCAGATTTGTGGTTAAAGGTACAGGATAAGCTATCTAATAACAAACAATTTTCAAGGGCAAACGCAGGAAAATATTCGTGGCTGACCGGTTTGATGAAATGCGAGAAGTGCGGTTACGCCTTAAAAATCAACTACATAAAATCAGAGGACAGATTTTACTTAATATGCTCAGGTAAATCAAATTTCTCTGTTTGCGACTGCCGAATATCCGTTGATTTACGTGAACTTGAAGATTACATAGCAAATGAGATTGATAAAATGCTAAAGGAAGCACCGCCCGAAGAAATTATCCCTGCCGCAAAGGAGTTTTCTACTGAAATACTTAATATTGAGCAGAAAATCGAGCGGCTCGTCAACGCTCTTGCCGAGAGCGGAGACATTGCGGTTTCTTACATTAGCAAACAAATCGAAGCATTGCATAAACAACGTGACGAACTGATGAAAGAAAGCCGTACCGAAACTGCTAAAATCAGCAAATTGGATTTCAAATCCCTTTCCTTTGATGATAAGAAAATTATTGCCGCAGAATTCATCGACAAAATATTGATTAACGGTAAAAACGTTAATATTGTTTGGAAAATTTAACCCTGCATAAAAATATGCAGGGTTAAGCTATATAATGAATAATAATTTTTTATAACGAAATGAACAGTTATATAATGTTTAGGGGACCCTTGGGGAAGAATTTTTCTTCCCCTTGCGATAATCGGGAGAAATTCCTATTAAAGTACTAAAAATGGAGGTATTGGTTTTATGGCAATTTTTAAGACTGCTAATAAAAAAGGCAAATACTTAGATAGTGATGCAAGAAATGATGTGATTAACTATATCTTGAAACCAGAAAAAATCGTTAATAACTACTACGGTATGATTATGGTCGATTATGATAGCCCACACAGAAGTATGGATGAGGTAGCAGCTCTTTACAACAAATCAAATGGTGTTAAATTACGGCATTTTATTATAAGTTTTAGCAAAGACGAATTATCCGAGCCCAAAGTTGCTGACAACATTGGAAAAGAAATTATGTATAGGATTGGCGACACTTTTCAATGTGTTTATGCCGTTCACGAAGATACCGATTACATCAATCTTCACATAGTTTTTAATTCAGTAAGTTACAATACAGGAAAGCGCTTTGGCGGAACACATAAAGAATTTTATCATTTGCAAAAAATGATGTATCGTATTTTATACAACTATGGTATTTTCAGTTTGCGTTATGTGAGCAATTAAACTTTGTGTAATTCGCTTTCTTCATCGGTTAGAACAAAACTTATCCGTAGTGCTGATAGCACTACGGATTATCCTTTTTATTTGAGTTTACAGTTTTCTAATATATAATCTTTTAACGCTAATTTCGGTATTCGCCAAGTTCTACCATTGCGGTATGCCTTTAACTTGCCACTGTTTAATAGTCCATATATTGCATTATAGCCAATTCTTAACGCTTCACAAGCCTCGTCTACAGTTAATATATCTGGATAATCTTCAAGCATCATAATTAAACTCCTTATATATTTTTATTTATTATGATGTTTGCTTATATTACTTTAACTTGGCGGATGATATATCCACCGATTAGGAGTACGAAACATTGATTTTTGAGTATTCCCACTATGTAACGAATAAACCCCGATAATCCCTGATATTTACAGGGTTTATCGGGGTTTTCTTGTTATGTATTCCTTCTTGGTGTTAAGTAATTTTTTTAGTGTTCATTTTTGCTTTTGTAGGCAAATTTGTTGGCAAAGCAATTACCACTTACTTCTATATTTGTCGAAGCTTTCTTGTTTTGCACAAAGGAAGTATATACCCTCAACAATATAGAGTAACCATATAAACGGGCAGAAGATATAAACCGCTAAATAGATTATAGCACGAATGGGTTTTCCAAGATAAAACCAATGTATTCCAAAGAAGCCTAAAAAGATTGCTAATAAACCTGCAACCGTTTTGTTTTTTGGTTTTAGAGGAACTATAGGCTTCTCGGGTTTAGGTGGTTTGGTTTGGATAGGTTTTTCCTCAGTTACTGTTGGTACTACTGCTTGTTGTATAGTGGGTTGTTGAACTTGAACTGTGTTAGCGGGAATGATAGTTGCAGAAACATTACTTTGAACTTCTACTGCTTCTGGTTTTGCAACACTTTCTGCTTTTGGTTCATTTACAACGGTCGGAGGTGTGGAATTGTTGATGGGTGTAGATTGAGGTTTAATATCTGGTGTTTTAGGTTCGTCCAGCACTACTTTCGTTCCACATTTATTGCAGAATTTTAATGTGCTTTTAATTTCCGCTCCGCATTTTTTACAAATCATTTTTCATTTCCTCACTTTAATATATTTTAGCGCCACATTCGGGGCAGAACATATCTTCCTTAGTTCTAACCTCGTGACAATTAGGACATACTGCAAAATACTTTCCTTGTGCTTCCCACTTCTTTTTAAGTTCAATCCAAAAATCTTTTTTATCATCACTTAAACTATATTTATTATTGGATAATAAATTGCAAATCGCTAAAGGGTTTCCGCAAAAAGCCATTTTTTCTAATACATCAATGGGTAGGTTTGCTGAATAAGCTTTGCAAGAATAATATGTAGTTACATACAAATGATATAGTACACACTCCTCCATATTTATTTTTCTAAATAAGCCTACTAAATCTTTATCTACATCGATTGTATATGGTTTATAATGTACGTCTTCGCCATTTTTCCATCGTAAACTTTTATCTGTTAATATTATTGCATCTTCACTGTCTTTTGTTGATACTGAAAAAAATGCTTTTTCGTTAATTTTAGAGCCCAAAAACAATTTGACAGTTTTAAGTATCATCTTGTCTGCAACGTCTCCTGCTGCATAGCCGATGTTTTCATAATGATGATACAATTTTGGAGAGTCACTAAAATCTTTCCAAGCAGAATATAAAAATTCGGAAAATGTTTTATCACCATTTAATACAGGCGAATATTCAATGTTTATAAGTTCTTTTATTTTGCTTAAGGTTGTTAAAGAATCTTCATCTATATCTTCACTATTTAATGCATACATTTCCTTGTACTCTGATAATCCTGCGGAAATAATTTCGTAAAATAAGATTTCTTTTGAATTTTGGTTTATACTCTTATGGTATTCGTACATAAAATCAATAGCTTTTCTATATCCTAACTCGGCAGCTTTCTTAATTATATTTATGCCCTCATATTTGTTAGAGTGTTTATATACTAAATATCCATATTCATACATACCAACGACGCATAAAGTGTCTTCTGAAAATATTTTGATAGCATCCATATATTCTTGAATATTATCAGAATAAATACTGTTAATTTTTAATCTCATAAACAAATCAAAAGTATGTTTTTCTGGATTGTCAAAAAGATATGTTACAACAGAAGTTAAAAAGTCACAAATATCGTTTGCTCTTTGCTTTTCTTTAGTATTGTACCCCAATATAGATTTGTTCAATACACGGATAAGCCCATCATTGCTAATCAACTGATTTAACCATTGCTGACATACGGCATTACCCTTTCGTGCTTCTTTTATAGTATCAACTATAACGGGAGAAAAAGTATAGATAGAAAAATGTTGACATTGTTCTTCATAATATGTCAATTTTAATCTTATATCAAAGGCAGATAGCACTGTAGGAAGAAGTTGATAGTTATTTGAGTGGAACTTACCAAGTTTTTTAATTGCTTCTTTTAAGTTACTATAAGGTAATCCTTTGTTGGCAAGTTTTAAAAATAGCAAGTTGATTTTTGTTGTTTCGTCACGGTTTTTATTGTCGCAATGCTCTAAAATTTTTTCTATTTTATAGAGTATATCATCAGAAGTGGTATCAGGTAAGTCGCAAAGAGAGTTGTATTCTTTTTGATTTATTATATCTGTTTTTTTGTCTGAAATCTTTTTTATTATATTTTGAATGAAAACTTTTTGTGTTTCAGGCAAATCTTGCGGTACGTTTTTTGAGGCATAATCAATACCTTTGTCAATCATATCAACTGTAGTAGAATATTTGTTTAGAATAAGATTAATTAAATTATCAATCTGCTCTTTTGCTTGATATTTGTCTGTAATCCATAAGTTTATATAAGCGATTAGTTTATCCCAACAATATGAGAAATTATAGTCAGATAACTTTTCTATTGTTTTAAGTTTTGCATTTAGGGATAAAAATTTTTGAAAAGCTCTAATTTTATCAACAGCAAAATAAGATTTAAACTCTTTGAGACCTTCGATAGAAGGATATTCATTATTGAGGGTATCATATAACGAACTTGTGTATGGTGACATAAAGATAGAACGAATAAGAAGTTCTTGTTTGACTTGCTCATTCGGCGCATATTTGATTGCGTTTTCGTTCATCGCAATTGCTTCCTGTGTTTTGAATTCTATATCGGATATAATATTATGACTTGTTAATTCATCTATTAACCCATAGAATACATTAGAACAATTTTGAAAAATGGCATAACACAATCTATTGACTGTTTCTGTATCTTTGTATATATCTTCCTTTAATCTGTTGATTTTTGAATTGTTTGAAGCACTACGTATAGAGTCACCTATTCCGTGGAAAATTCCACCCACTGCGTTCATAGCAGAAGCAGTTATTGCACCCTTAATAGCACCGCCTACTCCAAAACCTCCACCTTCCCAGTGACCACGGGATGCTTTTCTCAGTTCGAGATTATCCTGTAATTCTTCTTGATAATTGGTTATTTCTTCGAGTGTATCCCATATTGGGGACAAATTTTTGTTTTTTACAATATCAAAGTATTTTTCAGAATATTTATCTTCAAAAAGTTGGGGAGAAATATCATACACACCGTGTTTAAATAATATTTTACAAGAATAATCTATAAGACTTTGTTCTCCCTCGATATTGATTTTAATCATATTTTGTAAAGCGGATTCAATGTCTTCGCAATCGAAATATTGTTTGTAAAACTTTTTTGCTGTATTTATACCCACAGTTATAAAATGTTTTTTGTACTCATTATATAGTATAAAATTTTCATTGATTTCAAGAGTTAAATTTCCAAGAGTTAAATTCATTTTATGCACCTCTAAAAGTTGATATAAAAAAATAAAAAGTGCGCCAACCGAAGTCAGCGCACCGAAAATCGCAAACTCCGTTTGTCGCTACACAAAATCAGATAAAAGGGATATGTATCCTGCATACTACCTGTGGAATTTGCGGTTTTACCGAAATTAAAGATAGTATACAGAAAAAAGGTATAATAACCCCTTGGTAAAAAAAGATACAAAATTCCCCTTATACTTTTTATCTAATTAAGTGTAGCAAATAAAGTTTATCATAAATAATGGTAAAATTCAAGAGTAAAGGCAAGTTTTGTCGAACTGCTTAAAAATGAATTAGCGATATTTTTAAACTGTATATTATCTCTATGAAACCCGAAGCATAAAACCGCTTCGGGCATTTTAATTTATGGAGGTAATGTAAATGAAAGAACCTAAAAGATGCAGTATCTGCGGTGAGCCGTACCCCGCAGACCAACTAACAGAATTTGACGGCAAATATTTATGTTCAAGTTGCCTTGGAACAGAAACAACCGTTTGTTCCTGTTGCGACAGACGGATATGGAAGGTTGACAATTTTGGTAGTGACAGTATGCCACTATGTGAAAGCTGTTACGATAACAACTACACCACCTGTAGTCGCTGTGACCGTATCATACGGAGTGAAGATGCCTATTATGAAAATGACGAGGATGATACACCGTACTGTCAAGACTGCTATAACACATATTGCAGTACCAAAAATATCAGAGATTATTATTTTAAACCCGCTCCCATTTTCTATGGCGAAAGTGAGCGTTATTTCGGTATGGAATTAGAGGTTGATGAAGCGGGAGAGTGTGATGAATATGCCGAGGCGGTAATGAATATCGGTAATAGGGATAAATGCCATATTTACTGTAAACACGACGGTTCACTTGATGATGGTTTTGAAATTGTTTCCCACCCTATGACATTGGACTATCACAAGAACGAAATGCCGTGGGAGTCGGTATTAAGGAAAGTTCGCAGTTTGGGTTATACTTCACATCAGGCAGAAACCTGTGGTTTACATATCCACGTAAACCGTAAATCCTTGGGCGATACTATAGTGGAACAGGAGGCAACCATTGCCCGAATACTGTATTTCTTTGAAAAGCATTGGGAGGAGCTGCTTAAATTTTCCCGCCGTACAAATCATCAGTTAGAGCGTTGGGCGGCTCGGTACGGATATAAGGAAAAACCAATGGACATACTCGACCACGCAAAAGGCGGTGCGAATAACGGCAGATATTCCTGTATCAATCTTCAAAACACCGATACGATTGAGTTTAGGATGTTTAGAGGCACATTAAAATACAACACCATAATTGCCACATTACAGCTTGTAAACAAGGTCTGTGATGTGGCTTTTTCATTGACGGATGAAGAAATCAAGTCAATGTCTTGGACGACCTTTGTGTCGGGTTGCAACGAGCCTGAGCTTGTGCAGTATCTTAAAGAGCGCCGTATATACATAAACGAGCCTGTGGACTGTGAGGAGGATGTGTAATGTGTTGCTTATTTGGAATGCTTGATTATAAAAGCCGCTTTAACGCAAAGCAGAAGAATAAAATTATATCCTTGCTTTCGGTTGCTTGTGAAGCAAGAGGAACGGATGCAACGGGTATCGCCTATAACCATAATGGGCATTTGAGCGTTTATAAGCGACCTCTTGCAGCACACAAAATGAGATTTAATATCCCTAATGTCAATTTGATTATGGGACACACCCGTATGACTACACAGGGAAACGAAAAATACAATTTTAACAATCACCCATTTTACTGTGAGATTGGCAATACCGAATTTGCATTGGCTCATAACGGAGTATTGTATAACGATATAACTCTCCGTAAAACAGAAAAACTGCCCGAAACAATAATTGAAACGGACAGTTATATTGCAGTGCAGTTAATTGAAAAACAGAAAAGTCTTGACTTTACAAGCCTTGGATATATGGCAGAGCGTTTGTCAGGCTCGTTTACAATTACGGTTATGGATAATGACAATAATCTGTATTTTGTCAAGGGTGATAATCCTATGTGTATATACCATTTTCAAGAGGTGGGAATTTTTATCTACGCTTCTACCGAAGAAATACTTAAAAAGGCATTGTGGCGAATACCATACCGTTTTGGCAAACCAAAGAAGATAGAGCTTGAAGCGGGTGATATTTTAAGGATTGACCGCCACGGCAGAATGGAAAAGTCTGAATTTGATACGAGCCTATTATCTGCTATAAGTTATTATTCGCATTTTCCTTATAGGCATATTTCAATATCTACCGAACACAAAACGAAATCCCCTTGTCAGCAAGAGTATATCCGTCAACTAAAATCCCACGCTTCTTTTTACGGTTACACGGATGATATGGTTGATATGCTTTTGGACGAGGGTTATACAACGGATGATATTGAAGAAATGCTTTATTGCGGTGTGTATTAGTATGTCATTAGGGTACACTCTATTGACACACCGACACAGTATGTCAACAGGGTTGGTTTATGGCTTTTGGGATATGCCAAAAAGAAATAACACCCTATTGAGAATTGAGGTGAGATTTTGAAGATAGGTTATATTCGTATTAGCACCACAGACCAAAATACTGCAAGGCAAGAGGTTCTGATGCAGGAGCTACAGGTAGAACAAGTATATATCGACCGAATGAGCGGTAAAAACACCGACCGCCCCGAGCTCAAACGAATGATGAACTATGTCAGAGAGGGCGATGTTGTAATAGTTGAATCAATAAGCCGATTTGCCCGCAATACAAAAGACCTGCTCCTATTAGTCGAACAACTAACTGCAAAGCAGGTCGAATTCATTTCTAAAAAAGAAGCTATTGATACCACAACACCCACAGGCAAATTTATGCTGACAGTGTTCGGTGCAGTTGCCGAGCTTGAACGCGAATACATACTGCAAAGGCAAAAGGAGGGTATCGCCGTAGCCAAGCAAAACGGTGTTTACAAAGGCAGAAAGCCTATTGAACACCCACGTTTTAATGAAATAGTAACATTATGGAAAGGCGGTGATATAACGGCAGTAGAAGCAATGAAAAGACTTGATATGAAACCAAGTACATTTTATAGAAAAGTAAAGGAGGTCTAAATTATGCAATGGGCATTTTTAGGGTTTGTTGCAACATTCTCGGTACTATGTGTAACCGAATTTGCAATACAATCCCGATACGCTTGACACTGGAGGTGATATTATGTCGGCATTTCTTGCCTTGCTTAGTGTGCCTATGGCGAAATTTGCAGAAGGCGCACTGCTTGGTGCGGTGGTATTCCTTGCGAGTAAAGGAATAAGGATTAAATAAAATTGAAAGGGTGTAACAGATAGTTACACCCTTCTGACATTAATTGTTATCTTCTCTCGCAAATCTATTTTAAAACACCAATATCAAACAAGCCAACTTCGTTTTGGAAAGCAGTGATAATTTTTTCCGTTTTTATTTCACCACTCACAAATAACTCGAATGTTTTTAAAAAAACATCGGTTGTAATTATTAAACTATTATTCCTTTTTGCAAGATTAATTTGGTCTTCATTTACTGCTTCTCGTTCAGAAAGAGGTTTGTTTCTAAAAGGAGTTATAATTAAAAGTTGTTTTACATTTTCTGTAATATTCGCTTCTTTTAATTTATCCAAATATGAATAATAATGTCTATCAACTTGAGCCACATTTTCTGATTTTACATTGGATGTTATCCCTTTTATCTCGCCGATAAAAGTAACATTTTCTTTCTTTATTAAAAAATCTTCTTTATTTTCATCTGTGAAACCAGATAAATTGCATTTTAACAAATTTTCAAGCATTTCAAACACTATAGAAGATAAATCATATCCGTTTGTTATTAAAATGCTCTTATATCTTTCATTCTTTTTTAACTTCTCTTCAGATGAATTAATCTCGGTTACGAGCAACTTGATTTTTTCGTTATTATCATCAATTAATTGTTTTTGTATTTTATCATCAAAGCACTCTAAATTTTTAAGCCAATCTGGAATTTCAACCTCCTTATCACCAAGACCTATCCCATCGATAAAATCGTCAATTGTTGTTTGCGGAGAACTTAAATTTAACGTTGTTAAAACCAAATTTCCAACCCTGATTGTAGTTGCTCTATTTCCACCATTTGAGCGAGTTATTTCTCCTGAGGTTTCTTTAAAACTAAACGCAGAGCAATATTTTTTCCCATTTAAGTTTGTTTCCGAATTTTCGTAAATCAGTTTATAATTACCAATATAAGTACTAGGTACAATAGAAGACAAAATAATTTTTAAATTATTAAGATTATCTTTTAACTCATAATATTTATAATACTTATCACTTGAAAAACTTTTATCATAATAGTGGGAATAATTTTGTGGAAGAGCGATAATATTAACCGATTTATTAGAATTTAGAATCATTTCACGTATGCTATTAAAATCATTTGTACAGTTCAAGTATGATATGGTATCATCTTTTGTTTTCCATATATTTTCATTTTGCAATGAAAATATATTAATATCAAAAGTATCTAATGTATTAGGTGCTTTTAATGTTGAACAAGTATAATCATATTTACCCGTGATATTTCCTTTAATATAGGAAACAAATTGTATTTTCATATAATACCTTCCTTTTTTAAACATCATAACCAATTTATAACTTCTATTCTAATTAATTATACACCATTAACAACCTTTTTTGCAACTTTATTCACCAAAAAACAAGTTTGTTTGCAAGCGATTGTAAAAATCGACCAATAACCACCATAAACTGTGAATGGTTAGGTGTGTAATCCTCAAGAGTATTTGCAATTTGATAAAGACCCACAATCACTTTATTTATGCGGGTTTCCAATTGTTGCGGAACTATCAACATCCCATTGAATCGTATCCATTTTAAGCTCTTTGGTTGTTTCTAAAACAACATTATCATAGTCGCCATACGGCGCGCGCAAAAGCGTTGGTGTTTTGCCGGTTATATCGGCAATTTTTTTATTGCAGCTTTCTAATTCATCAATAATTTGTGTTTTTGATAGTTGCGTCATGTGAGGATGTGTGTTAGAATGGTTTTGGATTTGATGCCCTGCATCTGATAAAGCTTTAACCGATTCGGGATATTTATCCACCCACGCACCAACTACAAAAAATGTTGCCGGAACATCATATTCCTTTAAAATTTTTATAAGCTGCTCGGTATCGTCATTTCCCCAAGCTGCATCGAAAGAAATTGCGACCTGTTTTTTATCGGTCTGAACGCAGTAAATAGGCAGCTTTCGGTCTGTATTTGCGAAAACACTGACCGAGCCCACCACCGTAACCGTTACACCTAAAACCAAGCATATCATTAGCATTATTTGCTTTTTTGTTACAATAAAAAGCTTCATATTTTTCACCCTTTTTAATTTGTTTAGTAATCAATATGAGCTTTGGCTTGTATTATATTACGCAAAGTTTACCGAAAATTCACATATTTTACTAAAATTTGAAATAAAATAACTATAAAATAAATCAAACTTTAAAAACGGAGGATATTATGGAAGAATACAACAATTTCCCTAATACAAACGATACACCTGATTATAGCTATCAAAAACCCAAAAAGCCTAAAAAAAGTAAAAAGAATTTAGGTTTTTCAATAGGTGTTGTTGTTATAGCTTGTATACTCTCTCTTATTATAGGTACTGTAAGCGGCGGGCTTATTTCGTTTGTTGTTAGCAGTATTGTTTCGGGTTCTGATTCACCCCAAATATCAGATATTGGAACAACAACCAATAAAAATGTAAACATAAATGTTGATGAAACTGCCGAAACAGTGGTTGAAGCGGTTGCGAAAAAGGTTACACCTAGTGTTGTTGGTATCAGAACAACCACCTCGGTTATGAACTTCTTTGGCGGCACCAGTGAAGCAAGCGGAAGCGGAAGTGGTGTTGTTTATACTAAGGACGGATATATTATAACAAACTATCATGTTATAAGCTCAACCCTAGGCAACAGTTCCTCTAAAATAGAAATTTTTATGGATAATGATAGTGAAACCGCATACAATGCTACGCTTGTTGGATATAATATTTCTTCGGACTTAGCCGTTCTTAAAATAGATGCAAAGAACCTCACTCCCATTGAATTTGCCGATTCCGACTCGCTTAAAGTAGGTCAGTATGTTATAACGGTTGGAAGTCCCGGCGGACTTGAATTTATGGATAGCGTAACTTATGGTGTTATAAGTGGACTCAATCGCGTTGTTTCGTCTGACAGTGATATTAAACTCATTCAAACCGATGCTGCTATAAACCCAGGAAACTCAGGCGGTGCATTAGTTAACTCAAAGGGACGCCTCGTTGGTATAAACAGTTCTAAAATAGTAGCAGAAGAATTTGAGGGTATGGGTTTTGCAATCCCCTCTAATACAGTTAAAAAAATCTGCGATAATATTATTTCAAAAGAAAACTCACCTGAGCCTTATATCGGAATTTCAATAAGTGAAAAATATACCGCCGAAGTGCTTGAATATTATGGTTTCCCCGCAGGTGCAGTTGTGCTTACTGTTGCGGAGAATAGTCCGGCAAAGGAGGCAGGACTTTTAAAAGGCGATATTATAACCGAATTTAATGGCATTGAAATAAAGGAATATACTAAGCTTGAAGACGCAGTAAGAGATTGCGTTCCGGGTCAAACGGTTAAATTAAAGGTTTACCGAGACGGTAAATTATACAGCGCAAAAATAACCGTTAGTTCAAATAACGCAGTAAATTAAATCTATATTTTTTATCAGAACATTGTTAAAATACTCGTTAATCCATACCCGTTTCACATTGATAAAGATTTTTTCATAGTATGGAAAGAAAAAATCTGTTAAACTTTGATTATTTTGGAAGCTAATCGGCAACAATATAATTACAAGTTTAGTTTTGAGAGTGTGAAACAGTAATGAATATAAAACGCGGTGAAATTTACTACGCAGATTTAAGTCCCGTTGTAGGCTCCGAGCAAGGCGGAGTTAGACCGGTACTTATAATACAAAATAATGTTGGCAACCGTTATAGTCCAACCGTTATTGCGGCGGCGATAACAAGCCAACGCGATAAAACTAAGCTTCCAACTCATATCTCGGTTGAAGCGAGTGATTGCGGTCTCGCAAAAGACTCAATAGTTTTGCTCGAACAGGTGAGAACCATTGATAAACAAAGGCTTAAAGAAAAAATGGGAACACTTGACGGCGCTTCAATGGGTATGGTGGATAAAGCGCTTAGCGTGAGCTTCGGATTAGGATAATTTATTAAATGGCATCTTCAAATTTTGAAGGTGTCATTTAAATTTAACCGAAAAAACCTTTTAAAATACTGCAAAATATGTCAAATTAACTATTGATTTTCATATTAAATAGGAGTAAAATTTTATCAGTATTTAAGGGTGGCAAGGTGAAATTTTATGCGAATTTTAATGTGTTTATCTGTGGCTCTTTTCAGTGGTCTTATGCTGTCGCGCTTGGCTAAGCTTTTAAAGCTTCCTGCGGTAACTGCATATCTGGTTGCCGGAATTTTAATAGGTCCTTATCTCTTGGGAGCTTTTGATTTTTCGGGACTAGGGTTTACAAGCTTTAAAGAAATTGAAGATTTAGGTATAATTTCCGATGTGGCATTAGGCTTTATCGCTTTTTCTATCGGTAATGAGTTTCGTTTGGCTCAGCTTAAAAAAATCGGCAAGCAAGCGACTGTTATAGGTATTATTCAAGCAGTTTTTACAACGATTATAGTTGACCTCGCTTTAATCGGTCTTCATTTTATTATCCCTGATAAATTGCCTCTTCCCTCGGCTATAATTTTGGGTGCTGTTGCATCTGCAACCGCGCCGGCAGCAACTTTAATGGTAGTTCGCCAGTATAAAGCAAAAGGTCCTTTAACTGATATTTTGTTGCCGATTGTAGCTCTCGATGATGCGGTAGGACTTGTGTTGTTTGCGGTATCCTTTGGTGTTGCAAAAGCAATGATTTCGGGCAAGGTTGATTTAATTTCGGTTATTTTAGAGCCTTTATTAGAGGTTGTATTATCCTTAGGAATGGGCTTTGTTATGGGGCTTTTGTTCAGCTTTTTCGAAAGATTTTTCCATTCCCGTTCAAAGCGTCTTGCAATGAGTGTAACCTTTGTGCTTTCAACCGTGGCATTATCAATGCTTGAATTTAAAGTTTTCGGTATACATATTGCCTTTTCGTCTCTCTTGGTTTGTATGATGTTAGGCACAGTGTTTTGTAATATTTGTGATTTCTCTGAAGAACTTATGGACAGAATTGACCGTTGGACTGCTCCCATTTTCATACTTTTTTTCGTTTTAAGCGGTGCAGAATTAAAGCTTTCTCTCTTTAAAGACCCGATAATTGTGCTTATAGGAGGAGTATATATTATTTCCCGTTGTATTGGTAAATATTTCGGCGCATATACAAGCTCTGTATCTGTTAAATGCGATAAAAATATCATTAAATATTTAGGTGTAACCCTTTTTCCGCAGGCAGGTGTTGCTCTCGGAATGGCTATGAAGGCTGAACAGCTTGGTGAACTAGGTACGGTTGTTGCCAATATAACCTTGTTCTCGGTGCTTATTTATGAGCTTGTAGGTCCGTATCTTACTAAGGTTTCTCTGTTTAAAGCAGGTGAAATTAAGCCTGAGGGTAAAACCAGTGCGCGAAAGTTAGAAAACTTAGAGCAAAAAGCTTAATATTTTAAGTCAATTTATAGATTAATGTTGTAAATTTTGTGATTTGGTGTTAAACTGTATAGGTATTAATGTTAATATCTATACAGTTTTTTTAAGCAAAGACTAAAATCCTACCTCTAAAATCAGGTTTGGATTATTCATGTTTGCTTAAATTGTGGAGGATTTTAAATGAATATTATTGTTGTGGGTTGCGGCAAAATAGGTTTAACAATTCTATCTAATTTGGTAGCAGAGGGCCATAATGTTATGGCGGTTGATACTAATCCTGATGTTATTGAAGAAACCAATAATATTTATGATGTTATGGGCGTTTGCAGTAATGGTGCAGATTGCGAGACCTTAGAGGAAGCAGGCGTAAGCAAGGCGGATTTGGTTGTAGCTTGCACTGATTCGGATGAGGTTAATATGCTTAGCTGTTATATTGCAAAGCGTATGGGCGCGAAATATACTATGGCGCGAATCAGAAACCCTGAATATAACGATAATAGTCTTATATTTATGCGCAGTCAATTAGATATTTCGGTGGCTATAAACCCTGAACTTTTAGCGGCGCGCGAGCTTTTTAATATTTTAAAGCTTCCTTCTGCCGCTAAAATAGAAACATTTTCGGGCAGAAGCTTTGAAATTATCGAATTTAAGCTTAGAGCCGATTCCTTGCTTGATGGGGTTAAAATTGCGGATTTGCGCAATAAATTTAAGGCAAAGGTGCTTATTTGCGCCGTTCAAAGAGGCGACGAGGCATATATCCCTGACGGTGAATTTGTTCTTAAAAGCGGAGACAGAATAGGACTTAGCGCTAATCATACCGAGATTACTAAATTTATAAAAGAGCTTGGTATCGGTCAAAAGAAAGCGCGTAATATTATGATACTCGGCGGCGGAAGAATTGCATATTATCTTGCAAAAATGCTAATAAATGCAGGAATTTCCACAACGATTATCGAGCGCGACCGTGAGGTTTGCGAGGAGCTTTGCGAGGCTTTGCCTAAGGCGGTTATCGTAAACGGAGACGGTGCTGAACAGGAAATTTTATTAGAAGAAGGTCTTTTATCGGTTGATGCTTTTGTAAGTCTTACCGGTATGGATGAGGAAAACATTTTAGTTTCCGCTTTTGCTCAGTCTAAAAATGTTCCAAAGGTTGTAACAAAGGTAAACCGTGAGGAGCTAATACCTCTTGCAGACCATTGGGGATTAGATTGTATTGTAACCCCGAAAAAAATGGTTGCCGATTCGGTTGTTAAATATGCACGTGCCCTCGAAAACTCAGCGGGAAGCAGTATGGAAACCCTTTATAAGATTATGGACAATAAGGTTGAGGCATTAGAATTTAAGGTTAAACCTGATTTCCCGAAGCTAAAAGTTTCGTTTAAGGAGCTTAAACTCAAAAAAAATGTGCTAATCGCTGGTATTATGAGAGATAGAGAATCAATTATCCCCGCGGGTGATGATATGCTTTTGGCAGGAGATAGAGTTATAATTTTGGCGGCTAATCAGCGTATAAATACTTTGAGTGATATACTTAAATGAGGTATTATAAATGAACAGAAGAATGGTTTTTTATATGCTAGGCAAAATTATGATGCTTGAATCGGTTCTTTTGATTTTGCCATTTGTATGCGGTTTAATTTATAAAGATACTGCTATCGAATTTGCATATACTATTGCAATTTCTGCCGTTTTAGGCGGACTTTTAATGATTTTAAGCAGACCTCAGGAAAAAACGATTTTTGCCCGTGAAGGATTTGCTATTGTGGCGCTTGCGTGGATAGCAATGTCGGCTATCGGCGCGTTGCCTTTTGTTTTAAGCGGCGTTTTGCCAAACTATACCGAAGCATTTTTTGAAACGGTCAGCGGTTTTACAACAACGGGAGCTTCTGTTATAAAGGATGTTGAGGTTGTGCCTTATAGTATTCATTTATGGCGAAGCTTTACTCATTGGGTTGGCGGTATGGGAGTTTTGGTGCTTGTTATGGCGATTGTTCCTAATGATACGGGACGTTCTATGCATATAATGAGAGCCGAAATGCCCGGTCCTATTATAGGGAAATTGGTCCCAAGGATTACCTCAACGGCAAAAATACTTTATCTAATTTATGTTTTTATGACGCTTCTTGAAATAGCGTTGCTTTTAATAGGCGGTATGCCTTTGTTCGATAGTATTTTCCATTCTTTCGGCACTGCGGGTACGGGCGGTTTTGGTATAAAATCCAGTGGACTCGCAGGTTATTCACCCTATTGCCAATGGGTGATTACCGTATTTATGCTTCTTTTCGGTATAAACTTTAATATTTATTATTTAATGCTTATGCGCAAGTTTAAGTCGATATTTAAAAGCGAGGAAATGTGGACTTATATTGGTATAGTTGCGGTTTCGGTAGGTATTATAACAGCATATATTTATCAAAGATTTGAAACCTTTGCCGATGCGCTCAGAGCTTCCGCTTTTCAGGTTGCATCTATAATTTCAACAACAGGATTTACAACGGCAGATTATGACCTTTGGCCTGCGGCAGCAAAGGCGGTTTTGCTTATAATTATGTTTATTGGCGCCTGCGCAGGTTCAACTGCGGGTGGCATCAAGGTTTCGCGTGTTATAATTCTTTATAAGCAGATTAAGGCTAATTTAAGGCAAATGCTTCATACTCGCTCTATATCCTCGGTAAAATTTGAGGGTAAAACGGTTGATTCGGATACGGTTATAAATGTAACATCTTATTTAGGACTTTATTGCCTTTGCTTTTTACTTATCTTTTTCAGTATAAGTATAATAGATAATTTCTCGATAGAAACCAATGTTTCGGCGGCGGCAGCTTGTTTTAATAATATAGGTCCCGGATTTGATATGGTAGGTCCTGCAAGTAATTATTCTTGTTATTCGGAAATTTCTAAATGGATTCTTTCGGCGGCTATGCTTTTAGGTCGACTTGAAATTTTGCCGATAATTCTGCTTTTTGCTCCGTCTGCTTGGATAAAAATTAAAAAGATAAAAAAGAAAAGAAGAATATAATGAAAACTATTTGTGAAAACTGTTCTAACTATATTTATGATGATGAATCTGAGAGCTATTGTTGTGATGCTATGCTTGATGAGGATGAAATGTATCGCTTTTTAAAGGGTGATAATAAGTCTTGTCCGTACTTTAACTTTTATGATGAATATAGTATTGTCAGAAAACAGAATTAGAGGTGTTTTATGTATTACGCGTATGTTGTTCTCAGCGCAGTTATTGTCTTAATTCTTAATAACTTTTTCGAAATTTTAAAGCAAAGCTATTCCTGGTGGCTGGTTCCTGTATTGCTGATTGGATTTTTCTTAGTGTTTATGGTGCTTCATTTCGCTTTGTTTGTAAGTATGATTGTTTTCACAGATACTAAAAAAGAGCCTCGCGAAAATACAAAATTCTTTCGCTATATGGCAAAAATAACTTTGCCGATTATAGCAGGCGCGGCGAGGGTTAAGATAGTAAGTGAAGGTATAGAAAAGCTTCCGCAAAATACCGAAATGCTTTTTGTTTGCAATCATCAGCATAATTTTGATCCGGTGATTATGCTAATGGTTTTCCCAGAGGCGAGAATAGGATTTATCGGTAAAAAGGAAATTTATAAAGAAATGCCTTTTATCGGTAAGGCTATGCATAATTTAAATTCTTTTCCGATAGATAGAGAAAACGACCGCGAGGCTGCAAAGACCATAATAAAAGCAATTAAAACTATTAAAAATAAGGTTGCTTCGATAGCTCTTTTCCCTGAGGGGTATACTAATTATAATGACGATACTTTGTTGCCTTTTAGAAACGGAAGCTTTAAAATAGCAACTAAAACTCAGGTGCCTATTGCGGTTTGTGCTATTAATAATACAAAAAGTATTGCTAAAAACGCTTTCAGGAGAACAACTAAAATAGAGTTCAGACTTTTAGATGTTATTTATCCTGAGCAATACGAGGGAATGTCTACCACAGAAATAGGAGATATGATACATAAGATTATGCAAGAGGGCGTAACCGTGCTTAAAAAACTTGAATATTAAAATTAAGCGGAGATGCAAATTTATATGCATCTCCGCTTAATTTTAATAGAACATACCCGAATTTTACTGAATTTTATTGATATCGTATGGCGTTGTTTGGTAAACGAAATAATTAAGCCAATTTGAATAAAGCAAATTAGCATGAGACCGCCAAGAAACCACCGGCGTTTTCTTGGGATTATCCCCAGGAAAATAATTCTTAGGTATGGTTATCGGTTTATTTTCATTAACATCTCTAAAATACTCGTTAGCTAATGTATCTCTATCATACTCCGAATGACCGGTTATAAAAATTTGCTTGCCCTTTTTGGTTGAAACGGCATATACACCGCCCTCTTTTGAGGAGGCCAAAATTTTAAGCTCTTTTACAAGCTTAATATCCTCTGCTTTAACGGTTGTATGCCTTGATTGAGGCACCATAAACACATCATCAAAACCTCTGAAAAGAATGGATTTTTTATAATCAACCGTATGAGGAAAAACTCCGAAAAGCTTGCTTTCAAGCGGATATTTTTTTATACCGTAATGATAGTAAAGCCCTGCCTGAGCGCCCCAACAAATATGAAAAGTGCTATGAACATGAGTTTTAGTCCACTCCATTATCTCGCAAAGCTCTTCCCAATATTCAACCTCTTCAAATTCCATTTGCTCAACAGGAGCACCTGTTATAATCATACCGTCAAAAGTGCGGTCCTTAACATCGTCAAAGGTTTTATAAAATGTAAAAAGATGCTCTGCTGAGGTGTTTTTTGATTTATGGCTTTTGGTATGAATAAATTCCAAATCAACCTGCAAGGGAGAATTACCGAGAAGCCTCGATAGTTGAGTTTCGGTTTCAATCTTTTTAGGCATTAAATTTAAAAGCAATATTTTTAAAGGACGAATATCCTGAGTTATGGCTCTGGTTTCGGTCATAACAAAAATATTCTCGTCATTTAAAGTTTTAACTGCGGGTAAATCGTTTGGGATTTTAATAGGCATTTTTTTACCTACCTTTTCTTGAAATATACATTTATAATAAACCAAAATCCCCTTTTTGTAAAGGGGATTTTAATGTTATTTAGAAATTAACCTTATCAAGTGCCTGCTTAATATCGGCAATTAAATCTTCTGCATCCTCGATACCGCAAGAGAAACGGATTAAATCGGGAGAAATTCCGCAAGCTGCAAGCTCATCATCATTCATTTGGCGGTGGGTTGCATTTGCAGGATGCAAGCAACAGCTTCTCGCATCGGCAACATGGGTTTCGATAGCAGCCATTTTAAGCTCCTTCATAAATGCCTCGGCAGCCTTTCTGCCGCCTTTAACACCGAAGCTTACAACACCGCAAGAGCCATTTGGCAAATATTTTTCTGCTAACTCATAATATTTATCGCCCTCTAAGCTCGGATAGGTAACCCAAGCGATACGGTCATCCTCTTTCAATGCTTTTGCAACAGCAAGACCGTTTTCGCAATGCTTTCTCATTCTTAAATGAAGGCTCTCTAAACCAAGATTTAAAAGGAAAGCATTTTGAGGAGATTGAATAGAGCCCAAATCACGCATAAGCTGAGCGGTGGCTTTGGTTATAAATGCACCCTCTAAACCAAAACGCTCGGTATAAGTAACACCGTGGTAGCTTTCATCAGGAGTGCAAAGTCCTGCAAATTTTTCGGGATATTTAGTCCAATCAAATTTACCCGAATCAACAATACAACCGCCAACACCTGCACCGTGTCCGTCCATATACTTAGTAGTTGAATGGATAACAATATCTGCTCCCCATTCGAAAGGACGGCAGTTTACGGGAGTTGCAAAGGTATTATCAATAATTAGCGGAACACCGTGATTATGCGCCGCTTTTGCAAAACGCTCAATATCCAAAACAGCAAGAGCGGGATTTGCAATAGTTTCACCGAATACAGCCTTAGTATTATCCTTAAATGCCGCATTTAATTCTTCATCAGAACAGTCAGGGGTTACGAAGGTAAATTCAATTCCCATTCTCTTCATTGTAACCGCGAAAAGATTATAAGTTCCGCCATAAATAGCAGAAGAACAAACAACATGGTCGCCACAAGAAGCGATATTAAATACCGAAAAGAAGGATGCCGCCTGACCTGAGGAGGTTAGCATTGCGGCAGTTCCACCTTCAAGCTCGCAGATTTTTGCAGCAACACTGTCATTAGTAGGATTTTGAAGACGGGTATAGAAATAACCGCTCGCCTCTAAATCAAAAAGCTTGCCCATATCCTCGCTGGTTGCATACTTAAAGGTTGTGCTCTGAACAATCGGTATTTGACGGGGCTCGCCGTTTCCGGGAGTATAACCGCCCTGAACGCATTTAGTATCTATTTTATAGTTTTTCATTTATTTCACTCCAAAAACTTTTTTTGCATTTATATTTAGTATACTCTTTATTTCGCTTTCGTCAAGTCCTAACGAGAAAAAATATTCAAGTTCTTTTTTATGGTCCCACATAGGATAATCGGTTGCGAAAAGAACCTTATTGGCACCATAAGCTCTGATTATCCGTTTAGCAGTTTCGCGGTCGATATAATTAAAGCTTGAAGAACAGTCAACATAAAAGTTTTCGATACCCTTATATTTTTCACAAGCCTCTTCCCATATAGACCAACCGCCCAAATGCGCGCCGATAACAGTTAAATTTTTATAGGTTTCAAGAATTGGCAAAAGCCTGTTAGGATTAGAATAATCATAACGGTTATCCCCCGTATGCATTAATATTGGTAAACCCTTTTCCTCGCAAAGCTCGTATATTTTTAGAAGCCTGTAATCATCTATTTTAAAGGCTTGAATATCAGGGTGGAGCTTCACTCCCTTTAACCCTAACTCTATCAAATGCTCAATATCGCCCTTAATATCCTCGCTATCAGGGTGGAGAGTTCCAAGTCCTAAAAGCTTTTCGGGATTATTTTTTACATTATCTGCAATAAACTCGTTTATACTTTTAACCTGATGGGGAGTTGTTGCAACCGATTGAACTATAAAAAAGTCAATCCCTGCTTGCTCTCCCCTACTTAGCAAATCATTAACCGTTCCCTCGCCTACTGATTTTGCATCATAAAATTTATCCGTTCCCGCAACCGCCTTTGAAGCAATTTTCTCAGGATAAATATGGCAATGAGAATCTATAACATAATATCCGTTTATCATTAAACTTCAATTCCTAACTTCTTAGCCGCATCCTCGCGCATTTTATATTTTAAAATCTTACCTGCCGCATTCATCGGGAATTTATCAACAAAATCAATATAACGCGGAACCTTATGCCTTGCCATATGAGAAGCAATATAAGATTTCATTTCTTCCTCGGTCATGGTTTCTCCCTTTTTAAGAATTATGCAAGCCATAATTTCCTCGCCGTACTGCTTATCGGGAACACCTATAACCTGAACATCGCTAACCTTATCGCAGGTATAAATAAATTCCTCGATTTCCTTAGGATAGATATTTTCGCCGCCGCGGATAATCATATCTTTAAGTCTTCCTGTTATACGGTAGTTTCCGTCAGCATCGCGGCAAGCAAGGTCGCCAGTATGAAGCCAACCGTCTTTATCAATAGTCTCGGCTGTTGCAGTGGGCATTTTATAATAACCCTTCATAATGTTATATCCGCGAGCCACAAATTCGCCGTTTTCACCGTCGGGCAAATCGAGGCCTGTTTCGGGGTCAATAACCTTACATTCAACATTTGCGAATGCAGAACCAACCGTTTCAGTTCTAACCTCAATACTGTCATAATAGCTGCTCATAGTGCATCCGGGGCTTGCCTCGGTTTGACCGTATACCGAAACGATTTCTTTCATATTCATAACCTCGGTCGCCTTTTTCATAAGGTCTGCCGGACAGTTAGAGCCTGCCATAATTCCAACCCTGATATAAGAAAAATCGGTTTTTGCAAAATCAGGATGGTTCATCATAGCTATAAACATAGTCGGCACGCCGTTAAAGGCGGTTATATGCTCGTTATGAACGCAAGCTAATGCTGGTTTCGGCGAGAAATACGGAAGCGGATACATAGTTGTTCCGTGAGTCATAGAAGCGGTCATCGAAAGCACCATACCGAAGCAATGGAACATAGGCACCTGAATCATCATTCTGTCCGCAGTTGAAAGCTCCATATGGTCGCCGATATATTTTCCGTTGTTAACAACATTATAATGAGTAAGCATAACGCCTTTTGGGAAGCCGGTTGTTCCTGAGGTGTACTGCATATTGCAAACATCGTCCTTATCAACTAAGGCAGCCAATCTGTAAACCTCGCTTAAAGGTACTCTCTCGGCTCTGTCCAACGCTTCCTCCCAGGTAAGACAGCCCGCCTGCTTGTAGCCTACTGTCACACAATTTCTAAGCATCGGCAAGCGTTTAGCATGAAGCGGTTTGCCCGATTTCAAGCTTGATAACTCGGGACAAAGCTCGGCAATAATATCACCGTAAACTATCTCCTTGTTGCCCTCGGTCATAATAAGAGTATGGGTATCAGACTGCTTTAAAAGATACTCAATTTCGTGAATTTTATAAGCAGTGTTAACCGTTACCAAAACCGCACCGATTTTAACGGTTGCCCAGAAAGCTATATACCACTGAGGAACATTTGAAGCCCAAACTGCAACATGAGTTCCAGGCTTTACCCCCATAGAAATCAGACTGCGGGCAAAGGTATCAACATCATCCCTAAATTCGCTGTAAGTACGGGTATAATCAAGGGTTGTATATTTAAAGGCATATTGGTCGGGAAATTCCTCAACCATTCGGTCTAACACATCCGAAAAGGTTGCATCTATAAGCAAATCCTTTTCCCAAACATATTTACCGGTATGAGCGCGGTTATAATAGAGCGATTTCTCATTTTTAGAGGTATCACCAAATTGCTTCATAAAGTTTACAAACTGAGAGAAAATAATCTCCATATCATCAAGCTCAGCGCACCATTCGGGATGCCATTCAAGAGACACAAAGCCATCATAATTTACTGAACGCAAAGCTAACATCATATCCTTAACGGGCATACTTCCCTCGCCCATCAAGCAAAATTCGATATTGCCGTATTTTTCCTCTGCGTCTTTTATATGAACATGCTTAACATAAGCACCCAAATTTTTAATGGTTGTTTCGGCGGTTTCATGACCTATAAAATAGGTCGAAGTCATATCCCATAAAGCCGCAAGATTATCGCAAGCAAAGGTGTTTAAAAGCTCTAACAATAAAGCGGTATCACAGAAAATACCCGAAGTTTCAACAAGCAGGGTTATGCCGTTTGCTTCTGCCTCAGATATAACCTCTTCGATTATATTTTTAATATTTTCAAAAGCTTTTTCCTTATTATCAGTATCCTTTGCCCTGATTCTGACCGCGGGGATTTTAAGGTTTTTTGCAATATTCATACAAGCCTTAATTTCCTGAATAGTATCGCCATACTCTTCGGTTTTTGCGCAATCACAAATAGAATCAACGCAAGGAATAGAAAGCTTTAATTCATATAATTTTCTAAGAGTTTGAGCTGCTGCATAATCGTGAAACGCACCGTCCTTATCAGTAAAAAGACGGTTATGAATATTATGAAGCTCAATTCCCTCAAATTTTAAATCCACTGCGGTGGCACAAAATTCATCAAAACTGCTATTATGCCAGCCCTTAGTTGAAAAGGATAATTTCATTACCTATTTTCCTCCTCATATACTATCTTATTAAGCGCATTGATATAAGCCTTTATACTAGCACCTAAAATATCGGTTGAAATACCTGTTCCTGAATAGAGCTTACCGTCTTCTCTAAGCTTTACAACAGCGCTTCCCATAGAATCCTTACCCTCGGTTACGGTTTGGATTTGGAAATCATCAAGCTCATAATGTCTTCCGATTATTTGCTCAATAGCTCTGAAAGCGGCATCAACAGGACCGTCTCCAATGCAAATACCTTCAAGCTCCTCCTCAGCCTTGGAAAGTCTTATCTGAGCAGAGGAAGAAATAATATTTCCGTTATTTATAACATAATTTATAAGCTTATAGGTTGGAGGAACCTGCAAAGCAACCGATGCTATAATCGCATCAAGTTCTTTTGCGCTTACTCGCTTTTTAGCGGCAATTCTCAAAAATTCCTCATAAACCTTTGCCATATCCTCCTCAGATAAATCATATCCCAAGGAAACAACTGCCGACTCAATAGTTTCTTTAATATCATTAGCATCAAAAGTTATAACCGAATTTTCTTCCGATTTAACTAAGGTTTCTTTTACACTTTCATTAGAAACAATACGCCTTATCTGATTTATAATTCTGCCTGTTTCGGTATGCTTGATATCACACTTGATATCGCAAGAATTTCCGCAGTTTTTAATAAATACTGCAAACGCTTCAAGGTCGGTTATATCCCCTGCAACCGCAGTCACAACAATATCAGCACTAGCTTTAACCGCCAAAGCAGAGGTTGCATTTGCCATAGAATTTTTATTATCAACGCAAACGCCAAGGCTAACATTTTTATTATCTATTTTTTCGCTGATTTTTAAAATAAAGCTTGCAAATTCATCAGGAAGCATTTCGGCAGCAGTATCGCAAACTGTAACACTTTCAGCACCTGAATTAACAGCAGTATTAATAGCATCAATCAAAAAGCTTTCTTCCGCTCTTGTAGCATCGGTTGCAGCAAACTGAACCTTAAAGCCCTTATTTTTTGCGGTTGATACAAGCTTTTCTATAAGCTCTAACATAGCGGGAGCTTTTTTATGGCAAATATATTCCATACCAACCGGACTTACCGGAAGTTCTACCCTGATTTCAGGATTTTCTGCATTATTTAAAGCAGAAATTGCAAGCTCCAAGCTATCGGCGGTATATCCTGCGTTTACCGAAAGCTTACTTTTTTTAACAAAAGAAGCTATTGTTCTGATAAGCAAGGTATCAGACTTAACATTTTTAATTTCGGGAAGCTCAATAGAATTAACATTTAGTCTTTCAAGCAGACGCGCAATTTCAATACGCTCCTTAAAGCTTAAAGAAGCGACGGTGCAAAGAGTTCTGTCAACAATGTTAATTTTTTTCATTTTTCATTTTCCTTTCGGTTAATAAGGTATTAAAATCTAAATGAGCTTGAATACAAAAAAGCCCTGAGATTGCAAAAACACAATCTCAGGGACGAAAATACATTCGCGGTACCACCCTGATTACCGATAAAACACGGTCACTCAGATAAGCTCCAACAAGCTCGATGCTAAGATAACGGGGCATTTCCGTAACAGCTTACTGAAATTTCAGCCATTCTGCTCAGGAATGAGACTTAACCTGCCGCACCGTATCGGTTTGCACCATCCACCGACTCTCTAAAACTGACGCCTTGCAAGATAATAATTCCTTCAACGCATTTATAAAGGAATTATACCACCGCAAATTTAAATTGTCAAGCATTTTATTATCTATCTCTAATAGCATCAATAGGTCGTTTAGAGGCTATTTTCTTAACAGGGATATAACTTGCAACAAAAGCCACGAATAGACTAACGCCGAGCAATAATAAAATCTGCCTTAAATCAAAAGATAAAATGGTTATAAGTATTCCTAAACTATTTCTGAACATATTATTTATAAAACAGGTTGCAACAAAAACTCCAATGCTAGACAGCACAAAGTTTATCATAGCAATAACAAAGCTTTCCGCAAAGAAAATTCTGAACACATCGTTACTTCTAGAACCGATAGCTCTCAAAATACCTATTTCCTGCTTTTTATATGAAATACTTGTGCTTATAAAGTTTGCCAGCATTAAAGCCGCAAATATTGCGAAACCTAAACCGATATAAAGGAATACCTTTGAGAGTGTTTTAAAAACTTCATTTAGCGAATCAAGCTCAAAGGTTACCGAATTTTGTATCGGATAACGAACACCTGTATCCTCATTATAGCAGAAGCTCACAGCTTTTTTAAGCTCGCGGCGGTCGGTCGGAGCAGAGCCAACACAGAAGCTATAATAATGGTCCTTACCCTCGGTAAACTCGTTATATAATTTTTCGTTGCAAGCCAAGGTGTATTTCAGCCTTGATTTTTTATTTTTAGATACCTTTTCATCTAATGGTTCGTCTGTTTCTTCATCCACCTCTATAATACCAACAACCTTATATCCGTCTTCGGTTGTCATTTCTTTATCACCAAATTTATCAAAGTTTGCGGTGAGCTCTTTATTCTTTAAAATATTTTGATAAGATTCCGATATTTCTGTATTTTCATCATCCCAGATATTTATAATATCAGAGGTTACTATTATTTCTTTTTCACCAAGGCTTTTTTTCTCGCCGTTTATCCATGTAATTTTTTCATCCTTAATATCCTCTAATTTAACCATATAGTTAGCGGATATATCTATATGCGTTTTATTATCATACATAAAATAAAGATAACCCTCTGATATATAAGCCATAGGAGGTCGGTTTTCGATAAGGCGCTCAATAAAACCGTCGCCAACCATTATTAATCCCGTATAAGCATATTCGGTTGCATTATTAAATTCAGCCGAAAGCACCATATTTAAAAGTGTCTCTGAATTTGAATTATAATCCTTTTTTTCGATTAAAGGCATATAACGGTCAATATCAAACCCTGTATCAATTATAGCGGTTATAGTATATTTTTCGCCATCCAACACCAAGGTTTTTCCTAAAAGGTCGGTAAACATTTTTATTTCGGTATATTTAACCGAATATTCGCCGTTTTTATCCTTATATAAAACCCCGTCGGTATATCCGCATCTTTTAAAGGTCTCAAAAGCAAGCTCACTAACCGCAATTTCGTTTTTGCTTCCGTCAGGCAAATGACCTGATAAAAGCTCAAAACCCATTTCTTCCATTATTTCATTATTAATCTGAGCAAAACCCTTAAAGCCTGTTTTATAAATGCTGAATCCCGTTTCGGTATCTAATTTTTCTGAGTCTATATGATTATAAAAATCAAGTGAAGCCTCTAACGGCTCATAAACACCGTGCATTTTAATATTAGTGTTTTCTTCTATTTTCTCTAAATCTTTATCAGAAAGCGTATAGCCTCCATCGTTCCAATAAACCGAAGAACCTGATTTGATTTTTTTTGACTTTGCGGTTGCAATATATTCAACACCACTATCTGTCAAAGAATTAGTACAGGTTTCAACAAGATTATAAGAACCGAAGGTATCAGCAAGACCGAAAAGCCCAAAAGAAACGCAGCATAGTAAAATAGTAACCGCCAGTCTTATTTTCTTATGTTTAAGACCGCTCGCGCCGATTTTAAAGGCACTTTTAATCGGTAATTTTGATTTTATAAGCTTAAAAGGCTCGGTATTTTTAAAATTGATTTTTGCCTCATCAGTCTTTTTAAAATTCTTATCACCCGAAGAACCGCCCGAAATATTCAATTTCAAATTTCCGTTTTTAAGCTTTTCTAAATAATCGTTTATAGCATTTCTGTCCTCTTCGGTTAAGCGATAATCTGATGCTATTTCTATGCAGTTTCCCTCAAATTTTAATTTCTCTTTTTGAGATATTTTATCCTCGTCCTGTTTTGCGCGTTCTATATCGTTTATAACCTTACCGTCGGCAAGTTCGATAATTCTATCAGCATAATTTTCGGCAAACTCGCGGTCATGGGAAACAACAATAACAAGCTTATCCTTTGATAGCTCCTTTAAGGTTTGCAAAACCTGTCTGCCCGTATTAGAATCAAGCGCACCTGTCGGCTCATCCGCCATAATAATCTGAGGATTTTTAACCAGCGCTCTGGCTATTGCAACCCTCTGCTTCTGACCACCCGAAAGCTCGTTCGGTTTTCTCGCGCCATAGCCTTTAAGGTCCACCTTTTCTAATATTTCGGATATTTCTTTATTAGTTGCTTTTCTGCCTTGAAGCTCGATTGCCAAAGCGATATTAGCCCCAACCGTAAACTCATCCAAAATATTATACTCTTGGAAAATAAATCCTAAATATGTATTACGGTATGAATCAAAATGCTTTTGGTGAAAGCTCTTAGAAGAAACCCCTTTAATGATAATTTCACCAGAATTCAGTTTATCTAAACCGCCTAAAACATTAAGAAGAGTTGATTTTCCGCTACCTGATTTTCCAAGCAGAAAAACCATACCCTTTTCGGCGAATTTAATACTTACATTATCAAGTGCTTTAACAGGCACTCCTTTTTTTGGCTTATAAATCTTAACCAAGTTTTTCGCTTCTAGCATATAAATCTCCTTATCGGTTTTTACTTCGCTTGCGACTTATAGCAGTATAAATCAAATAACCTATAAGACTTAACACTACCGCAACCGCGAAAACTATTACCGCAAAAATATAATTTCCAAGTCCCAAAGCGTCTCCGCCAACCGTTGAGGTTATTATCGAGGGAAGTCTTGCAAGGGAAGCAAGCAATAAAAAATTGCCCATTTTAATATCGGTTAACCCAACAAAATAGGTTAGCAAATCCTTAGGTGTTCCCGGCAAGAAAAATACTAAAAAGGTTATAATGCTTCGGCTTTTTTTACTCTTTAAAAACCTGAGAGAGCGAATTTTCTCTCGGCTGAAAAATACCTCAACCAACATAACCCCGAATTTTCTGACAAGCAGAAAAACAAGCATACTGCCTATCGTTATTCCAATAACGCAAAGTATAGTACCTTCAACCGCGCCGAAAGCATAACCTGCAACAATTTCCAAAGGCTCTCCCGGCACAAATGCGATTAAAACCTGAAAAATAACCATACCTATGAAAGCCAGTTTTCCAAAAAATCCATGAGAATCAACCCAAACTCTAAACTGCTCAGGCTGCTCGACGAACTTTATCATCGGAACTCCGATATACCAAGTAACAACCGCCGAAAACAAAATAAAACTCAAAAAGCATAAAACCGCTATGATTTTCTTTTGTTTTTCGGTTAAGGTTTCTTTAAGCTTACTCATTCATAAAATCTTCCACATCTTCTAAAAATTTATCCCATTTATCAGGATTTTCGACATAATATTTGGGACATTGTTTCCCTGTAATATCATAATGCCTTAAAATAGAAGAATAGTCAAGTGAAAATTCATCGCAAAGCCAAGCAGTGAGCTTCACAAGCGAATTATATGTTTCCTCATTAAATTTGCCTGTGCTATCGGGATGGCAAACCTCAATAGAGATAGAATCCTTATTCCTCTCATTACTTGCAGCCGATTTTTCATATAAAGGCACACACTGAATAATCTCACCGTCAAGCCCTACCACAAAATGCGAGCTGACATCGGTTGTTAGCTTATTAAAATAATCTCGGTTATTCTGTGCGGTGGTATCGGGGTTTCCAACATAATGAACAACAACATGCTTGATATCCGAAAGAAGAATACCCGTTCTTGCAGTTGAATGCTTTTGAATAAGGTCCTCTTCAATAAAATCAGGTATCTCGGTTTCCTTTGCCTGTTTCACCTTTTTAGAAAGATTAGAGCCATAAGGTGCAGGAGTGAAACCCTCATCATAAACTATACCTTTTATAAGACTTGCAATGCCTACAACCGAGCTTATAAGTGCGATTGTTACAATAACCGTAAACAGCAATACAACCGCTCGTCTTATCATAATTTTCCGTCTCCTCGCTCTTTGGCGAGGGGTGTATTTTTTACTAGCCATTTTATTTCCCTTAATCTCCCTTAATCTATAACATCAAAGGTTATCTCGGCTTTAAAGAGGTCACCGTCAATAAAAAGTTCCATATTTCCGTTTTGAAGCTCAACTAAACTTTTAGCTATTGACAGACCTAAACCGCTTCCCTCGGTGTTTCTTGAAGTATCCCCTCTTACAAAACGTTCCATTAAATCCTCTGCCGAAACATTTAGCTCATATTTAGAAATATTTCTAAACAAAATAACCGCTTTTTTATCTATAACCTTCAAATCTATATAAGCCCTTGTGTTTTCAAGAGCATATTTGCAGATGTTATTAAGCAGATTATCAAAAACTCGCCATAAATGTCTTCCGTCGGCTAAGATTTTAACGCTTTGCTCAGGCATAACAACAACCGTTTTAATGTTTGCCTTATTAAGCTTCTCCTCGAACTCGGCAAGCGCCTGATTCAAAAGAACACCCGCATCGCATTTAGTGAGTTCTACCGAAATATTACCTGTTGAAACCTTTGAAGCATCCATTAAATCCTCAACCAATTTTTTAAGTCTTATCGACTGTCTATCCAGAACGTCTATATATTTTTTAGCTTCCGCGCTCTCAATTTTTTCTTTTTTAAGCAAATCAACATAATTAACTATTGAGGTTAAAGGAGTTTTGATATCGTGTGAAACATTGGTTATAAGCTCGGTTTTAAACCGCTCGCTTTTCATTTTTTCATTAATGGCAGACTGCAAGCCTTCATTTATATTATTAAGCGACATTGCAAATTTCTTGAAATCGCCAAACATAAATCTAGTATCTATTTTATAGTCAAGGTCGCCTCTCGCAATTCTTTCTCCGCCAGATTTTATATTCTGCAATATAACCGCGATATATAAGACCGCCAAAACAAGAACTGAATTTACAAGTATAAGACCGAATATAACTGCATAAGGCATATAATACTCAGAAAAAATAATTGATGTTGCAAGTCCAAATATCAAGCAAAACAAAAATTCAGCAAAGCAAACGGCTATAATAGCTATTACAGTTTTATAAGCCAATGCTAAATTTGAAAAAATATACCATACACTATCCCATATAATTTTTATATATTTCATAATTTTTTTAAAAACAATATATAAAACATTATTTTTAAAAAGCGTTTTGGTTTTTATTCTTGTTGCAATGCTAAGACAATATCCAAGCACCACAAAATAGAGTGCCGAGCAAGGCACATACATTATCATAGCTAACCCGATTTCATCAAAATTATAAGAATACTCTATAACAATTACAAAAACCGCTAAGAAAATACCCGTAAGCAAGGCGGTTAAGATATCAAGCGGTATTCTATCTATAAAATTGCGTTTGATTTTGCCAAATTTTATATGCCCTGCGGCGCAGAAAAGATAACAAACCGTAAATATAAATACAGCTAACGATATAAGAGCTATAAACACCAAATAATACCTAAGCGTATAGCCTACCGAAATTATTTTCTTTACTACCGAAAATAAATCACTTTTGGTCATATTTTTAGCAACAAAAACATCAACCTGATATTCATTAATAAGCTTGTCTCTAAATGCTGTTACACCGTCTTCTCTTGCAAATTCTTCCTCGATATACTCGCCGTAAACGGTTGAAGCCTCGGCAATATAAGGTTGGTCTTTATAATTGGTTTCTAAGATTTCTCCGGTTTTTAAATTAGTAACACAAAAATAAACGTTTTTATCCTTATAATATTTGGCAAGTTCCATTTTTTCATCCAAAAGGTTATGAATATAATAGCTTTCACTCTCAGCCATATCGGTTAAAATTTCTTCGGTCACGATTTTTTCGCTGCTGAAATAAAACTTATAATATCCCATAACCGCTACCGAAAAAAGACTTATAACCAAAATAAGAACCGAAATATAAGAAAATATAACGGCGGTTATTTTAAGCCCTAAAACTTCTCTTAGCTTCATTTCATGCCATCCCTTTCCATTTTATATCCATGTGCCCAAACAACCTTTAAATAACGGGGCTCGGCAGGATTAATTTCTATTTTTTCTCTGATATGTCTTATATGTACCGCAACAGTGCCCTCACCGCCGTAGGCTTCATCATTCCAGACTCTGCGATATATCTCAGAGGGTGATAAAACCGTTCCTGCATTTTGCATTAAAAGTTTAAGTATTTCAAATTCGGTTGGTGTTAAGCTTATAATTTCACCGTCAACCGCAACCTGTTTGGAATTATCATTAAGCTCGATATTACCGATTATATAGCTATCGCTCTTTTCCGATTTGCTTCCGCCAAGCTTGGTGTACCTCCTAAGCTGCGAGCGCACCCTAGCCATCAGCTCAACCGGATTAAAAGGCTTTGTTACATAGTCATCTGCGCCGACATTAAGTCCTAAAATTTTATCGGTATTCTCGCTTTTTGCGGTTAGCAGAATAATAGGAATATTTGAAAATTCGCGAATTTTTGCCATAGCGGTTATCCCGTCGCACAAAGGCATCATAATATCCATTAAACAAAGCTCTATATTATTTTCTTTGACCTTTTCTATGGCTTCTAAGCCGTTATAAGCCAAAACGGTATTATACCCCTCGGCTTCAAGATAGATTCTAAGAGCATTAACAATATCCTTTTCATCATCGCAAATTAAAATAGTGTTCATTTTCTCAGTCCCCCAAAACCTTAACTTCAACTAACTACAATCATTATACATAAAAAGATTTTAAAAAGAAAGCATATAAATCTTTAAGAATTTATTAAGATTGATTTTTCTCTTTAAAAGTGATATTATTTATATGCGATAAAAATTTATTTGAGGTTTAATTTATGAAGCTTGAAGTTTTGCAAAATTTACCCGATGTTATAAGGGATTTTTTAACCTATAACGAGGCTATTAAAGGAAAATCCGCCCTCTCGGTTAATGAATACTACTGCGACCTTTTAATATTTTTCCGATATATTTTAATGCAAAAAGGTATGGTACCTAAGGATACTCCTTTTGAGAAAATTGATATTAGCTCGGTTGATATTGAGCTTATTAAAACCATAACCACCTCAGACCTCTATTCTTTTTTGGTGTTTTGCAAAAATGAGCGAGATAACCATACAGCAGCAAGAGCCCGAAAAACCTCAACCCTTAGAATATTTTTTAAATATCTTTCTGCTAATACCCACCAAATAGACCAAAACCCCGCCCTTTTATTAGAATCGCCAAAGGTTAAACAGAGCTTACCTAAACATTTAACCTTAGAGGACTCTATTGAGCTTTTAAATTCGGTTGAAGGCAACAATGCAAAACGCGATTTTTGCATTTTAACCCTGTTTTTAAACTGCGGTTTGCGTCTTTCTGAGCTCTGCTCTTTAAATATAAACGATATAAAAAGCGATAATACTATGACGGTTACGGGCAAAGGAAACAAAGAAAGAATAGTTTATTTAAACGAGGCCTGCATTAATGCTATAAATGATTATCTTGCCGTAAGACCGCGCGATAATCTCCCCGTAACCGAAAAAAACGCTCTCTTTATTAGCCGAAATCATAGAAGAATAAGCAATAAAACCGTTCAGCATATAGTTAAAACCTATCTTGAAAAATCGGGACTCGGAGGTATGGGCTATTCAACCCACAAGCTTCGTCATACAGCCGCCACCCTTATGTATCAACACGGAAATGTTGATATCCGGGTTTTGAAGGATATTTTAGGGCATGCAAGCCTTGGAACAACCCAGATTTACACCCATGTTTCCGATAAACAGATAAAACACGCGGTGGACTCTAATCCTCTTTCAAAAATAAAACCAAAAAATTAATATTAATTTTAATATTTTACTTGAAATACTGTAAAATTGTGTTAAAATTATAATGTTATAAATTTAAAAGGAGATTTTAAAATGAAAAAGGAAGTTTTAGTTGAAATTTCAGCTCGTCATATCCATGTTTCCCGCAAGGACTTAGATATTCTTTTCGGCGAGGGCTATGAGCTTACAAACAAAAAGGATTTATCTCAACCCGGTCAGTTCGCTTGCGAAGAAAAGGTTACTATCGTAGGTCCTAAGGGCTCTATAAAGGCTTCTATTTTAGGTCCTGTTCGTCCTGATACTCAGGTTGAATTATCCTTAACCGATGCTCGCTCTATCGGTGTTACTGCTCCTATCAGAGAGTCGGGCGATATTAAGGAAAGCGGAACCTGCAAAATCATAGGTCCTAACGGCGAAATCGAAATTGCCGAGGGTGTTATCGCTGCTAAGCGTCATATACATATGACTACTGCTGATGCCGCTAAATACGGTATTTCTGATAAGCAAATCGTTGAGGTTAAAATCTCAACCGAAGGCAGAGCTCTTATTTTTGCCGATGTTATAGCCCGTGTTAGCGATAGCTATGCTCTTGCTATGCATATTGATACTGACGAAGCTAATGCCGCTTGTGTTCCCGGCAGCTGCACTGGTGAAATCCTTGCATAATAACGCAGGTCTTTATATAAATGTTCCGTTTTGCGTTAAAAAATGTAAATATTGCGACTTTTATTCCTCATTTATAACTGACGAGCTTTTGGATAGTTATAAAGATGCTTTGATAAGGTCAATAAAACAATGGGGCGGCAAATTTGACCGCCCCATTGATACTATTTATTTCGGTGGAGGAACACCAAGTCTTTTATCCTATCGTCTGCCCGAAATAATGAGCAGTATAACCGAAAATTTTAATATTTTGCCAAACAGCGAAATAACCTTAGAGTTAAATCCGTCAGGCGATATTAATAATATTTTAAAATATGCTAAAAAATCGGGCTTTAACCGGCTTTCTATCGGTATGCAAAGCGGAATTAATTCAGAGCTTAAAGTTTTAGGCAGAACTCACACTGCCTTAGATACTATAAACTCGGTTAAACTTGCAAGAGATTTAGGCTTTAATAATATTTCGCTTGATATTATGATAGGTCTTCCAGATTCCGATATTTCTTCTCTTAGAAAAAGTCTTGATTTATTATTAAGCTTAAAGCCTGAGCATATTTCGTCTTATATATTAAAAATCGAAGAGAAAACGGTTTTTTATAAATTGAAAGACAGTTTAAATTTACCCGACGAGGACTCGGTTGCCGAACAATATCTCTTTATGAGCGAATATTTAGAGAAAAAAGGATATAAGCATTATGAAATATCAAATTTCTGCAAAACAGATTTTCAAAGCCGCCATAATACTAAATACTGGAAGCTTTACGAATATTTAGGTATAGGCGCGGCAGCTCATTCGTTTATAGATAACAAGCGTTTTTTCTACCCAAAAGACCTTAAAGGCTTTATAAAAGGAAACGAGCCGATATTTGATGATTTCGGTGGGAAACAAGACGAATATATTATGCTTGGATTAAGACTTGCCGAAGGCATAAGCGGTGATTTTCCTCAAAGCTTTATGGAAAAATGCAAAATCTTTGAAAAAAACGGGCTTATGAAAATCGAAAACCGAAAAATTTCTCTTACCAATAACGGTATGCTGGTTTCAAACGCAATTATTTCCGAACTTTTGGAGTGTTTAGAATGAAAACATTAAAAATACATCTTATAAGGCACGGTGCTACTGATGCCAATATTTTAGGGCAATATATCGGCTCTAAAACCGATATACCTCTATCCCCTGAGGGTTTAAACGAGCTTAGACTTTTAAAAAGCGATATTGAATACCCTAGCGTTCAAGCGGTTTATTCAAGTCCCTTGCTTAGATGCCGCCAAACTGCCTCGGTGCTATACCCCGATATGCCTATAATCCCTGTTGATAATTTAAAGGAATATGACTTTGGTGATTTTGAGGGTAAAACTGCCTCAGAGCTTGAAATTAACCCTAATTTTACCGCTTGGGCATCAGGCAGACTTGATTCTACTCCAAACGGCGAAAGCAACTCCGATTTTATTAAAAGACTTTGCTTGGGTCTTAATGAAATTGTTATAGATATGTTAAATAAAGGAATTTCAGAATCAGCGGTTATAATGCACGGCGGTGCTATTATGATGCTTTTAGGTGTTACCGCAGTTCCTCAGCATAAGCCGGTTGAATGGACTGCTGATTGCGGCAGAGGTTATTCTATCTTAATAACCCCCTCGCTTTACCATAAAAGCGGTATTGTTGAGGCTTATGATATAGTTTGACAAAATATCCTTGCTATGCTATACTAAATTGATGTAAAAATTTCCTTTGAGGAGAGTTAAAATGTTAGATATTAAATTTATATGCGAAAACCCCGAATTAGTTAAAGAAAACATTAAACGCAAGTTTAAGGATAATAAATTGCCATTGGTTGACGAAATTATCGAGTTATATGGAGAAAAATGCGCCGCTAACAACCGTGCAAACGAGCTTAGAGCTAACCGCAATAAAGTTAGTAAACAGATCGGTTTCTTAATGGCTCAGGGCAAGCGCGATGAAGCTGAGGAAATGAAAAAGCTTGTAAATGAGCAAGCGGCTGAGCTTAAAGCGCTAGAAGAAAAAGAAACCGAGCTTTCTAAAAAGGTTTTAGATATTCAAATGAAGATACCGAATATTGTTGACGAAAGCGTTCCTGTAGGTAAAGACGATAGCGAGAATGTTGAAGTTAAGCAATACGGCGAACAAACTAAGGCCGATTTTGAAATCCCTTATCACACCGATATTATGCAAATATTCAATGGTATTGATAAAGAATCCGCCGGCAGAGTTGCAGGCGAAGGTTTCTATTATCTTATGGGCGATATTGCAAGACTTCATTCTGCTGTTACCGCTTATGCGCGCGACTTTATGATAGACAAAGGCTTCACCTATTGTATTCCTCCTTTTATGATTAGAAGCAATGTTGTAACAGGTGTTATGAGCTTCGAAGAAATGGATGCTATGATGTATAAAATTGAGGGCGAGGACCTCTATCTTATCGGAACCTCTGAGCATTCTATGATAGGCAAATTCATTGATACCATAACCCCTGAGGAAACCCTTCCTCTGACTTTAACCAGCTATTCTCCTTGCTTCCGCAAGGAAAAAGGCGCTCACGGTATTGAGGAACGCGGTATTTACCGTATTCACCAATTCGAAAAGCAGGAAATGATAGTTATCTGCAAGCCTGAGGAAAGTATGGAATGGTTTAATAAAATGTGGAGCTATTCAGTAGAGCTTTTCAGAAGCTTGGATATCCCTGTCAGAACCCTCGAATGCTGCACAGGCGACCTTGCAGACTTAAAAGTTAAATCCTATGATGTTGAGGCTTGGAGTCCGAAACAGCAAAAATATTTTGAGGTTTGCTCCTGCTCTAATCTGGGTGATGCTCAGGCTCGCCGTTTAGGTATCAGAGTAAAAGGTGCAGACGGTAAGAAATATTTAGCTCATACCCTTAATAACACCGTTGTTGCTCCTCCTCGTATGCTTATTGCTTTCTTGGAAAACAACCTCCGTTTCGACGGTGAAAAATATTCCGTTTTAATTCCTGAGGCTTTAAGACCTTATATGGGCGGAAAAGAAATTATTGAATAATCAACTTAAAATTTTAAAAGCTCTTGATGAAATTCATCAAGAGCTTTTTGTTATACAACAAACAACGGACACCAATGGTCGTCCTTACGGTATACCAATTTGATTTTTATTCTGCAAATGTAAAATGTTTTTGCAGGTAAGTTATTTATGCTTTCCGTTTTCGGTACGGATAAATCCGTACCCTATATAATAAAAATTGTTTTTTAAAAGGTCAAGGGCAACGCCCTTGTCGTTTAAGGGGGTGGTGTTGTCGGCGAATAAACTTCAAAACAGTACAAACCGCCTTTCATTGAAGCCGAAGGCGGTTGTTGAAAGGAAATTTAGCACAAATTATATTCCCGACAACACAAGGGGGAAAATCGAAATTCCCCCTCAGGCGAATCTTTTCACCCTTTCTTTTCGCCCACATAAGAAAGGGTGTGCCAGTCGCGGCACGAGCGACAATGTAAAATTTCAATCTTATTAAATTGTGAATATAAAACTAACGGACGACCAATGGTCGTCCCCTACTATACTTTATTGTTAATACCTAAAATATAATCCACAGACACCTTATAAAATTCACATAACTCTATCAATTTATGAACAGGTATCTCGGTTTCGCCTAGTTCCCATCTTCTATACTGGGTTAAATGAACATCGAGCAATTTTGCAATATCCGCCTGTGTTTTATCATTATCCTCGCGCAAATCTCTAATTCTTTGATAACAGTAGTTCATCAAAATCACCTCTGCCACCATTTTACAACAAAACACAATTTTGTGTTGACAATGACACATTTTTGTGTTATTATAAATTTGCAAACTCCGATTGTTGCTACACAAAAATCAAAATACTGCTTGGCATTAAAATTACCAAGCAGTATTTTGTTAATTATGATAAAGTTTTTTAGTTTGATAGGTTGGCTCAAAGGTTATATTAACTCCAAGCTTTCTGAATACATTTTCATCAACGCGAGATAAAATAACGGTTGAATGAGCCTCTGTTCCTTTTAACTTATATGCATTATCGAGCGCCGCTTTTGCAACATCGCTTGTTGCCGCGCAAATAGATAAAGCAATTAATATTTCATCGGTATGAAGTCTTGGGTTATGGTTGCCCATAATATCGGTCTTCAACTTCTGAATAGGCTCGATAATGGTTGGTGATATCAAATCTATTTCATCAGGTATATCCGCTAAAACCTTTAAACAGTTTAAAAGCAAGGACGAGGACGCTCCCAAAAGACTTGAAGTTTTACCGGTTATAATAGTGCCGTCATTAAGTTCTAATGCAACTGCGGGGGCTTTTGTTTTCTCTGCTTTATCAAGCGCCGCAGAAACCACTAACCTATCCTCAACGCTAACTCCTGCCTGCTTCATTAAAAGCTCTATTTTAGCAACATCACCTGCTTCCCCCATACCTTGACGCAGATTAACCAGCGCCGAAAAATATCTTCTGATAATTTCTTGCTTTGCCGCATCGCGCACAATTTCATCATCGCTAATGGCAAAACCCGCCATATTAACGCCCATATCAGTAGGACTATTATAAGGCGATTTTCCTAAAATACCTTCAAGCATAGCATTAAGCACAGGAAAAATCTCAATATCGCGATTATAGTTTACGGTAGTTTCACCATAAGCCTCTAAATGAAACGGGTCTATCATATTAACATCGTTAAGGTCAGCAGTTGCCGCCTCATAGGCGATATTAACAGGGTGTTTTAGAGGTATACTCCATACAGGGAAGGTCTCAAACTTAGCATATCCTGCTTTGATTCCTCTTTTATTTTCGTGGTAAAGCTGAGAAAGACAGGTTGCCATTTTTCCGCTTCCGGGACCCGGTGCGGTTACAACAACCAACCCTCTCGAAGTTTCAATAAAATCATTTTTACCAAAACCATCTTCGCTTACAATAAAGGGGATATTAGCGGGATAATCTTTTATCGGATAATGTCTATAAGTTTTAATACCAAGAGAGGTTAATCTCTTTTCAAATGCCTGAGCAAGAGGCTGACCTGTATAGCAAGTAATTACAACACTGCCAACATACAAACCTATTTCTCTGAATGCATCAATAAGTCTTAGCGTATCGAGGTCGTAAGTGATACCTAAATCCCCTCGGCGCTTATTCTTCTCAATAGCATCAGCATTTATAACGATTACGATTTCTGCCTCGTCTTTAAGTTCCAAAAGCATTTTAACCTTAGCATCAGGCATAAATCCGGGTAAAACTCTTGCCGCATGGTAATCGTCAAACAATTTACCGCCAAACTCCATATAAAGCTTGCCGCCAAACTGAGCTATTCTATCTCTGATTTTTTGAGATTGAAGTTTAATATATTTATCGTTATCGAATCCTATTTTTTTCATAATTTCCCCTTAATTTTTATCCTCTAAATACTCGATATATTCTTCTAAGCATAACCCTAATTTATTCATTTCTTTTGCGCGGTTTATACCAACAAAACGCCAATGCCAAGACTCATAAATAACTCCCGTTATCTCGGTTTTATCCTTAGGATACCTTAAAACAAAACCGTAATCCTCGGCGTTTTCGGTCATCCAAGTATACATTTCAGTGGCTTCAAATTTATCATCCGCCATATTAAAATCTGCGCAAAGACCTGTATTATGCTCACTGGTGCCCGGCCTTGCTACAACGGTTGCCGCCTTATCCTCGTCTCCGCCTACACGCTCTACCTGTCTTCTAAAAAGAATATCCTGAATAGCGTATGAACGAAATGGCGACCAAACCTTTAAATCAACCCCGTCTTCATTTGCTTTTTTAACCATTGCAGTTATAAACGGATATACCGTTTCTTCAATATCGGTAACATTATTATTGTTGCGATATATTTCATCAATAGTTACAAGCTTTAAAGTATCTTCATAATTTTCAGGCAAAGGATTTTTTCCGTTTATGAGCATTAAATTCTCAAAATCGGGATTAAGTTCACCGTCAATCAACGGGTCGGTTGTGTTTTTCTTTTCAATAGTCTCTTCTGTTTTACTCGTCTGCGAAGATATAACGCTATCGTTTTTATCATCATTATCGCCTAAATTTGAAACAATAGAAGATATAACAAAAACCGAAAGTGCTATAACCAAAACAAGTATCAAAGCACAAATTGAAAGAAATATATTTCTCCTTATAATCGCCTTTTGCCTAGCTGTTTTTTTACCCATTTTATTGCTCCTTAGAGTGACAAAAGTAGTTAATCTATTCATCAAGTTTAAGTACCGCCATAAACGCTTCTTGCGGAACCTCTACCGAGCCTAAGCGGCGCATACGCTTTTTACCTTCTTTTTGCTTTTCAAGAAGCTTTTTCTTACGGGTTATATCACCGCCATAGCATTTAGCAAGCACATCTTTTCTAAGCGCTTTAACGGTTTCTCTTGCAATAATCTTACCCGAAACCGCAACCTGAATAGGAACCTCGAATAACTGACGCGGTATATAATCCTTTAATTTCTCGGCAATTTTGCGGGCTCTCGCATAAGCATTATCGGTATGAACTATGAAAGACAGCGCGTCAACAATTTCTCCTGCCAACATAACATCAAGTTTAACAAGCTTGGATTTTTCATAACCCTTAGTTTCATAATCGTAGCTGGCATATCCTTTTGTACGAGATTTTAAGGCATCAAAAAAGTCATAAACTATCTCGCCCATCGGCATAACATAATGAATATCAACGCGGTCACCCATATATTTCATATCGGTATAAACTCCGCGTCTTTCCTCGCAAAGCTGCATTATAGTTCCAACAAAATCGCTCGGACTATAAATATGAACATCCGCAACCGGCTCTAATGCCTCGGCAATAATTGCAGGGTCGGGATAATTGGTTGGATTGTCCACCGTTATAGTCTCACCCGAGGTTAAGGTGAACTTATACTCAACGCTCGGCGCGGTTGTTACGAGGTCTAAATTATATTCCCTCTCTAATCTTTCCTGAATGATTTCCATATGAAGAAGTCCCAAAAAACCGCAACGGAAACCGAAACCCAAAGCATTTGAGCTTTCAGGCTCAAACAAGAGAGAGGCATCATTTAATTGAAGCTTATCGAGCGCATCGCGAAGGTCGGGGTATTTTGCACCGTCTGCCGGATAAATACCGCAGAAAACAACCGGATTAACCTTTCTATATCCTGCCAAAGCCTCACTTACGGGTTCTGATACCAAAGTGATTGTATCGCCAACTCTTGCCTCGCTAACAGTTTTAATCGAAGCAGATAAATATCCAACCTCACCCGCTTCTAAAACCTCGCAAGGCTCTAATGAGGTTGCTCTTTTTCTACCGATTTCAACTATATCAAACTCCGCGCCCGTAGCCATCATTTTAATGCGGTCGCCACTTTTAATACTTCCGCCCATAACTCTGAAATATACAACAACACCTTTATAAGGGTCATAATAAGAATCAAATATCAATGCAGAAAGAGGCGCAGTTCTGTCTCCTTTTGGTGCCGGAATTTCAGTTACTATTTTTTCTAAAACCTCTTCAATATTAACACCTGTTTTAGCCGAAATTAAAGGCGCTTCGTCAGCCGGTATTCCTATAATATCCTCTATTTCTGCCTTAATACGCTCAGGCTCGGCAGAAGGCAGGTCTATCTTATTGATAACAGGCAAAATTTCAAGCCCGTGGTCAACCGCCAGATAGGTGTTAGCCAAGGTTTGCGCCTCTATTCCCTGAGATGCATCAACTATAAGCACCGCACCCTCGCAAGCCGCAAGCGAACGGGAGACCTCATAATTAAAGTCAACATGTCCAGGTGTATCTATTAAATTAAGCTCGTATTCCAAACCGTCCTTCGCGGTATGATATAATGTAACCGCGTGCGCCTTAATGGTTATACCTCTCTCGCGCTCTAAATCCATACTATCAAGTATCTGTTCCTCCATATCGCGCTGAGCCACCGAATTTGTAAGCTCTAAAAGGCGGTCCGCAAGGGTAGATTTACCGTGGTCGATATGAGCTACTATGCAAAAATTTCTTATTCTTTCAAGTGGGAAGGACATTTCTTTCTCCTTAAAGCAAAAAAATCAATAAAATTACATTTTATTTTAACACAAAACCGTCTTAAATGCAAACACTTAATTTAAAATAATAAATATTTAAGCTTTATTAACAATTTTTTTATTTAAAGTTATATAATAAGATTATATTATCATACGAAAGGTTTTTAAAATGAATTTTAGATATAAGCTTATGCAATTTATGGCGGGACGATACGGACCTGACAAGTTATCATATTTTTTAGTTGTTTGTTCTCTTATTATCTCTTTTTTAAATATTTTGCTTCGGTTTATCGCAATTTCTGTTTCGAGCCCTGTTTTGCTTATATTAGGCTATGTTTTTCAGCTTTTAGGATATGGTATTTTGGGCTATGCTTTTTTCAGAGTTTTATCGAGAAATATTTATGCCCGCCAAAAAGAAAATGCTTGGTTTTTAAATAAAACAAGCTTTATTAAAAGACGCAGAGATTTTATAAATCAAAAGAAAGCTGATAAATCTCATATTTATAGAAAATGCCCGAAATGCAAAGCTGTTTTGCGTCTGCCCCACCGAATAGGCACTCATAAAACGGTTTGTCCCAGATGCAGTAAGGAATTTACGGTTAGGGTAAAAAAATAACCTGTTTTCTCGAAATTTTAAAAAAATTAAAAAAATTGTTGACAAATGCTTGTCTCTTGGATATAATATACAAGTCGCGCAATAAAAAGCGATATTCGGCTGTATAGCTCAGTTGGCTAGAGCATGCGGTTCATACCCGCAGTGTCGCCGGTTCAAATCCAGCTACAGCCACCAATGGCCCGGTGGTCAAGAGGCCTAAGACACCGCCCTTTCACGGCGGTAACACGGGTTCGAATCCCGTCCGGGTCACCAAAAATCCCGTTCTCGCAAGAGGACGGGATTTTTACTTTTTCACTCTTCACTTTTCACTCTTCTCTTTTCTCTTAAATACAAAACTCTATTATCTCCTCCCACAGCCATTCCAGATCTATTCTGTTATGGCTTTTTTCATATTTTTTCTAACTATACCAAATATATCATTTAATCCTTGCTATAATGGTTTATTTATGCTATACTGTAATAGATTATAAAATAAACTGCATTTCTAAATAAAGGACGGTTAGAGAAAAGTGTTTAATAATATAAAATATGTTTGCAAGAAATACAACTTTTTGCTCAGGCAATTAGTTGCGCGTGATTTCAAGGTTAAATATAAACGCAGTGTTTTAGGCGTTTTATGGAGTCTATTATATCCACTGCTTACTATGGCAGTTATGGCAATAGTTTTTTCACAGTTTTTTAGATTTAAAGTGCCAGATGTTGATTACCTCTCTTATCTCATGAGCGGTCTTGTTATTTTTAACTATTTCAGTGAAGCCTCTAACCTTGCTATGAGTAGTGTTGTTGCAAATTTCAGCCTCATTAACAAAGTTTATATGCCTAAATATATATTCCCTCTTTCTAAATGCGTATTTGTTGGTATAAACTTTTTACTTTCGCAAATTCCGCTCTATGTAATTCTTTTTACAAGCGGCCCCGGTATTAATGTTTACCACATTTTATTACCTTATATGTATCTTTGCTTATTCCTTTTCACATTAGGTTTCGGTCTTATACTTTCGACCGTCTCGGTATTTTTAAGAGATATGTTCTACATTTATGGCGTTGTTTTAAATCTTTGGACCTATTTAACACCTATTATGTGGGATATAAATATGGTTTCAGACCGTCCACTTATAGCATTTGCACTAAAACTTAATCCGTTATATTGGTTCACTTATTTTTCAAGAAAAATTATACTCTATAATGCTATTCCCGAAATAAATTCATGGATATATTGTATGATTTTCGGTTTGGGATTCTTGTTAATAGGTATTTTGGTATTCAAGAAAAATCAAGACAAATTTATATACTATGTATAACGGAGGCAAAATATGGAAGCTAATAATTATATGATTGAAGTTAATAACGTTTCTATGCGTTTTAACTTAGGTATAGAAAAAGGGTTTTCCTTAAAGCAGGGGTTTGTTGATTTTTTCAGCGGTAAGAAAAAACCTCCCAAAAAAGATTTTTGGGCTTTAACTGATGTTGATTTCAAGGTTAAAAAAGGTGAGGTTGTCGGTTTTATTGGTTCTAACGGTGCGGGAAAATCAACCCTTTTGAAAGTTGTTGCCGGAGTTATGAAGCCAACCAAAGGAAATGTTAAAGCTTATGGTAATATATGCCCTATGATAGAGCTTGGCGCAGGTTTCGACCCTCAGTTGACAGCCAGAGAAAACATTTATCTTAACGGTTCTATAATGGGTTATTCCAAAGAGCTTATGGACCAAAAATTCCAAGAAATAGTTGATTTCTCAGAGCTTCATGATTTTCTTGATGTTCCGGTTCAAAACTTTTCTTCAGGTATGATAGCAAGACTTGCTTTCAGTGTTGCGACAATCGTTGACCCTGAAATACTTATTGTTGACGAAATTTTATCGGTTGGCGATATTGCCTTCCAAGCAAAAAGCGAACAAAAAATGCTTTCTATGATCGGTGGAGGTACCACCGTATTATTTGTATCTCACTCCTTAGAGCAGATTAAAAAGATGTGTGATACGGTCGTTTGGATTGAACACGGTGTTGTTCAAAAAATCGGTGGCAAAGAAATTTGCGATGAATATTATCAATATATGATAAGTAAATAGGAGACTAACTATGTCAAAAATTAAAAGAATTTTTAAAAAGGGTTTTGCATATCTTAAAAAATATGGTTTTTTCAAGACCTTTAAAAAAGTATCAAAAACATTGTATTTCAGGCTTATCTTCCGCAAAAAAAGAACGACAAGCAGTTTTTTATATGATATTGTTGATTTATCAAAATATACTACCGTTATTATTTTTGAAAATAATTTTGGTTGGAACAAAATCATGAAGCAACGCCCTCAACAAATTGCGGAGAACTTACCTGATGATGTTTTAATGTTCTATCACTCGCATGAAGATTGTGATTATGATAAAAAAAGTCGCGTAAAAAAAATTAAGGATAATCTTATTATTATAGACCTTGGATTTTTCCGAGATTCTGTCCTTAATTTTCTTGCAGGTCATTGCAATAAATACTTAATGATATATTCAACCGACTATATTCCCTATGATAGAGTTAAATTATATGAGGATTATTCTTATAAGGTTATATATGAATATGTTGATGATTTAAACGAACAACTTTCTGGCGAAGCTTACAATGATTTGTTAAGTAGGCACAACAATATTCTTCGTGATGAAAATGTATTTGTTGTTTCAACGGCAACCTTGCTAAAAAATAAAATTGAAGAATCATCCAATAAAAATGTTGCTTTAATTACAAACGGTGTTGACTACGATCATTTCAAATTCCAGGAATATCCCGTTCCTGCCGATATTGAACAAATCAGAAAAGACTATAAAACCATTTTATGTTATTATGGTGCCCTTGCAAACTGGTTTGATTATGATTTAATTAAAAAGATAGCCAAAAACAGGGAATATGCTATCCTTCTTATAGGTCAGGATTATGATAATACGCTTACAAACAGCGGTATTTTAGATGAAGAAAATGTTTTCTACGTCGGAAGAAAAGATTACTCCGAACTTCCCCTTTATGGTTGTAACTCGGATGTTTTTATTATTCCATTCTTACTCAATGAAATCACCGAAGCTACAAGCCCAGTTAAATTGTTTGAATATATGGCAATGGAAAAGCCGATTGTAACAACCGCGCTCCCCGAATGCAAAAAATATAAATCTGTATTTTTCTCTGAATCTCACGAAGAATTTATTGAAAATCTTGCAAAAGCAATTAAAAAAATTGATAATGCAGAATATAAAGCATTAGAAATTAAGGAAGCTTTAGAAAACACTTGGCCATCAAAGGCTAAAAATATGATTGATTTCGTAAACTTTCAAAAGCATAATGTAATATACTCAAAAATCGACAATGTTTTAAAAAGTGAAAAATATTCCCGTATAATCGTATGGCGTAGTCCTTTTGGTTGGGATGTTCCACTATTTCAAAGACCTCAACATATTGCAAGACAGTTTGCAAGACAAGGGTGCTTAGTTTTCTATGAGGTTTCACGCAAGACTGACCCTACCATTTCTATCGATACTATCGAGCCTAATCTCCACCTCGTAAACTATGAAGATAATTTAGTTAAGAATATTTTGGAAGATAGCCTTCAAAAACAAGATAAACCTGTTTACATTCAAATCTATTCTACAAATTGGTCTATGAGTATGGAAGATTTAGAAGACTATTATTCAAAAGGATTTAAACTGCTTTACGAATATATTGATGATATTAGTCCTGAACTTTCTGGCACTGAGGAAATTCCCGAATCCATTCTTAACAAATATAACTTTGCCATGTCGAATATTGATGTCCCCGTTGTTACCACCGCTAAGCAAATTTTTGAAGATGTTGTAAGTAAACGCGGTGAAAAAAATATGGTTTTAGCTTGCAATGGTGTTGACTATGATTTCTTCCAACAAATTTGTGAAGATTACAAATTTGAGCATGAATTTCTTGATATCATCAATAATGGTAAAATCAATCTTTGTTATTATGGTGCTTTAGCAAGTTGGTTTGACTATAAACTTATCAACAAAATTGATGCCACTAATAAATACAATATAATTTTAATAGGTATAAAATATGATGATTCTTATGACCAAAGCGGAATCGATAATTTGAAAAATGTTCATTTCATAGGCTCTAAGGAATATCATATACTTAAAAATTATGCAGCAAAAATGGATATTTTAACTATTCCATTTATCATAAATTCAATAACACAGGCAACATCACCTTTAAAGTTATTTGAATATATGGCATTGCACAAGCCAATAGTTACAACCGCTATGCAAGAATGCAAAAACTATAAATCTGTTATGGTTGCCAAAACCCATGAAGAATTTATAAATCTGCTAGAAAAAGCTTCGGTTGTCGCTAAAAATTCTGAATATATTGCTCTTCTCGATAAAGAAGCACGCGAAAACGATTGGTCAAAAAAAGCTAAAATAATAATCGATCTCTTAAATGAGAATGAAACAAGGTAAATAAAAATGAAAGATATTGCAGTTGTAATTTTAAACCGCATCCAATACGATAATATTGTTTCAGGTCTTGAAGAACTTAAAAAAAGCGGATTTTCAGTTGATATATATTGTTCTCATTGGGACGAAGATTCTTCCGGTATGAACAATATGTTTGACGATATAACTGATTATTGTGAAAAAAATAATTTTAATGTTTATCGCAAGGTTGACCCTAAAATTGAATACAAGGTTCTACTTGAACCATATCCATGCCTCGATATTTCAGCAAAATATAAAATCAAATACAGATACAGCAATATATCTGCCAAGCCTAATATTGTTTACAAGCCTGAAAACTATATAATGTATGATGCTATTCTTTGCTCAGGAAATTACGATTCCAACTATTTATCTGTTTTTTCTAAAACTTACAAAACGGCAAATTTAAAATATGAAAATTTTAAAAAGTCCGAGGTTAGAAAATCAAATAAAAAGCAATTGCTTTATCTCCCGACTTATGGTGATGAATCCTCAATCGAACAAATCATTAACATTTTAGAGGAACTTAAAGAACATTATTATATAGTTGCAAAAATACATCATGGCACTAACTATTTAGCTAATGAGCATAACAGAATCAATTTGCTAAAAGATAAAGTAGATGAGCTTTATGACTCCAATACACCTCTAACAGCCCTTCTTGAAACAACAGATGTTATTTTGACCGACAATTCCGGTTCTATATTCGAAGGAATTTTTACAGAAATTCCGGTTGCTGTTTTTTGCGATGATATTAATAAAAATAAAACCGGTGATTTCAATACAACACAATATGAATTATATAAAGAAGGTATTTTACCCTTTACAAATAATCCAAACGAAATAGTAAATATTTTAAAAGAAGCTCTATCAGAAAGTGTTATTAAAAAGCAACGCGAATGGAACCGAACAAATTTCTTCCATCCAGAAGATTTTACGACCGATTTTGTGAATGTGATAAAGATGTATCTTAATGAAGAGTTTGATAAAAGATATTATCAAATGCACAATGTATTAAAAAACTCTTATTATACTTATTTACACGAAAACCAGGAGGAGCTTCCAAAATTAAAAGCCCAAATTGCCGAGCTTCAAAATGCTCTTGCTATTCAAAAAAATATCAACAGTAATTTAGAGAGCAATGTGGATGACCTTAATTCGCAAGTGGATAGTTTATCACGTCAAGTAGATTATTACAATACCGGTACATTGTATAAATTCGCAAAGAAAATATACAGATTAAAAAATGGAGATTAAAATGAAAAAGAAACAAATTATAGGCTATACCGCCGGAGTTTATGACTTATTTCATATAGGCCATTTAAATTTATTAAGAAATGCCAAAAGTATGTGCGACAAATTAGTAGTCGGCGTTACCGTGGACGAGCTTGTTAATTATAAAAACAAAAATGCCATAATACCTTTTGAAGAAAGAATTGAAATTGTACGAAGTATTAAATATGTCGATGTTGCATTACCTCAACAAGATATGGATAAGGTTAAGGTTTGTAAAAAATTAAAAGCTCGTTATCTTTTTGTTGGCGATGATTGGTATGAGACAGATAAATGGAAAGAATATGAAGAGGAATTATCTAAAATCGGAACCGAAGTAATATATTTTCCTTATACTAAAAATACTTCTTCAAGCAAAATTAAAGATATTCTTTCTAAAACCCTTTGATTTATGGTTTATTTAACTAACTATAACGGTTATGACTAGGTGATTTTATATGAGCGAAAAGCTTTCTAAACTTATAAATGTTTATAAAAAGTATGGATTTATTGGCTTTTTAAAAAAGCTTTATGCCTATATTGTTGCAAATTATCTTAATAAAATCAGTTTTGCGGTGTTTTTTAATCCAAAAAAATACCGCAAACAGCTAGGCGAAATTTTAAACAGCCCTGATATAGAGCGTATTGTTTTATGGAGAAGCAGCTTCGGTTATAATGTGCCTTTATTCCAAAGACCTCAGCATATTGCAAATAATTTAGCCAAGAACAAATGCTTGGTTCTTTACGAGGTTACAACTATGACCGATAAGGTTAAAACGGTTAAGAAATTCAGCGATAATTTGTTTTTATTAAACTACAATAATATCCTTTTAAATCGCATTTTGGAAAGCGAGCTTAAAAAGATAGATAAACCTAAATATATTCAGCTTTATTCGACCGACTGGAAGCTATCGGTTGAAAACATAAAAAACTATATAGCCTCAGGCTTCGGTTTTATTTATGAGTATATTGACGATATTTCCCCTGAGCTTGCAGGAACAAAGGAAATTCCTCAAAATATAGTTGATAAATATGAATACGCTATGGCTAACACTGATGTTTTCGTTGTTGTTACTGCCGACCTTTTAAAACAAGACGTTATCTCCCATAGAGGCGAGAAAAATCTTATTTTCTCCTCTAACGGTGTTGACTATTCCTTTTTTCAAAGCTTTGATGAAAATTTTGAGTTTGAAAAAGAGTTTACCGATATTTTAGACCTAAAAAAGCCTATTGTTTGTTATTATGGTGCGCTTGCTAAATGGTTTGATTATGACCTAATCAAGAAAATCGCCGCAACCGATAAATATTCGGTGGTTTTATTCGGTATTAAGTATGACGAATCGTTTGACGAAAATTTAAAAGGCGAAAAGAACATATATTTCTTAGGTCCGAGAGATTATAAAATACTTAAAAATTACGCTAAACGGTGCGATATTTTAACCATACCCTTTAAAATCAACAGTATAACAAGGGCAACGAGTCCGGTTAAAGTTTTCGAATATATGGCGCTTAATAAACCTATTGTTACTACTGATATGAACGAATGCAGAAAATATGATAGTATTTTAATCGGCGAAACCCACGAGGACTTTATAGAAAAGCTTGATACAGCCCTCGCTTTAAAGGAAGACGGCGATTATATCGCTTTACTTGACCGCGAGGCTAAAGAAAACGACTGGTCTATGAAAGCCAAAGCGATTATAGACGGTGTTTCTGCTTTCGAAAAATAAGGATATATTATGAAAAAATTTATAGATAAGCTTTATAAAGGCTCTAAAAAAGACTTTTTCTCTATCGTTGAGCAAAATCTTAAAACTGAAAAAAAGCAGTTTATCGTAACCGCAAATCCCGAAGCCTTTATGTATGGCAAGAGAACTGAGAGCTTCAAAAATCTGCTTTTAAGCAATAATACAACCGTTATTGCTGACGGTATCGGTATTGTTAAAGCGGCTAAAAAGGTGGATAATCTGGTATATGAGAGAATACCGGGGGTTGAACTTGCTGAGCATTTATTTTCACTAGCAGATAAATATAATAAAAGTATTTATTTGTTTGGTGCAAAGCCTGAGGTTTTAGAGGCTCTTTGCCAAAAGCTCGAAAATGAATATAAAGGTCTTAAAATTGCAGGCTTTTGCGATGGATATAAAGCGGACAAGGATAAAACCTTTGAGGAAATTAAAGCTTTATCCCCCGATATTATCCTGGTGGCGCTTGGAATACCTGCACAAGAAGAGCTTATATTTAAACACCTGAGCGGTTTTGAAAAAGGAATTTTCGTAGGTGTTGGCGGAAGCTTTGATGTTTTGAGCGGTCTTAAAAAAAGAGCTCCCAAAATTTTTATAAAATGCAATTTAGAATGGTTTTATAGAATTATAACCGAGCCTAAAAGAATTAAGCGCTTTTATAATAATAATGTTAAGTTTTTGCTTAAAGTTAAAAAATAAACATAGTGTCTTCCTATTGGAAGGCACTAAAATTTTGTATAAAATTGAATTTAATTTATTGTAGGGGATGGCGCCTCAACATCCCATTAAGTTTAATTTCCGTTGCGGTAGGCATAAATGCCTACCCTACAAATAAAATCCTTATAAATATATTTTAAAACCGAAAAAATACCTTAAAAATTTAAAAATCATAATTGAGCAAATAAGAGAAAATATGAGAAAACGCGAGAAAAAACGAGTTTTAAAACTTTAAACTAAAATTTTGAAAAAATAGTGTTGACAATGAGATTTTATTATGGTATTATATTCAAGCTGACTACGGAAAAGCCCGTAGTATACTAAACTATACGGAGGTTAATGTTATGAATACATTTATGGCAAAACCTGCTGAAATTCAGCGTAAATGGTATATAATTGATGCTGCTGACAGACCGCTCGGCCGCACCGCTGCAAAAGTTGCGGATATCCTCAGAGGCAAAATTAAGCCCGAGTTTACTCCTCATGTTGACTGTGGCGACCATGTTGTTGTTATCAACGCTGATAAAGCAGTTCTCACAGGCAAGAAATTAGAAAAGAAGTATTATCGTCGTCATACCGGTTATATCGGCGGTCTTAAAGAGGTTCAATATTCAACCCTTATGAAGACCCGTCCTGAGCTCGCTATGGAATTAGCAGTTAAGGGTATGGTTCCTGATACTACTATCGGTCGTAAAGCTCTCACCAGACTTCATGTTTACAGTGGCACCGAGTATGCCCAAGTAGCTCAGAAGCCTGAGAAGTTTGAATTTTAAGAAAGGAGCATGTAATAATGTTTGAAGCTAAACCTTATTTTTACGGAACAGGCAGAAGAAAAAGCTCGGTTGCTCGCGTTCGCATTTACAACGGCACCGGCAAAATCACTATCAATGATAGAGATATTGACGATTACTTCGGTCTTGAAACCTTAAAGCTTATCGTTCGTCAGCCCCTTAACCTTACCGGAACTACTGATAAGTTCGATATCGTTTGCCGTGTTGCAGGCGGTGGTGTTACCGGTCAAGCAGGTGCTATTCGTCACGGTATTTCGCGTGCTCTTCTTCAATCTGATGCAGAGCTCAGACCTGAGCTTAAAAAGGCTGGTTTCCTCACTCGCGATCCTCGTATGAAGGAAAGAAAGAAATACGGTCTCAAAGGCGCTCGTCGCGCACCCCAATTCTCAAAGAGATAATTTCTTATCTTACGAAATTACAACAAACCCCGAAACCATCTTTGGTTTCGGGGTTTTCTTTATGCCTTGTATTTCGCTTTGGTGCAAACTTGGTGCAAGTTTTTTAAACGCCGCCTGTAAATGCAACCGTTAACACACCTGCAGTCACATACAGTAAAATATCAATTACAAGAAACACTATAAACCAAATCCATTTCTTGCCTATGATTTTACGGTGTTCATTATTGCTTTTTTCAGAAAAGAAAAGCACCAATCCGACAACAACGGATATTAAACCAATTGGGTTTATAATCCAACCATAAATTAAAATATTGCCCAACGAAAAGAAAAATCTCAAATCAAAATATCTATTGATTGCAAAGCATAAAGATGATGCAATACAGAAAAAAATAAATATACTTTGTAGTACTATTGAGGCTTTTAACCATTTAATTGTTTTCATGTGATCAACCCTTTAAGACATTCTTTCAATTTTCAAAAGTTAAATTGCACCCATTTCTTTCATCGTATCAATATATGTGTCTGCTTCTCCGTTGGGGTTTTGCTTTTGCCTTAATTTTTGATTTGGTGCAAAACACAAAAATTAAATTCACCATATTTTATCATAGCACAAATTATTCCAACGATATTCAATTTTACACGCAGGGATTTCGAGTTCACACTCATAACAATATGGAGCTTTATCAAAACGAAGATAACCTTTTAATAATTGCTCATCCTGACTTTTATATTGATATAAAAACTCTAAACTTGAATTACTATTATTTATAAAATTAATTAATTGTTCAAGTGTCCATTCGGTACGGATTATTTTTCTAAAAATATTTTTTCTGAAAACATAAATATAAACTTTACCATTAATCTGATAGTCAACCTGCGAAAAATCAGTTCGTACTACATTGGACGAATTGTTTGCATAATGTAAAGGTGTAATCCAAAAACCATTTTGAAAATAAAAAGAAAGTATACCATTCTCTAATTGAATTTTATTAGCAATACAATCATGCAATGTTAATACTGTATCGTCAGTATCTATATGATTATATACTCTTTTTTCTTCCAATTACCTCATCCCTTCTATTTCCAAAAGTTCTTCTATAGAGTAAATTTTTTCACACTTGTTGCACCGAAAAGCAGTCCTTACGAATTTTATATTTCCCATCATATAACCATCCCCGCCAGGTTGAGAAAAATCGTAATTTTTGGCTTCTTCCGATTTTGAATTAACAATGGTTTCCGTTTTTGTCTTTTCTAACATTTCGTTACAATGGGGGCAATAATGCTTTTTCATACAAAAAATCGGGTGAGACCATTCGCGCTTTACATCGTGTATTTTCATTTCTTCACCTCATAATAGTAGTCGCTATATGTAAAATAATCTTCGGCCTGTTCTTTGTAGTGGTCGCAACAATCAAATAGTGTGCGACTTCTGTTTTTTCGTTCTATCTCATTCTCTGTAACATGCCATAAATCACGGGGTTCTTTCGGTGCAAAGTCTGTTACACAAAACAGTTCATTATCATAATTGCCCACGGGACAGAAATGGCCAAATCGACAAGAGATGCAGGATTTTATGTGCCACTTTTCAGGCAGATTCTTTGCGAGCAAAATTAGAGCTTCTTCGGTTGTTTCGGTTTGATAAGAAACGGGTGTGCCTTGGATAGTTGTTGAAATGATGACGCTCATATTTTCATCATCTTTATTAATCACAGTGTGATTGATTTTTAATTTAATAATTCCGTCAGGGGTTTTAATTGGCAGAGAATATGTTTTATTTTCCATACAACCAACTCCAAACATTTTTTATTATTATATCATAGAAATGTGAAATTTTCAATGTATATGCAATCTTCTTGAGTCATGATGATTCTTAATAGAATCGTTATGACTCTTTTTCTTTATATAAGACTCTTTATTAATCATCATGATTATATAAGCATGATGAGTCTTTGTCTTAAACATAGAGTGACTAGATTGTTCTCCATTTTTATCATAAGAAACTTTCGAAAAAAGTTGAATTTTTTAGTAAATTATTGTATAATAAATTGATTATGCTTTTATTAATAATTTACAGGAGAAATTATGGATATTATAAAGACTTTAACAGAGGAATTTTCTCTTAAACCTTTTCAGGTTGAAAATACTGTAAAGCTAATAGACGAGGGCAATACCATACCCTTTATTGCGCGTTACCGCAAGGAAGCTCACGGCTCGCTTGACGACCAAACCTTGCGCGAATTATCCGATAGACTTGCCTATCTTCGCAATTTAGACGAAACACGCGAGAAATATAAAAAATCTATTGAAGAGCAGGGAGCTTTAACCGAGGAGCTTGTTTTAGCTATCGACTCTGCCGCAACCCTCACCGAGCTTGACGATATTTACAGACCATACAAGAAAAAACGCAAAACAAGGGCAAGTGTTGCAAAAGAGAAAGGACTCTCCCCTCTTGCCGAGATTTTATACGAGCAATTGCCCGATTGCGAAAACCCCGAAGTTTTAGCTGAGGATTATGTAAACCAAGAGCTTGGCGTTGAAACGGTTAAAGATGCCTTAAACGGCGCTATGGATATTATCGCAGAAATCATATCAGATGACGCTGATATAAGAAAGCGTATGCGCTTTGTGGCTTCAGCTCATGCGATTTTGCGAGTATCGGGTGATAAAGAGGATTTAGATGTTTACGATATGTATCGCGATTACAGCGAGGCGGTTTCTAAAATTGCCGACCATAGAGTTTTAGCCATAAACCGCGGCGAAAAGGAAGACTTTTTAAAGGTTAGCCTTGATTTTGATATGGACAAGGCTATGTTTATAATCTCTAAAAATCATATTAAAGAGGGCTCAGCGGCAACCCCTTATGTTAAAGCCGCCGCAGAGGATGCTTATAACCGCCTTATCTTCCCCTCTATTGAAAGAGAAATCCGCTCTGCTTTAACCGAAAAAGCAAGTGTTTCGGCAATAAAGGTTTTCTCAACCAATTTAAAACAACTTCTTATGCAACCTCCCGTTAAGGATAAAATAACCATAGGTTTAGACCCCGGTTACCGAACAGGCTGCAAGGTTGCGGTTGTTGACGGGACAGGTAAGCTTTTAGATACAGGTGTTATCTACCCTGTTCCGCCAAAAAATCAGGTTGAAGAAGCCAAGGTTATAATTAAAAATCTTGTTAAAAAGTATAATGTTTCTTGCTTTGCAATAGGTAACGGAACTGCAAGCCACGAAACCGAATGCTTTGCCTCCGAGGTTATAAAAGAACTCGGCACAGGGCTTTCTTATATGGTTGTAAGCGAGGCGGGTGCCAGTGTTTACTCTGCTTCAAAGCTTGCGGCTGAGGAGTTTCCTGATTATGATGTATCTCTTAGAAGCGCAGTATCTATCGCCCGCAGAATGCAAGACCCGTTAGCAGAGCTGGTTAAAATAGACCCCAAAGCTATCGGCGTTGGTCAGTATCAACACGATATGCCGGCTAATCAGCTAAACAGCGCGCTTGACGGTGTTGTTGAAGACTGTGTTAACAGCGTTGGTGTCGACTTAAACACCGCTTCTCCTCAGCTTTTGGCTCGCGTTTCAGGTTTAGGACCTGCTATTGCTAAAAATGTTGTGGCCTACCGTGAGGAAAACGGCAAGTTCAAAAGCCGCTCAGAGCTTAAAAAGGTTTCAAAGCTTGGTCCTAAGGCGTTCGAGCAGTCGGCAGGATTTCTTAGAATTATTGACGGTAAAAATCCGCTCGATAACACCTCGGTTCACCCCGAGAGCTATCCTGCAACCGAAAAGCTTCTTAAAATTTGCAATTTCACCGATACCGATATTAAAAACGGCGGTATTGCCAACATATCCGAGCAGATAAATATAAAAGGAATTGAAAATATCGCAAACGAAATTGGAGTTGGTGTTCCAACCCTCGAAGATATTATCAAAGAGCTTGAAAGACCTGGGCGCGACCCCCGTGATGAGCTTCCCCCTCCTCTGCTTCGTCAGGATATAATGTCTATGGAAGACCTTAAACCTAATATGAAGCTTAAAGGCACGGTTAGAAATGTTATAGATTTCGGTGCATTTATTGATATTGGTGTCCATCAGGACGGACTTGTTCACATTTCTCGCATAACCGATAGATTTATCAAGCATCCGTCTGAGGTGTTAAAGGTTGGCGATATTGTTGATGTTTATGTTTTATCGGTTGATTTAGAGAAAAAAAGAATTTCTTTAAGTATTAAACCGATTTAGAGGAAAATTTATGAAATATAAAAATTTAAAAGGAAGTTTAATTCTTTTAACCGCCGCGCTTATATGGGGCTTGGCCTTTGTGGCTCAAAGCTCTGCCGCCGATAAAGCCCCTTCCTTTACCATTAATGCCCTGCGCTCATTTATAGGTGCATTTGCGCTTTATGTTTTCTATTTAATAACTAACATTAAACATAAAACAACTTTTTTCCCAAAAGAAAAAAAGGATAAAAAAACTTATTTGCTCGCCGCTTTAATATGCGGTAGCTGTCTTGCTGTTTCGGTTAATTTGCAGCAGTTTGGCATAACCACATTAAAAAGCGCTAATGCCGAGGCTATTGATGCCCGTTCGGGCTTTTTAACCGCGCTTTATGTTATATTAGTGCCGATACTTTCGGTTTTTGCTCGCAAAAAGGTGCATTTGGTTATCTGGGGCTCGGTTTTGGTTGCGATAATCGGCGTTTATCTGCTTTGTTTTTCCGAGGGTGTCGAAAAGCTATATTTAGGAGACGCTTTGCTTTTCCTTTGCGCTATAAGCTTTTCGGTTCATATAATGGCAGTTGATAAATATGTTGAGTTTACGGGCGGCGTTAAGCTTTCTATAATGCAGTTTTTAATATGCGGCGCGTTATCTCTCATATTGGCTTTAATTTTCGATTTAAAAACTATCGACTTTAAAGCAGTTTTATCGGTTATGCCTCAAATTTTATATTTAGGTATAATGTCAAGCGGTATTGCTTACACACTTCAAATCGTGGGACAAAAGTTCGCCGAGCCTGCGGTTGCTTCAATTTCTATGAGCTTTGAAAGTGTTTTTGCCGCTTTGGGCGGTTGGGTTATTTTAGGCGACGGCTTAAATCTCCCGAAGCTTATTGGCTGCGCCCTCGTTTTTGCGGCTATCATTATCGCTCAGCTACCCCAGTTTTTTATAAAAGGCAAAGTTCAAACTTAACAATTTGTTTATTGATTTATATTTTAAATTTGATATAATTAATTTCAGTAATTAATAATACTTTTTGTATTTGGAGGAATAAAAATGATTAAAGTTACCGGTCTTAGCAAAAGGTACGGTACTCACCTTGCGGTTAGCAATGTTAGCTTTGAAATCGCAAAGGGTGAGGTTGTTGGTTTCTTAGGACCTAACGGAGCCGGCAAATCCACCATTATGAACATACTAACGGGTTATCTTTCAACAACCCAAGGCTCTGCCGAAATCGACGGATTTAACATAGCCGAATTTCCTGAGCAGGCAAAACGCCGCATAGGTTATTTGCCCGAAATTCCGCCCCTTTATACCGATATGAAGGTTAGAGAATACTTGAACTTTATTTATGACCTTAAAAAAGTTAAATTCCCTAAAAAACCTCATATCGACGAGATTTTAAAGCTTGTTAAAATCGACCATGTTGAGAATAGACTTATAAAAAATCTTTCAAAGGGTTACCGCCAAAGAGTAGGCTTTGCTCAGGCGCTTGTTGGAAACCCTGATGTTCTTATTTTGGACGAGCCTACCGTTGGTCTTGACCCAAAACAGATTATCGAAATCAGAAATTTAATTGCAAGACTTGGCAAAAATCATACTATTATTTTATCCTCGCATATTTTGTCTGAAATTCAGGCGGTTTGCAAGCGAGTAATCATTATAAACCGAGGTCAGCTAATAGCAGACGATACCGCTCAAAACCTTGCTACCAAGCTATCAAGCGACCATACCTTAGTTGCAAGAATTATATGCGCTGAAAAGGATATGCTCGAAGCATTGCAAACAATTAAGGGTGTTAAATCGGTTACAAGCCTCGGCAGAAAAGAAGAAGGAAGCTTCGATTTCCTAATTGAGCCCGAAACAAATGTTGATATAAGAGCGGCTGTGTTTGACCGCGTTGTGTCAAGAGGTAAAACCTTATTATCGTTAACCAATAACTCGGCTTCATTAGAGCAGGTATTCCTGCGTCTTACCGAAACCGCAGATAACGACGAGGCTCGCCGCTTATTAGGTACGATAGAAGAGCCTGAGAAGGCAGAAACCCAAACCGAAGAAAAGGAGGAAAATTAAATGACTGCTATATTCAAAAGAGAATTTAAATCTTATTTTGCAACCCCAATAGGCTATACCGTTTTGGCTGCATTTTATTTCTTCCTAAGTGTTTTCTTTGTTCAGATTTATTCGGCAGGTGTTCCCCAAATTTCTTGGGTTATTATGTCTATGTCAACCGTTGCTATTTTTGTTTTACCTGTGCTTACTATGAGAATTATAAGCGAAGACCGCAAGCAAAAGGTTGACCAAGCCCTGTTCACTGCACCCGTTTCCTTAACAAGCGTAGTTTTAGGTAAATTCCTTGCCGCCTTTGCGGTTTATGCAATAGGCTTCTTACCAACAGTTATATTCGAAGCTATTTTAATGTTCAATGTAACCGTTAACTTTATGTCTTATATTTATTCCCTTCTCGGTATCCTATTGCTAGGCGCTTGTCTTATTTCTATCGGTATGTTTATTTCTTCCCTTACCGAAAGCTCGGTTATTTCAGCTATAATTACCCTTTTAATCAATATTGTTATACTCTTTGATTTTGCAAAGCTTATAACCGTTCCAACTGCCGAAAATGCAATCGGAAAGGTTTGGGCAAAGCTTGTTGAATGGTTTGTATGGCTACTCGAAAAGCTTTCGTTTATGACCGTGTTCCAGAATTTCGGCGAAAATGTATTTTCTATTGCAGATATAGTTTACTTTTTAAGCATCACCGCAGTGTTTATATTCCTCTGCGTTCGTTCGCTTGAAAGAAAAAGATGGGCTTAAAGGAGGTTTTAAAAATGGAAAATAAGAATTTAGAAACAGAAGTTATAAAAACCGAAAACCTAAAAAAAGCCAAAAAATCTCCTAAGCAAAAGCTTCTTAAAAATCAGGCTTTTTTGAAAAGAGGAAGCTTCTCCTTAGCTATTACCGCCGCAGTTATTATAGGTGCTATTGTGCTTAATATTTTGGTTGGCGCGTTGGCTAACCGCTTTAACCTCGAATTTGATATGACCTCCGATAAGGTTAATACCATAAGCGAGGATAATATTGATTTTATCAAAAATAATGTTAAAGATGAAATCACTATTACTATGTGCGCCACAGAGGACGATTATGTTGGCGGCTATATGGCATACTATGCTCAGCAATACAATGTAACTCAAAGCCAAACCGACTCTGAATACTATAAACAAACAATCAGTCTTATAGAAAAATACCGCGATTATAACCGCAAAATCAAGGTTCAGTTTTTAGATACTCAGTCCACCGAGTTTGCCGATATAAGCACTAAATATTCTAACACCACATTAAACTACGGTGATATTTTAGTATCAGCAAAAATAAACGGCACTGAACGTTTCAGAAAAATAGGCTTTACCGATATTTACGAGCTTTATGAGGACCAGTCCTACGCGGCTTACGGTTATACCGTATCTTCTATTTCAGGTAACAATATCGAAACCTCGCTTACAAGTGCTATTTCCTATGTTATCAGTAATGAGGATAAATATATTGCAATGCTTACAGGTCATTCCTCTAAGGATTATACCGATAATTATAAAAAGCTTTTAGAGCAAAACAATTATAATGTTGAGGTTATTGACGATAACATTATAAACTCGATAGACAGTAAATACGATGCTGTTGTTATAGTAGCTCCCAATAAGGACTTTTTGAGCAACGAAATCGTTGCATTAAACAACTTCTTAAACAATTCAGGCAAGCTCGATAAAGGTCTTATATACTTTGCAAATGCCTCTAACCCCTATTTGCCAAACTTCTCGGATTTCTTAGCAGAATGGGGTATAGGTGTTGAGGAAGGAATATTGTTCGAGCCTGATGCAAACTATCATATTCCCGATCAAAACACCTGCTTGATTTCACTTTCAGCAGGAAATGATGATATAACCAGCGACCTCAACTACTGCATTACAGGTTATAATGTTCCGCTTAATCCTTTATTCGAATCAAAGCGCGATATAACCGTTACAAGCTTGGTTGAAACCTCTGATACAGTTGTTGCCGCTCCAATTGGAACAAAAGAGGGTTGGAACGGGCATGACCAGTATACAGGCAAAACCTATTCAACCGTCATTCAGTCGGTTTTATCGGACTATGATAACAGCGGTGACGTTAGTGTTAAAATCCAAAGCTATGTTATGGCATTCAGCAGTACCGAATTTATAAACTCTGAATATCTCGAATATTCCGATGTTTCTAATAAAAATATTTCTTTGGCAGCTACCGAACGCGCAGCTCTCGCTGAGGACACCGGTATTTCATTTGCAACCAAGCAAATAACAAATGAAAGCTTTGCCGATAAGGTAACCGAATCGGCAGCAGGGGTTATTAAATGGATTTTTGTTATCATAATACCTATAAGTATTATCGCTACCGCTATTTTCGTTTATATTAAGAGAAGGAACGCATAATTTATGAATAATATTCCCGAAAAGGAAAATTTGCCGTTAGAAGAGGAGTCTACTGTTTTTTCGGCACCCACCACTAACGACAAAGATAAAAAGAAATTAAATAAATCTAAAAAAAGACTTCCCATAGCTATAATCAGTATCTGCCTCGTTGCCGCCTTGATCGGCGGCACGGTGGCTGTTATAAAGCTTATACCTGAAAAGACGGATAACACAACCTCAACCCCTGCTATTAGCGATATTGAAGTTTTAAAGCTTTCAAGCGATGACTTTAAAACAGTTTTGGTTGAAAACAGCAACGGTATTTTCAAGCTTTATTCCAAAACCGAAAAAACCGAAAACGAGGAAACCCCGTCTGTTAGTTGGTTTATGGAGGGCTATAAGGACGGACTTTTGAGCAGTCAGAGTATTCAGTCGATAGCTGACACTGTTTCAACCATTTCAGCTTCCCGCGTAACAACTAAATCCGAATCTGCTTGCGGACTTGATAAGCCTACCATAAAAACCCATATTACCGATAATAAAAACAATCAGTTTTCGGTTTTAATAGGTGATGAATCCCCCGATAAGAGCGGATATTATCTAAAACTTTCAAATGATGAAAAGATTTATGTTGTTGATAGCTCGGTTAAGGAAAGTCTTGATTTTACCCCTGTTTCCTTAGCTAATACCGATATTATCCCCGCTTTTGATACCACCAATGTTTCCTCAGAATACAAGAGCGAGGAGGGTACTCTTTTCCTTTGCGACCGGCTAACTCTCACAGGCAAAAATTTCTCAAAGCCCTTGGTTTTAGAAAAATATGATGATGAGGCTCTTGCGCAATATGTATCCTTTAAGGTTACATCACCCACCCAAAGAGTCGCCAATAATACCGAGAATATAATAACCGCATTTTCAAGTGGTATTTCGGTTATAGGTGCTTATTCTTTGGATGCAAATCCCTCAACCATTAAAGCATTAGGACTCGATAATCCCGATTTAACCGCAAAAATGGAGATAGCAGGAAAATCTTTAACCTATAAATTCAAGCTCCAACCAGACGGCAATTATGCCGCCATTTACGATGGTGCCGAGCTTGTTAAAAAGGTGACCCCTGATGCTATTCCGTTTATAAAACACCAAACCTCTGATTATTATGCCGACTATGTTTGCTTTAATAATATCAACGATTTAGACGGCTTTACCTTTAAATCCGGTGGTACCACTCACTTCTTCTCAATAAAAGCCAACCCCGATGAAGATTCTGAGGACAGCTATATTATAAATTATAACGGTAAAACACTTAAATCGCTTCCGTTCCAGAATTTCTATGAGAAATGTATTACGCTTGCTTGCTCAGATTATACTATTGACAATGTAAAGGGCAACGCCGAGTATACAATTATATTCCACTTTAAAGATGAAATTTCAAACGACCAAAAGATAGAATTTATTAAATACAGCGCAACAAAGTATCAATATTTTGTTGACGGTGAGGCTATGGGCAAAATTTCGGTATCTTCTCTAAAAAGCCTTGAAAATAATCTGAACGATTTGCTTAAAAGCCAAAAAGTAAAATAAATTTCATTGACTTAATTAAACTTTTGGTGTATAATTAATCAGCAGTAGGGACTGCATTTTCCATATTGAAATGCAGTCCTATTTTTGCGCGTTTAAAAATAAAAAAAGGATGATTTGTATGGCTGATTTAAGAAAATACGATGTTGCCATAATTGGTGGCGGTATAGGCGGCTTAATGGCGGCTTACAGACTAAAAGAAAATTCTCCCGAATTAAAAATTGTTATAACCGAGCGAGGCAACACCTTAGAAAAGCGTTTTTGCCCAGCAGGAAGAAATAATACCTGTATCCACTGTAAGCATTGTAGTATAACAAGCGGTTTTGCAGGTGCAGGTGCTTTTTCAGACGGTAAATTTAATTTAGGCACTGCCTATGGCGGTACATTGGGTGAAGAGCTAGGCGATACTCTTGCTAATAAGTATATAGACGAGGTTGACGAAATCCTTAAAAAGTACTGCACCTCAGGCGAACCTAAGGTATATAAATCAAACGACGAGTTAAAGCTTAAATGTCTTCAAAATAATCTAAGACTTCTTGATATGAATGTTAAGCATTTAGGCACCGATAAAAACTTCATTACCATGCAAAACCTCATAAAAGCCATTGAAGAATCAGGGGTTGATACTTTAAGCTTTTATGACTGCGAAACGATTAAAAAATCAGGCGAAAATTATATATTAAACTATTCAAACGGCGAAAAAATTGAAGCTTCTAAAATCATTATCGCAACCGGCAGAGGCGGCTCTAATTTCGTTGCAAATTTCTGCCGTGATTTCGATGTTAAAATGAGCTCTAACCATATTGATATAGGTGTCAGAGTTGAGATGAAGGATATTATTTGGAAAGAATTTTCGGATAAGATTTACGAACCTAAAATTCTTTATAAAACCAAAACCTTTGAAGACCGTTGCCGTATGTTCTGCTTTAATAAGGGCGGTCTTGTTTCTGCCGAGAATAACCATGGAATTATAACCGCTAACGGTCATTCTTATGCGGAAGACGATAAAAAAACCGAAAACTGCAACTTTGCAATTCTTTCGAGCATTCGTTTCACCGAGCCCTTTAATCAACCCACCGAATATGCCGAAAACATTTCAAGACTTGCAAATATGATAGGCAACGGAAATGTTATAGTTCAGCGTTTTGGCGATTTGGTAAGAGGCAGAAGAACAAACGAACACCGCTTAAGTCAAAACACCGTTGAGCCCACATTGAAAGCCACTGCGGGAGATATTTCGCTTGTTCTCCCCCACCGAATTTTAACCAACATTATCGAAACCATTTATGCTCTTGATAAGGTTGCACCGGGTACTGCTAATGATGATACCTTGCTTTACGGATGCGAAAGCAAATACTATTCTATCCGCCCTCACTTTATGAATAATGAATTTGAGCTTACTGACGGGGTTTATATCATTGGTGACGGTTCAGGTATCTGCCGAGGTCTCTCGCAATCGGGAGCTATGGGTATCTATGTTGCAGACTGCATAACAAAATAAGGTAAACTTTTATGAATAATAAAACCAGAAAAATTGTTATGTCAGCATTGATAGCCTCTCTTACTTGCGTGGCAACAATGGTTATTAAAATCCCCTCTCATAACGGATATATAAATCTTGGCGACAGTATCGTATTAATCGCAGGTTGGATGCTTTCTGCTTCATACGGTTTTCTCGCCGCAGGTCTAGGCTCTGCGCTTGCCGATATACTTGCAGGATATATAACCTATGCGCCGGCAACATTTATTATAAAAGGTCTTATGGCTATTATCGCGCTTTACGGTTTCAAGCTTATAAACAAAAAGCTCGGAAACCTAAGCTCCAGAATTATAAGCGGTATTTTAGCCGAGCTTATTATGATAACGGGTTATTTTGTTTTTGATGGATGTTTGTACGGATTTATACCAACAATCGCAACTATCCCTGCAAACTGCGTTCAAGGTGCTGCCGGTTTAATCGTCGGCGTTATACTAATCGAAATTTTTGAAAAAAGCAAAATATCGTTGGATTAAAGTTAAATTATATAAAAATATATACAAAAAGCGGAGTGAAATCACTCCGCTTTTGCATTCGATAATATCCATTTTAATGTTTGCTCTGAAAATGCCAGATTCCACGAATCGTGCCCCACACCCTCATACAAATCATATTTAAAGTTTGGATTTATTTCCTTTAATTTTTCTATCATCTCAATGGTTTGATGAGGAGAAACAACATCATCCGCTAAACCGTGAAAAGTCCAGATGGGCATTTTTAAGGTTTGGGCATTCCATGCCATACCTCCACCGCAACAAGGTGCAATCGCTGCAAACAAATCAGGATAAGCCATAGCGGTATACCAAGTTCCAAATCCGCCCATACTTAAACCGCAAAGGTAAATTCTATTAGTATCACCCGAAAATTTAACAATCATTTCATCAATAAATTTTTTGATGCTTTCTATTTTGGCAACCCAAAAAGAATTCAAAGGACATTGCGGCATTATAAGAATAGCATCCTCAAAATTTATATCATTTACGATTTTAGAAAAACCGTGAACCATAACCTTTTCTAATTCTTCGCCGCCGTTTCCGCGTTCACCTGCGCCATGAAGTTGAATTAACAATGCAGGATTTGAGCTTATATTATCAGGAATAAACGCAATAAATGGAAAAACATTTTCGTTTCCCGCTTGTTTTATAATTTTCATAATAATCACCATATCCTTTCTAGGACACAAAATACAAGTAGCACGCTTTCTATATTTTATTAGCGTTTTTTTAACCAAATACTTCTTTCATATTATAACTCAGCCAAACAAAAAAGTAAATACGAAAATACTAATAAATATCAAGATTATCAAATCAACTATACTTGACGGGATGAATAAATTATGTTATAATTTAGAAAAATATAGTAATTTAAAAAGGAGCCGGATATCTGTATATGATAAAGGCTCCATTTTGTTTTATGAAAGTAAAAATAAGGTGTATGTTTAAATTATGAAAAAACAGCGGTTTTCTATTTCAACAACGCATGTTATATTGCTAAGCTTCTTAATCGTAATACTGGTAGGCGCTATATTGCTTTCGCTTCCTATAAGCTCGGCAGACGGAGAGTATACCCCGTTTTTAGATGCCCTTTTTACCGCAACAACCTCAACCTGTGTTACGGGATTGGTTGTAACTCCAACCGTTTCGTCTTGGAGTGTTTTCGGGCAGGCTGTTATACTGGTTTTAATCCAAATCGGCGGTCTTGGAGTTATAACCATAATGTCGGGTTTAATGATACTCCTCCATAAAAAAATGGGTATTGGCGACCGCCTTCTTTTGCAAGATGCCTTTAATCTAAATTCCCTTTCGGGACTCGTTCGTTTTGTTAAAAAGGTTGTGGCTGGAACGCTCATTATAGAGGGACTTGGCGCTCTGCTTTATATGACGGTATTTGTTTCCGATTTTGGCGCAAAAGGAATATGGATTTCGGTCTTCACCTCGGTTTCAGCTTTTTGCAATGCAGGCATTGATATTATCGCCGAAAACAGTCTTTGCGATTATGCCTTAAATCCCATTATCAATATCGTTACTTGTTTTCTTATAATTATGGGCGGTATCGGATATATCGTCTGGTGGGATGTGCTTCGAGTATTAAATCAAGCGCATACAAAAAGGGTTAAATTCTTCAGAGACCTTACTCTGCACAGTAAAATCGCAATTACTGCAACCTTGCTATTAATATTTATCGGCGCAGTTTCAATTTTTATTTTCGAATATAATAATTCAAAAACCATAAGTAGCTATACATTGTTTGAAAAAATCCAAGCTTCTGTATTCCAATCGGTTACAACAAGAACCGCAGGATTTGCGACAATACCGCAAGAAAATTTAACAAATGCTTCGGCTATCGTATGCTTATTGCTTATGTTTATCGGCGGCTCTCCTGTTGGAACGGCAGGCGGTATCAAAACGGTTACTTTTATTGTAATTATTGTGTCCGCGCTCTCCTCTATTCGCAACAAAGAGGATACCGAATTATTTGGCAGACGGCTTACAAAACAAGCCGTTAGCAAAGCGGTTGCGGTAACCTTTATGTCCTTCTTTATTATGTTCGTTTCAACAGTTTTGCTTTCTGCGGTTACAGATGCTTCCGCATTAGATGTCATTTACGAAACTACAAGTGCAACCGCAACGGTTGGACTAACGAGAAATTTAACCGCCTCGCTCAGTAGCATAGGCAAATTAATCATTATTTTTACAATGTATCTGGGCCGTGTTGGTCCTATATCGCTCGCCATTGCATTTGGCAGCAAAAAAGAAAATCAGAATATTATTAGGAATCCAGTAGAAGAAATATGTGTTGGATAGGGTGATTTATTATGGGTATTAACAAATCTTATGCAGTTTTAGGTCTTGGCAGATACGGAAGAGCAGTTGCAGAAGAGCTTATAAACAACGGAGCTGAGGTTTTAGCGGTTGATATTGACCAAAACAATGTTAATAACGCTATTGAAACCATACCGGTCTGCAAATGCGCCGATATCACCGAGCCTGAAACAATTAAGCGACTCGGTATTTCAAACATTGATGTTGTAATAATTGCAATGGCTAGCAATCTTGAAGCTAGTGTTATGGCGGTAACTCTTTGCAAAGAGGCAGGTGTTGAAACCGTTATAGTTAAATGTGGTAATGAGATGCACCAAAAGATTTTTAGTCGCGTCGGTGCCGACAAGGTGATTTTCCCCGAAAAAGAATCGGGAACGCGCCTTGCAAAAAATTTAATCACATCAGGATTTTCCGAAATGATAGAGTTATCTGACGATGTTTCTATGGTAGAAATCAATATAAAGGATGAATGGGTTGGAAAAACCTTAATCGAATTAAGCTTACGCAAAAAATATTCTATTAATGTGGTTGCTGTTAAAAAGGGTGATGAAATAACCACAACCATCGACCCTGCTCTCCCCCTTGAAAAAGAAATGGAGCTTATAGTTATTGCAAACACCTCTAAATTGCAAAAATTAAAATAAGAAAAGGTGAGAAAAATGATATTAGTAAATACCGATTATATTACCGGAAAAGAGCTTGAAATGTTAGGGCTTGTAAAGGGTAGCACTATTCAATCCAAGCATCTAGGCAAAGATATTGCCCAAAGCTTTAAAACCTTAGTTGGCGGAGAACTTAAATCATATACCGAAATGATGAACGAGGCGCGCGCCCTTGCCACCAAGAGAATGATTGCAGAAGCAGAAGCTATGGGCGCAGATGCTATTGTTAATATTAGATACGCCTCCTCGGCTGTTATGCAAGGTGCCGCCGAGGTTATAGCATACGGCACAGCGGTTAAATTTATTTAAAAATAAAAACATACTGAATCGCCCTCTGAATTTATACCTGTGTTTATATTTTGGATATTTCAAATAAAAGGAGTATCTTAATGAGATTTAATATAAAAAGAATCGCAGCATTATTTTTAGTAATTTTATTATTCCTTTTAATAGTTGGCTGTAAAGAAAAAACAAAAACAGAACCAGAAAACAGTCTACCCGCTGACACTGATTTTAATATTTCTAACCAAGATGATACAAAAGACCCTGAAAATACTGAAAACATTCAGCTTGACAATGGCGCTAAGGTTGATTTTGCAGAAATACAAGCAAAAAAAGGAATGCAAAACGGCATTGATGTTTCAAAATGGCAAGGTAAAATAGATTGGCAAAAGGTTAAAAATGCAGGAATAGATTTTGCGATAATCCGCATAGGTTACCGCGCTGAAAACGGTCAACTCTACCGCGACAGCAATGCCGACTATAATATACAACAAGCGCAAAAATCAGGTATACTTGTAGGTATTTATTTCTTTTCTACGGCTATAAATCAAGTAGAGGCTACCGAAGAAGCAAATTGGACTGTTTCGGCAATAAAAGGTTATCAGATATCATATCCTGTGGTTTACGACTGTGAGGGTTTTAAAAACAGTGACAGTCGTATGTATAACCTTACAGCGCAAGAAAGAACTCAAAACGCAATCAGTTTTTTAAAAGTAATAACAAAATCAGGTTATGACGGTATGTTTTACGGTTCAATATCTGACCTTACCGATAATACAGCATTTAACACATCAGAAATTGCCCAAAAATATAAAATATGGGTAGCTCAATACAAAAAACCGCCATATCCTCAAAGCCAAAAGCCTGATTATGACGGCAGATACGATATGTGGCAATATACCAATAAAGGTATTGTTTCGGGTATTGAGGGTAATTGCGATATGGTAGTATCATATTTCGAGAAGAAGTTAGCAAAGCCAAAGGATAATAACACAGAAATTATAATAGCAAAACCGCCAAAAACCCAGCAAGAACTTTTATATACCGATGTTAATGAAAATGTAACAGCTAAGAATGAGGTTAATTTGCGGTCGGGAGCCGGCACTAATTTTGATGTTGTTACAATACTTAAAAACGGAACAATAATTAAAAGAACAGGTATTGGAAAAAATGGTTGGTCAAAACTGAATTTAAACGGACAGATAGTTTATGCCATAACCAGTTATCTCACTACCGATTTAAAAACCAAACCGGAACCTCCAGCCGATATTGTTGATGGAAACACCTTTACTGCAACAAAAGATAATGTAACCGCAAAACAGGAAGTAAATTTAAGGCTTTCGCCCACAACCTCGGGACAAATAGCAGGCGTGCTTAAAAACGGAACAGTATTACAGCGCACCGCCACAAGCAACAAAGGCTGGTCGCGACTTATTTACAACGGTCAAACAGTTTATGCAGTGTCGAGCTATCTTACCACAGACCTTTCATATAAACCACCCGTTGATGACGGAATAAAAACCGATTTTCAGGCAGTGAATGAACAAGTAACCGCAAAAAGTGAAACAAATTTAAGAACTTTACCGTCTGTAACCGATTCCCAAGTGGTTTATACCCTCAAAAACGGCGAGTATTTAACACGCACAGGAGTTAGTACAAACGGTTGGTCAAGACTGGAATATAATGGTCAAACAGTCTATGCCGTATCAAGCTATCTCACAAAATAATATTTATAAAAATAAGAGGATTTATATATAATGGCAATAGCTGACATATTTATCCGTAAATAATAAAACAAAATTAGCGATATTATTTAAAAAATACGCAAAGTATTGAAAAATGTCAAATATAGTGATATAATAATTTATAATTATTATATTGAGAGGGGTTCTGTTTTTGAATAATAAAATGTTTAGTGTAATGCAAAAGAACTTAAAGGATTTATGGAAAGATAAGCGCTCGTATTGGAAACGACTTATTTGCGCGGGTGCAGCAATGCTTGCCGCTTGTTTTACATTCCTTTTCTTTGGTCCTCTTGAAATGGTGGCATTTGCATCAGAATCTCTTGATTATAGTTATACCGATGTTTTGCCGATGCTTGCAATAGTAGCATTCGGCGTGTTCCTAATAGGCTCTGCATTAATAGCTTTGATTAGAGGTAAAATTTATAATTATATCGTTACCGCTATTTTTGGTACAACAGTATGCGGTTATTTGCAAGCTGCTCTTATGAATAAAAATTTCGGTCTGCTAAATGGTGAAGCAATAGATTGGCCAACTAATACAACTACTATGGTAATCAATTTATTTGTTTGGTTTGCGATTTTTGCTGTAATCTTATTTATAATGTATTTACATAAGAAGTTTTGGCGCAATATGGTAACCTTTATTTCAGTAATCCTTGTTGTTATGCAACTTGCTCCTACCATAGGCATCCTTGCTGGAAATTACCAAGAAAAAGATACTCTAAATACAGATAAATATTTTATCTCTCAAAAAGGTATAAACGAATATTCTGCAAATGATAATATTTTTGTTTTTGTCCTAGACTATATGGATTATAATTATATTGAGCAGATAATTGAGAAAAAGCCTGAGTTTTTTGATAAATTAGATGGATTTACGGGTTATAGAGATGCTATTCCGAATTTCACCAGAACGCATCCCGCTCTAAATGTTATGCTTACCGGAAGTAACGATATGCCTTATCGAGTAGATAAAGATGATTTCTTTTCTAAGTCTTGGACGCATGACGGCAGAAACATACTAAAAACACTATCGGAACAGGATTATACAGTCGACCTTTATGCCTCTTTCTCGCATCTTTTCAGCGGTGATACTAAGGTATACGATTATGTATCTAACCTTTCAACCGCTAAAGGTGAAATTATAAAATCGACTCTATTTGAAAAATTAATTAATCTTTCTGCATACAGATATACTCCTATTGCGCTCAAACCATATTTCTGGGCAGATACAAACTATTATAATGCTGATGTGTTTAAATCCACAGGTAGCGCTGCTTATACAAATTACCAAAGCGCTTATACCGGAATTTTCCAAAATGCAACTGCAAATCGCGAAAAACCCAGCTTTAAGTTTTATCATTTTTATGGCTCGCATCCACCGTATTATATGAATGAAGCCGGAGAGATGCCCGGTGGCACAACAACGGTTGAAGAGGCTACTATGGGCGGTTTTAATATCCTTTATAAAACCTTTGACCGTATGAAAGAGCTCGGCATATATGAAAATGCTACTATAATAATAACCGCAGACCACGGAAACGCTGGAACCCTTGTAGGCGAAACACTTACTCCTATGCAGATTGGATTATTTTACAAGCCTTCCGGAAGTTCTAACACCCCTCTCGTTTGGTCTGATGCGCAAGTGAGCACAGCAAATATCCCTGCTACTATTGTCAAAGCGGCCGGCGCAGATTATTCTGAATACGGCATACCGCTTGATGAAGTTGTTGAAGGTAAGGATGTTAAACGTGTATTCAACAGATGCATTATGAATACAACCGACTGGAATGATGATAAAGTTCAGGTATATGAAATTGTTGGCAGCGGCAATAAGCGTGAAAACTGGATTTTAGTGGAATCATTTAAAATAAAGGATGAAAATAAGCTTTACGGCTAAGAGGCAGGTAAAAAATTATGAATATAATAGACATTATAAGCGTTCCCCTTGGTGCTCTTCTGCGTTTGTGTTATGATATTCTCGGAAATTATGCGCTTGCTATTATCGTATTCACTCTATTAACAAAAGTGATATTGCTTCCTGTTTCAATGTGGGTTCAAAAAAACGGTATCGCAATGGTAAAGCTCACTCCTGAGATTAATAGATTAAAAATTAAATACTACGGTGATAAGGACACTATTGCTGAAGAAACACAAGCACTTTATAAAAGAGAGCACTATCACCCTATCGCAAGCACTATACCTATGTTTGTTCAGCTTATTATGCTTATTGGTGTTATCGGTGCAGTAAAAAATACAATGGGTGGAGCGGATACTGTGCTCACTAATATGCCAACCGATATTGGTGGCTTAGCATATCTTATGCCGATTGGAGCCGGCGTTGCAGCACTCGCTCTCGGAATTGCTCAAAACAAACTCAATCCTCTTCAAAGAGAACAGAAAAAAAGCGAACAATGGATGACAAATGGTTTCTCTATTGCAATATCACTGTTTCTTGGTGCATTTGTTTCGCTGGGTGTTGGTATATACTGGATATGTAGCAACTTATTCAGCATTCTCCAACAAGCTTTGCTGAATGTTATGATCCGGCCGTCTAAATACATAGACTATGAGGAACTTGCCGCCAGCAAAAAAGAGCTTGCCGAAATAAACGATATTGATTCCAAAGCTTCCCCTGAGAATAAAAAACGCGAAAAAGCCGACTATAAAAAATTCTTTTCGGTTGCAAATAAACATCTCGTTTTCTATTCAGAAAAGAGTGGATTTTATAAATATTATAAAGATGTTATTGATTATCTGTTAGCAAAATCGAATGTGATCATTCATTATGTTACAAATGACCCTAATGATCAAATTTTTAAGATTGCCGAACAGCAGCCGAGAATAAAACCATACTATATTGGTGGAAATAAACTTATAACGCTGCTTATGAAAATGGACGCGGACATTGTTGTTATGACCTGTCCTGACCTCAATAATTATCATTTAAAGCGTAGTTATGTGCGTAAAGATATTGAATATATTTATATGTTCCATTATCCTCTCAGTACTCATATGGTACTTCAAAATGCAGCTCTCAATCATTATGATACTATTTTCTGCGTGGGCGAGTTCCAGTTTGATGAAATTAGAGCGGCTGAAAGAGTTTATAACCTACCCGAGAAAAAACTTATCGCAGCAGGCTACGGACAGCTTGAACAACTCTATAAAAGCTATCAAAAAATGGATAAAACACCGCGAGAGCATAAAAAAATTCTTATTGCTCCCTCATGGCAACCGGATAATATTCTTGATAGCTGTATCGACAGTATGATTGAAGAACTACTCGGACACGGATACGAGGTAGTTGTTCGTCCGCATCCTGAATATGTTAAGCGCTATAAGCCCAGAATGGACAGTATCGTTGCCCGCTACGCAGGCAGAGAAGCTGACGGACTTAAATTCGAGCTTGATTTTACAAGTAACAACTCTATTTTTGATAGTGATGTGCTTATCACCGATTGGTCAGGCACTGCCTACGAGTTCTCATTTGTAACCCTTAAACCTGCGGTTTTTATCGATACTAAACCAAAAATTAATAACCCTGAATATACAAAGCTCGGTATTGAGCCTCTTGAATTCAGTCTGAGAGATCAAGTGGGAATCAGAGTTGATCCTAAGAAAATGAATGGTCTCGCAGAAAGACTTGATCTTCTTATGGCAAGCGAAAGCGAATATGCCGAAAAGATACTCACTATTCGTGAAAAGTATATCTCCAACTTTGGCAAAAGCGGTGAGGTTGGTGCAAGATATATATTGACACAACTAAAAAACAAACAAAATGAAAATAAGAATGCAAATAAAAAGTCATAAATAGCAGGTATCCTAATAATTAAAAAATTATATTATAAAAATTTTAAGGATGGTAAAAGAAATGAAAACAATTAAATATATCTATTATTCCATTTGTATGATGATGATGTTTACAATCTCTGCTTCTGCATACATTGATCCCTCTGTAATGACCTATACAATTCAGGTTATCGCGGGTGTTGCAGTAGCAGTTGGTGCAGTTGCCGGTATTATGATACGTAGAGTTAGAAAAAAGGTTAAAAACAAACTTGGCATAGATGAAAATGCAAAGAAAGATGTAGAAGACGACATTGATTTTGACGAAGAATAACATAAAATCTCCTCTTGCTATGAAGCAAGGGGAGATTTTTATTATATAGCACATTCGCTCAGTGAACTACATTTTAGATGCTTTTGACAGCACTTAATATTATAAATTTTTATCCGAATTAATTTATCACTAATTATCATAACTATTTATTCATAAGTGCGCTAAATGTAGCTATATCTTCCTCGCGCACTATTTTTATGTTATTATTACTACTCTCAATGAAGTTAATATCATATCCTAAATTGTATAATAGCATAGTACAACATGTTTCGGTAAGAGTATGCCCCGTTCGTTGAGCCTTGTCAAACACCCTATTCATGAGAAACAGACGATGTGCTTCGGGAGATTGCAAGGCTACGGTTGTGTTTCTGTCAATATATTGGGCACGCTTATTACCTATATTAAACTGCACATAATCATTCATATAATGGCAGATTGTGGCACTATCATTTGTTTCGCAAGCTTGAAGTAGATTTGATATGGTTTCCGTAGTTACCATTGGACGAGTTGCTTCTTGTATAATTATCAAATCATTCTGATTATATCTGTTTTTTATACAGTCCAAAGCTTTCTTTAAAGAATCTATACCACTGATTCCCGCCGGAATAAGACTTTTTAACTTAGTTATACCGTATTCATTAGCATATGCCCTAACAATACTTTCCCAACCCTTCAAGCATACTACAAATATGTCATCTATCATAGGATGCGACTGATATTTCTCCATACAATAAACAATAATAGGCTTACCCTGAACATTTATAAACTGACTAGGTATATTCTGACGATTTCTGCCTGATTTTCCTCCCGCAAGAATCACAACTATATTTTTATTTTTCTTTTCAGAAGTGTCCGCAGCATTAATCAAGGCAGACGTATTTTCGCTCAAATAGCCGCTTATAAGAGCTTGGACTGTTGTGTCCAGCACTTCGGCTAATTTCTGCAATTTCTTTTGGGATATATCATTTTCACCCGATTCGATCTTTGCTATTGTTGATCTGGTCTTATACCCCATTAAGTCAGCCAATTCCTGCTGAGTCATCCTTAACTCGTATCGCCTTTTTCTAATATTTGAACCTATTGACATTAAATATACTTCCTTTTATTAGTTATATGTATATTATAAATCAACATATCGTGATTTTCAAGAGGCAAAATACAAAAATGTTGATTTTTTCTTGACATATTTTGAACTAAACATTATAATATAGGTTGTTCAAAAATATAAAGTCAATTATGGTGTAGACTTTAATTGAAAGGAGTATAATTTATGAAAGCAATTATTTTTAATTCAGGTTACGGCAACAGAATGGGTGAGTTTACCAAAACTCATCATAAATCTATGGCTCCCTTAAAAAACGGTGAGACAATTCTACATAGACAGCTTAGGATACTCAGCGAGGAAGGTATTAAAGATTTCATTATAACTACCGGTCCTTTTGAAGATCAGATAAAGGCTGTTGCGGCGGAATTTCAAGATTTGAATATCACATTTGTTCGCAACGATATATTTGATAAAACTAACTATATCTATTCCATGTATCTTGCACGCGATTATATTGATGACGATATGATTTTTATGCACGGTGACTTGGTATTCAATAGAAAGCTAGTTCATGATGTGCTCAATTGCGCTGATTCCAATACGGGTACTGTGAACTACAAAAAAGCCCTTCCTGAAAAAGACTTCAAGGGCAGAGTTAAAGACGGAAAGCTATTAGAAGTTTCAATCAAGATATTTGATGAAGATTGCTATGCATTCCAGCCTTTTTATAAATTGGACAAGGCCACAACATCAGCATGGGTGGGTAAAGTAGTAGAGTATATTCACAAAGGCGAAGATAAGTGCTATGCCGAGAATGCGCTTAATGAAATATTCCCTGCTCTTAATATCCGTGCATATGATTATGATGGCTATTATATTGATGAAATCGATAATCTTGATGACCATGCTCGCGTAACTGCTGACATCATTCCATTTGATGAAGCTGACGCTAAGATTTTCGGTTAATTCACAAGGAGAAATAATATGTCAGAATTAAAAGAAAAATTTATGTACGGCTATAACAGCGAACAATTCAAGAAGTTTAAAAAATATGCTTGGCTTATGCTTTTAAGCTTTGGATTTACATATTTATTCTTCTATAATGGTAGACAAAATATCAACCTTGTTATGCCGCTTATGAAGGAATACTTCTCTTCCGACCTTGGCACTATCGGTGTTGTTTCCTCTGCACTTTTCTGGTGTTATGCATTTGGACAGCTTGTGAGTGGACGCTTGGGATCATACTTTGGCTATAAAAAGTTGATGATTTTCGGTGTATTGGCTTCCTCTGTGCTCAATGTTCTCATTTCTTTCCAGAATAACCTTACGGTTATTGCTGTTCTTTGGGGACTTAATGGCTTCTGTCAGGCAATGGTCTGGTCAAACGGAGTCGGTGTTATCAATAAATGGTGGCCCAAAGAAAAGCGTGGCTTTGCTTCGGGACTTGCAACCGCTTTTTCGGGTGTTGCTCAGGCAGTTACCTATTTAACTGTTAACTGGTGCCTAATCCTTAACCCTGAATGGTCTTGGCGCGCAGGATTCCGTTTTCCAATCATCCCAATGTTTCTTATTCTTATAGCATTCGTTGCATTTTTCAAGGAAAAACCCGAAGATATAGGAATCCCTGCTTTTGAAGAAGCTAACAAAGAACTCGATAATAGCGATTCCAAAATGGAAGCAGAAATCGCTAAAAAAGGATTTTTCTATCCCTATAAGCTTCTTTTCAGTGAACCAAAGGTTATTATTTTCTGTTTGATTTCCGCAATAGCAGGTATTGGTCGTTACGGTCTTCTTACTTGGATACCAACCTATTTTACCGAAGAATTAGGGCTTACACTTAAAAACGACTTGTTTACGTATATCGTTTTGCCATTAGGACAAGCTTGTGCAATGTTTGTATTTCCGTTCCTTACAGATAAAGTATTCAAGGGAAAACGCGAACCTATGCTTATTTTAGCATCTATGGTTGCTTTCTTTGGACTTATTTGCTTCCCCCTCTTCAAAACACAGTTACCCGCAACAATTATGTTATTCGTAGTTGGTGTATTCAGTATGGTAACTGGCGTTATTTGGGCTATTGCAGGTGATATGGGCGGACGTGCGCTTTCTTCAACAGTTGTTGGTGTTCTTGACTGGGCTGTATATATGGGAGCAGCTATTCAAGCCTCTGCTTTTGGTTTTATTCAGGAAAAATTCGGTTGGAACGCCATTTTTATTACCATTGGTTGTCTTTATATCATTTTACTAGTTTTAACACTTTTTGCTCGTAAAATGAAAATGAGAAAAATGTAAAAAACTAAATAGTGATAGTTAATACATAGAAAAAACTGCCAGTTCATCATAAACCTGAACTGGCAGTTTTTTCTGATTTAGGCATCGTCCCCTACCTACGAAACAGATGTTATAAAGAACATATAAGCAACAGATGGCGCAAGTTGTCTACACCTTATTTGAAAGCCGCGGCAATCGCATCGCCATAGGGTAATGTGCATAATGATAGAGTTTTTTCTACGCCAAGCTCTTTTAGTTCATCAATTGTCCGACTGTACCAATCAAATTGTTCCGAGAGAAACTGCACCCAACAGTAATTTATTTCACCGGCTTCGTTTGATTTATTGCATTACAATGGAAAAATGATATGTTCTTTGTGACATAACCACTCAAAGAAGTAAATGAGTAAAACAGCCAGTATGAATTCCCGCAAATCACAAATAATAGTATCACGATTTGAAAATTCAGTGTGGGGCATAAAATATATAACAACAAAATTAGCGATATTAATAAATTTGAGTTTTCCGAAATTCTTGACGAGTTTCTTTATATTTTCTTAAATTGATTTGTTGCATAACGAAACAAAAGGTAGTATAATAAAATCAGATATTATATTGACAATAGTGAATATATGTATATTTCATAAGTTTACTCAATCTGATTTATAGTTAGGAAGTGATAAATTTGAAAAGTGATAATAAAAGTAAGCGATTTTTATTTCTTGCAATTTGGCTTTTGATTATAGCAATTATAATTGTAGGAATTGTTGCTTTCTGGCCTCCCGGTGCAAAACACGAAACCATAAAGGAAACCATGCAAGACGGTGTGCTTCATGAACATAACCGTATATCACTGTTCGGTTTGGAGGTAAATCCGGCGCTTATATCTGCTTATATCGTAACAGCAGTATTACTAATCGCTGCCGCACTTATAAGGATATTTGCTATTCCGAAATTCAAGCTGATACCGGGCAAATTTCAAAGTATAATTGAAAAGCTTGTTGAGTTTTTTAGTGATATGGCGAATAACAATAGTCATCACAAGCCGAAGTTTATCGGTGCCTATATCTTTGGCGCAGGAGTTTACATCTTTTTCAGCACAATATTTGAGCTCTTTGGCATACAGGCGGTAACGACCGATGGAGCTTCAATATCGTTACCTGCTCCCATTTCGGATATCAATGCCGCAATCGCACTCGGCGTTTTGTCGTATGCCATTATCCTTGGCGCAGGCATACGGTTTGGAGGATTGCGCGGAGCATTAGGAGTGCTTAAAGATTTTTCGCTTCCTATATCTATGAGTTTCCGTTTGTTTGGCGCATTACTTAGCGGACTTTTGGTTACAGAGCTTGTTTATTATTATGTTGGACTCAGCTTTGTACTTCCGGTAATCGTGGCTGTATTATTCACTCTGTTACACGCGCTTATTCAAACCTATGTGCTTGCAACATTAGTTTCTATTTTTTACGGCGAAGCCGTTGAACCTAAACCTAAAAAAGTAAAAGTTAAAAAGAAAGAGGTTATCTGATAATGAAAAAAAAGAGTGTATTTTTAATCGTAACGGTAAGTATCGTAATGCTTTTCCTTGCAGCTTTTATGTCAATGCCGGTATTTGCTGAAACCGTGCAAACTGCCGAAGCTGTTACTACCGAGTCTGTCGCTACCGAAACCGAAGCAGAAGAAAGCAATGCACTTTCGTCAAAGGCAATTGCTGCGGCACTTGTAGTTGGAATTGCTAGTGCGACAGGTGCAATCGGTATGGCTATCGCTATTGCAAAAAGCTCTGAAAGTATGGCGCGTCAGCCCGAAGCCGCTTCAAAAATCAATTCTGCGATGATGCTAGGTCTGGTGTTTATAGAAACCGCCATTATTTATGCGCTTATTATTGCCATACTTATTATATTCGTACTGTAAGAGGTTAGAAAATGGACATTCCGCTTAATATAGACATTTTACAAATCCTCTTGCATATGCTAAATTTTGTAATTCTTGCAGGGGGATTATCTTTCCTTTTGTATAAACCGGTCAATCGCTTTTTAGAGCAACGCCGTGAACATTTTGCTCAAATTGAAAAGGAAAATAAAGAGGCAACCGAAGAAAACGAAAGACTCCGCGCAGAGTATGAGCAAAAGCTTAAATCTGCCGAAGAGGAGATACTTGAACAAAAGAAAGCTGCCGAAAAAGAATTGGCTAATGCCTCCGCTAAATATATCGGTGAAGCAAAAGAAAGGGCGGCTTCTATAATATTAGCCGCTGAAAGAGAGGCAGAGGATAGGAAAGAGCATATTCTGGAATCGGCTCAGACTGAAATCGGTGAATTGGTAGTTGCCGCCACACAAAAATTGCTTAGCGATACTGTGACGCCTGAGAGAAACAGTGCGCTTTATGACGAATTCATTCGTGTTGCAGAGGACACCGTGGCAGAATCGAGGAAAAAGCATGATAGAAAATCAGTTTGATGAGGCTGTCGTAGGAGAACGCGATGCGTTGAAAGTAGAAATACAATGCATTACTCCGCCTGATGACTCACAGCTTGAAAAGCTAAAAGAGTTTTTCTTGGCAGAATACAAAGCAAACGATGTGGATTTTGTTATAAAAAAGGATCCCAGTGTTATTGGGGGATTTCGTATCTTCGTTGGGGACGAGAACTATGATTGGAGTACCCTTGGCCGAATCAGACAACTGCGAAAATCTTTCCAATCTATAAAAAGAGAATACGATCCGCACAGAATAGTATCACTTCTCCGTGAAGATATTGAAAGCTTTGAACTTCATGCCGGTCATCAGCAGGTGGGTTTTGTTATAAGCGTGGGAGACGGCATTGCCTTTATTGGAGGCCTGCACGAAGTTGAATACGGCGAAATAGTTTTGTTTGACTGCGGTGTTAAGGGCATGGTTCAAGACATTCGCGCGGACGGTACAAACGGTGTTGTTCTTTTCGGAGATGATTCGGAAATTTATGAAGGTAGCCGTGTTGTCAGAACGCAACGCACAGCAGGTATCCCTATTAGCACACACATTCTCGGCCGTATTATCGACCCTCTCGGAAGACCTGTGGATGACGGCGGTGATATCGGCGCAAAAGAATATTTTCCTATCGAACATTCAGCGCCCGGTATAATTGAACGCCAGTCGGTTTCAAGACCTCTCGAAACCGGTATACTTGCTATTGATTCAATGTTTCCTATTGGAAGAGGACAGCGCGAACTCATAATTGGCGACAGGCAGACGGGAAAAACCACCATTGCTACCGATACTATTATTAATCAAAAAGGTAAAAATGTTATTTGTGTGTATGTTGCCATAGGTCAAAAAATGAGTTCAATCGCCAAGGTGGTTGCAACTCTCCAAAATCACGATGCTATGGAACATACAGTTATTGTATCATCCCCTGCCAGCGATTCTGCATCGCTTCAATATATTGCCCCGTATGCAGGCTGCGCTGTTGCTGAGTATTTTATGTATCATGGTAGAGATGTGCTTATTATTTATGATGATCTTTCCAAGCATGCGGTTGCCTACCGTACATTAAGCTTGCTTTTAGAACGCTCTCCCGGACGCGAAGCATATCCGGGTGATGTATTCTATTTGCATTCAAGGCTTTTAGAACGCTCTGCTCAACTGTCAGATAGGCTAAGCGGCGGAAGTATGACGGCGCTTCCTATTGTTGAAACTCAGGCGGGAGATGTTTCGGCATATATACCCACAAACATTATCTCTATTACTGACGGGCAGATATTCTTAGAAAGCGAGTTGTTTTTTGCAGGGCAGCGTCCTGCCATTAATGTAGGTCTTTCGGTTTCGCGTGTTGGAGGCTCGGCACAGACGCATGTTATGAAAAAATCTGTGGGAACCATTAGGCTTGATTTGGCACAGTACCGCGAAATGCAGGCATTCTCTCTGTTTGGCGGTGATTTGGATGCAAGTGCAGCCCGACAGTTAAAATACGGCGCGGGACTAATGCAGTTACTCCGCCAGAGCAACAATTCCCCTATGAGTCTGGATAAACAGATTATTACACTTATATGTGCTCAGGCGGGTTTGTTCGTGAATATTCCCACCAAGGAAATAAAATCGATACAAAACGAGCTTCTTGAATATTTTGAAGAACACCATGGCGCTATATGTCATAGGATCAAGCACGACAGAAAATATTCCGATAAATTAAGAAATGAAATTATCGATACGGCAAAAAGATTTATGGCAGGTCGATAAGTAATAAATAAGGAGGGATAATACATGGTTAATTCCAACGAATTAAAATCAAGGATATTCGGTATTCGCGATACAAAAAAAATCACCGATGCCATGTATATGATCTCCTCTGCAAAGATGCGCCGCGCAGTGCGAGATTTGGAAAAAACCACACCGTATTTTGAAGCCTTGGCTGAAAAAACAGGCGATTTATTCCACTTTATACCTCAAATAGAAAACCGTTATTTCAGAGTAACGGTACCCGAAGAAATACCCCATTTAAATCATGGAATTCTGCTTATAACCTCAGATAAAGGTTTTGCAGGCGCTTATAATGAAGAAGCTATCCGCGTTTGCGAGGAATATATGACGCGCCATCCAAAAACCACTGTGTTTATTATAGGTGAATACGGTAGACAATACTTTGCCTCGCAGAAAAAAGATTTTGTTCAAGAATTCCATTACTGCGCGCTGCATCCACAGCTTGCTGACGCCAGAAAGATATGCACAGAGCTTTTGGAATACTATGATGACGGCAGATTGGATGAAATCAATATCATATATACCGATTATATCGGTGCTAAGCCAGGTGTCTGCAAAAAAGTTACTTTGTTACCCCTTGAAAAAACACATTTTTACAAAGAAAACAAAAATACCCGGTATATAGAAAAAGAGTTTTTGCCAAGCCCCGATGAAGTTCTTAACGGAATCGTACCAAGCTATTTGATGGGGTTTATATACGGTTGTCTTGTAGAAAGCTTTTGCAGTGAGCAACAGGCGCGAATGATCGCTATGAAAAGCGCAAGTGATAACGCGGAAAAAATGCTTATAGAACTGCAAACCCAATATAATCAAATACGCCAAGCAGCTATTACGAATGAAATGGTCGAAATAACAGCGAGTGTCAAGGCGCTCAACAGAATTCGTGGCAAACATAAGGCAGGAGACAAACGAAATGAATAACAATGAATTACAACTGCATACGGGAAGGCTTGTTCAGATCACAGGGCCTGTTGTTGATGTGAAATTTACAAAAGAAACCTTGCCGAAAATACGCGAGAAGCTTTATGTGGAATGTAAAAACGAAAAGCGCTCAATGGAGGTTGTGCAGCATATAGGTGACTATACCGTTCGCTGTGTTATGCTTGGCGCTAGCGAAGGATTGTGTCGGGATATGATCGTATTTGCTACCGGCTCACCTATCAGCGTTCCTGTGGGCGAGGAGGTTCTCGGAAGGATTATAAATGTTTTGGGCGAACCGATAGATGATGGCGATACCATATCTCCTGAATGTGAGCGCAAGCCTATCTACCGCCCCGCTCCAAAATACCATGAGCGCACAGCCACAGAGGAAATATTGGAGACCGGTATTAAGGTTATTGACCTGCTTGCGCCTTATACAAAAGGTGGTAAAATCGGCCTTTTCGGCGGTGCAGGTGTAGGTAAAACCGTTTTGATTCAGGAATTAATTCATAACATTGCTACGGAACACGGCGGATATTCAGTCTTTACAGGTGTTGGTGAGCGTAGCCGTGAAGGTAACGATCTATTTTCTGAAATGCGTGAGAGCGGTGTTCTTAATAAAACTGCGCTTGTGTTTGGTCAAATGAACGAGGCGCCGGGTGTCAGAATGCGCGTTGCTCTCTCAGGACTTACTATAGCAGAGCATTTTCGTGATGAAGCTCAAAAGGATGTGCTTTATTTATTGATAACATCTTCCGTTTTATTCAAGCGGGCAGTGAAGTTTCCACATTACTTGGGCGCATGCCCTCTGCGGTTGGTTATCAACCTACGCTTTCTCAGGAGTTAGGTGAGCTGGAGGAGAGAATCGCTTCCACAAAAGACGGCTCAGTAACCTCTGTTCAGGCAATATATGTTCCGGCTGACGATTTGACCGATCCGGCACCTGCAACCACCTTTTCCCATCTTGATGCAACAACGGTGTTGAGCCGTAAAATAGCCGAACTCGGTATTTATCCGGCAGTTGACCCGCTCGAGTCCACATCCCGAATGTTAGAGCCTGAGATTGTGGGCGAAGAACATTACAGAGTTGCCCGTACAGTGCAGGAAATTTTAGAGCATTACAACGAATTACAGGATATTATTGCTATCCTTGGAATAGACGAGTTAAGCGAAGAGGATAGAATATTGGTGCGCCGAGCAAGAAAGATACAGCGTTTTTTGTCTCAACCTTTCAGTGTCGCCGAAAAATTTACGGGAGTCAGCGGTATATACATTCCGCTTAGCGAAACTATAAGAAGCTTTAAAGCGATTATTAATGGGGAGGCAGACGAATATCCCGAAAACGCCTTTTTCAATGTAGGAACAATTGATGATGTGAAAAAGAAAGCAAAAATGCTTTCGGAGGAGAATGATGAGCAGCTTTCAACTTAACATACTGACACCTGAAAGAGTTTTTTACAGCGGCGAATGTATTTCACTTATTGTTCCTATTACAGACGGTATGCTTGGCATCATGGCAAACCGTGAGCCGATAACAGCATCTGTAATAAACGGTGAAAGCTACTACACAAAGCCAGACGGTGAAAAAATTTTGTTTTCCATTTCAGAAGGAATGATCGATGTTCAGGATAATGTGGTAACGCTGCTTTGCGATTATGCGCTGCTTCCTGAAGAGATTGATGAGGAAAAAGAGCGTAGAGAAGCAGAAAAGGCAAGGAGCGAACTGGCAAAAAAACAAAGCGAACGCGACTATATACTTTCGAAGCTCACTCTTTCCCACGCAATCAACAATCTTAAAATTAAGCAAAAAACAACCGTAAACTGATTACGGTTGTTTAATTTTACAGAAAGCATTTCAAAGCTTGCAGATTCCAAAATCACTCTAATTCATTAGTTGTTTGTGTGTCAAATGGTGTTTTTTATATGAATAACAACGAAATCGTTAGCTGACTATATGATTTTACAGTATAAATCTCCTTGTTTTACAGATACTAACAGTTGGGCTTTGTAAAGCAAGGAGATTATTATTCTATATTATGAAAGCAACAGGTGACGTCGCGAGCGCTCACTGTGTGAGATGCAGCGAGCGTAAGGAAGCGCCGCGGTCAAAAGTTGTAGGCGCTCCAAGCCGACCACAACTTTTGGGCACCGCAAGAGGAAAAGTGAGAAGAATAGAGGCTTGTGTTATTATAACCTCTAAAAACAGTTGCTAAATCAAAGATTTAGACTGTTTTTGAGAACATCGATACTCATTTCACTCGTATGAGATAGGGCAAACCGCATGAAACCCGCATAAACACTAGGATTTTTACTAGTTTGCCCTATTGAACACAAGGGTGTCAAAATAGGTTTTCGGCGTTTTTATACATAGCAAAAGCGAGGTGAAATTCACCTCGCTTTTGTGGTTAAGCACTACTGTTTGTATTCCGAAAGTAATGTATATTCAATAATTAAGGGCTTGTTTGCATTTTGATAATTCTCGATGGTTTTTATTGCTTCGTCGGAAGATACCGTTTTATAATCTTTTTCATCTTCACTATTCGATCTAAAGAAACAATTATCATCATTTGCTTCAAAAAGATCATCTATCAACCCTGCATCCAATGCATGATAGGCATCCAATGTGATTCTCTCGACGAAATCAAGCTTTCCGTCATTTAATTTGTGAAAATCATGACCACTTGTGGCGGCAGAACCGGACCAAGAGTTTTCTACTATTCCATTTTCACGCAAGATATAGCAATATCTTTCGCCGCTATCAAACAGATGGACTGCTTTTCCGTTGGATATTGTGTATAAGTCATACACAAATTTACTCGGGTCGGATATTATCAGTTCTTCCTGACCATTTCCGTCTAAATCGATTAAAGCAAAACCAATCTCAGAAAGTTCAGAGTTTTGTCGATACATATAACTAAGTTCAGGGTTTTCAGGAACCATGGTTAAATCATCATCATTCCAAGGATATGCCTTTACAATATTATCAATAATTGACGCATATTCGCAATGTAATAATGGCAAATTCATTTCTTGCTTTGCAATCTTATCACTGTCGCTATTAACAGAGTTGTTATCAGGTTGACTATTATAAGAGCAAGCCGATAAACAAAAAACAAATGATAAACACAAAATAATAGAAAGTATCTTTTTCACAAAATCACCGCCTTTAATTTATTATATCATATTTGATTTCAAAAGTAAATTATTGCAAGTATAAATCTCCTCAAATTACAGATAATAACAACACAATTTGTAATTTAAGGAGAAATGTATATATGAAAGCAACAGGTATTGTGAGAAGAATTGAGGAATGCGTTATTTTAGGGCAAACCGCCTAAAATCCGCATAAACACTAGGGTTTTCGCTGATTTTTGTCCAACTCAATTTACATAAAATCCAGTAAAAATTGGTTTTTTGATCAAAAAAAGCGAGGTGTGGCTTACATATTATGATACCGGATGAGCAATGTGTTCATCCGGTTTTTGTTTTCCATTTACCCTACAACAAGAGGCGGAATATCGCACTATCAATCTTGCAAAAAGTGTATACCCACTATTTCGGAACATTCGATAAAATCATCTTATTCATTGATTATTAACATTATTTCGAAAAATATAAAAATATACTGTGTATATATTGCAGTTTTTGTGATCTTATTGTATAATGTAATATCCTGGAGTATTTATATCCTATAGTTTTCAAAAAACAGTCGAAAGGGGTTGACACAGAATGCCTATGCAGTATAATTTGTTAAGCAAGCAAGGCGTAGTTCTGCCCATTTCTACAGTAAAGTTGAATATTACATAAACAAAGCCATCTGTAATGCGTAGAGGGTTTATTTCCTCTATGCTTATAGGTGGCTTTCCGTGTTGTTTAGGAGATAAAAGACAGTGGCAAAACATTCAAAGAAAAAGCAGAGCTTTTT
>JAFSIV010000015.1 GCA_017439585.1 Clostridia bacterium | reverse complement strand
TCATTCTTTGTTCTTTCGTTAAACTCCTTAGTGAACGCCATAATGTTGACGCCGTGCTGACCGAGAGCAGGACCAACCGGGGGAGCCGGTGTAGCCTTACCTGCAGGGATTTGAAGCTTAATGTAACCTGAAATTTTTTGAGCCATTTATTTGCACCTCCAATATTCGTGGTAACAGTATCTTTCGATACTTGGCGGAACGGTCATATTCCGTCCCTCCCACCGTGGCATATAAAGTCCTATGCCGAGACCTAATAAGCATTACTGCATTATTAACCAATAAATTTTAATCGTCTGCCAAAGAAATCTGGTCGAGCTCTAACTCAACGGGAGTTTCTCTGCCAAACATAGAAAGAACTACACAAACATTGTTATTAGCGGTATCAACCGTTTTAACAGTACCTGAATAGCCTTCAAGAGGACCGCTGATAATTTTAACATTATCACCTTCACTGTAACCTACTTCAACGCTGTGCTTTTCAACGCCTAGGTTAGCGACCTCTTCATCAGTTAGCGGAACGGGCTTAGAAGCCGGTCCAACAAATCCGGTACAGCCGCGAATGTTTCTTACAACATACCAGCTATCATCTGTTACAATCATTTTAATCATAACATAACCGGGGAATATTTTGCGTTCAACCTCACGCTTTTTGTCTTCCTTGATTTCTGTAACTATTTCGGTTGGGATTCTGATTTCTTGAATAAGGTCCTGCATACCGCGGCTCTCAACCATAGTTGCAAGGTCGCTCGCTACCTTATTTTCATATCCCGAATAGGTATGGACAACATACCATCTAGCTTCTGTTGTTTCAGACATTCATATTCCTCCTTAGGAATTGATACCTAAGATAAGGTCAAGAAGTTTAACAAGACCGAAATCTACGCCCCAAATCAAAAGACCCACTAATAAGCACATAATAAGAACTATAAAGGTATTCTTTGCAACATCCTTATAATTCGGCCAAACGATTTTCTTAACTTCACTCTTATAATCTCTGAAGAAGTGAACAATATGCTGCCAAATGGTTCTCTTTTCGCCATTTGAAGCTAATACTTCAAGATAATCGTCAATAAGTAAATGAGCGATTGACAGAGCTGTGAAACCAACCAATACACCGAATAATACCCAAACAAAAGGAGTATGAGTTATATCGGTAAGGTTAGTAATCGGACGGAAGTCAATAAACTTCTCGGGAGCAGAAAGAGCCACAACCAACATATAAATACTAGTTGCAATTCCTAAGCCCGAAGCTGCAAAGCGAGCTTTCTTATATTTGATTGTTAAGAAGCTTGATACAACCGATGCTGCTGTTAACCAGAAGCATAATTGAAGATGGGTTGATCTTGCTAAATCAAATGTTGTCTCTCCGATAGCGATTTTGCTACCAAAAGCATACTGAGCCGCAACAGCAGTTGCTTGACCGCCACTTGTTATAACAGTGGCAAAATCCGCAAAGAAAAGCAAAAGCGAGGCTAAACCGAAAACGATTGCCGCATAGCGACAAATATTATTAACAGCTTTCATACTTTACCCTCCTACTTTGTTTCCTTGTGTACAGTGTGCTTCTTGCAGAACCTACAATACTTGTTCATTTCAAGCCTGTCCGGATCGTTTTTCTTGTTTTTCATTGTGTTGTAATTGCGTTGCTTGCATTCTGTACAAGCCAGAGTAATTTTAACTCTCATAACGGCACCTCCCGTTTTACGGAAATATTTTTTGCTTTTACTCTAACATTTGTAAAAGTAAACGCCTCCCTCAGTTTGATAAAAGCTTTATCGCGCCATTCCACAACATATAGTTATGAAAAGAAAAGCACCGCGCAACATATATACTTTTAACCCAAACATTCCGATTCTTTGCAAAAAAAAAGAACCTCAGAGGTAGTAGTATTATAACATACTAACCCCCTAAGGTCAAGAACTTTTTTAAAAAATCACAGATATTTTCATATTCTTATAACAGCCAAACCAATTATCGCAACACCTATTATAATACGGTATATTGCAAACTGCTTATAGCTTCCCCGCTTCAAATAATCTAATAGGTATTTTATAACCAAAATTCCCGATATAAAGCTAGCTAAAATACCGCATAAAAACGGCAGATTAAATTTAAAATTATTAAGATTTACAATAACTGCAGCCAAAACCATTGGCGCAGAAAGCAAAAAAGAAAGTCTTGCCGCTGATTCACGGTCTAATTTTAAAATTCGAGCCACCGTCATAGTTATTCCCGAACGCGAAACACCGGGCACTGCCGCAGCCAAAGCCTGAGAGACCGAAACCTTTAAAACCTGAGCAAACTTCAAGTTTTCAAACCTAACCTTTTGTTTAGCATTTTTATCAGCTATGTATAAAACAATTCCCATTATAATCAAAGCAAAAGCTATTACTATCATTAAAGCATTTATATTATCGCCGATTATAAGGTCTATCATTTTTTCAAATATAAAAGCCAGAGCACCTGCCGGAATGGTTGCAATAACAAGATACCAAAAAATTTTACCGTTATTATTTTTTTCTTTTTTAAGGACTATTCTTAGTCCACCATTAACCATTATAACAAAATCTTTGAAAAAGTAAACAAAAATCGCAAGTAAAGTTCCAAAATGCAAGCTTAAATCAAAGGACTCGGTTATTTCCCAGCTAAGAACCCAAGGAAAAATATTTAAATGAGCAGACGAGGAAACAGGCAAAAACTCAGTTAATCCCTGAACTATGCCTAAAAATACCGATTTTAAAATTTCTACCAATAATATCACCCATATACATATAAATATAAAAGGGTTGCAAAAAGCAACCCTTTTTAAAATCCTAGATTTTATTTTCCTATAATTTCTTTATATAAGCCTATATATTGGTTAGCAGAGGCTGACCAACTGTTATTACAACGCATAGCACGGTCGCGAAGTATTGCCCAACCCTCTTTATCGCTATATCCCTCCAATGCCCGCCATATTGTATGTTGCATATCGTGAGCATTATATGTGCTGAAAGTGAAGCCGTTGCCCTTACCGTCTCCGCTATCTGAAATAGTATCATTAAGACCGCCTGTTTGACGTACAATCGGGATAGTTCCGTAACGAAGAGCAACCATTTGAGCTAATCCGCAAGGCTCGCTTTGGCTAGGCATTAAGAATATATCTGCACCGGCATAAATTCTATGAGCCAATTCAGGCTTAAAGCCAAGCTTTAAACCAACTTTATCGGGATGAAGATTTGACATTTCATGGAAAAATGTTTCAAATTCCCATTCTCCTGAGCCTAAAATTGCAAATTGCAAATCGGCATTTAAAAGTTCCTCAAAAACACATTTAACAAGGTCGATACCCTTATGCTTAACAAGTCTTGTAACAATACCGATAATCGGCACATCCTCCCTTTGAGGAAGTCCTAACTCCTCTTGGAGCTTTTTCTTATTATATGCCTTATTTGAAACATCATCTGCCGAGAAGTTTTTATAAATTAACGGGTCGGTTTCGGGATTATAAACATCACAGTCAATACCGTTAACAATACCGGTTAATTTATAAGTAAATTCTTTTAAAATACTGTCAAGCCCGTGAGAATAATAGGGGTCTAATATCTCTCTGGAATAGGTTGGAGATACAGTAGTAACCTTATGGGCGCATTGAATACCACCCTTCATAAAGTTAATACAATTATCATAATCTAAAAGACTTGCATTCTCGGGAGGGAGCCCTAAAACATCCTCGGTTAATTCATATCCGTATTTTCCTTGATACTGGATATTATGAATTGTAAATACCGTTTTTATATCTTTATAAAAATCCGCATACTTATAAAAAGCATCAAGATATACAGGTATTAATGCGGTTTGCCAATCATTACAATGAATAATATCAGGATTAAAATTAATATGAGGCAAAATTTCAAGCACCGCGCGGGAGAAAAATGCAAAACGCTCTGCATCATCAAAATAACCGTAAAGCCCGTCTCGATTAAAATAATATTGATTATCAATCAAATAGTAAATCACACCGTCAATATGTGCCTCAAAAACACCGCAATACTGCCTGCGCCAAGCAACCGGAACGGTTATATTGCAAACAAAGGTCATTTTTTGCCGCATTTCCTCTGAAACACCTGCATAAAGCGGAAGCACTACTCTGCAACCCACAAATCTCTTTCTCAAAGCCTTTGGCAAAGCTCCTGCAACATCTGCAAGTCCGCCCGACATCGCGAACGGATACGCTTCACTGGCAGCAAATAAAACTTTCATTATTTTCTCCTTAAACTATTTGATTCTTATTAACAATAAATTGGTTTTCGGTTGTGCCCTTCAAGGTCATACCCTCGCCTATACAGGCATTTTTATCGGCTATAACATAATCGAGCACAGCATCCTTTCCTACGCAGGTCTCCTGCATAAGAATACTATTTTCAACAACCGCACCCTTTTCAACCTTAACACCTCTGAAAAGAACACAGTTTTTAACCGTACCGTTAATTACACAACCATCTCCGATAACGCAGTTAGTAACCTTTGCATCAATTCCGTAACGGGTTGGCATATCATCGCGGGTTTTAGTGAAAACAGGTCTTTCCTTATTAAATACCTGACTGCGAACATCTGCTTTAAGTAAATCCATATTAGCGGTATGGTAACTGTCTATTCCGTTCATAAACGCAGCATATTCATTATGAAGCTTACCGTAAATTTTAAGCTGCTTAACACTCTTTGCTATAACATCACGATTGAAACTGGAAAGCTCCTCGTCATAAGCCTTATCAATCATTTTAAGCAACAATTCGCGGCCAATAATGGTTATTCCTATACCGAAGTTAACTTCACCCTCGTTTAATTCAAAACCGATTTCAGTAACTCTTTCATTCTCATCCAAAGATAAAAGCATTGTTTCTCCGGTTATTTCGGAAAGCTCGCCCTTAGAATAAACCAAGGTTATATCCGCTTCGTTTTTAATATGCTTTTTAACGGCGGCAGAAATATCAACATTCGCAAGCACATCAGCATTACAAAGCACCATATACTCGCTTTTGCAATGATTGATATAGTCTCTTATTCCATTTAAAGCATCAACCGTACCGCTATAACGCTTAGCTCCTGTAATATAAGGTGGCAAGAGGTAAAGACCACCGTTTTTACGGTCTAAATCCCAATAAATACCACTGCCGACATGGTCCATAAGAGAACGGTAGTTCTCCTTAGTTACAATGCCTACCTTAGTAACACCGGCATTAACTAAATTAGAAAGAGGGAAATCTATAAGTCTGTATCTGGCGCCAAACGGCACAGAAGCCATTGAACGATTAGTTGTTAATTTTTTTAATAAATCATCATTAAAATTAGCAAAAATTATTCCTGCAACTGCTGAATTCTTCATATCTCTTCCCCCTCTTTCACATCTTCTGTTATCATTTTATTAGCTGAAATATGAACATTTTTTCCAACCTTCAAATTAGCGCCAACAACCGTAATACCCCAATCGTTATTTCCAACAACAGCAGGGTCTCCACCTATATCGGCACCCTCCTCAACGATTACATTCTCAGCAATAATCGAGTATCTAACCTTAGCACCTTTCTTTATAACTGCACCAGGCATAATGAGAGAATACTCAACCTCTGCTCCCTCTTCAACCGTTACATTTTCAAAAAGGATAGAAAAATCAAGTTTACCGTAAATCTCGCAACCGTCAGTAATAAGCGAATTTTCAACCACCGCTTTTTCAGACACATACTGCGGAGGGAAGCCTACATTACGGGAATAAATACGCCATTTTTTATCTGCTAAGTTAAGATCTAGCTTAGGATTAAGTAGGTCAAGGTTTGCATCCCATAAGGAGTTTACAGTTCCAACATCCTTCCAATAATCGTTGAAGCGGTAAACCCTCATAAGCTCATTATTAGAAAGCATAGCAGGAATAACATCCTTACCAAAATCGTTAGAGGAATTTTCCTTTTTCTCATCCTCAGTTAAGTATTTTTTAAGCTTATCCCAATTAAATACATAAATTCCCATTGAAGCCAAATTGCTCTTAGGATTAGCAGGCTTTTCTTCAAATTCATAGATAACATCATTTTCATCGGTATTCATAATACCGAAACGAGTTGCCTCTTCCATGGTTACTTCAAGCACCGCGATAGTACAAGCTGCACCGCTCGCCTCGTGCTCGTCAATCATTTTGGAATAATCCATTTTATAAATATGGTCGCCCGATAATATGAGCACATATTCAGGATTGTATCGCTCAATAAATTCGAGATTTTGATAAATCGCGTTAGCTGTTCCTTTATACCAACCCTCACCCGAAAGACCTTGATAAGGAGGCAGGATATGAACTCCGCCGTTTGAACTGTCCAAATCCCAAGGCTTACCTGAGCCTATATAATCGTTGAGCTCTAATGGCTTATACTGAGTTAGAACACCAACTGTATCTATACCCGAATTTGTGCAATTCGAGAGCGGAAAATCTATAATACGGTATTTTCCGCCATAAGGCACAGCCGGTTTCGCAATTTTACTGGTTAGCACCCCTAATCTGCTTCCCTGACCTCCTGCCAGCAGCATAGCCACACATTTTTTGTTTTTCAAAGAAAACACTCCTGTTCTAATTTTGCTGCAACAAAACTGTTGCGCTATATATTACCGCAAACACTTGCGGTTAAATTTTTTTATAAAAACTCACCGACATAGCCGGTATATTAAATTCCGCTGAAAATTCATAACCGTGCATTTCCTTTTTTTCGGCAGATATAAGTTTTCGAGCTTTTGGCGTTTTACCACCGAAAGCCTTATCGTCCGAACAAAATTCTCTCTTATACTTTGAATTTGAAGGAAGACCTATTCGGTAATTCTTTCTCTCTATGGGAGTAAAATTGCAAACCGCAATAAGCTCTTCTCCCTTTTTATTAATTCTTCTAAACGCGATAACACTCTGCAAATAATCATCATGCGAAATCCATTTAAAGCCTTCCCAAGAAAAATCATTTTGCCAAAGCGGAGAATTTTCCATATAAAACGAATTTAACGCTTTAACATATTTTAACATATTTCGGTGGCTTTCAAATCCAAGCAAAAACCAATTAAGCTCTGCCTTATAATCCCATTCATCAAACTGAGCAAACTCCTCACCCATAAACAAAAGCTTTTTACCGGGGTGAGCCATCATATAAGCATAAAAGGCTTTTAAAGAATCAAACTTTAAATTATATTCACCGAACATCTTATTTATCATAGAACATTTGCCATGAACCACTTCATCATGGGAAATCGGCAAAATAAAATTTTCGCTGAAAGCATAAAAGAAGGAAAAGGTTAAATTTTTATGCATATCTTTTCTAAAATATGGGTCTGCTTTCATATATTCGAGCATATCGTTCATCCAACCCATATTCCATTTAAAATTAAAGCCTAAACCACCAAGCTCGCTAGGCTTTGTAACCTGAGGCCAAGCAGTAGACTCCTCGGCTATCATAAGAACATTTTTGTTAACCTTAAAGGCTTCTTTATTTAAGTCTCTTAAAAACTCGACTGCCTCTAAATGCTCTTTGCCGCCATTTATATTTGCAGTCCACTCACCGTCCGGTCGATTATAGTCCCTATAAAGCATAGAAGCAACTGCATCCACTCTTAGTCCATCAATATGAAACTCTTTAAGCCAATATACCGCACTTGATATAAGAAAGCTTTTAACCTGAGGTTTGGCATAATCGAACACCGCGGTTCCCCAAGCCTTATGCTCACCTATACGAGTGTCCTCATATTCATAAAGAGCAGTACCATCAAACCTGTAAAGCCCGTGCTCATCCTTTGGAAAATGCGCAGGCACCCAATCGAGAATAACGCCGATTTCTGCCTTATGCATAATATCAACAAATTTTTTGAAATCGGCAGGAGTGCCGTAACGCGAGGTAGGTGCAAAATAACCCGTTACCTGATATCCCCAAGAAGCATCATAAGGGTATTCGGTTATAGGCATAAGCTCTATATAGTTATAATGCATATCCTTTAAATATACCGATAACTCCTCAGCTAATTTAACATAATTAAAACAGTTACCGTCCTCATATCTTTTAAAAGAGCCTAAGTGAACCTCATAAATATTTATCGGCTTTTCGTAAATATTAGTTGTTGAGCGTTTTTTTAGCCAATCGCTATCGCTCCAAATAAAATTATCCGCTGCATATATTTTAGAAGCATTGCTCGGAGCCGTTTCAAAATGATTAGCATAAGGGTCTGATTTTAAAACAACATTTCCATCGAAACCTGTTATAGCATATTTATAATTATCAAAGTTTTTGATACCTTTTATTTCCGCTTGCCAGATTCCACCGTTTATTAATTTCATTGGGTTTGAATTTATATCCCAATTGTTGAAATCGCCAACCACCGAAACTTCACTAGCGTTCCCTGCCCAAACTCTGAAAACCGCCTTATCCCCTTTTAGCTTTGAGCCTAATATTTTATAAGCATCAGGCAAATACTTTTCTGAAAAATCACTAATTTTTTTAACCGAGATATTCATAGAATTTAATACGGTGCAAAATGCACAACTCCTATATTATTATATCAATATTATTACCAATTTTCAAGCAAATTTTGTGAAATTTCTGAAACAAAAGTAGAACTTTTTTTGTGTAATTTATTAATATTGCACAAAAATCTGCCATTTTCAACATATAGTAACATTAATTTACAGCATTTTTACAATAATATGTTGCGATTTTTATAAATAAATGATATAATAATTTCAAATAATAATTTATGTTATTAAAAATTGGAGGTATTAACTTGGCTAATATTATTATTTCAAGTGATAGCACTACTGATTTAAGCCCTGAGCTTATTGAGCGTTATAATGTTAAAATTTTACCCTTAGGCGTAACCTTAGGCGATAAAACCTATCGCGACGGTGTTAATATAACCCCAGATGATATTTATGCGCACCATAATAAAACAGGTGAGCTTCCTAAAACAACCGCCGCTAATATCGGCGAATTTGTTGAATATTTTACCGAGCTTACAAAAGACGGTAGCTCTGTTATCCATTTTTCTATCAGTGCTGAAATGTCTTCAACCTACCGCAACAGCTGTATCGCGGCAGAAGAGGTTGAAAATGTTTATCCGATAGATTCAAGAAACCTTTCAACAGGTGGCGGTCTTTTAGTTATAGCCGCCGCAGAAATGGCAAAAGAAGGCTTATCCGCAGAAGAAATCGTAGCCAAAATAAATGAGCTGGCTCCTTGTGTTGATGCTTCTTTTGTTATTGATAATCTTGAATATCTTCATAAGGGTGGCAGATGTTCAGCCGTCGCAATGCTTGGTGCAAACCTTCTTAAATTAAAGCCTTGCATAGAGGTTAAAAACGGTTCTATGGGCGTTGGCAAAAAATATCGCGGAAAGTATGCCGATGTTCTTAAAACCTATGTTGACGAACGAATTGGCGACGCATCAGATATCGACCTTTCTCGTGTTTTCGTAACCCATGCAGGTTGCGATGAAGAAATTGCAAACGCTGTTGTAAGCCAGGTTAAATCTAAGGCAGACTTTAAAGAGGTTTTCCTAACAAGAGCAGGCTGCACTATATCTTCTCACTGCGGTGCAAACACATTAGGCGTGCTCTTTATTCGCAAAAATCCTATTGCTTAAATTAGATATCATAAAGTAACACAAAGCCCTCTGCCGCATATTATACAGCAGGGGGTTTTCGGGATATCCCATACTATCGGCGATAGTCTAAGACTGTCTTTAAAATTACCGATACATCCCCTTTGATATAGATGGGACTGTTGCTGATTGCAACAGTCCGTTTTTACATAATACTGCATAAAACAAGGGTTTCTTTAATCTGCTCATATATTTTTTCTGCCATTTCGATGGGAAGCGGATTTTCACCCTTGCCTATCTCAATAGTAAATCCGGGGCGATTGAATTTATCTATAAACCAATCCTTGAAACCTCCACCTGTTGCTATTGATATCGGAACATCAAGGGCATATCCGCTCGAGGTTGCCATAATTTCCGCCATTTTGCGACTGCGGTAAGGCATATTTTTACCGTAATTCCAGTATATAACTTCTCCTTGGCTATGCAAAGCCAAAATATGCCTTATATCAGCCTTTTTGCATAGATTAACAAGTGTCTGCGTTTCAGGCTCGCTTTCGGGCTTGTAACCGCCAAATCGCGAGGGTGCAGGTCCATAAATACCCTCGTTTCTCTCTTTTTCGCGAAGTGCATACCAATCAGCGTCAAAATTATGGTTTATATCAACACCTCTTGCGTTTGCATTCCATTTTTTAAAATCGGTTTTAGATTTAAAAATATTTGCAATATCGTTTTCAGGCGGTCTGCCTGTTATAGATATTTCGCAACCGTCGGGATTTATGCAAGGTATAAAAATAATCCCTCTGCCTCTTAAAGCTCGTCTAGCATTAAGTCCTGCTATGTAACCGCCTTTATCAAGTGCCTCGCAAAGCTCTTCAATAAACATAAGAAGCACATTTGAGGTTATATGCTCGCTTCCGTGAAAAGCCGCTGTAATAAGTGTATACTGAGCGGCAGAGCCTATTTTTAAGGCAGTTATATTTCTTCCTAAACAACTTTTACCAATAACACTTTTTTTAACAAAGGCATATTTATTGCAAATTTCGTCAATTATCTTTTGCCTTTCTAAATAACAGTATTCCTTTGAAAATACAATTTTTTCCATAATTAATCTCCCTTATTTTTATTTATATGTATTACTACTAGTATATTTACGGAGGACTAAAATAATGAATTTAGAAGAAAAACAACTTAAAAAAGAATATATTTATAACGGAAAAGTTATTAATTTGAGGGTGGATACTGCCCTTTTACCAAATAACACCACCGCTTCAAGAGAAATAGTTGAGCACCCCGGTGGAGTTTGCGTTGTTCCCCTAACAGACGATAACTGCTTGCTTTTGGTTAAACAGTTCAGATACCCTTATTTTGAAAGCATTTTAGAAATTCCTGCCGGAAAAAGAAACAGTAAAGATGAAGACCCACTGGAATGCGGAAAACGCGAGCTTAAAGAAGAAACAGGAGCTACTGCCGAAAAGTTCATAGATTTAGGAACTCTTTATCCATCCCCTGGATACTGTGATGAAATCATTTGGCTTTATGCGGCAACAGGGCTTACTATCGGCGAGCAGGATTTGGATGCAGATGAATTTTTAAATGTTGAAAAAATTCCGTTTGATACTGTTTTAGATATGATAATGTCAGGCGAAATTAAAGACGCCAAAACCCAAACCGCCGTTTTAAAGCTTAAATTCTTAATAGATAATAATTTGTAATATTTTATATCTGCCCGTAAATATTATTTAACGGTGATATTTATGGGTTTAAAGAAAAATTCGTTAGCGTTTTTTACAATCGGAGCTCTTGGAGCACTTGGGCATTTTATCTATGATTGGTCGGGAAATATAATGCTTTTAGGGCTTATTTTTCCTATAAATGAGAGTGTTTGGGAGCATTTAAAGCTCGTTTTCTTTCCCTCTCTTTTATACTTTTTTATAGAATATATGCTTATTTCAAAAAAGGCTGAAAACTATATCCCCGCTTCTATCAGCAGTATTTTCAAGGCTATGGCATTTATCGTTATATCCTTTTATACGTTAAACGGTATTTTCGGCAAAGTACCCGATTTTATAAATATCGTTATTTATTATGTTTCTATTATATTAATGCTATGTTGCCGAAATAAAAGTATTGAATACGGAAAACAGTATTCAAGCATAATGAGGTTAATTTTATATTTTTTAACGGTTGTTTTTGTAGCGTTATTTTTTATTTTCAGTTTTATTCCCCCAAACTTAAACTTATTCAAAGACCCAACAAAATAAAGGAAGTATTAAAAATGACTCTCAAAAAAATCAATCATATTTATGAGCCAACACCGCTCGAATGTGGTCAGGCAGTTCTTTCAATGCTATCAGGTAAAAGTATCGAAGAGGTTAGAAAAACTGTGGGCACAAACCGAGAAACCACCTTAAAGCAAATGTTTTATGCGCTCGATAAATTCGGTATTACTTATGATAAAGAAAGAAAAGAAGTTTTAGAAAAATCTAACCTTCCCGAAATTTGTATATTAAGTCTCGAAACTCCAAAATGCTGGCATTGGTCGCTTTATTTCAAAGGAATTTTCTATGACCCCGAATATGGAGTTTTAGAAGATTTTCCTCCGTCTAAAAGGAGATATTTTTGGGAAATTAAGAGTATTTAAAAACAGACCTTAATCGGTCTGTTTTTTTAAGAATTGATTAATTTACCTTAAAAAACTTGATAAATATGATATCGAGTGATATAATCAATATATAACTTTTTTCAGAGGTTTATGAAATGGAGAAATTTTTCAAAAGGCTGTGCGTTTATTTATCTTACATTTTAATATTCGTAACCGCTCTTTCGGTTTTTGCCATTCCGGTTTATGCTAAATCGGAAAAGAAAATCGACTTTTTTTCTGCGTCCAGTATAGCCGAAAATATTAAAAATATGGAACTTAATATGACCTCTGCTATCTATGTTAAAAGCGAGAAGGGCGACTGGGTGGAATACCAACGCCTGCACGGTAATGAAAATCGCATTTGGGTTAGTATTGATAAAATGCCCAAAGACCTTTTAAATGCTTTTATTGCTATTGAAGATGAGCGATTTGAAAAACACAGAGGTGTTGATTGGAAACGAACCTTTGGCGCTATCGGTAATTATTTTTTCAAATTCAGCGATAGTGAGTTTGGCGGCTCAACCATAACTCAGCAGCTTATTAAAAATGTTTCAGGTGATGACGGAAGAAATGCTCTTCGCAAAATCAGAGAGATTGTAAGAGCCTCCCTTGTTGAAACCAAGCTTTCCAAAAAACAAATACTTGAAGCCTATTTGAATACTATTTCATTAGGTAACGGTATTTGCGGCGTTCAGGTTGCATCTAACTATTATTTTAATAAGGATGTTAGCGAGTTAACCTTAAACGAATGTACTGCCTTGGCAGCTATAACCCAAAACCCTGTTAAGCATAACCCAATAACCGGTATGGAATCGAACAATGACCGCCGTGCCGCAATCCTAACTAAAATGTTAGAGCTTGAATTTATAGACTTTAAGCAGTTCAGTTCTAACTATGATAAACCCATTAAGCTTGATATATCTCAGAAAACCAATTTAGAAGCTGAAATAAACAACTATTTTGTTGATACCTTGATTGAAGAGGTTATAACCGATTTGGCTAAAAAGTATAATTGCAGCGAGGACATTGCTTCAACCATGCTTTATAACGGCGGTTATAAAATTTATGCAACCATAAATCCCGAAATTCAATCAACTATGGAAAATGTTTATTTAAACGAATCAAGATATTTCTATCTTAAAGGCAAACACGCCGAGGGTGAGCGGGTTGGAGTTCAATCAGCTATGACCATTATGGATTATAGCGGTCATATTGTCGGCATTGTAGGCGGTGTTGGAGAAAAAACCGTAAACCGTGGTTTGAACCGTGCAACAGGTGCTCCCCGTCAGCCCGGTTCCACTATGAAGCCTATCGGTGTGTATGCATTAGCCATTGAAAAAGATATTGTTAACTATTCTTCTAAGGTTTTAGACCAACCTATTAAAAATTACCGTGGCAATAAGTCAGGTCCTAATGAATGGTATGGTTATTATAAAGGTGATATCAGCCTTAACTATGCTATAAGAAAATCGGCCAATACTATTCCTGTCAGACTTTTGCAAAAGCTCGGTATTGATACCTCTTATGAATTTTTAACCCAAAAATTAGGTCTTAAATATCTAAATGAAACAGATAAAAATTTAGCTTCCTTAGCTCTCGGCGGTTGCACCTATGGTATGACAACTACCGAATCTGCCGCAGCTTATGCGATATTTGGAAATGGCGGTAAATATTTTGAGCCTACCACCTATTATAAAATCGAAAAAATGACAGGTGAGCTTGTATTAGAATCAGATACCAAGGGCAATCAGGTTATCTCCCCCTCAACCGCAACCATTATGAACCACCTTTTGCAAGAGGTTGTTTACGGCAGCGAGGGTACCGGTAGCGGTATTAGAGGCTTCAACTATTCAATGAAAGCCTATGCAAAAACCGGTACTTCAAGCGAATCGAACGATTTGTGGATGGTTGCAGGCTCTCCATACTATGTCGGCTCGGTTTGGTACGGCTTCGATATGCCTCAGCAGGTTAGAAGCACGTCGGCAGCGGCTACCGTTTGGCGAGATATTATGAAGCAGGTTCATAAAGGGCTTGAAAAGAAAACCTTTACTGACAGCGAGGATGTTTATAAGAAAAACGGCGGTTACTATAAAAAAGGAACAACCCCCGGCGGATTCTCCTACACCCCCGAGGAAGTTGAAAAAGAGGAAACCAGTTCAGAAACCTCAACCTCGTCAACTCCGTCCACCTCTAAACCTACAACAAGTACTCCCACCTCGTCCGACAGCACTACTACAACCCCGTCTGACACTGATGGAACCGAAAGCCCGGGAGCTACTGAAAGCGGAGATTCAACTTCAACTCCTACTGAATCTACGCCGGAAAGCACTCCTGAACCCCCTCCCTCTCCAATAACTCCGCCTGTTACTTCTCAAAATATTTCAGATTAAAATAGGTATAAAAAATGAGTAGCAATTTTCTTGCTACTCATTTTTATTTTCTAAATATTTTATACTATTTCATATCCGCCAACCTTACGAATAGAAAGAGGGCAACAACTGTTTTCGCCGAATACCTTTTCTATCATAAGCTTATAATCTGCCATTTTTTCGGTTGGGATATAGCATTGAATTGTTCCTGCAAAACCGCCACCGTGAACTCTGCAAGCGCCTTTTCCGTTTAAGAACTGTCTTGTTAAAGCGATAGCAAGAGATAAGCCCTGCTCAGAAACATTAGAATTGGAATACAAATTTTGCAAATAATCATAAGAGGAATTGCCCGACTCATTAACAAGCTTTAAAAACTCCTCAAAATCGCCCTGCTTTAATGCTTCATACTGAGCCAAAACTCTCTTTTGCTCATTAAAGAAATGGAAAGCTCTGAGCACTGCTCGATCCCCGCATTTCTTTCTAAGCTCGGCTAAATTGCCATAAAAAGCAGTTTCATCGGCATCTCTCAAAAATTCAACGCCAAGCTCGTTACTTATAGCCTTGCATTCGCGGGTTATATCTGCATAATCCTCGGTTAAATTAGCGTGGTCGCCGCCTGTGTCAACAACACATAGGCTATAACCAAAGCTATTTATATCAAGCGCTATGCTTTCGCAAATCGGGTTTTTCGGGTCGTTAAAATCAGCGTATGTAAATCCACCCATAGAGCTTGCCATTTGGTCTAGCAATCCGCAAGGCTTACCGAAATAATCACACTCAGCAAACTGACCAATTTTTGCAATTTCAATCGGCGCCATTTTATTATCAAAAAACATTCCGTTTAAAATGTTTCCGATAAGGGTTTCAAATGCAGCAGAAGAAGAAAGTCCCGAGCCTTTTAAAACATTTGAAATAGTATAAGCATTAAAGCCCTTTAACTTGCAACCTGCCTCAACAAACCGACTTGCAACACCACGAATTAAAGCAATAGCTTTTCCATTTTCATTATCCTTCTTTTCAAGGTCGTTAATATCAACCTCATCCATAGGATAACCCTCAGACTTAATGCGAATTACACTGTCGTCATTCAAAGATACAACCGCAATAACATCCAAATTAACGCTTGCCGCTAAAACTGAGCCATGCTGATGGTCGGTATGATTGCCGCCAATTTCGGTTCTGCCCGAAGCAGAAAAGAAACGAATATCAGAGGAGGTTGGATAAATTTCTATAAAGCTATCACAAGCTTTTGCATATCTTTGTTTTGCGATTTCGGTTTCGCCATATAAAAGCTGGAAGCTATCATCAAACTTACCCTCTAAAACAGCGGATTTAATTTCATTAATATTCATAACTTTAACTCCGTATTATTTCACAAGTGCTAAGGTATCTCTTGCAATAGCAAGTTCCTCATTTGTTGGAATAACATAAACGCTAACGCGACTATCATCAGTTGTAATTTTATTTTCGCCTCTAAGCGCATTTTTATCGGTATCAACATTTATACCCAAATAGGTTAAATAACCGCAAACCTCAGCTCTTAAAGCTGCGTCATTTTCACCGATACCACCGGTAAATACAATAGCATCAACACCGTTCATTGCAGCAACATAAGAACCGATAAACTTAGCGATTTGATATCTTTGCATATCTATCGCAAGCTGAGCTCTCTCGTTGCCCTCTTTTGCAGCAGCAACAACATCGCGATTATCGTTAGAAACACCTGAAACGCCCAAAACGCCCGATTCTTTATTGAAAATGCGATTTAAATCAGCAGGAGAAAGATTTTCTTTTTCTGCAATAAAGGTGATAGCAGATGGGTCTAATGTACCGGTACGGGTACCCATCATAAAACCGTCAAGAGGGGTAAAGCCCATTGAAGTATCAATACATTCGCCACCCTTAACTGCGGTGATTGAGCATCCGTTACCTAAATGGCAGGTGATAATTTTAAGGTCCTTAATATCCTTACCCATAATTTCAGCACAACGACTGCTTACGAAGTTATGCGAAGTTCCGTGAGCTCCGTATTTTCTAACCTTATAATCGGTAAAATACTTATAAGGAATCGGGAACATATAAGCCTTAGCAGGCATTGTTTGATGGAAAGAGGTATCAAATACTGCAACCTGAGGCTTTTCGCTTCCAAAGGTTTTGATACAAGCCTTAATAGCCAAAACATGAGCAGGATTATGTAGCGGAGCCAAAGCGCCTAGCTCATCAATATCATTTAATGCCTCAGGTGTGATAATGCAAGAGCCTTTAAAAATACTACCGCCTTGCACAATTCGATGACCGATAGCACCAATATCATCAAAAGAATCAATAACCTTAGCATCGCTCTTGGTCATAGCAAAAACAACCGATTGAAAAGCCTCACTATGAGTTGGCATTGGAGTTTCGGTTTCATAAACCTTACCGTCAGCCGATTTGTGACTGATACAGCTTCCCTCAACACCTATTCTCTCGCAAAGACCTTTACATAGCACCTGCTCGTTTTCCATATCAATAAGCTGATATTTAAGAGAAGAGCTTCCTGCGTTTACAACGAAAATCTTCATTTTTCTTCCTCCGTTTAAAAACTGTTGAATAAATTTTAAAAGTATGTTAAATTATACTTATATCTTATTTATAATACTCTAATTTGGCAGAGTTTTCAAGTGTTTTTTAAAAGGAGGCGGTAATTTGTTGAAGATAGGCATTATAGCGGAGTTTAATCCACTGCATTCAGGCCACGAACACCTTATAAAAGAGGCTAAAAAACTAGGGACTGTTGTATGCGTTATAAGCGGAAATTTCGTTCAACGAGGAGATACCGCCATTTGCGATAAAGGTATCAGAGCCATGTCCGCTTTAAAGGCAGGAGCAGATGTTGTAATTGAGCTTCCTGTTCTATGGTCTATGTCCACCGCGCAAAACTTCGCCTTAGGCGGCATATCCGCCCTTATGTATTCAGGTTGCGATACGGTTATTTTCGGTAGCGAATGCGGAGACATTGAAAAGCTTAAAAAAACTGCCGATATTCTTTTATCAAACGAGTTTTCGAAAAAATTAAAGGAATACCAAGATAAAAACATAACCTTTGCCGCCGCTCGTCAAAAAATTGCCGAAGAATTAGGCGCACCAAATGGTATCTTAGAGGAACCTAATAACAATTTAGGGCTCGAATATATTATCGCCGCAAAAAAACTCGGATTTAACTGCGAATTTAAAACCATATCGAGAAAAGGTGCTAAACACGATTCTTTAAAAGTAGACGAATTTGTTTCTGCCTCGTTGCTTAGAGAAAAGCTAAAACAAAACGATTTTGAGTTTTGCAGAAAGTATATAAATCCAGATATTTTACCCCTTTTATCACCCGATAATATATCTGATATTTCAAAAATTGATACTGCAATTTTATCGGTTTTAAGAACAAAAACAAAAGAAGATTTTTCCTCTTTGCCCGATATAAGCGAGGGGGTTGAAAATAAAATTTTTTCAGCTTCCAGGGTTGCAACGAATCTCAAAATGTTGTATAATGAGATGAAAGTTAAACGGTATACCGAAGCTCGTATCAGAAGACTCGTTCTTTCGGCGTTTTTAGGGTTTGATAATTCATTTTTTATGAAGCCTCTCCCCTATATCAGAATACTGGGTTTTAATAATGAGGGTGAGAAATTTTTAAAAGAAAATATTAAAAATTCGCCCGTTCCGATTATTTCCCGTTTGGCAGATACCGAAAAACTAACCCCCGATGCCAAAAAGGTTTTCGAAGCCGAATGCCGCGCTACCGATTTATATGCTTTATCCTTAAACAATCCGCTTCCCTGCGGTTTGGAATATAAAAGAAAAATCATAAAACTGAAAGGTGATTAAAATGTTCAAAAAAATCTTATGTATCTTAATGGCAGCTGTTCTTGTTCTATCCTTTGCGGCTTGTAAAGATGAAATCAGCTTGCAAACCGGCTCTTCTGATGATTATTCCTATGATCAAGGTGAAAGCAGTGAGCCTGCTTCAACCGAAAGCGAAGCTCCTAAAAACGAGGTTTCCTCAAATTCTCAAACCACCTCCGGTGATAGCAAGAAATGCACTAATCATAATTTCGTTGAATCTGAAATTATTACCGAGCCCACCACAAAGATCGAAGGTTCCAAATTATTAAAATGTAGTAAGTGCGGGGAAGAAAAAACCGAGACAATAGCTAAATTAGTATTTAAAAACAATAGCATTATCACCGAAAACGGTGTTAAAAAAGCTGTTGTTAAAAGAATTAACGGCAGTAAAATAAATGTTAATGTTGTGCCTAACAAGGTTTTATTCTTAGGAAACTCCTTGCTTTTGGGTATGAGCAATTATAGCTATGGTATGTGTGCTACTGATGCCAAAAACGATTATTATTATCATGTAACCCAAGCTATTTTAAAGAAAAATCCAAACTGCAAGTTTGAAAGAGCTCATATTGCTCATCGTTTTGAAGCAATCGAAAATGTTAAAGACTTCAACGAAAACATATTAAATCTTCCTTGGAAAAACAATGGAGAAAAATCTCCCGCTCTCGGCGATTTGTTTACCAAAGACCTCGACCTTATCATTATTCAAGCTGGCGATAATGTTAATAACGCCGCAAGAAAGGCCGCATTTACCGAAACCTGCGGCAAATTTGTTGAGCTTATTAAAGAAAAATGCCCCAAGGCTCGTATTATCTGGGTTTATGGTTGGTATCAAGCATCAACAGTTGAGCAAACTGTTATAGATACCTGCGCAAAATGGGAAATGGAATGCATCTCATTAGCTTCCCTCCATGTTCCTGCAACCGAAGCCAAAGCAGGTCAACCTTATGAAACTGAAAGTGGCGGTAACGCTATTGTTAATAACGACTGGATTACCCACCCCGGCAACGAAGGTATGAAAAAGGTTGCAGATGCAATATTAAATAAAATCAACCTATAATATTTGAAAATCAAAAGGAGTTTTAAAAATGGTAACATTAAAAACCGTTGAAAGTTACAAAGATTACGGTAAATGCGTTGAAATTTCAAACGGTATAATTTCCGCTCTTGTAACAGTAGAAATAGGTCCCCGCATTATAAAATTCGGGTTTGTTGGCGGTCAAAACTTTATGTGTGATGATCGAGCCGGTTTGGGCGGCATGGATATGGATAAGCCTTATACCGACCTGTTTGGCGAAGGAAAGCATTGGGAAAACCTTGGAGGACACAGAATTTGGTCTTCCCCCGAAAGCTATCCCGAAACCTATACTCCTGATGATAGTCCGGTTGAATATACTGAGACCGAAAACGGCGCTATATTCACCCAAGTACCATATAAAGAGGTTGGAATTCAAAGCCAAATGGAAATCATTATGGCAGAAAATTCTTCTGAACTTGAAATCAAAATGAGTGTTCAAAATATTGCCGATACTCCTCGCGAATATTCGGTTTGGGCTCTCTCGGTTTGCGCTCAAAACGGAACAATCATTCTTCCTATGAACACAATAGATACCGGTTTACTTCCAAACAGAATTGTTTCAATCTGGCCTTATACCGATATGAGCAACGATAGAATTTATTGGGGCAAAAAATATTTAACCGTTACCCAAAAGCCAACCTGCGACGGTCCTATGAAATTAGGTCTCGATTTAAACTGTGGAAAAGCATATTACCTCTTAAACGGTGAGGTATTTAAGAAAGAATATAAAACCAATCATTTACAGGGCAAATATCCTGACGGTGGTTGCTCATTTGAGACCTATACAAATGATTGTATGCTCGAATTTGAAACTTTAAGCGAGCTTAAAGTTGTAAATCCGGGTGAATCTAATACATTAAACGAAAAATGGACTCTTTCAAAAATCGACTTTGATGTTGATGTTAAAAACGATGCTTCCATTGATAATCTAATCGAAAAGCTTTAAAGGAGAAATTAAAATGCCAGAAGAAACTTCACAGGGTTGTTCAGGAAATTGCTCTTCCTGTTCACAGAGCTGTTCAGACCGAAAGCCTGATAGCCTTATAGAGCCAACAGGTGCGTTCAATAATATTAAGCATGTTATAGGTATTGTTAGCGGTAAAGGCGGCGTTGGTAAATCAATGGTAACCTCTCAGCTTGCAGTTCTTATGAGCCGCAAGGGTTATAAGGTTGGTATTTTGGATGCCGATATAACAGGTCCTTCAATACCTAAAACCTTTGGTATTAATTCCCCTGCTATGCAAAACGAGGTTGGAATTTTACCCGCCGAAACCAAAACAGGCATTAAAATAATGTCGGTTAATATGATGCTCCAAGAAAAAGATGCGCCTGTTATTTGGCGAGGTCCTGTTATTGCAGGTGTTGTTAAACAGTTCTGGCAGGAAGTTGTTTGGGGAGATTTGGATTATTTGTTTATTGACTGTCCTCCCGGAACAGGCGATGTTCCTCTAACTGTTTTCCAAACCATTCCGCTAGACGGTGTAATTATCGTAACCTCTCCTCAGGACCTTGTATCTCTTATAGTTAAAAAAGCTTACAATATGGCTTCTCTTATGAATATTAATGTTTTGGGTATTGTTGAAAATATGAGCTATGTTGTTTGTCCCGATTGCGGCAAAAGCTTTAACATTTTCGGCTCAGGCAGTGAAAATATCGCAGAGGAGTTAGGTGTCGCCATGCTTGGCAAAATGCCTATTGATGTATCTTTGGCTCAAATGGTTGATAATGGCGAGTTTGAGCGTTTTGATAACAACTATCTTGAAGATGCAATTAAAGCAATATTGGATAATACAAAATAAATAAAAAACACGCAGGTCTTTCTGACCTGCGTGTTTTTTAGGCTATGGATTAGCAACAGCCACAGTTGTTATCGCAGCCGCAGCCACAACCGTTATTACCACTCACATAATTGTTGCCGCCGCAACCGCCGCAGCAGAAGAGGATTATGATAAGAATGATAATCCATGAACAGTTATTTCCACCAAAATTACACATACTGAAAACCTCCTTTTGTTTTCATCACATACTATGCCAATTTTCCTTTGGCGGTTACAAATCAATTTAAAAAAATTTTAAAAATTTGAAAAAAGTATTTGACTTTTCCTGACTTTCGTGTATAATAAAAGTCAGGAAAGGTCAAAAAGAGGTGTTTTTATATGCGAATGAGTGATTTAATAACTAAGGAAATAATAAAAATGCTAAACGAATCTGAGGAAAATATAGCCGAAATTCAGCGCAATGAATTTGCAGGACTTATCGGTTGCGTTCCAAGTCAGATAAACTATGTTTTATCTTCGAGATTTACCCCTGAGCACGGATATATTATAGAAAGCCGTCGCGGAGGCGGAGGATATATAAGAATTAAACGAGTTATGCTCAATTCCTCCTCTGCCCTTATGCATATAATTAATTCTATTGGAGACAGTATAGATTCTATGACAACTCGTATTGTTATCGAAAACTGTCTCGAATCAGGGCTCATAAGCCGCAAGGAAGCCAAAATTATGGCAGCGGCGGTATCTGAATCGGTTATGCAGAGTGTACCGCCTATTTTAAAAGAAAATGTTAGAGCGGTTATTTTAAAGCAAATACTTTTAAGTGTGATTTAAGGATATGGTGATTATTTATGTTATGTGAAAAATGTGGTAAAAACCACGCAACAACTCATATAAAGTCGGTTGTAAATGGCGTTGTTAGAGAAATTAATCTTTGTGGAATTTGCGCCGCAGAGCAGGGACTCGGAGGCTTTGCGCAAACAGGACTTGCAGGAATGTTAGCCTCTATGCTCGGTGATGTTGCAGCAACAGGTTTAAGCGACGGAAAACGCCGCTGCACCGTTTGCGGTTCTGCTTTCTCGGATATAGCTACCACCGGCAAGGTCGGTTGCGCCGAGTGTTACAATACTTTTAAATCGGAGCTTCTGCCCTATTTAAAAAGAGTTCACGGGGCTACAACCCATTCGGGAAAAATTCCAAACCGCGCGCCGCTCGCTGTGATACCCGAAGAGGATAGTATTGATAATTTAAAGCTCGAACTAAACCGATTGGTGAGCGAAGAAAAATACGAGCAGGCAGCAGTTATCAGAGATAAAATCAGAAAATTGGAGGGTGAAAAGAATGAGCAATAATAATTTTAATCTGCCCGATTATGATATAGCCGCTTCAACCAGAATCAGACTTGCCAGAAATTTAAGCGGTATTCCCTTCCCTTCTAAAATGTCTCCCGATTTGCTTGAAGACTTAAAACAAAGGGTTAAATCGGCTATTTCAGATAGTAACACTCCTTTTGCTAAGAGCTTAAAGTTTATTGATATGAAGGATGTGCCTAAGATTGAACTTGGTGCTATGGTTGAAAGGCATATTATAAGCCCTGAGTTCGCCTCAAAGCCTGAGGGCAGAGCTATAATTTTGTCAAACGACGAAAGCATCAGCATAATGATAGGTGAAGAAGACCATATAAGAATTCAGGTTATTTTATCAGGTTTTCAGCTTGAAAAAGCTTATGATATAGCCGAAAGAATTGATACCCTGCTTTGCGATAAGCTCTCCTTTGCTTTTGATAATGAATTAGGCTTTTTAACCGAATGTCCAACAAATTTAGGCACTGGACTCAGAGCCTCGGTTATGCTTCATCTTCCCCTTTGCGAAAGCTCGGGCGAAATAAAAGAGCTTCGCGAAAACATTAATAAAATCGGTTTCACGGTTAGAGGAATTTACGGCGAGGGAACAAATTCAGCCGCCTCGCTTTATCAAATCTCAAACCAGATAACCTTAGGCATTAGTGAAAAAAACGCAATAGATAACCTGAAAATTATAGCATCAGGTCTCATTGAAAAGGAGCGAACTCTTAGAAGCTCGCTTGATATAACAAAAGCATCTGACACCGTTTTTAGAGCATTAGGAACATTAAAGGGATGCCGAATTTTAAACAGTGGAGAAATGATGAGTCTGCTTTCCATGATTAAACTCGGAGTTTCCTTGGGCATAATAAAAACAGAAATTGATGCATTTAATATATTAATAGAAAATCAAAAATATATGCTTATGAGAAAATACGGAGAAATATCTCCCGATGAGCGCGATATTAAACGCGCCGACGCAATAAGGGAGGTATTTAAAGAAATTTGTATCTAGGGTAACAAGAATCGAGCTTGCTACCCAAAACGGAGGTTTTTAAATGAAATATAATTTCAACGGTTTCACAACCAAAGCAAACGAAGCTTTAAATTCGGCTATAAGCCTAGCCGAAAGCTTAGGTCATACCTATGTTGGAAGCGAGCATTTATTGTTAGGACTTTTAAAGCTGAACAGCGGCGTTGCTTTTGCGGTTTTAAACCGAAATAATATAAATTTTGAAGAAATATTAAATCTGATAAAAAACGATATAGGCTATGGAACACCAACCAAACTCTCGCCCGACCATTTCACTCCAAGAGCTAAAAAGGTTATAGAAACAGCTATGAGCGGTTGCAATAAAATGGGCAAGCAATATGTTGGAACTGAGCATATTTTACTAGGATTATTAGGAGATGGCGATAACTATGCTATCCGCTTTATAAAAGCATTAGGCGGTGATATTAAAGCTATTTCCTCAGATGCCTTATCGGCATCAGGCTTTGACGCTAATATGAATAATTACCGTGAAAGCTCAGGCGAGACTGAAAAAACGGATAATTCTAAGCTTGAAAATCTGAGGAAATTCGGAACGGATTTAACGAGCGAAGCTAAATCAGGTAAGCTTGACCCTGTTTTAGCAAGAGAAAAAGAAATCGAGAGGGTTATTCAAATTCTCTGCCGAAGAAGTAAAAACAATCCTTGCCTCATTGGTGAGCCAGGTGTTGGTAAAACTGCAGTTGCCGAAGGCTTAGCTCAAAAAATCGCAAGCGGCGATGTTCCTGATATTTTGCAAAATAAAAGACTTTTCACTCTAAATTTAACAGGTATGGTTGCAGGAACAAAATACCGTGGCGATTTTGAAGAAAGAATTAAAGCGGTTATAGACGAGGTTATTAAATCGGGAAATGTTATTTTGTTTATTGACGAGGTTCACACCCTTATAGGAACAGGCTCTGCCGAGGGCGCAACCGATGCCGCAAATATATTAAAACCGGCATTGGCAAGAGGTGAATTTCAGCTTATAGGCGCAACCACCATTTCAGAATACCGAAAAAATATTGAAAAAGATTCTGCCTTAGAGCGCCGTTTCCAACCTGTTACGGTAAACGAGCCTTCAAGCGAGGATTCGATTGAAATCTTAAAAGGTCTCCGCGATAAATACGAGGCTCACCACAAGGTTAAAATAACCGACGAAGCGATTGAAAGCGCGGTTAAACTATCAAGCCGATATATAACCGACCGCTATCTTCCCGATAAAGCAATAGACCTTATCGACGAAGCGGCTTCAAAGGTTAGGCTTTCCTTATCGGTTTTACCTGACGAAATCAAACAGCTCGAGGAAGAAATAAGCAAAACCGAAGCCGAAAAGGATGAAGCCATTTTATCCCAAGAATTTGAACGCGCGGCATCTCTTCGCGATACCGAGCTTTCTTTAAAAGAAAAATATAAAACTCAAAAAGAGGCTTGGTTAAACGGCGACGGACATTTATCAGGCACCGTTACTGCCGAGAATATTGCTGAAATTGTTTCTTCTTGGACGGGTGTTCCTGTTTTGCAGCTAACTGAGGAAGAAAGCGAAAGACTTCTAAGGCTTGAAAATGAACTTCATAATAGACTAATTGGGCAAGACGAAGCAGTTAAAGCCGTTTCTAAGGCAATAAGACGAGGCAGAGTAGGACTTAAAGACCCCAAAAGACCTATCGGCTCATTTATATTTTTAGGTCCTACGGGTGTCGGCAAAACCGAGCTTTGCAAAGCGCTCGCCGAAGCTATGTTTGGCAGCGAAAATATGATGATAAGACTCGATATGTCTGAATATATGGAAAAGCATACCGTATCCAAGCTTGTTGGCTCTCCACCCGGATATGTTGGCTTTGAAGAGGGCGGTCAGCTTACCGAAAAGGTGCGTCGCAACCCATATTCAGTTATACTTTTTGATGAAATTGAAAAAGCTCATCCCGATGTTTTCAATATGCTTCTTCAAATTTTGGAGGATGGCATTTTAACCGATTCTCAAGGAAGACGGGTTGATTTTAAAAACGCGGTTATAATTATGACCTCGAATATCGGCGCTCGAAAGATTACCGATAAAAAAATCAGCTTCGGTTTTGCCGAAAGTAATAATGAAACCTCTAATAAAGATATCAAAACCGAAGTTTTAGCCGAGCTTAAAAACACTTTCAGACCCGAATTTTTAAACCGAGTTGACGATATTATTGTTTTCTCAAAGCTCGGAAAACAAGAGATTGAGGAAATAGCCGAAAAAATGCTCGATAATTTAAGTTTAAGACTTAAAAACCTAGAAATAACATTAAAATGGGATGCTTCGGTTAAATCGGCATTAGCAGAAACCGGTTTTGACGATAGCTTTGGTGCAAGACCTCTAAGACGCGAAATCCAAAGCAAAATAGAAGACCCGCTAAGTGAAAAAATCTTAGAGGGTAGCATTAAAAAAGGTGATAATGTCTCCTGCGTATACGAGGATTCAAAATTTAAGTTTAATGTGGTTTAAAAAAGAGAAGTAGGTATAAAAACCTACTTCTCTTTTTTACTTAACCATAGTTTGAACGCCGTCAACAAATTCGTTTACAGCCTTAACAAGCTTTGCTGAGCCTTTATCTAAATTTCTGCGGTCCTGCATCATAACCTTGCCAACAACAACTGCCGCTGCGCCTGCAATCATACCTGCGCCCATACCTTTCATAAAAGACATCATACTGCCGTTTTGCATAATTAAAAACCTCCTTTGCAACAATAGTATTTGTAGCAAAAGAGGTTTTATTAAAATTTATATTTCAAAATATTTTTTATGCCAAACTAAGAAAGTATAAACCGTCCAAATTTTGCGGCTTGCATCCGCTTTCCCCGATTTATGAATATCAAGCAATGATATTAGTTTTTCGGTATTAAAATATTTATTTGCAGTTTCGCTCAAAAAGGCTTCTTTTACTATATTATAATACTTGTCCTCTTTAAGCCATACCCTTATAGGCACAGGAAAACCCAATTTATCCTTATTAGCAGTAAGCGGTGGCAAGGTTTTTTCTGCCGCTTTTCTTAAAGCTAACTTAGTAGTTACGGTATTAACTCTATTTTTAAGCGGTATTGTTTGAGCAAATTCCATAACCTTTTTATCAAGGAATGGAACTCTGAGTTCAAGCGAATTTGCCATACTAGTTTTATCAGCTTTAAGAAGAATATCCCCCATAAGCCACATATTTATATCGAGGTATTGCATTTTAGTAACGGTATCCTTATCAGAAACCTCGTCATAAAACTTTTTGCATAAAAGCGAAGGCTCTACTGCATTTTTTGCCTTTTCGGATTTTAAAAGCTCGTTTCGCTCTTTAAAGGAAAAAATATTTGCATTTCCAATAAAGCGTTCCTCAATAGTTTTACCTCGTCTCACAAGATAATTAATACCATGTTTTTGAGGCAAATGCTCGCAGATTTTACCAATAAAGCGTTTTATTGCAAAGGGCAATTTATCATAAACCGTTAAAGTTAAAGGCTCTTGATAAATTCTGTATCCGCCAAAAAGCTCGTCTGCTCCCTCGCCAGACATTACAACCTTAACATGCTCGCTCGCAAGTTTACTTACAAAATACAAAGCGATAGCGGCAGGGTCTGCCAAAGGCTCGTCCATAAAATACTGAATTTCAGGAAAGCTTTCCCAATATTCCTCGTCGGTTATAACTTTTGAGATGTTTTCAACACCGATAGTATCGGCAAATTTTTTGGCAAAATGTATTTCATTGTATCGGTCACCCTCCGGACTTTCGAAACCAACCGTAAAGGTTTTATCAACCTTTGCCGCCTCAGCGATATAACTCGAATCTATACCGCTCGAAAGAAAAGAGCCAACCTCAACATCGGCGATTTTATGCGCCGCAACAGATTCACGCACAGTGGTATCGGTTATATCGGCAAAATATTCAAGAACACCGTCTTCTTCATTAAATTCAGGCTTCCAATATCTAGTTTTTTTCATTTCACCGTTTTTAAAGGTAAAGAAATGCGCCGGCGGAAGCTTGAAAACATTTTTGAAAAAGGTTTCCTCTGCCGGAGAATACTGAAAGGATAAATAATGTCCGAGCGCTTCCTCGTTTAATTCCTTTTTAAACTCAGGGTGATCTAAAAAGGACTTAATCTCAGAGCCGAATATAAAGCTCTCTCCCATAAAAGTATAGTAAAAAGGCTTTATACCGAACATATCTCGCGCGGCGAAAATAGATTTATCGCGTCTATCAAAAATCACAAACGCGAACATACCGCGAAGCTTTTTAACTAGTTCCTCGCCCCATTCTTCAAAACCGTGAAGCAAAACCTCACTATCAGAATTATTTGAAAAGGTATGCCCTGCTTCTATTAACTCGGCGCGCAAATCCTTGAAATTATAAATCTCGCCATTAAACACAAGCACTAAGCTTTTATCCTCATTAAACATAGGCTGATTGCCCTCTGCCAAATCAATAATGCTTAGTCTTCTAAATCCTAAGGCAATATCAGAATCTATAAATTTACCCTCAGAATCAGGACCTCTATGGACGATACGATTCATCATCTGCTCTAATATAACGCCATCGTCATTAATAAAATTTGTAAACCCTACAAATCCACACACAGCCTATTCCTCCGTAAATTACTTTATTTTTCATATTTGGGACTTATAAAACCCTTTTTAACATAAAAGGTTATGTCACCTATTAAATCGGTTCTTAAAACCTCAATATCAAAATGCTCACAAGCGGATAAAACCTCTCTATGCGGGTGACCATACATATTATTTTTGCCCGCCGAAACAACTGCAAATTCCGGTTTCATTTCGGCTAAAAGCTTTTCGCTGTTTGAGGTACTGCTACCGTGATGCCCTGCTTTAAATACATCGCATTTAAGGTCTAATCCCTCTTTTAAAAGCATATTTTCGGCTTTGACCTCAGCGTCTCCCGTAAATATAAACTTCTTATCGTCTATTTCGGCGGCGAGCATTACCGAACGATTATTTTCGTCGTCAAGCTTATCAAAGGATGCCAAAACCGTAATTTCAAATTCGCCAACGGTAAAATTCATACCCTGTTTTGCGGTATAAATTTCACCGCCCGTACTAGTTACTTTATTTATTAAATACTCTGCATGCCCTAGACCTTCGCTTCCTACCGACAGTTCAGGCAAAATAACATTATCAATCCCAAACTGCTCAGATATCGTTTCTATACCGCCTGTATGGTCGGTATGAAGATGCGAAATTATAAGAACATCAAGTTTTTCGATACCGCAACTATCAAGCGCAATACAAACATCGTTTGCACTATCAGTAGTTCCGGTATCAATTAAAGCAGAATATCCGTTGCTATATATCAAAGTCGCATCGCCTTGACCAACATCTAAAAATCTGACAAAGCTTTGAGAAGTATCAAATGATGCATTTTTTGATAATAATTCGCTATCGGCTAAAAAATAAGTTATTATTAAAACTATTATTAACCCTAGCGCCACGAGAACCGATTTTAGCCTCTTTGCCTTAACCGATTTTCTCATTATTCATCCCCCTGAGCTTCTCTCTCCATTAATTGTTCGGGAGTTATAAGCACCTTTCTGGGCTTTGAGCCCTCGTAAGGACCTACTATTCCCCTCTGCTCCATACTGTCAATAATCCTAGCGGCGCGGGCATAACCGAGTTTAAGCTTTCTCTGCAAAAGCGAGGTTGATGCCATACCGTTTTCAACAACAACCTTAATTGCATCTTCCAGCATAACATCCTCATCAGGACCGTCCTCATCAAGTCCCGTTTTTTGTTTTTTCTCAACCGCAGCCTGACGCTCGATTTCAACCATAATATTATCATCATAATCGGCAGTTCTTTTGCCTTTTATAAAGTCAACAACCTTTTCAACCTCGTCATCACTTACAAAACAGCCTTGAATACGGTTTGGCTTTGGCGCTCCTGCGAATTTAAAGAGCATATCGCCTCTACCCAAAAGCTTTTCTGCTCCTGCGGTATCTAAAATAGTTCGGCTATCAACCTGACTCGAAACTGCAAACGCAATTCTGGTTGGTATATTAGCCTTAATAACACCGGTTACAACATCCACCGACGGACGCTGAGTTGCAACAAGCAAATGCATACCTGCCGCTCTTGCCTTTGCGGCTATGCGGTTAATAGAATCCTCAACCTCATTTGGCGCGGTCATCATAAGGTCTGCCAGCTCGTCTATAATAATCACAATATGAGGCATCTTTTCAAGCTCAGGATTTTTTTCTTCCTCAACAAACTTATTATATCCCTCAATATTTCTAACGCCTCTATCGGCAAACATTCGGTATCTCTGTTCCATTTCGGTAACCGCCCAACCGAGAGCGCCTGAGGCTTTTCTCGGGTCGGTAACAACCGGCACCAGCAAATGAGGTATACCGTTATAAATACCAAGCTCAACAACCTTAGGGTCTATCATTAAAAGCTTAACCTCTTCGGGCGATGCCTTATATAAAATACTCATAATAATCGAGTTAATGCAAACCGATTTACCTGAACCTGTTGCACCTGCGATTAAACCATGAGGCATTTTTGCAATATCGGTAACAATTTCATTACCGCCTATATCTCTACCCAAAGCAACCGTTAATTTGCTCTTAGCAGATGTAAATATAGGAGACTCCAAAATACCTCTAACATCAACAACATCGCTCATTTTATTTGGAACTTCTATACCAACCGCCGCTTTATTCGGGATAGGCGCTTCTATTCTAACACCTGCGGTTGCAAGATTAAGAGCAATATCATCTGCCAGATTGGTTATTTTACTTATTTTAACACCTGCGCAGGGTTGAAGCTCATATCTTGTTACAGTAGGTCCTCGGCTTATATCAACAATTCTTGTTTCAACACCAAATGAACGCAAGGTTTCAACCAAATGCTCGGCAGTAAGCTCGGTGCCTGCGACGGTTGATTTTGAGCTGGTTCCCGCTTTCAATAAGCTTAGAGGCGGGAAAATATAGCCGTTATCCATAGCATCATTTTTTTCATCTAAATCCTTAGTGAATTTATCGGTTTCTGCCTTAAAATCTATTTTTTCTTCCTCTTGCTTTGCAGTTTTTAAAGCCTTATCCATCTCGGCTTTATCCTCAGTGCCGAAAGGAGTTTCAGGTTCTTCCTCCTCCATTTTTACCGGCTCTCCTCTATATGCGCTAACAAGCTTTTCCTGTTTTTCTTTTAAAGTAGTCGGCTTTTCTTTTTTGCGTTTTGAAGGCTTTTCATCCTCAACCGGAATATCAACATCAAAACCCTTTATAACCTTTAACTGCTTTCCTCTTGTTTCTTCCCTTTCAAGTCTTTCCTGGAAAGAATTTTCAGCCTGTTCGGAAATCTTTTTAACAGGGGTTGAAATTGATTTAAATAGGGATATAAGGGTTGTTCCGGTTATAATCATAAAGAAAACAAAGATTAAAAGTATAATAGTTATAGCGGCAGGAACATTTCCAAAAATCGCGCACAAGCTTTCGCCAATAAACGCGCCGAAAAATCCGCCCTTGCTTCTTGTTACAAAAGCATCTATAATATGCTCTCCCCAAGCAAGCTCGGTTGTTTTAAAAATATGGGAAGCGAAAACATCAACCGCGCCGCCGATAAGCATAACAAGCACGCCCGATTCGATAATCTTAGCGGTAATCGAGCCGTTAAGTCTATTTAAAGCATACATAACTGCAACAAAGCCCATTAAAAACGGATAGAAATATGCAGTTATACCAAAAATGCCAAACATTGTATTATGAAGCCAGGACCATACATTTTCGCCCTTTATAAATACAACGCATAAAAGAAATATTGCCGCCGCAAACCAAATAACAGACAAAAGCTGTCTTTGACCGGCGGTATTATTCTGCGATTTCGAAGTAGTGCTCTTTTTAGAACTACTTTTCTTTTTTGCAGCCATTTTTACTCTCCTTTATATTCATTAAATCTAAATCAATTTGTTTTTTAAGTTCTTCTATTGAAGAAAATTTAACTTCTTTTCTAATAAACCTTATGGGTGTTATTCTGAGTTTTTTTCCGTATAAATCACCCGAAAAATCATCTATATAAGTTTCACTTATAATAAAATTTGATTTAAAGGTTGGTCTGATACCTATATTGGTTATACCTTTATAAATCTTATTATCAAAAGAAACTCTGGTTTCATACACACCAAATTCCAATTTCAAAAGGTTTTCGGGATATATCTGGTTTACGGTTGGAAAACCTATCGTTCTTCCCCTCTTATCGCCCGATATAACCTCTGTTTCAAACGAAAAATCTTCGGATAAAAGACGGTTAGCACCTTTAAAATCTCCCTTTTTAAGCATTTCTCTGATTAAGGAGGAGGAAACCTTTTTGCCGCCCTTTGAAACCTCAGAGGTTTCTCTGAAAATAATACCCTCTTTTTCACAAAAAGCCTTTAAATCTTTTACCGAAAGCTCTCCGCCCTTTCCGAAACGGTAATCATATCCGCAGGAAATAAAGGAAGGATTAAATTTTTCTTTTAAAAATTCTAAAAAATCACTACCCGAAAGGTCTTTAACCTCTAAAAAATCTAAAACAAAAACCTCATCTATGCCTAATTCTTTTAAAATTCGGCATTTATCCTCTAAATCGGTTATAAGCTCGGTTTCCCCGCTAAATATAGCTTTTGGCGGTAAATTAAAGGTAACTGCTATCTTAAAACAATCATCGGGCAGGTTTAAAACCGCTTTATGACCTATATGAACACCGTCAAAAGTGCCTAAGGCGATTGCATTTTTCATTAGTCAAACCCACCCTTTCTGTTTTATATATTATTTATAACGCATTTGATACCGATTTCACGCTTTTCAAAATCGGCAAAACCAATACCTAAAAGCGTATCTTCAAACTTTATTCTGAATAACTCATTTTCTTTTATATCTTTTATATTTATGCGGTCGAACGAAAGCTGACCTCCGTTGCAAAAACGAATAGCCTGTTTTTCGGTAACCTTAATTTCGCGCAAATGCCTGACCGCTGTTTCCTCGCTTAAAATAAACTCTCCGATATTATCGGAAGTTATTTTTTCTAAACTGGCGCAAGCTTCAATATCAAAGCCTGATGCATAGGTTCTGCGAAGCTCGGTTAAGGTAGCACCTACACCTAAGTAATCTCCTATGTCCCGCGCCAGAGAGCGAATATAAGTTCCTTTTGAAACATGGGTTTCTATAACAAATTCGTTATTCTCATCTAGTTCACTTAAAAGCTTTATAGAAAAAATCTCTATTTCGCGAGACGCGATTTCAACCCTTTTGCCCTGCCTTGCTAAGTCATAAAGACGAACACCGTCCTTCTTTAAAGCAGAATAAATAGGCGGAGTTTGACTGATTTTACCAACAAAGGAATTTATAGCTTTTTCTAAATCAATGTCAGACACATTGACTTTTTTCTCGGCTATTATTTCGCCTGTTATATCGTCTGTATCTGTTTTAATACCAAGCTTAACCTTTGCTATATAACGCTTGTCTGCATCGAGCATAAGAGAGGATAAAGCGGTTGCTCTGCCTAAAAGTATCGGCAAAACACCGGTTGCCATAGGGTCTAATGTTCCCGTATGACCAACCCTTTTTTCGCTAACCGCTCTTTTTATGCGCGATACCGCCGAAAACGAGGTTATACCCTCTGGCTTATCTAACAGAATCAGACCTTGCATCAACTTCCTCCAATGCCTCACCTACTGCCTTTAAAACCCTTGCCTTAACCTCCTCAAAAGTTCCTTTAACAGAAGCACCTGCTGCCGCAACATGACCGCCGCCACCCAGTTTATTGCAAATTGCACTTGCGTCAAGAGGCGGGTATGTTCGAAGCGATACCTTAAATTCTTCCGCATCAGTCTGCTTCATAGTTATACCAACCGTAACACCCTCAACACTTCTTGATATAACGGCAATTCCTTCAAGCTCAGTACCGCTGCAACCGGTCTCCTCCTGCATTTCGGCAGTTACAGGAAGCAAAAAGCATCTATCACCGAAATGAAACTCTGCTTTTGATAATACCATTTGCTCTAATTTTATAAGCTTTTTAGACTTGGTATCAAACATAAGACGGTTAATTTCAGCCGCATTAATATTAAATTTATAAAGCTCTGCCGCAATCAAATGAGTCTTTTCGGTTACATTTGCATACTTAAAGCAACCTGTATCGGTAGCAATGCCTGTATAAAGAGCCTTTGCGGTTACATCGTTAATATTAACCTTCATCTGTTCAATAAGCTCGTACATTAACTGCGCAGTTGCAGCAGCCGAAGCATCGAGATATAAATTCTCGGCATAACGAGTGTTTGAAATATGATGGTCGATACAAAGATTAATTTTACCTGCAAATTCATCCTTTAATCCGCCAAGCAATGTCTCGGTTGCGATATCAACCGCGATAATGGTTGAATTTTCCATTGACACATGGTCGGTTTTTCTTGCAAAGTAATCATATTTTTTCGGTATAATATCAGGACACAGTACGCAGGCTGTTTTACCGATTTCATTTAATGCATAATAAAGTGCATAAGCCGAACCCAAAGTGTCGCCGTCAGGCGAGGCATGGGTTAGAATTATATAATTATTATGCTTTCTTAAATATGAGGCTGTTTGCTTTAAACTAAGCTCATTACAGCCTATATTTTTATCATTCTTCATTTTTTTCTTCCTCTTTAAACGAGTCAATTATTTTAGAAATGTTAGCGCTCTGTTCTATCGAATCATCAGCCACAAAGCGAAGCTCAGGCACCTTTCTAAGTTTTAATCTGGCACCTAGCTCGCGTCTTAAATAGCCTTGCGCACCTTTGAGGGCTTTAACCGAGCTTACAGTAGCCTCAAAGCCCTCAATAGCGCTAACATATACAGTAGCATAGGATAAATCTCCCGAAACATCAACCTTAACAATGCTAAGCATACGGCTTACTCTCGGGTCTTTAACCTCTCTTAAAAGCTCGGACAGAGCTAATCTGATATCCGAAGTGATACGGTTAATTTTATATCCTGCCATTAATCTCTATACTCCTCCATAATAAAGGCTTCAAAAACGTCGCCTTCCTTAATATCGGCAAACTTTTCAAGACTTATACCGCATTCGTAACCTTGGGCTACTTCCTTAACATCGTCTTTAAATCTGCGGAGAGAATCTATCTTATCCTCGCAGATAACGATACCATCACGAACAACACGGATTTGGCAAGCTCTTGTTACCTTACCATTTGTAACATAGCTACCTGCAACGGTACCAACGCTTGAAATCTTATAAACATTACGAACTTCAACTGTACCCAAAATATTCTCGCGGAATTTAGGAGCTAACATACCCTTCATAGCCGCCTCAATTTCTTCGATACAATCGTAAATTACGCGATACATACGCATATCAACACCGTCGCGCTCGGCGGCAGCCTGAGCCACTGCGTCAGGACGAACATTAAAGCCTACGATAATAGCGTTTGAGGTTTGAGCCAACATAACATCCGACTCATTAACCGCACCAACACCACCGTGGATAACGCTAACTCTAACCTCTTCGTTAGAAAGCTTGGTAAGATTTTCTCTGATTGCCTCAACACTACCCTGAACATCGGCTTTAACGATAATATTAAGCTCTTTAAGGTCGCCCTCAGAAAGATTTTGGAAGAGGTTATCAAGAGTAACCTTTTGCTTAGAATTAAAGATTTCCTCTTTAATTTTTTGCTTTCTCTGTTCAACAAGCTGACGGGCTAGTCTTTCATCCGAAACCGCATCAAATACATCGCCCGCATTTGGAGTTTCAGCAAGACCTGTAATCTCAACCGGAACAGAAGGGCCTGCGCTCTTAACTTCAACACCGTTTTCATTAGTCATAACACGAACACGGCCAACCGAAGTTCCTGCAACGATAATATCGCCCATATTCAAAGTACCGTTTTGAACAAGCAAAGACGCAACAGGACCGCGGCCTTTATCAAGTCTGGCTTCAATAACAATACCGTGTCCCTTACGGTCGGGGTTAGCCTTTAACTCTTGCATTTCAGCAACGAGCAAGATATTTTCAAGCAAATTATCAATACCCATATGAGTTTTAGCAGAAACGGGAACGCAGATAATATCGCCGCCCCATTCCTCAGGCACTAATTCATGCTCGGTTAACTGCTGCATAATTCTATCGGGATTAGCTTCAATCTTATCCATCTTATTAATTGCAACAATAATCTGAACCTTAGCAGCTTTTGCGTGGTTTATAGCTTCAATAGTCTGAGGCATAATACCGTCATCAGCCGCAACAACCAACACTGCAATATCGGTAGCCATAGCACCGCGTTGACGCATAGAGGTGAACGCAGCGTGTCCCGGAGTATCTAAGAAGGTAATATCATTTCCTTTGCAGTTCACTCGGTAAGCACCGATATGCTGAGTAATACCGCCGGCTTCTGTATCAGTAACTGCGGTATCGCGAATAGCATCGAGAAGGGATGTTTTACCGTGGTCAACGTGTCCCATAACAACAACAACAGGACTTCTGGGTTTAAGGTTTTCTGCATTATCCTCAGTATCATCCATAATCTGCTCTTCTATTGTAACAACAACCGCTCTCTCTATTTTAGCGCCCATTTCGGTAACAACTATTTCAGCAGTATCATAATCAATAACCTGATTTACGGTTGCCATCATACCAAGCTTTAATAATTCCTTAATAACCTCGGCGGCAGTTTTCTTCATAGCAGCAGCAAGCTCACCAACTGTTATCTCATCACCAACAGTTACGGTTATAGGAGTTTTCTTAATGCGCTCTAACTGCATTCTTCTTAGCTTATCTGCCTCGGTTTCGCGCTTAGCACCCTGAGGACGCTTATAATCCTGAGATTTTTGCTTTATTTTCTGCTTTCTCGAATAGTTATCCTTCATTGAGTTAGCAGGAGCAATAGTTTCATACTTCTCGTTATATTTATCAATATTAATATTTGAAGTTCTGGTATCAACACGGCGGATTTCAGCAGGTCCTCTATTTGGAGCAACGCCCGGTTTCTTATCCTTTTTCTTAGAAACAAAGGGATTCGGGTCAGAGGGCTTATGCTCTTTTACCTCTGGCTTTGCTTCTGCCTTTTTCGAGTCAGGTTTTTCTACCTTTGCTTCTACCTTCTTTTCAGGCTTCGGCTCAGCCTTTTTCTCGGCAGGCTTTTCTGCTTTCTTTTCTTCAACCTTTTTCTCAGCAGGCTTTTCAACCTTTTTATCTTCGGTCTTTTTAGGCTTCTCGGCGGTCTTTGGCTCTGCCTTCTTTTCTTCCTTTTGAACGGCAGGCTCGCCATTTTGAGCGGCGGCAGCAGCCTTTAACTGCTCTAAAATTGCCATTTGCTCGGCAAGCTTCTTATTCTTTTCTTCCTCGCGGGCTTTCTTAGCCTTTTCACGAGATTCCTCACCTGTTGCAAAATATTCCTTAAAGTTTTTAACTGAATTCTTTTCGGTTAACTTCTCAAAAACAAGACCTATTTCACTTTCATTTAAGGAAGCTCCCGATTTTTTCTCAACACCGGTAACCTCGGTTATAAAAGTTATTAAATCCTTGGATTTCATATTAAAATCCTTAGCGAGTTCGCTTATTTTATATTTATTGGTCATTAGCAAATCCTCCTCAAATATCGTATGCCTTTTGCAAAGCATCGGCAAATCCGTTATCATTAACGGAGATTATTCCGCACTTTCTTCCCACGGAATTAGAAATATCAATTAGATTCAAATCCTTTAACTCTATGCATCTAACATTAGCTTTTTCAGAATAAACTTCATTTCCTTTAAGCTTTTTTCGGAAATATCCGAAGCTATTAAAACAAGCTTCGATTTGTTATTCCTTAAAGCCTCTCGAGTGGCCTCAAAACCAAACCCTAGTTTTCCTGCTTTGGTTGCAAAGCCTAAAAGCGACAGTATTTTATTGTTCAATTTTTTCAAGCTCCGTTTCAAGCTGATTATATATTTCTTCTGTTACCTTAATTTCAAATGCGCGAGATAAAGCATCAATCTTTTTGGCTTTTTTAAAACATTCAACGCTTTTACAAATATAAGCGCCTCTGCCGTTTTTCTTACCCGTAGCATCAATACTGATTTCGCCCTCTGACGATTTAACCACTCTAATCAGCTCCATCTTAGGCTTCATTTCTCTGCAAGCGGTGCACATTCGCATAGGTACTTTTCTTACTGCCATAGCCTATACTCCTATACCTATTATTCACCGAAAAATCCGCTTTCGGGATGAATGTCAATCTTCCAGCCGGTAAGCTTAGCGGCAAGACGAACATTCTGACCTTTATTTCCGATAGCCAAAGACAACTGAGCCTCAGGAACACTTGCCTTACAAACCTTAGGTTCTTCGCTTAAAATCTCAACCGAAGCTACCTTTGCAGGAGACAATGCTTCAGAAACAAATTCAACAGGATTTTCACTGTATTTTACAATATCAATCTTTTCGCCTGCTAATTCTTCAACTATCTTGTTAACACGAGCTCCTCTCGGTCCTATACAAGAGCCAACCGCATCAATTTCAGGGTCAGGAGACCAAACTGCGATTTTGGTTCTGGAACCTGCTTGACGGGAGATTGATTTAATTTCGATAGTGCCGTCAAAAATTTCAGGAACCTCAGTCTCAAACAAACGCTTAACAAGACCCGGGTGAGTACGAGAAAGCATTATTCTTGCACCCTTTTCGGTATCCTTAACATCAACAACATAAACTTTAATATGGTCACCCTCAGATAAAATTTCGTCAGGAACCTGCTCTAATTTCGGCAAAGTTGCATCGTTATGACCGATAGTTAAAATTGCGTTTCCTGTTTTAGGGTCTATCTTTTGAACTATCGCAGTAACAAGCTCACGGTTATAGCTTTGGAACTCAGCTAAGGTTTGACCTCTCTCGGCTTCTCTAACGCCCTGACGGAAGTTATTCTTAGAATTTTGAGCAACAACTCTGCCGAATTTACTGGGGTCTAGCTTAATATCAACAAAGCCGTTTTCTATTGAAGCGGGGTCAATAGCCGCAGCATCCTCGCGGGATATTTCGGTATAAAAATCTTCAACCTCGTCAACAACTGTTTTTCTTGCAGTTACGGTAAAGATTTGATTTTCGGGGTCAATAACACAGGAAACTATATCATTACCGCCGTAATCCTTGCGGGCAGCAACGGTGATAGCCTCTGCAAACTTATCCGCGATAAACTTTTGAGGTATACCCCTTTCCTCCTCCATCGCTTTAAGCGCAGCAAAAAACTCTGCATTATCTATTTCCTTTTTTACGGTCTTTTTTGTTCTAGCCATTTTTCAAATTCCTCCAAACAATATTTAAATTAAGTTATTCAAAATCACATAGATTTGCTTTTGAAATATTTTTATAATCAAAGGTTTCGTCATTACCGTCAACTTCTAAAATAACAGTGTCAGAAAATCCTTTCAAAATACCAGTAAATTCTTTTTTACCATCTAAGGCTTTATAAAGCTTGATTTTAATTTTTTCGCCTATAAATCTCTCAAAATGGTAATCTCTTGTAAGCTCACGCTCAATACCCGGCGAGCAAACCTCCAAATAATAGGATTCTTTTATAGGGTCAGCCTCATCAATAATCGGGTCAATCGCGTGAGAAACATTGGTGCAATCATCAATATTAACACCTTCCGCCTTGTCGATAAAAACCCTTAAATAATAGGACGCGCCCTCTTTAAGATAGCGAACATCCCAAAGCTCAACACCGCATTCTTCAACAGTTTCTTTTATTAAAGAATAAACCCTTTCGGCAGCACTTGCCATCCTTCCAACCCCTTTACATATGAAAAGATAAATACTCAAAACAAAAGTGAGCGGGTTTCCCCACTCACCTTTCTTAAAGTCTTTTACATATTATACCATAAACGATTTTAAAAATCAAGTATAATTTTACATTAAATCAATCAGTTTAATAAGACTCTTCTTCTGAGGAAGTTTCCTCCTCGTCTCCCTTATAAGAGTTAATATAAATCTTAACCTTATCCTCAGGATTTACAGTCTCATTATATTCAGGAACCTGTTCAAGCACAACTCCCGGCTTCTTAGTTTCGTCATACTTTTCAAGCACCTCAATATTGTTATACAAAAATCCTTGCTTTAACAATTCTAATTTAGCATTAACCTCATCCAATCCCTTAATATTGCCCATTCTTATTTCCTTAGAGCCCAAGGATATTGTAATTTCTATTTTAGTATCTCTAACCGCGGAACTTCCGGCTTTTAAGGATTGAGCGCAAACCTCACCCTTAGCATAAGAATCTGAATAAGCCTTATCAATTATTTCAATCTTAAACATTTCATATTGGTCATCATCAGCTATATCAGAATAATATTTTCCGCGAAGTTCAGGGACGGTATACTGCTTTGCGCTAATCTCCGCACCGCTTTCAACCGAGCCAATAGATTCAACCTCAGGCTCGCTATATGAACTAGACTCGCTTTGACTTTCTTCATCTTTGTTCGGGAATAGAACATCTCTGAATGCAAAGCCCAAAATAACACCTAGAATTATAAGCAAGGCTACGGTGCAAACGGCAGAAATTATTGCATATTTTGCAGCGCCGCCTTTTTTCTTTTGTTTTTTATTATTCTTATCCGAAGAATTTGAATTCGAGCCTGAATTTACAGTAGCGCTTGCCTGAACACGAGTCTTCTTGACCGAAGCACCTGCAATTTCAGCATAAACGAGTTCATTTTTCAATTCTTCTATATTTCGAGTTCGGTTCTTAGGTAACACCTGCAAACCGTTAGCAAGAGCAGATAATACATGTCTAGGTAATTCCTCTGCAAATCTCGCGGGTATGGTCATAGAATCATCTTTAAGTCTAACTGCTGCCTCAGGGGGAACATTACCTATGAGAACTCTGAAAAGCAAAGCGCAAAGTCCGTAAACATCAGTATATGTATCAGTATGCATTTCCTCAAAGCCATACTGCTCTGCCGCGCCATATCCTGCATAAATTTTAGCGTCCAACTCGGTATCAGCTATACGGGTTTTCTTTATAGAATAGTCCTTTATTCTAAGCTTTCCGTCTCGTCCTACTATAATCGTTTCCGAAGAAATTCCTCTATGAATAACACCTGCATCATTCATAGCCTTTACAGTATCAATAACCGGCAAGAACAAGGCTCTGGCTTGCTCCCATTTTAAAATTCCGCCGTTTTTCTGCAAAAATCGTTCAAGAGTTATCGAAGGGATATGCTCGCTTATGGCATAAACCGTTCCGTTTTCCTCAAAAACGGAAAGCACCGAAACCACAGCAGTTGCTTCGCTGGTCATAATCTTAGTATTAATCTCGGCAAATTCCATCAAACCTTCGTTATAGGTATACTCGCCACCCTTAACCATTGATACGGTTTTATCAGGATTTCTATGAGCAAAGTTTTTCGGGAAATATTCCTTTATTTCAACCTTGCTATCGTTTGATTTATCAAGACCGATATAAGTAACCGACTCGCTTGTTACCGATATTATTTTGCCAATTAAATATCGGTTATTTAATGAAAATTTAATTGGTAAATATGAATCGGGATTATTATCACTTGCATCAAAACCGCAAACGGGACACACTTTTTCTCCCCCGTTATCATTCATACAGCCAAAGCAAAGTCTTTCGGTATTAATCATATTAAACCTCCGAAATAAAATTTATTTATATATTATACTATATTTTATGAATTTTTTCAACCATAAGCTTTAACACAATAAATAAGACGAATAAAGCACCCCGCAAAGTACTTTATTCGTCTTATTTTATATGTCATCAAACTTAATATCCAAAAGCTTTTTATCTATTAAAAATCTGGGTCTTGCTTTGGTTTCAAGGTATATTTTGCCAATATATTCGCCGATAACGCCGAGCGCCAGCATAATAAGACCTCCAATAGCCCAAACCGAACAAGCAACACTCGCCCAACCGACAACGGTAGCACCGATAGCCCAGCGAACGAGGAAATATATTAACATACCGATACTTATTCCAAAAATCAAAAAGCCCAAAAGGGTTATATATCTTATAGGTTTAGTGCTTAAAGAGGTTATACCCTCAATAGCAAAGCTCACCATTTTTCTAAACGGATATTTGGATTTTCCGGCAAAGCGTTTATCACGCTCGTAGTAAACAATGTCCGATTTAAAGCCAACTATCGGAACTATGCCTCGCAAAAACAAATTAACCTCAGAAAATTCTTTTAATCCCATTACAGCTTTTTTGCCCATAAGTCTATAATCTGCATGGTTAAAAACAGTATCAACCCCGAGCCATTTCATAAACCTATAAAATCCCTCGGCGGTAAAACGCTTAAAGAAAGAGTCTTTTTTGCGATTTGAACGAACACCGTAAACAACATCGCAACCGTCATAATATTTGCTAATCATTTCATCAATAGCATTTATATCGTCCTGCAAATCGGCATCTATCGAAATAGTAAAGTCCGCATATTCTATCGCAACTTCAAGTCCCGCGAGCAGAGCATTCTGATGGCCTCTGTTTCTACTTAACGAAATACCAACAAAAAGTTCATTTTCCCGATTCAGCTTTTCAATGATTTTCCAGGTTGAGTCTTTTGAGCCGTCATTAACAAAAAGCACGCGGCTTTTAGGATTTATAACCTCTTTATCTATCAAATTTTTTAACTTCTCGCCTAATCTTTTAGAGGTTTCAGGCAAAACCTCCTCCTCGTTATAACAAGGAACAACAATATAAAGTATATCCTTCAAAATAATACTTCCTTTATTAAAATATATATTATAATATCATATTAAATAAATTTAGTCAAAGAAAAAATGACACTTTCAAAATTCGAAAGTGCCATTTTAAATTAGTTATACATTATAGCGCCGATTTGGAACTCCTTGTCTGAATTCAAAGTGATTTTAACTGTATGCTCGCCATAACCTGAAACCTTAAACTCGTGGGTTTTAGGATTTTGGCTGCCGGTAGATGCATCGAAATTCTGAATTTCGCCGCCATCTATTTGAACCGAAATATTACCGTGACCGTTCTCTCTGTTATAAAGAATTGCAAATGTGCTACCGGTAAACTTCAAAGTCATTTCTGCACCCTTAGTATTAGCGCGAACAACACCGCCATATCTCTTCTGAACCCAAGAGAAGTTTGCATTTTCATATTTCCAACCGTTACCGGTGAAACTCATTTTGTCAGAAGTAACAAACTTCATTTTTTTATAATAATCGCTCATAGCAGTTGCAGGCACCGAAGTGTTCTTAACGGCAGGCTTAGCAATACCTTCACTAAGACTTGGCATACAACCTGAAATTTGCTTATAAATTTCTTTTGCATAAACCTTATATCCATTGGTATTTGGATGAACACCATCTGAATAATCATTCTTAAAATCTGCGACTGGACCTAACTTTTCTCTTAAATTAATACATAAAAAGCCATACTTTTTAGCGACATCCTTATGAGCACGAAGCTGGTCATAATCTTTGGTTTTAGTATCATTATCAAAAGTTAAAACATAAACTATATCCATTTGAGGATTAAGAGAAAGTGCTTTTCTTACTAACGATTCAGAATATTTAACAACCTGGTCATAAGTATATTCTTCATAAAAATCATTTATAGCAAACTCGATAAAAAGCAAATCGGGTTGGTCAGCTCTTGAAGAACCAAAATCATTTTCATATCTAAATGCCGCAAAAAACGAACCGGTTCCACCGACAGATTTACGTTTTTCTATAACTGTAGCATCAAAATCTCCTCTTAAATTATCACAAATAATTCTAGCCCAACTATCCTTATCGGGATTAGAAGCACCTGTTCCGGAGGTTACAGAACCGCCTAAGAAGCCAACAGTTAATTTTTTGTCCTTTGTAAGTTTAGAATATGTATTTGCTAAATATCTGAATTTATAATCAATAGTTTTCACCGAATCATCACCTTTTGAAGAACCGGATTGCGAAGTAGCGGTTTGATTGCTTGAAATATTGCTAGAATCGGAATTCAAATTACTGCCTTCAGTATTTGAATCCTCATTAGTGGGATTTTTGAAGAGAGCACTAGGATCGTACGCACCAACATCTTCGGTCGAACCACCTGAAAAGTTAGCCTCATCCTTGCAACCGCAAAAAGCAAAAAGCATTGAAAAAATCATAAGAAAACATAACGATTTTTTTAGCATAATAATCCTCCAAAAATATATTTTATAATAAAATTTTAACATAAATTAGTGCGATTGTCAATTTATAAACAAACCAATTTTAAAAAATGAGTAAATAAAAAAACGACCTTAAAAGGTCGTTTAAAAACATTATTGCTCACACCCTGAAAACTGAACAAGTATGAAATGAGGATCGAAAAATAGGTCAAGCCCTCGGTCTATTAGTACTGCCTAGCACACATATCACTATGCTTACACATGCAGCCTATCAACCCGGTAGTCTTCCGGGGACCTTACTAGCTTATGCTATGGGAAATCTTATCTTGAGGTTGGCTTCACGCTTAGATGCTTTCAGCGTTTATCCAATCCGCACTTAGCTGCCCAGCTATGC
>JAFSIV010000014.1 GCA_017439585.1 Clostridia bacterium | reverse complement strand
GAATGTTCCGTTTTAATTTATTATCCATTTGAAAATCCCTCCTTCAATAATTCCTCTTTCAACCATTTCAAAGATTTAGATAATTTCCGATAAACAGCAAAGCGGGATAACCCAGTGATTTTGCAAATTGCTGTAACAGATATTTCGTTTACATATCGGAAAAAAATCAATTCTTGTTCATCTTCCGGCAATTTTGATATGGTCATTCTTAATGTCAAATTACTTATCAGGTCTTCGGTTGGGTCATCTATAACTTCTTCTGTTATTTCCTCTAAGCTTTCAGTCGTCCGCCTACGAAAGTGATCTATACACAAATTCTTTGCAATTGTATATAAATAGGGCAGTTCTTTGTCACTGCCAAGATTTAATCCTTGCTTGTAAAAACGAAGAAAGGTTTCTTGTGTAATATCCTGTGCTATTTGAACATCATACATCTTGAAATAGCAATAGCGGTATATTTTGTCGTATTGTTTTTCAACATTCATTTTCAACGAAGCCTCCCTTCATAATGTTTAACGGATCAGGGGCATGAAATGTGCGGCTATTTTTAAAAATATAGATTGAGAAAATACTTACAATATTACAAAGCGACGACCGGTACTTTACCAGATCGCCGCTGCTTGATGTCCTGTAAATATATTTCTTGAAGAAAGTACAAAATCAAGGTGATTTACTTCCTCCGAACTTAACTTTATAGCCACTTGCAACTATTCCTTTTTGCATTTTTAGCGTTGCGTGTTGCAAAAGTGTTGCAAAGGCATTTTCACTAAAACATAAAATGCCCGAAAGCCCTTTATTTCCAAGGGTTTTTGGGCACTTGTAAGCCAATAGATATTATTCCCACTCGATAGTGCCTATTGGTTTTGGGGTGAGGTCTAAGAGGACGCGGTTAATGCCCTCAACCTCGTGGGTTATGCGATAGGTTATGCGGTGAAGAATCTCATAGGGGATTTCCTCAATGGTTGCGGTCATTGCATCAGTGGTATTAACTGCGCGAATGATTGCCGGCCAACCCTCATATCTCTTATCGTTCTTAACGCCAACACTCTTAACATCGGGAACGGCGATAAAATACTGCCAAACCTTTTCGGCAAGACCGCATTTATCAAACTCTTCTCTTAAAATTGCATCGGCTTCTCTTAAAGCATGTAAGCGGTCGCGGGTTATAGCGCCGAGGCAACGAACACCAAGACCTGGACCTGGGAACGGTTGACGGTAAACCATAGCGTGAGGTAGACCTAAGGCTTCACCAACAACGCGAACCTCATCTTTATAAAGCAGCTTCACAGGTTCAACCAATTCCATTTCCATATCCTCGGGAAGTCCGCCAACATTATGGTGAGCCTTAACACCGTCGCTCTCTAAAATGTCAGGATAAATTGTTCCCTGAGCCAAGAAAGAAATACCGTCTAGCTTAGAGGCTTCCTCATCAAACACTTTTATAAATTCGCCGCCAATGATTTTTCTCTTTTTCTCAGGCTCGCTAACGCCTGCAAGCAAATCTAAAAATCTGTCAGTAGCGTCGATATAAATGAGATTAGCGTTAAGCTCTTTACCAAAAACCTCGATAACCTGCTCGCTTTCGCCTTTTCTCATAAGACCGTGGTTTACATGAACGCAAACCAACTGCTTGCCGATAGCTTTGATAAGAAGAGCGGCAACAACCGAGCTATCAACACCGCCTGAGAGGGCTAAAAGCACCTTTTTATCTCCAACCTGTTCTCTGACAGCCTTGATTTGCTCCTCAATAAATTTATCTGCTAATTCTTTTGTTGTGATTCTTTGCATAGAATCGGGTCTAACATTTAGGTTCATTTTAAATTCTCCTTAAAGAAGAATAATCCGTTTTCACGGATTATTCTGGGTGTTGATTAGTCGGTATAGTTATCGAAATAACCTTGAATGAGAACAACAGGAGTACCCTTATCACCTGAGCCGGAGGTAAGGTCGCAGAGAGAACCGATAAGGTCGGTCAAACGGCGAGGGGTTGTACCCTGAGCGGTCATATCGTCGATAACAACCTTGCCCTTTTCCTGAATTCTCTTAGAAATAGCATCCTTGAGCTCTTGACCGGAAAGGTTTACGAAATCGTTATCTGCTAAATATTTAAGTTTAATCTCGTTAGGTGTTCCTTCGAGACCTGCGGTGTAGGCAGGGGAAACACAGGGGTCAGCAAGCTCCCAGATTTTGCCGAGCGGGTCTTTGAAAGCACCGTCACCATAAACCATAACCTCAACATGCTTGCCGGTTCTTTCCAAAACCTTTTGCTGAATTTCTTCAACTAAGGGTTGGCAATTTCTTGGGAACAGCTTAACTGTATCCTCGGTTGATTTATTGGAGCCTAAAAGACCATAATTCTCGTTATAGCCGCTACCGTTTACAGAGGAGCTTAAAATTTGGTCCATACCGTAAACTATTCTGGCACCTGCTTTTTTAAGAACGCGTCTGGTCTTTTCGCGGGTATGAATATCGCAGTTAAGAACGCAATCGGTATACTTTAAGATTTGAGTAGCCTGGTTACCGAAGATAACCTCAACCTCAGCACCGCTCTCGCGGATAAGCTGCTGATAATATTCAACATAGTCAACACCGGTGAACTGCAAACGGTGAACACCGAATACCTCACGATAGCGTTCAAGACTTAAAACATCAGAGAAGGGGTTAATTCCAGCCTCTTCAAGCTTTTCCATATCTGCAAGGTCGTTACCAACCTCGTCGGTTGGGTAAGAAAGCATTAAAACAATCTTTTTAACGCCTTTTGCAATACCTCTAAGGCAGATAGAAAAACGGTTACGGGAGAGAATTGGGAAAATGATACCAATGGTGTCTCCGCCGAACTTTTCTTTTACATCGGCTGCGATGTCATCGATAGTAGCGTAGTTACCCTGAGCGCGAGCAACAATAGACTCGGTCATAGAGATAACATCGCGGTCGCGAAGAGAAAAGCCTTCGCTTTCAGCGGCTGCGAGAACGCTATCGGTAACTATGTCGGCTAAATTATCGCCTTCGCGGATAATTGGGCAACGGATACCTCTTGAAATTGTTCCTACAAGACGGGTGTTTGACATAATTTTCGTTCCTTTCTGACGGGGAATTTTGAATTTCGAGAAAATTTAATATTATTCTCAACTAAAATAGTATACTCCAAAATTCTCATTTTTTCAAGTGTTTGTGAAAATTTTTTCAAAGTTTTTTATTTCGTAGGGAAGGGTGCCTACGATATCGAATAACAATTTTGTTTTTTATGGGTGCAAATGGTTATAAAACATTATCTTAAAAGCCCTTTTTCTTGCAATTTTAATATTTATATGGTATTATATGAGCATACCACATCACAACTTAATTTTAATGAATAATTTACCTATATTTTGGAGAACAATACCTCAGTAAAAGGTGTTCTCTCTATTCTCCTATGTAGGTAAATAGTTTCGGTGTGATGTGGTAGTCTATCCGAGGGAAACACTTTTTCGGCACACCTTTCGGGGTGTGCTTTTTTATTGAGGTGCATTATGAAAACTACAAAATTGCCGATTAAACGCATTGTTATTGCAGGTTGCAGAGATTATGAAAATTTTGAGGCGGCGAAAAGATTTATTGATATATGTTTATCTAATGTTCGAAAAGAAAATGAAATTATTATTGTTTCAGGCGGAGCCAGAGGTGCAGATGCTATTGGAGAGCGGTATGCAAAAGAAAATGGTTTCGCAGTTGAAAAATACCCTGCCGATTGGGAAAAATACGGCAAAAGCGCAGGACCTATAAGAAATAAGCAAATGGCAGAAATCAGCGATTATGTAATCTGCTTTTGGGACGAAAAAAGCAAAGGCACAAAATCAATGATAGATTTTGCTAAAAAATTAAATAAGCCTGTTAGAATAAAAATTATATAATTTGTTGTATGGTCGCTCGTGCCGCGACGGGCACACCCTTTCTTATGTAGGCGAAAAGAAAGGGCGAAAAGATTCGCCTGAGGGGGAATTTCGATTTCCCCCTTAGGCGCCAAGGTTTATTTTTATTAAAAAGCCGACAAAGAGTGAAAACAAAGTTTTCAATTTGTCGGCAAGTTTTTATATAGTTTATACTGAAATCTTTGCCGCCTTAACCCCCATAAATGACAAGGGCTTCGCCCTTGACCAATTAAATAATCATAAATATGAATTATAAAATGTAGGGGCGATTATCAATAGCCCGAAAATGCAAAATTCTAACGGGATGCATAAATGTCTCGGCTGCCGCCTCGGTCGGTGCTTCTGCTTCGCAGAGGTGTCCACCGGACACCCGCACCCGCCCCTACGATTTATTGTCTATTATAAATTTATATTTGAAAATAACAATGGAACGACATAGAGGTTGCTAATTACGGGAAATATTTTATAAAAAAGCAGAGCTTCTTAAAAGAAGCTCTGCGAAAATATAAATATTAGTTACAAATTGTAAGCTCGGTATCCTTATCGAAGAGATGGATTTTTGCGGTTTCAATAGCAATTTCAATTTTATCGCCGGGTTTAGCGGTGTTGGTAGGAGCAACGCGAGCGTTGATAGCCTGACCTTCACAATCCATATAAAGATATGTCTCAGCACCCATAAGCTCGGTAACTTCAACATTAGCTTCAATGATACCGTCTTTATTAGCGGCAATGAGTTCGGGCTCGTTATGAACATTCTCAGGACGGATACCCATGATAACTTCCTTATCAATATAAGGAACTAGGCAATCCTTAGCGTTCTTATCAGCCGGAAGCTTAATCTTATATTTAACACCAGCACGTGTTTTGGTATCCTCTGAACCGAACTCAACGAAGAAATCTTCGCCCTCTTTGAGAAGCTTAGACTCGATAAAGTTCATCTGAGGAGAACCGATAAATCCTGCAACGAAGAGGTTGCAAGGTTTGAGATAAAGGTTGTTAGGAGTATCAACCTGTTGAACAAGACCACTCTTCATAACAACGATACGGGTACCCATGGTCATAGCTTCGGTCTGGTCGTGGGTTACATAGATAAATGTTGTTCCCAAACGCTGATGAAGCTTAGAGATCTCGGTACGCATCTGTGCACGAAGCTTAGCATCCAAGTTAGAAAGAGGCTCGTCAAGCAAGAATACCTTAGGCTCACGAACGATAGCACGGCCCAAAGCTACACGCTGACGCTGACCACCTGATAAAGCCTTAGGCTTTCTTTCAAGAAGGTGAGAAATGTCAAGAATGCGAGCAGCCTCTTCAACGCGGCGCTTGATTTCCTCTTTTGGAGTTTTACGAAGTTTAAGACCGAATGCCATATTATCAAATACGGTCATATGGGGATAAAGCGCATAGTTCTGGAAAACCATCGCGATATCACGGTCCTTAGGTGCAACATCGTTAACTAAACGGTCGCCAATGTAAACCTCACCGTCAGAAATTTCTTCAAGACCGGCAACCATTCTTAAAGTTGTTGACTTACCGCAACCGGAAGGACCAACAAGAATGATAAATTCCTTGTCTTTAATTTCAAGATTGAAGTCGGAAACAGCGGTAACGCCGCCCGGATATCTCTTGTATACATTGCGTAGAGATAAGCTTGCCATAGAATAGCCTCCTAAAAATGCTAGTATAGTATTTTACAATATGTATTATATCAAGTTTTTTACCATATTTCTATGAGTACAATTTCCAAAGTTATAAAAAATATTTTGTATATTATGCATACAATGTAAATAAAAAGCAGAAAAATGTCGCTTGGATTAGTTGTTTTTGCTAAGAAATATAAAAAAGTTATGCACGAAATGGAATAAAGTTATTTATTTGAATATCAGGGCTATATTTTCTTCGGTCAGTTCTCGGCATTCGCCCGGATTTATATCCTCAGGCAGAGAAAAGCTTCCGATGGAAACCCGTTTGAGCTCGTTAACACCAAGCCCCACAACCCCGAACATACGCTTAACCTGATGGTATTTGCCCTCATAAATTTTAATCTCGGCAGTGTTTTCACAAATTCTTGAAAGAATGGCGGGCAGACACTTTTTACCGTCTGCCAAGGTTATACCCTCTTTAAAGCTTTCGATAATTTGGTCGGTTATATCACCGTCCAGCTCGGCAATATAGGTTTTAACTATCTGTTTTTTAGGGGATATAACATTATGAGCGAAATCACCATCGTCGGTAATTAAAAGAAGCCCTGTTGTATCGCGGTCAAGTCTGCCGACGGGTGCCATACCCTGTCTACGCAGATTTTCAGGTAAAAGGTCTATAACGGTTTTTTTCTGCTTGTCCTCGGTAGCACTAATAACACCCTTTGGTTTATTTATATATAAGTATAGGTGTTCTTTATAGAAAACGGTTTCATTTTTATAGCAGATTTTTGAAAGCTCTGGGTCAAAAGAAAAAGCAAAATCTCTTATAACCTCACCGGCCACCGTAACCTTACCGCGTTTTATTTGAGTTCTTGCCATACTGCGCGGAATATTCAGTTGATTGGATATAAATTTATCAAGTCTTATTTTCATATTGTTCCTTTAATTAAACCCTTTATTTCCCCGCCCGCTTTATTTTCGCTTATATCGCCACCTATAATTTCGCCCTTTAAAACTATGAGGTTGACCGTTTGACTGCGTCCTAACGGGTAGCTATAAACGGTAGCATATTTACCTTTATGCTTTTTAAGGTCAAAGCCCGACTTCTTTTGGAGATTATTATAGCTTTCAAAGGTGGGCGAAAAGGTTTCAGGGATAAGAATTTCTTTTTTTGAAAAACTGCTGTCGTCAACAAAAAGCTTGACTGAGTTTAGATAGGTCATTCTTTTTGCGTGGGTTGAGCCGTCTATTTTAGCGGCAGTAGAAGAGAGATACTGAGCACAAAGAATAATTACGATTAGTAAAACCGCAAGAATAACTGCTAAGCTTCTTTTTGAAAGGGTTAAAAATATTTTCATTCGTATCACCTAATAAAAGATACGAAAAAAGCGGTTGTTTTATTACTTAATCAGACAAACTGCATGAGAGGAAATGCCCTCTAAGTTGCCTGTGAAACCAAGCTTTTCCTCGGTTGTTGCTTTTATATTTATTTGAGATATATCTGCACCGCAATCCTCGGCAACATTTTTAATCATATTCGGGATAAAGGGGGCAAGCTTCGGTTTCTGAGCTATAACGGTTGCGTCTATATTAACAATTTCATACCCTTTTTCTTTTAAGAGTGAAACGGTGTTTCTCAAAAGTATTCTGCTATCAATATTTTTATATGTGTTATCATTATCGGGGAAATGCTTACCAATATCGCCAAGAGCGGCGGCACCCAAAAGGGCATCGCAAATCGCGTGAAGCAGAACATCTGCATCTGAATGACCAAGCAGTCCTAACTCAAAAGGAATAGTTTCACCGCCTAAAATGAGCGGTCTGCCCTCAACTAATTTATGAACATCATATCCGTGTCCTATTCTCATTGTTCCACCTCGTTTAAAAAACCTTCCGCGATTATAACATCATCCGGAGTAGTTATTTTTATGTTTTTATAGCTTCCCTCAACTATATGAACCTCATATCCTGCGGCTTCCATAATGGAAGTATCGTCGGTAAAGTCTGCAATCTCGCCGATTTTTCCAACTGCGCGCATATATTCGCGGGTTCTAACGCCCTGAGGGGTTTGAACGGCAACCAAATCTTCACGCGGCACTGTTTTGATAACCTTACCGTTTGTATCCACCTGTTTAATAGTGTCTTTAACCTTAACCGCACAGGTTACCGCAACCGAGGTTTCGAGTTTTTTGCAAACTGAATTTATAATTTCTTGGCTGATAAGCGGTCGCGCACCGTCATGAATTAAAACAAATTCGCAGGTTTTATCAAGTTTTGCAACACCGTTTAATACCGATTCCTGACGGCTGTTTCCGCCGCATACTATATCGGAAATTTTAGTTATATTATGTTTTTCGGCAAGCATTTGCATAGCGAAAATATCGTCCGCACGGGTTACTAAAATAATGTTCTTGATATTTTCGTTAGCTTCGAAGGCTTTTAGCGTTCTCGCTACAACGGGAATACCGCCAATGGCTAACATCTGCTTATTAACCGAGCCCATTCGGGTTGAATTGCCGGCAGATACGATTATAGCCGAGAATTTTGCTTTATTATTATTTTGAAATTTATATTCAAGTCTGTTTTTTGTTTCGGTCATTATAATAATCCTTTTCTAATCAAAAACGCTCTCTTTCGAGAGCGTTTTTTGAGGTCAGGGTAAGAAGTTTGACTCTTGTCACCCTATACGCTCAGTTAATTATTCTTCTTCCTCTTCTTCACCGCAACCGCAGCAGCAATCGTCATCACAGTCAAAGTCGAACTCTAAATCGGTTCCGCAGTTGGGACAAACCATACCAACCTCTTCAAGCATTTCTGCATCAAGGTAAATAATGTTGTTGCAAACGGGGCATTCAATTTCGTAAACCTCGTCATCACAATCGCAGTCGCAATCACAATCGCAGTTGCAATCATCATCTTCATAAATGATTTCTTCAAGAGCAGCTAAATCTTCGTCAACAGCGTCAATTTGGTCTAGGAGTTCATCGCAACCGTCTTCAATTTCGCAGATTTCATCAGTCATATCGCCTAAAAGGTCGATTATAGCTAAAAGGATTTTGCCTTCTTTTGTTTTATCGTCTAATGAAAGACCTTCTGCTAAGCCTTTAATATAAGAAATTTTCTCACAAATATCCATTGTTCAATTCTCCTATTATACTAATTATGCGCGTTCCATATATTCGCCGGTACGGGTATCAATTCTAACCATATCGCCTTCATCAATAAACAAAGGAACACGGATTTCAGCGCCGGTTTCAACAGTAGCGGGTTTGGTTGCGTTGGTTGCGGTGTTGCCTGCAAAACCGGGGTCGGTCTTGGTTACAGCTAATTCTACAAATGTAGGAGGCTCAACACCGAAAACATTACCCTTATAGGATAAAATTTTGCAAACCATATTTTCTTTTACAAACTTGAAGTTATCGCCAAGCTCGCTAGAATTAATCGGAACCATATCATAGGTTTCTTGATCCATAAAATAATAAAGGTCTCCATCGCTATAAGAATATTCCATATCCTTGCGCTCAACATAAGCTGTTGGGAATTTAGCAGTTGGGTTATAAGATTTTTCAATAACCGCGCCTGTAATTACATTTTTAATCTTTGTTCTAACAAAAGCGGCACCTTTACCTGGTTTTACATGTTGAAATTCAACAACTTGAAGAACATTGCCATCCTCTTCAAAGGTTACGCCGTTTCTAAAATCGCCTGCACTAATCATATTTTCATAATCCTCCAAAATGCCATATTAGTATTTTTATTATACTAATATTAAAAGCATTTGTCAAGGACTTGTCAGTACTCAGGGGGGATTTTATTTTCGCAGTCGGATTTGATTTGTTTTTTATTATAGCCTTGGGCTATTGTGGGATACATATTTTTTGTGTTAGCGGTGGGTTGTATATTATATGTGCCGTAGCAGTTGATTATTTCTTCAACCGTTTCGGGATTACCTGTCTCAAAAGCTTTAACCGAAATTTCCATATCCTTCTTATCTTTTTTCACTTTATCACCTCAAAAATATTTTATCCAAAACTTTTGTTACATAAAATTTTAAAATATTTCCAAATATAGTCTTTTTTTACAACGCACTGCGACAAAAATTTAGATTTTTGAGAGGTATAATTAATATCGGTATTACATATAATAATAGTTTATGGACGGTGCTTAAAATGAAAGACACGGTTAAAATCACGAGTAAAATTGAAAATTATTCCGTAAAGGAGGTTTTGTTTGCTTCGGCAATGCATTTTTCTATCTTTGCGGTTTGCTTTTTAGCTTGCAAATCGGTGGTGCTTGGCAGACTTTTGCCCTTTGGTTTAGGATTTCTTGCGGGCTCTGGTATAACCTTTCTGCCGGCGGCGGCTTTGGGCGGTTTTATCGGATATTTTATTCCTGCGGCAGGCAATAGCGGTTTTAGATATATTGCAGGAATTTTTGCTTTGCTTGCTATAAAGCTTTTGCTAAGTTCTTATAAAAAGTTAGTTTCCTCGCCCTATTTTTCGGCGGGTATAGCGATACTTGTGAGCTCTTTTACCTCGGCGGTGGCTCTTAAAGGCTTGCAGATAAACTTTATCGACCTTTTAACCGAGGCTTTACTTTGCGGAAGCTTTGCTTATTTTACAGCGCGTTGCTTTAAAATTCCTTTTCATAAATCGGCAGGACTGACACATCTTGAACTCGCCGAGCTTTTAACGGTTATAAGTATTTTATTAACGGGTGCTGGCGCAGTTTCTTTAAACGGAGTATCATTAGGTAGAATTTTAGGTTTTTTGCTTTTGCTTATAGCCTCTAAATACGGAGGGGTTCTAGCAGGAAGCGTCAGCGCGGTTGCGTTGTCGTTTAGTTTAATGCTAACCGGAACTTCGCCTGAGGTTTGCGCGAGTTTAGGGTTTGCAGGTTTGGCTTGCGGAATTTTCAGTGTTTTAGGCAAATATGTTCAAGTTTTAACCCTTTTGATTTTTTCCTTTTTAGGAACGGTTTCCTCAGGAGATACGGAGCTTATTTCAAGAACTATTATTGAAACGATTTTAGCTTGCGCGCTGTTTTTAAGTATACCCAGAAAGCTCGGTATATATATAGGTAAGGTTGTATCGAGCGGACCTCGGCTTGCAAGCAACATAAATGTTAAAAAATCGGTTGCTATGAGGCTTGAACTGGCGTCAGGCGCTTTGTCGGATGTTTCGCAAACGGTTGAACAGGTTTCAAAAGAGCTTTCAAAAATAAATTCTCCCGATTTCAGTCGAGTTCTTATGGCGGTTGAACAGGATGCTTGCTCGGGATGTAAGCTGAGAGTTCATTGTTGGGAAAGCCGCCGAGACGATACGATAAACGCGATTTTGGAAATGACCAAGGCGGTGAAACAGGGGGAATGTTCCCCTGAAATTGCCGCGCCTGACGAGTTTAAGGGGCGGTGCCTTCGAAATTCGAGAGTTGGAAATGCAACCTATAAAAGATACTCTGATTATGCTTCGCGGATTGCGGCAGAAAACCGCATAGACGAGGTACGGTCGGTGGTTTCTGAGCAGTTTAGCGGAATTTCCGAAATGCTTTATGATTTAAGTCTTGATTTTAAAGCCGACGAACAGTTTGATTCCTCGGCTGCCGAAATCGCGGTTTCAGCCTTGAAGGGTTTGGATATAAGGGTTAGCGAGGCGGCGGCGCGGATTGATAAGTTTGGCCGAATGACCTTGGAATTTAAGCTCAAAAAAACGCCCGAGCTAGTGATTAACAAGCTTGGCGTTATGAAAACTTTGTCGGTTGCTTGCGAGAGAGATTTCGATATACCTCAGGTTAGCGAAACGGGTGGAGATATTTTTATAACCATAAACGAATATGCGGCTTTAAGGGTTGATTTCGGGGCGGAGCAGATTTGCGCCGATGGGTCGAGTATGTGCGGCGATGCATATAAATATTTTTATGATGGCAGAGGACATTTTATAATGGTACTAAGTGACGGAATGGGAACAGGCGGCAGAGCCGCGGTGGACGGAGCGATGGCATCAGGTCTTATGAGCAGACTGCTTAAAGCGGGCTTTGGTTACGATTGCTCTCTTAGAATTTTAAATTCTTCAATGCTTTTCAAATCTACCGACGAATCGTTGGCAACGGTTGATATAGCGAGTGTTGATTTATATACGGGAGACACATATTTATATAAAGCAGGCGCCGCACCAACCTTAGTCAGACGCTCAGGCAGAACGGGCAAAGCCGAAAGCCGTTCCTTGCCGGCAGGAATTTTAAAGGATATAGGGTTTGATAGAGCAACCCTCAAATGCAAAACGGGAGATATAATCCTTTTAATGTCCGACGGGGTTTGCGCCGAAGGTACCGATTGGATTAGAGCCGAGCTTGAAGCCTGGCAAAATGGCTCGGCGCAAGAGCTGGCGGAGAGAATAGGCGAATGTGCGAGAAGAAGAGCCTCCGCCGACCGCCGAGACGATATAACCGTTTTAACCGCGATACTTGAAAAAAGGTATTGATTAAAATTAAAAATGAATATCGAATAATGAATAATTTCGGTGTGCCCAAAAAATTTAAATAACATTAAAAGGCTTGGGAAAAATCCCAAGCCTTTGCTATTCGGTATAAAAACAATCCTCTTTCCATTTTTGAGGGTTAGTATCAATATAATTTAATATTTTCATATAATCTTTTCGCCGCGGATTATATGGCCATGAAACGAGCGTTGCCAGATTTTTGTTTTAGCGGAATGCATAAATGCATTCCCAACACTACGGGTAACTGCCGCTTTATATTTGCCAATCACATTTGAAATATCGTATTTCTTTGTAGGGAACGGATTTATCCGTTCCGTTATTTTAACAAGCAAATGTATATGATTTGGTATTATTACATACTTATCAATTTGAATGTTATCATAATGTTTAACTGCATTTAATTATTTGTTTTTTGGATACCTTTCTTTATGATCGGTTTCACCCAGTAAATAATCAATGCTAGTATTATAAAAATTTGCGAGTTTTATTAGAATAGCGGTAGGAATATCGTTTTCACCTGTTTCATATTTAGAATATCCTGTTTGGGACATTCCTAAAATTTTTGCAATTTGAGTTTGATTCATATCTTTATCTTCTCGTAAGTCTCGTATTCTAACATACATATTTGAATCACCCCGATTAAATTAGTATTTACAATTCTAATTTAATCTGAATAAGGGTATTGAAATTTAATCTAAAATAGGTTAAAATAAGAGTGATAGTATAATTTAGGAGAAACTTTAATGGTAATAAGAGTTGTTATTGCAGGTTGCAGGGATTATGAAAATTATAAGGCGGCGAAAAGATTTATTGATATATGTTTATCTAATGTTCGAAAAGAAAATAATATTGTTATTGTTTCAGGCGGTGCCAGAGGTGCAGATGCTATTGGAGAGCGGTATGCAAAAGAAAATGGTTTCGCAGTTGAAAAATACCTTGCCGATTGGGAAAAATACGGCAAAAGCGCAGGACCTATAAGAAATAAGCAAATGGCAGAAATAGCCGATTATGTAATTTGTTTTTGGAACGAAAAAAGCAAAGGCACAAAATCAATGATAGATTTTGCTAAAAAATTAAATAAGCCTGTTAAAATTAAAATTATATAAAATGGTAAATTTTCATACTCAATATTAATTTGGTTAAGCGCGAAGCCCTTGTCGTTTGGGGTTATGGCGACAGAGAAGCCACTATAAAATAAATATAAATTTGATATATTGTAGGCAACGGATATATCCGTTTTGTAAACGGCAAAAAGTAATAACAGCGCAATATTGCAAAGCTTTTTGAAATATGGTATCATAATAATAGCATATTTAAATTTTAAAGGTGATTGAAATGTTTAAAAAATTAAGTTGCATTTTATTGATAGTAGTTGTTTCGGTTAGTCTCGCGGCTTGTAAAAAATCAAAGGATATTGATAATAATATTTCGAACAGTATTCCCTCAAAGCTTTCTGAAACTGTATCAACCTCCGAAGAGGAAAAAGAGATTGAAAGCAATATAGTTTTTAATGAAGAGATTTTGGAAAATTTTGGTTTAACATATAAAGCATTAACCGAAAAGTACGGTACTCAAACTGAGGTTATGAGATACGAAGCCGCGCCGCATTTAAGATTTAAAAATTATTTAGATTGGGGCGGTATGGTTTTTAAGGGATATGAAAGCTATGACGCGGATTACTCTAAAATTTCCGATAACAGTATTGTTGATAAATTAACGGTTAAAGTTGGCGAAGCTTTCGAGAATGATAAAAGACTGATATATTTTTGGGAAATAGAAGAACTGTTTGATTGTACTGCAACCGTCACCTTAAATGAAATGACCGGCGGACATTTGGTTGAGTTTAAATATAAAGAATATAACTTTACAATTTATGCCGCAACTCCTGAATATTTGGAATTTAATGATGTTGTTTTCATAACAAAATAAAAATTTTTAAAAAACAAGGGCAGATATAATATCTGTCCTTGTTTTTGGCATAATATCAATAAAAGGAGGTTTTTTATGAAAAGAAAAATAATAATTTCGTTAGTTGTTGTTATTTTGGTTATGATGTTAACTGCTTGTGACATGAGTCTTGGCGGTATGATGGGCAGAAATCGAAATAGCACTAATAATGATGCAAATAGTAATAGCGAATCCACCCCAATGGTTGAATCTTTTATTTCAGATACGGTTGATTCATTAACCGAGGACACTGCCATTGATAAGCAAAGAGCAAAAGAAATCGCTTTAAATCATGCCGGAATAAAAGCTGAAAACATTTCGGGATATAGAATTGAGCTCGACCGTGATGACGGCGTTACTTCTTATGAAATCGAGTTTAATTCGGCAGGCTACGAATATAATTATGATATAAATGCCAAAACAGGCGAAATCATAAATTCCGGAAAAGATATGATTGATTAAACCATAAAAAAGGGATAGAGTCGGTGCTCTATCCCTTGGCTTTTATTTTTCTTTAAATCGGTCTTTATTGAAAATGCGATATTTTTTAACCACCAGATAAAACGGTATACCAAACGCGAAGCAAACTATAAATTCCCCTGCACCAACCTCTAAGGCGGAGATTATAAAACCCCAGAAGAAATTATCGGCTTTTAAATAGAAAATAGCAATTTCAAAGCCAATAACCAAGGCGTTTACAATAACGGGTGGAAAAAAGGCGAAAATCGGTAAGCCTTTTATTTTTATATTTCTCAAAAAATAGGTTAAAATTGCGGCGGCTAAGGTTGCGAGTGTTCCAAAAAGCAGGTCGGCAATATTAAACGAACCGATATTTGCAAAAAAACAACCGATAGCAAGTCCTGGTATTGCCGCAGGGGTAAAAAGAGGCAAAATGGTTAAAACTTCGGAAATTCTAAGCTGAATAGGTCCGTATGCCAACCCCCAAACCGAGCATAGATAGGTAAGTCCCGCATAGGCCGAGGCGATTATTGCGGCGGTAATAATATATTCTATTTTTGATTTTCTTTTATGCATTTATAACACCAAATTCCTGCAATAAATGTTCAATTAAAATTTTGAGACCTAAAACTATTAGGATAATTCCTCCTGCAAGCTCGGCTTTCGATTTATATTTAAGACCGAAAACATTACCGATTTTAACACCGGTAGCTGAGAGAATAAATGTGCAAGCGCCAATGAACGAAATAGCCGCGATTATATTAACACCCTCTAAAACTGCAAAGGAAATTCCGCTAGCCAAAGCGTCAATACTCGTTGCAACAGCCATTATAAACATGGTTTTAAAGCCGAAATCTGAGTTCGATTCATTTTCTTCCTTTGAAAAGGATTCTTTAATCATATTAGCGCCTATTGCTGCTAAAAGAATAAAGGCGATAAAGTGGTCTACGGGGGTTATATATTTCTTGAAAGAAACTCCTAAAAAATAGCCGATTAAAGGCATTAATGCCTGAAAACCGCCAAACCAAAGTCCCGTTATAACGGTATGCTTGAACTTTATTTTGTTAACCGCTAAGCCCTTTGAAATGGCAACGGCAAATGCGTCCATCGAAAGACCGACAGCTAAAATAAACAATTCCCAAATTCTCAAAATTAACACTCCGTAAAACAGCATTAAGAATATTTTACATATTATATAAAGCGGTGTCAAGGGGAAATAAAAAAGACTTGACATAAATATCGGTTTCGTGATAATATACTAACAACTTGAAAATCACTTCATTATTACTTCTTAGTTCAATTCGGGGGTGTAGCTCAGCTGGGAGAGCGCTTGAATGGCATTCAAGAGGTCATGGGTTCGATCCCCACCATCTCCACCAAACTCAAAGGATTGCAGAGTCGTTAGATTTTGCAGTCCTTCATTTTTACACAATAAAGGGGGGGTCGAACCCGAGAGGGTTTTGGCGCGAAAAAAGTTGCCTGCGGCAAGTTTTTAGCAAAAAACGGCGCAGTCGGGTACCGTCGCAAAGCGATGGTCGACAAGCCT
>JAFSIV010000013.1 GCA_017439585.1 Clostridia bacterium | reverse complement strand
ATTCAAAGTCGTTCAAGAACAAAGCCCGTATTCCTAACCCCGAAGAAAATTGGGCGGTATTTAAGAATGTTCACGAACCGATTATTGATCGTGAAACCTTTGAAGCGGTACAGAAGCTCACCAAGAAAACCAAACGTCGAGCACCGAAAGCGGATAACGCCCCGAAGAATATGTTTTGTGATTTGCTCTACTGTGCCGATTGCGGTAGCAAGTTGTGGTCTCACGTAAACACCATAAATAAGGATATTCAGTATTTCAGTTGCTCCAACTACAAGGTTGATACAAGAGGAACTTGCGAAACACGGCACTATATCCGAGCCGATGCCATAGAACAAGTGGTAATGCTTGAATTAAAGCGAATGGCAAAATTCTTACAGAGTGACGAGGAAGCCTTTGCAGACCTACTTGCTCAAAAGACACAAAAGGATATTATTAACGAGCCAAAAGCCTTACAAGGCGAAATGCAACGCTGTACGGCACGAAACCAAAAGGTTGCCGAGCTTTACGAAAAGCTGTATGAAGATAATGTTTCAGGCAAGGTAACAGATGAATGGTTTATGCAGTTATCCCACAAATACGAAGTGGAGCGTATGGAATTGAAAACCAAGATTGCAACTCTAAACGAGAGGATAAACAATCTTGGTATGATGCAACAGAACAAAGACCGATTCATCAACGCTATCCGAAGATTTATGGAAATGCAAAAACTGACTGCTCCGCTTCTTCGGGAACTCATAGACGAGATAACGGTTTATGAAACCGAAGGTGTTGGTAAAAACCGCAGTCAGAGGATTATGATCCATTACAAATTTATTGGGTATATTGAGATACCCGAATGCGGAAGTAATTACAAGGCTGATATACGAAAAGGCGTAGCCGTCGAGTATATTACAAAATCCGCATAAAACAAAAGAGCAGGCTTCAAAACCTGCTCCATACATAACGAAGAAACTCGAAATTGCAAAAAAATCGAGTGTCCATAACTCAAATCCGTTATGAACACTCGATATGGTGCGAGTGACGAGACTTGAACTCGTACGTCATTGACACACGCCCCTCAAACGTGCCTGTCTGCCTATTCCAGCACACTCGCATTTACACATATTAAATTATCATGCCTTGATATTATATCAAAAGCATTACCCAATGTCAACTAAAATTTTCAAAATTATTAATTTGCTCTTTTAATTTTCATTAAAATAAGGTAAAATGATAAAGGAATAATTTTTAAGGACTTGTTTTATGCAAAAATTTAAAGATGCAGAAATTCTTTCTCCTGCGGGAAATTTTGAAATGCTTGAAGCCGCAGTCCGCAGCGGTGCAGACGCGGTATACCTTGGCGCTAAGGATTTTTCTGCCAGAAGGAATGCTCAAAACTTTGATTTAAAAGAGCTTAATGAAGCTATAAAATATTGCCATATCAGAGGGGTTAAGGTTTATTTAACCCTTAATATTGCGTTGAAAGAAAACGAGCTTACAGATGCCTTCTATTTGGCTCAAAATGCTTACAATATGGGAATAGACGGTATAATTTTATCCGATTTGGGATTAGCCAAGCTTCTTAAAGATAACATCCCCGATTTGCCGCTTCACGCTTCAACTCAAACTTCGGTTCATTCTGTTTCAGCATTAGAAATTTTAAAAGAGTTAGGTTTTTGCCAAGTTGTTGTGGCTCGTGAGATGAGCAAACAAGAACTTGAAGTTTTTTGCAAAAGGGCAAACGAGCTTGAAATTAAGGTTGAAGTTTTTGTTCACGGCGCGCTTTGTATGTCGGTCTCGGGACAATGCCTTTTATCTGCATATTTAGGTTCTCGAAGCGGAAACAGAGGGCTTTGCGCCGGTCCTTGCCGACTTGCCTTTAAAGCCAAAAACGGCACAGGCTATGATTTAAGCTTAAAGGATTTATCCCTTTTGGAATATTTAGGCGAATTGTATAATATGGGTGTTCGTTCCTTTAAAATTGAGGGCAGAATGAAACGCCCCGAATATGTTGCTGCCGCAACCTCTGCCGCAAAATTTTCCCTTTATAACGGTTTTATAAATAAAGAACTTGACGAAACCTTAAAAAATGTTTTCTCCCGTTCAGGATTTACAAACGGATATTATACCGATAACCTCGGCCGCGATATGTTTGGTATCAGAACAAAAGAGGATGTTTTAAATGCCAATAAAGCCTTTCCGCTCCTTCACGAGCTTTATCGAAATGAGAGGCAATCGGTTAAAATAGAGTTAAAAGCCGAAGTTAAAGAAAATTCGCCTGTAACCCTTTGGGGATTTAACGGTGAAAACGAAGTTTCGGTTAAAGGCTTAGTTCCTCAAAAGGCTCAAAACCGCCCGACTTCTGCCGACGATATTAAAAAGGCTATATCAAAGCTTGGCTCAACCCCTTATTACTGCGAAAATTTTGAAATTTCAGTAGAAGACGGGCTTTTTGTAAGCCAAAGCGAGCTTAATTCTTTAAGGCGAAAGCTTTGCGAAAAATTAAACGAGAAAAGAGCAGAGATTAAAAGAAAACCCTCTGATATAACCTTATCAAACTTTGAAACCTATAAAAAATCGGATAAAACACCCGGCCTTTTAATAAGGGTTCAAAACAAAAACCAAATTCCCGAAAATTTAAGCGGTATTAAAGCTATAATTTATCCGTTAGAGGAAAATTCAGAAATAATTAATAAATATAATATTCCTTTTATTGCCGATATTCCTCGCGGAATTAAAGACGAAAAGGTTATATTAAATCTGCTTAAAAAATTTAAGGAAAATGGTGGGAAAGCCGCTTTTTGCGGTAATATTGCTTTAATTGAGCTTTGCAAAAAGGTTAACATAATACCTCTTGCCGATACCTCGCTTAATGTTTACAACAGCGAAACGGCAACCGTTTTTGAAAGCTTAGGTGTTAAGGCTTTAACCCTTTCAGGCGAGCAGGAATTATCAGACATTAAAAATATAAATTCCTCTTTAAAAAAGGGAATTATATCTTACGGGAATATCCCCCTTATGCTTTTTAAAAACTGCCCGATTAAAAATGGCATTTCCTGTTCTTCTTGCGATAAAAAGGGATTTTTAACCGACCGAATGGGAATAGAATTTCCTGTTCGTTGCCGATTAGGATATAGCGAATTATTTAATAGTCTACCAATTTGGCTTGCAGACAGATTAGCAGACCTTAACGGCTTAGATTATCATATTTTATATTTTACAAATGAAACACCTGAGCGAGCACGCGAGGTTATTTCAGCCTATAAAAAAGAGCTTTCGCCTGATGTAAAGCATACTCGCGGTCTTTATTACAGAGGTGTACTCTAAAAATTAATCTCAAAATCTAATATTCTTAAAACCCCGTCTGAAAATTCAACGGGGTTTTTATATTCCCCAAAAGTGATAAGAGTGGTGTTTTTATATGCCGAGAAAATTCCGTAAACAAACCAACCAAGACAAAGAAAAACAACAAGCGAAATATAAAGGCTTTTAAAAAATAATTTATATTTATCCTTAATTTTAAAAATCTCCTTTTTAATTAGTATTTAGTGTTTTAATAAGCGAATTTGCTACCATTTCTGCCGAATATTTTGCCTCTTCAAGCGAATTTGCGTCAGTACCGAATTCAATAAGCATAGAGCCCTTGGTTAAGCTCTCATTATAATTTTTTGAAGTGAGGCTTAGCGGTCTTGCTAGGGTTGGATAATCCTTTTCTAAGTTTTGTTGAAGTCTTACTGCCAATTTTAAATTTTCTTTCCAATTAGGGAAGTTCTTAACAGTTCCGCTCTGGCTTCCCATAACAATCATTACCTGAGCGGCTTTTTTGCCGTTTATTTTAGTAACCAGCTTTTGTTTTGCTCCGTCTGAGCCGGTTATTGCATCGCGGTGGAGGTCTAAAACAACCTTTATTGAGGGATATTTTTTAAGATAAGAGGTTATTGTTTCGGCAGCCCTTGTATAGCTTCCCGTATAATTAGGATAATCGTGAAGCGTTTGGTCGTGAAGTGTTTTTATTCCGGCGTCGTTTAAATTTTTAGCTACTATTTCGCCTATTTTAACCATATTTTTCGATTTGTCGGTTGTTCTGGAAGTATAAGAATCGGTGTAAAAATCACTGTCGGTTTCCATAAAGGTTTCGGTTGCATGGGTATGAAGAATAAGCACCTGTGGACTATCATTCTTTTTAACCTTAAAGGATAATTCAGAATTTAAAAGTGACTTTATATTAATTTCTAAACCGGTTGAATTTTTTATATAAACTTTATCGTAAGAAAGGGAAGCCGAATAAGGTGAAACATATTTTTCTGCTATTTTTCCTTTAACATTTGCAGCCGCTGAAACTGCCTCTTTTTTATTTTCAGTTTTTTCTTTTTCTTCGGTTTTTTCCTCAGTTTTTACGGTTTTATTTGTTTCGGTTGAATTTTCTTTTTCGGTTTTTTCTTCTTCATAATTTATAAAAACCTCTTGTTTTGTATCGGGAGTAGTAGAATATAAAGAAATTACATCTAATCCGTTATAAACAATAACCGAAAAGCAAATCAAAATTGCCGAAAAAACCCTTATTATATTTGAATTTCGCATAATTTTATCACCTATTTAAAAATTATGCTTTTTTAAAAATTTTTATACCAAATCTAAAATTATTTCGCGGTCGGTATCTGGTTGGAGAGAAATATTTATTGAATAGCTTAAAATCTCGCTTAGTTTTTCGGTTAAAAGGTCTACATCCTTTGGAGTAACAACCAAATCGGGTCTGTAATTTAAATCCTTTCCACTTATTTCAAAGGCTATTGAATTTGCATCAACAACGGTTGGAACACCAATAGCCAAAACGGGAAACCCAATAGTTTTCTCACTTATTTCTTTTCGGCTGTTTTTAACCCCTGAGCCTGGTGAAATACCATTATTTGTTATTTGAATTGTTTTGAATAATCTGTCGGGTGATTTTGCCGCTAAGGCATCTATGACCAAGATTAAATCAGGTTCAATTTTTTTAGCTGCCGCCTTTATAATTTCTGCCGTTTCTATACCTGTATTACCTAAAACATCAGGGGTTAAAACCGCAACGCTTTTTAAATTTTTAAGTTCTAAGGTATTTTTAAAAAGAGAGGTTATATGCCTTGTTGCGAGTATTTTTTTAGCTGTTTTTACCCCTATCGCATCGCTTATCATATCGGGATTTCCAAGACCTACAACAAAAACCTTTTCAATTTTTTTATTTATAAATTCTTCTAAAACATTAATTATAATTTCACTTAATTCTTCCGTTTCTTCTTTTAAAATATCGTGAAACTGAATTGTTATATACTTTTCCTCTTTTTCCTCTGCTTTTAAAATACTTATATTTCCTATTTTTTTAATACTTGAAATATGGTTTTCTTTTATTTCTTCTCTTTCGGCGGCAAGGTCGGTTCTTATGCTCATTTTATCCCTTTTTTCTTTGTTTTTTATAATTTTAATATTTGCTTTTTTTAGAAAAATTATGCAACTTTTAAACATAAAAATGTTGAAAACTTTATGGTGTTATGGTATACTACTATATATTAATATAAATATTATAGTATATTATATAAAGGGTGGTTAAAAAATGTCTTTTTCTTCTTTTGAAGATATATGGGAAGCAATATGTGAAATATGCAAAAATCAAATATCGGAAGTTGCTTTTGAAACCTTTTTAAGTAAATTAAAGCCTATATCTTTTTCTTCGGGAAATTTTATTGTTTCTCATGAAAATGAATATATGGCAGGTGTTATAGAAGAAAATTACGGTGAACTTATGTCCTCTGCTTTAAGCAGAGTTATGGGTTTATCTGATGTTAAGGTTTCGGTTATTTTTGAGGACGAATCAAAAGAAATTGAAAATGAAGAAAATATAAATGCTTCTTTAAATTTCGAAGATTTTTTCACCTTTAATAACTTTATAGTAGGCTCAACCAACCGTTTTGCCCAAGCCGCTTCCTTTGCGGTTGCAGATAACCCTAATATTATTTATAACCCCTTTATTATTTACGGTCCTTCGGGTGTTGGTAAAACCCACCTTATGCTTGCTATTAAAAATCATATAAATAAAAAGTTTCCTCAAAAGAGGGTTGAATATGTTCGAAGCGAAAGCTTTACTAATGAGCTTATCCAGTCCTTGCAGGGAGGAACGCTCGGTATTGGAAATATAAACGATTTCAGAAATAAATACCGAAATGCCGATGTTCTTTTAATTGATGATATTCATTTTATTGCGGGAAAAGAGCAAACTCAGGAAGAATTTTTTAACACCTTTAATGCTCTTCACCAAAACAATAAACAAATTGTTGTTACCCTTGATAGACCTCCCCGCGATGTTAAAACTCTTGATGACCGTATCAGGTCTAGATTTGAAAGCGGATTATTTGCTGATATAACTCCCCCTGATTTTGAAACAAGAGTTGGTATTATAATAAAGAAATCTGAGCAGCTTGGAATTGAGCTTAATCCAAACATAACATATTATATTGCCGAGCATATAAAAACAAATACCCGTCAAATAGAGGGTGTTGTTAAAAAGCTTCAAGCAATAATTCAAATTCAAAATAAAATTCCAACTATTGCTATGGTTCAAAATCTTATAAAAGAGGTTGCAAATGATACTCAGCCTGAGCCTATAAAGATTGAAAAAATTATAGCAGAGGTTGCAAGAACTTATAATATTTCAGAAGCCGAAATAGTTTCAAACAGAAAAACTGCTTCTTTGGTGCTTGCCCGTCAGGTTGCTATGTATATAGCAAGAGAAACTACCGACCTTTCATACAAAGCAATCGGTGAATATTTTGGCAGAGACCATTCCACCGTTCTTCATAATTGCAGTAAAATTGAAGAATTTTTGAAAGACAAGCCTTTCCAACGCGAATTGGTTGATGATATTATAAAAAATCTTCAAAGCAGCAACGAACTTTAATTCAAAAGTTATCCACTCTGTAAAGGTTTATAAACATATAGGTTGTCCACATAGTGTTTATATTTAAAATTTTTAAAAAATTATAAACATTTTATCAAAACGGTTATAAACTTAAAAAATCCTTATTAAATAAAGGTTTATATAAGTTTTCCACCGTTTCCACCGCACTTATTATTACTGTTATATTTTTATTGTTTTATAGGAGGAAAAAAATGATTTTTTCGGTTGAAAGAGCAAAGCTCTTAGAAGTTGTTTCTCATTTGCAAAGAACGGTTGGGGCTAAAACCTCTATGCCGGTTTTAGAGGGTATTTTAATTTCTGCTGAGCAAGGAAAAATAACCTTAATTTCTTATAATCTTGAAATGGGTATGAAAAAAGAAATTTATGCTAAATGCGATGAAGCGGGTGATATTGTTATTAACGCCCGTCTTTTAGCAGATATTTTAAGAAGACTTAACGGTTTGCAGGTTGAAATTCAAACCGATGCAAAATTAAACTGCCATATTAAATGTGGTGGAGCAACCTTTGATATTATGGGTATGGCTGCAACCGATTTTCCTGAAATGCCTAATGTTTCTGAGGGTAACAGCTTCTCGGTTTCAGGTAAGGTTTTAGCTGAAATGGTTAAAGGCACTATTTTTGCTGCTGCTCAAAATGAGGGTGCTAAACCTATATTAACCGGTGTTAATATTCTTTTCGAAGAAGGCTCGGTTCAGTTAGTTGCGATTGACGGATACAGACTAGCTATCAGAAAAGAAAAAATTAATAGTGAAAAAACAGGCGAGTTTACCATTTCTTATAAAGCCTTAGGTGAAGCAGTTAAGCTTATAGGGGAAGAAGATGAAAATATTGAAATAAATGTTGGGGACCGTCTGATAAGCTTTAATATAAACGGATATAGCTTTATTTCGCGTTTAATAGACGGCGAGTTTGTTAATTACAGAAAAACTTTGCCTGAAAGTTTTACTCAAAGAGTGGTTATGAACACAAGAGAGTTGACAAATACGATAGAAAGAGTCTCTTTATTAATTAGTGAATCTTTTTCAACTCCTGTTCGTTGTTATTTTAATGAGCTTAATGTTGTTTTCACCTGTGCTACTTCTATGGGTAGAGCAACCGAAACCTTTGATACTAAATTAGAGGGCGAAAATTTTGAAATAGGTTTAAACAGCAGATATTTATTAGATGCATTGAAAGCTTGCGATGCTGAAAATATTCAAATTTTATTTAACGGTCCTAATGCCGGAGTTCTTATTTTACCCTTAGAGGGAGAAGATTTTAAATATATGATAATGCCTATGAGGTTAAAATAATGAAATTTAAAAAAATAAGTATAAAAGAGGATTTTATAAGGCTTGATAGTGCTATGAAGCTTGCCGGTATGGTTTTCACTGGGGGACACGCCAAAATAGTTATCCAAAACGGTGAAGTTAAGGTTAATTCCTCGGTTTGCACTATGAGAGGAAAAAAACTTTATAAAGGCGATAAGGTTGAATTTGAAAACCAAGGCTTTGAGATAGAATGAGAGTTTTAGATTTAAGCTGCAATAATTTTAGAAACATAAGCGAAGGTAAAATAATTCCTTGCGAAGAAATGAATGTTATCTGCGGCGAAAATGCTCAGGGTAAAACTAATTTTTTAGAGGCTATCTGGCTTTTTACGGGGGCTAAAAGTTTCAGAGGAAGCAAAGATAACGAACTTATAAAATTTCAAAACGAAAAAGCTTTACTTAATATGAATTTTATTTCAAAAGGGATAGAAATGGACGCTCTTATTGAAATAAAAGAAAAAAGAAATTTTTATTTAAACTCTAAAAAGGTTAAATCTTCCTCAGAATTTGCAGGAAATTTTAATGCAATTATTTTTTCGCCAACCGATTTAAAATTAGTTAGCGAAGGTCCTGTTTTCAGAAGAAAATTTTTAGATACTGCGATAGGGCAGATTAAACCGGGTTATATTGAAATTTTAAAAAATTATATGAGAGCTGTAACCCAACGAAATAAAATTATTAAAGATTTTAAATATGATAAAACCCTTAGCATTATGCTTGATGTTTTTGAAAATGAAATTGCTGAAAACGGTCAAAAAATAATAAATTCAAGAAAAGAATATATAGAAAAACTAAATCCGTTTTTAACCGAAATTTATTCGGGAATATCCTCAGGCAAGGAAAACTTAGATATAGAATATATTTCTAATTCTAATAATAATTTAGAAGAAAAATTAAAACTTGCAAGAAACGAGGATATGTATAGCGGGGTAACAAGTATTGGTCCGCATAGAGACGATTTAGATTTTAAAATAAACGGTTTTTCGGCTCGAAGTTATGCTTCACAAGGTCAAAAAAGAAGCGTTTCTTTATCCTTAAAATTAGCGGAAGCGAAGGCTCTTGAAAAAGATGTCGGTGAATGTCCCCTCTTTTTATTGGATGATGTAATGAGTGAGTTAGACCCTGAAAGGCAAAATTTTATTTTAAATCATATAAGAGGTATGCAGGCATTTATAACCTGTTGCGACCCTCTAATATTAAAAATTTGAAAGACGGAAAAATTATAAACATTAAAGACGGGCGGGTGGTTTAATGTATATCCATTTAGGTCAGGAAACTGTTATAAAATCAAGCGATGTTATAGGTATTTTTGATTTAGAGAGTACAACCATTTCAAAAAACTCGCGAGACTATTTAACCAAAGCTGAAAAAAAGGGCGAGGTTGTAACGGTTTCTTATGAGCTTCCAAAGTCTTTTATAGTTTGCTCAGATAAAAAAAGAGAGCAAAAGGTTTATATTTCTCAAATTTCTTCTTTAACCCTGCAAAGAAGAGCAGAATTTATAGATAAATCCCAAATGAAAGGATTGTAATTTAATGGAAAACGAAAATTTAACTCCTGTTGTTACCGAAAATTATGACGAAAATTCGATACAGGTATTAGAGGGGTTAGAAGCGGTAAGAAAACGCCCCGGTATGTATATCGGTTCTACCGGTGAGAGAGGTCTTCATCATTTAGTTTATGAAATTGTTGATAACTCTATTGACGAAGCCTTGGCAGGCTATTGCGATAAAATAACGGTTGAAATTTTAGATGACGGTATTATAAGAGTATCGGATAACGGTCGTGGTATACCTGTGGGTATAAATCCTCAAAAGGGAATACCTACTGTTACGGTTGTTTTCACCATTTTGCATGCCGGCGGAAAATTCGGTGGTGGCGGATATAAGGTATCAGGCGGACTTCACGGTGTTGGTGCTTCGGTTGTTAATGCTTTATCCTCTTGGTTAGAGGTTGAGGTTAAGGACGGAACTCATATCTATCGCCAGAGATATGAAAAGGGTAATACGGTTACTGATTTGGATATTATCGGAGATACAAATGATACCGGAACAACCGTTACCTTTAAGCCCGACCCGACCATTTTTACCGACACTACCCGTTATGATTACGATACCTTGCTTAAAAGACTTCGCGAGCAGGCTTTCTTAAATGCCGGAATCCGTGTTGTTTTAAAGGATTGCCGTTCAGACGCAGATTTGCCTGACAGAACTGACGATTTTAAGTATGACGGCGGTATTAAATCCTATGTTGAGTTTATCTTAGAGGGAATAAAGAAGGATAAAATAAATAAGGATGTTATTTATTTTGCCGATACCTCGGGTGACGAAACTGCCGAAATTGCGCTTATTTGGTCAACCTCTTATGATACAAAGGTTATGTCCTTTGCAAACACCTTGCACACTATTGACGGTGGTACTCATGAGCAAGGATTTAGACAAAGTCTTGCTAATGTTGTTAATAAATATGCTTTTGATTTCAAAAAGCTTAAAGAAGGCAACGCAAGACTTAAAGGCGACGATATCTTAGAGGGTGTTGTTGCGGTTGTATCGGTTAAGCTTGCAGACGCTCAGTTTGAAAGCCAAACCAAAGCAAAGCTTGGTAACACCTCTATCGGCAAGCTCGTCAGAGATTTGGTTAATCAAAAGCTCTATCAGTATTTAGAAGAAAATCCTGATGACGCTAAGATTATTATAGATAAAGCAATCGCCGCTTCAAATGCGCGCGAGGCAGCGCAAAAAGCCCGCGATTTGCAGAGAAGTAAATCGGGTATCGGCGGCAAAACCCGTATGCCCGAAAAACTTAAAGACTGTATTTCAAACGACCCGACTAAGACCGAATTGTTTATCGTTGAGGGAGACTCTGCGGGCGGTTCGGCTGTTGAGGGAAGAAACAGTACCTATCAGGCAATTTTGCCACTTTGGGGTAAAATGCTCAATGTTGAAAAAGCAAGGGTTGACAAGGTTTACGGAAACGATAAGCTGACACCTGTTGTTGTGGCACTCGGTACCGGAATTGCCGAAAACTTTGATATTGAAAAGTTAAGATATGATAAAATCGTTATTATGGCCGATGCCGATGTTGACGGTAGCCATATCAGAACACTTTTGTTAACCTTCTTCTTCCGTTATATGCCCGAGCTTATCGAAACAGGTCATATTTATCTCGCTCAGCCTCCTCTATACCGAGTTGCAAAGGGTAAGAGATATTTTGATGCGTTTACGGATGAGGACAGAGACAGATTTATCGAAGAGCTTGGCGGTAATGTTGATGTTCAGCGATATAAAGGTCTTGGTGAAATGAACCCTGAGCAGCTTTGGGAAACAACCTTAGACCCTGAGCACAGAACAATGCTTCGTGTTACTATGGCGGATGCCGAACTTGCAGACGAAACCTTCTCAATGCTTATGGGCGAGGAAGTTGAGCCTCGAAGAAGATTTATTGAAGAAAACGCGGTATTTGCTACCGATTTGGATATTTAAGGAAAGGAGATAGTGCTTTAAAATGGCTAAACAAGAAAAGGTTTATTGGCCCAGTGATGAAGAAACCAATATTTTGCCCGTTGAAATTGTTGACGAGGTTAAACAGAGTATGCTTCAATACTCTATGTCGGTATTGGTGGGACGCGCTATCCCCGACGTGCGCGACGGATTAAAGCCGGTACATAGAAGAATACTCTATACTATGTATGAAAACGGCTTAACTCCTGACAAGGCATACAGAAAGTGCGCCGATACCGTAGGTTCGGTGCTAGGTAGATATCACCCACACGGTGATGCTTCGGTTTATGATTCTATGGTTCGTATGGCTCAGGATTTCTCTTTGCGTTATCCCTTAATTGACGGACACGGAAACTTCGGTAATATAGACGGTTATCCTGCTGCGGCATACAGATATACTGAGTCCAGAATGAACAGGCTTTCTCTTAGTATGCTTGATGATATTGATAAAGAAACGGTTGATTTTGCGCCTAACTATGATAACCGTTTGGAAGAGCCGGTTGTTTTGCCGGTTCGTTTCCCTCAGCTTTTGGTAAACGGTTCAAGCGGTATTGCGGTTGGTATGGCAACCGAAATTCCTCCTCATAATCTCGGTGAGGTTATTGACGGTATGTGTTGCCTTATTGATAACCCTGATGCAGAATTAGGCGACCTTTGCGAGCATATTAAAGGTCCTGATTTCCCAACAGGCGGTATAATTATGGGCAGAAGCGGAATAAGAGCCGCTTATGCTACCGGCAGAGGAAAGATTATTCTTCGCGGCAAAGCCGAAATTGAGGAAACCGCAAACGGAAAATTCAGAATTGTTATAACCGAAATTCCTTATAAGGTTAAAAAACAGGATTTGGTTAAGAATATTTATGATTTGGCGGCTGATAAGCGAATTGAGGGTATTGACGATGTTGTTGACTATTCTTCAAAGCGAGACGGCGGTATCAGAATTATCGTTGATTTAAAGAGAGATGCTAATCCTCAGGTTGTTCTGAACAAGATTTATCGTTATACTTCCTTGCAAACCACCTTTGGTGCGATTTTGCTTGCTATCGTAAACGGTAAACCTCAGCTTTTAACCTTAAAAGAGATGCTTCAAAACTGTATTGACTTCCAGTATGATATAGTTTACAGAAGAACAGCTTATGATAAGAGAAAAGCCGAGGAAAGAGCCCATATTTTAGAGGGCTTAAAGGTAGCTCTCGATTTTATTGACGAGGTTATTTCAATTATCAGAAATTCAAAAACTATTCCTGAAAGTAAAGAGGCTTTAAGCGAAAGATTTGGTCTTGACGATATTCAGACTACTGCTATCGTTCAGATGCAATTAGGTAAGCTTGCAGGTCTTGAAAAGCAAAAGATTTTAGATGAGCTCCAAGAAAAGCTTGATTTCATAAAGGAATGCGAGGAAATTTTAGCAAGCAGAGAAAAAATTCTCGATATTGTTAAAACCGAGGCTTTAAATCTTCGCGATAAATATTCGGATGATAGAAGAACCGAAATCACCGATGTTGCAGGAGAGGTTGATATTGAAGACCTTATTCCTGAGGAGGACTGCGTTCTAACCAAAACGGTTAACGGTTATATTAAGAGACTTCCTGCCGACACTTATAATGTTCAAAATCGCGGTGGCAGAGGTATTACCGGTATGACCACAAGAGAAGAAGACGCGGTTGAAAATATGTTTGTTTGTTCTTCTCATGACTGGATTATGCTCTTCTCGAATTTGGGCAGAATGTATCGCATTAAGGCTTATGAAATTCCTGAGGGAAGCAGAACAAGCAAGGGTATGAACCTTATTAATATCTTGCCTCTTATGGCAGACGAGAAGATAACAATTATTCTGCCCGCAAGCGAGCTGGACGAGGAAAAATATATCGCAATGGTTACCAAAAAAGGTACTATTAAGAGAACCAGAGTTTCTGAGTTCAGAAATACCAGAAAGAGCGGTATTATTGCTATTAATATTGATGAGGATGATGAACTCGGCTTCGTTAGAATGACTAATGGCGACCAAAACATCTTTATCGCAACTAAGGACGGTTTGGCTATTCAGTTTAAGGAAACTGATGTCAGAGCGATGGGTAGAACGGCGCGCGGTGTCAGAGCGATTAATATGCGCGAGGGAGATTCGGTTATAGATATGGCTATAACTGACGAAAACACCCGAATTTTAACCGTTACCGAAACGGGTTACGGAAGAATCAGCTCTATTGCGGATTATCGTTTGCAGTCGAGAGGCGGTAAAGGTCTTATTAACTACCGCACCGAAAGATTTGGTAAGGTTGCGGCAACTATTCCTGTTGGTGAAAATGATGATATTATTATGATAGCTTCAAACGGTATCATAATCAGAATTTTCAGCGGCGATATTTCAACCTTCTCGCGTCCTGCTAAGGGTGTTCGGGTAATGAGGGTTGCTGAGGGTGAAAAGATACTCTCGGTTGCACTTACCGAGCATAACGCAGAGGAAGTAACCGAAAAACCTGAGGAAGCAGATGCAGATGCGGGTGAGGTTGGCAACGAGCCTGAAATTATAGAGGAAGAAACAACACCTGAGGAGTAATTTTTTAAAATGTAAAAGGCGATAAGTTTAAATTATCGCCTTTTATGTAACTTGCGGTAAATTTTTAATAAGTCAGGTGAAAAAACTTGGATTTTAATGAAACTGAAAAGACCGAAGTAAGAGATACAAACCTTGATAATGCAGAAGCTGTATCCTTTGAGGAAGAAAATTTTGAAAAAAAATTAAAATCTGAAATTTTAAAGACCAAAACTCAGATTAAACGAGACGGAAATATTATAGGCGCCGCCTTTTTAGCTATGACAGTGGTTGTTAATTTATTAAATTACGCAGTTTATTTATTGGCTTTTATTTTAAGCTTTGTAAGTCAAGAGGCGGGAGAATTTTTTTATAACCCTGCGGTTATGCAGGTTGAGCAGATTTTATTTGCGATAACCGCCTTTATTTTGCCCTTTATAGTTGTTTTAAAATTGGCGGATACGAGAATCAGCGATTTGGTAAGCTTCGCGCCTCCTAAAAAAGAAACTCTTTTGCCCTTTTTTCTAATGGGAATAGGTTTTTGCTCGTTTGCCAATGTTTCGGTTAGCTTTGCCGAGTCTATTTTTAGCCGAACAAACATTAATTATGAAGTGCCCAAGCCTCAAAATCCCGAGGGTATATTCGGGTTTTTGCTAGTTTTAATTTCAACCGTTTTTGTGCCCGCCTTGGTGGAGGAATTTGTTTGCCGAGGTCTCATTTTAGGTTATCTTAAAAAATACGGCGAGGGCTTTGCGGTTATAATGTCGGCTTTGCTTTTCGGAGTTATGCACGGAAACTTTGAGCAAACCCCGTTTGCTTTTTTAGTAGGGTTGGTTTTAGGTTATATAACCGTAAAAAGTAAAACCATTTGGATTGCGGTTTTAGTTCACGGATTTAATAATTTAATCTCGGTTGTTATAAGCTATTTGCCGAGCAGTTTAAATGATTATATAAATTTAGGATATATAATTTTTATAATTTTATCTCTTTTAGGCGGTATAGTTTCCCTGCTCCTTTTAAACGGTAAGGACGACGGGTTTTATCATTTTGAGACTGCCGATAATAAAGAGGTTAGTTCTGGCAAAAAAGCCGCTTGGTTTTTAAGTTCTGCTTCGATTTTAATTTATTTTATAATCTGCTTGATTGATTCTGTTCAATACTTTTTTTAGGAGATTTTATGATAGTTTTAATTATTTTACTTATAGTAAAATCCTTGTTGTTTATTTTAGAGGCAATAGGAATTTTCAAATTAGCAAAGAAAAAGGAAATAAAATTGCCTGTGCTTTGCTTTGTTCCGTTTATAACCCCTTATTATTTAGGTTTAGTTGCTGAAAAAAAGAAAAATTTAAAGGTTTGGCTTATAATTTTATTTTTCTTAACACTTTTAACAACAGCGGTTTTAGCGGTTTTTGGCTTTATTTCTGCAAACGAAATAATCCAAAACGCAAAAATTTGCATTGTGAGCGACACTAAAATGACTCTGGATATGTTTTCTTCGGCTATATATCCTATCATATTTTATTTTGTTTCGCTTTTTGCGGCTATTTCTTATAAAATATTAAGGCTTGCGGCTTTTTGGAAAATTGTTTCAAAAGAAAACCCGAAGAAAACAGGGCTATATATGATTTTATCGGCGGTTTTATATCCCTTGATGCCGATATTTATATTGATAAATTCTTAAAATTAAATCCCTTCTCGTTTGAGAAGGGATTTTTGCTATTTGGTAGTTTTCATTTTCTTTAAAAATATAAATACAGCGAGGGCTAATATAACAGCGGTGTAACCTAAAACAACTAAAAAGTGAGGAGTTGCGTTTAAAATTTCCCCTGAAAGCGCTTTTCTTTCTAGCTCAACAGCGTGGATAAATGGTAGCAGATAGGCAATTTTCTTAAAGACTTCACCCATAAGGTTTATATCAAACCAAATACCCGAAAGCCAAGCCGAAAAATTTGTTAGCAAAGCTCCGCAAACGCCACCAACCTGCTTCGAATTTAAAATACTTCCGCAAAGTAACCCCAGAGCGATATAAAAAAGTGAAATAAAGCTCAAAAAAATCAATGCAACGATTATATTCAGAGAGGGTTTTAGTCCTAAAACTATTGCGAATATATAGCAGATTACACCTTGTGCCAAAGCGATAGGTAATAACGGTAAAATGTAACCTAAAATAAAATCAGAGGGTTTAAGAGGTGTTGTGTAAAGTCTTGCAAAGAAGGCGGTTTCGCGGTCCTTTGAAATTAAAACCGCAGAAAAAAGGGTTATAAAGGAAAGACCGAAAACCGTAACTCCCGGTGTTAAATGCTCTATTTCAAAAAGAGAAACAGGCACATTTTTTTGAATTATCGAAAGAAGCAAAAGCAAAACAATCGGAAAGCCCAAGCCAAAAAATAAATTTAAAGGGTCTCTCATGATTTCTTTTGCGTTTCTTTTTGAGAAGGCTAATATTTTCATATATTCTCCCCCTTAACTATTTTTATGAACGCCTTTTCCAGCGTTTCGGTTGCGGTTTTTTCTTTAAGGCGGTCAGGGGTATCGCAGGCTACAAGTCTGCCATTTTTCATAATGCCTATTCTATCGGACAGCACTTCGGCTTCTTCCATATAGTGAGTTGTTAAAACAAGAGTGATTTTGCCTTTTAATGAGTTTATTATATCCCATAAATCCGAGCGCGCGAGAACATCAAGCCCCAAAGTAGGCTCGTCTAAAAACAAGATTTCAGGCTCGCTGATTAAAGAAAGAGCTATACTCAGTCGCCTTTGCCATCCGCCCGAAAGCTTGCCTGCTTTTTTATTTAATATAGCCGATAAATCGAATTGGTTTACAAGCTCGTTAATTTTATTTTCGCATTTTTCCTTTTTAAAGCCATAAATTTCGCAGATTAGCTTCAAATTTTCTTTAACGGTTAAATTCGGCGCAACGGCGGTTTCTTGGGGCGAAACCGATATAAATTTTTTGCATTTTGAACTGTCGGTCAAAATGCTGTTACCGTTTAAAAAGGCATTACCTGAGTTCACGGCAGTTAAACCGCAAAGCATTTTAACGGTGGTTGTTTTGCCTGCCCCGTTAACACCTAAAAGCGAAAAAAGTTCACCCTTTTTAATTTCTAAATTAAGATTATTAACTGCAATAATATCTTTATATTTTTTAGTTAATCCCTCGGTTTTTATTGCTATCATAATTACTCCTTATAAATTTGAAGTTAGTTCGTTATATACATCAGAAATGCTTTTTTCTATAAACTCTGTGTCCCAATTTAAATAACCTGTGGCGCACATAGTTGCAAACCCGTGAACATAAATCCAAAGCTTTAAATGCAAGAAAAAGGCGGAATCTTCATCTATATTTAAATTTTCCATAATAATTTTAAGCAATGGCATTATTTCTTCGCGGCTTTCGGTTAAAACCTCACCTGTTCTATCTCTCATAAAAAGCAGTTTAAAAAGCTCTTTTTCCTCGCAGGCAAACCGAATATAAGCCATACCGCTAGCTTTATAGGTTGGGTATTCGCCTTTTTTCATATCGGTTTCAAGATAATTTTCATATAAGCTTTGAGCTGCCGCCAAAACCTCGCGTTTTACCTCCTCCATACTACCGAAAAGACTAAAAACAGGCTTTGCCGAAGAACCGAGAGCAGAGCCGAGGTTTCTGGCTGTTAAATAGTCTGCCCCGTTTTCGCGAACAAGGTTAACGGCGGTATTTATTATTTCTTCTTTTTTAAATTTGAATTTAGGCGGCATAAAATTTCTCCTTAGTAAAAAATAAAGAAACAGTTGTTTCGCAACATCTGTTTCTTATTATAGTGTTAAATTTAATTTTTGTCAATAGTGGTTAGTTATGTTTTAGTTAGTTTATTATTTAAAATGGTATTATTTAGAGCCTTCTCCAGCGGAGAAGGGGGACCGCTTGCGGTGGATGAGGAGATTATAAATTAAGCAAAGTTTTTTGAGTTATAAAAATTGGTTGTTCTCCTCATCCGTCAAAACCATTGGTTTTGCCACCTTCTCCGCTGGAGAAGGCTTTTTATGAAATCGTTTCTGCATGGTTGCGTAATTTTCAGTATAAAAAAACTGCCCGACTTTTTGTCGGGCAGAAATTATATTATAAGTTATAGTATTTATCAAACTCTGCGGGGTGAGGGATAGCGGCTAATTGACGGCATTCTGCTCGCTTTGATTTGATAAAGTTTTCGATTAACTCTTTCGGGAAAACGCCGTTTGCAGTTAAGTAATCGTTATCTGCCTCTAATGCATCAAGAGCGGCTTCGAGAGAGGTTGGCAAGCCTTGAAGCTTTGCCTTTTCCTCGTCGGGCAGATTAAATAAATTCATATCATAAGGTCCCCAACCGTTCTCGTGCGGGTCAATTTTATTTTTAACACCGTCAAGACCTGCCATTAAAATAGCAGCATAGCAGAAGTAGGGGTTGCAGGTTGCATCAGGGTTACGAAGCTCAAATCTGCGCTTATCAGGACTTTTAGCATAAGCCGGAATTCTGATAACAGCGCTTCTGTTTGAGGTTGCGTATCCAACCGTAACAGGAGCTTCAAAACCTGGTACCAAGCGCTTGAAGGAGTTGGTGCTTGGATTGGTTATAGCGCAAAGAGAGGCAATATGCTTTAAAAGTCCACCCATAAAGTAATGAGCAGTTTCGCTTAAATTAGAATAACCGTTATCATCAGAGAACACAGGCTCGCCGTCCTTCATAAGAAGCATATGAACATGCATACCTGAGCCTGCTTCACCGTGAATAGGCTTCGGCATAAAGGTTGCAGATTTACCGTATTTTAAAGCGGTGTTATGAATTATGTATTTAATCATCATAGTAGCATCCGCCATATCAACCATTTCGCCAAGCTGAGGCTCAATTTCGAACTGACCTGAAGCGGCAACCTCAGGATGATGATAATTAATTTTTATACCCATATCAGCCATATGCATACACATTTCACTGCGGCATTCATAAGAAATATCAAACGGCTTTGCAATATGATAATTCTTTTGCTTTGGAACAATAACACCCTTGCCCTCGGTTGCGCTGTTCCAATAAGACTGTTTTGCGTCAACCGATGCGCCGATATAACTGCCCTCAACACCCCAAGTTACATCGTCAAACAAATAAAACTCAAATTCGGGGAGGATAAGCATAGTGTCCGCAATGCCGCTTTCCTTCATATAATCAACAGCTGCGCGAACAATGTTTCTTGGATATTGAGCCAAAGGTCTGTTTTCGGGATTATCAATAATCATAGCATTACCCGTCATAGATAATGTCGGAATATCGCAGAACGGGTCAATCATAGCAGTGTCAGGGTCGGGAATAAACACCATATCGCTCTTTTCAACAACAGCATAGCCATAGTTTGAAGCATCAAAACCAATACCGCTTTTCATAGTTTCCTCAGAGAAATTTCCGGCAGGAATGGTAACATGGCGGTATTGACCGTTAATATCAACCATTTTAAAATCAACCATCTTAATATCGTTTTCTTTTATGATATTAAGAATATCTTGAACGCTTTTTTTCATGAAACATCCCTCTTTTTAAAGTTTTTATTAAAATAATTATACTATTATTTATTTTGAAAATCAAGAAATTTGTGGTGAAACAGAATTGTTTTGCCTAACCTGTCCCATTATATTGTCGCTCGTGCCGCGACGGGCACGCCCTTTCTTATGTGGGCGAAAAGAAAGGGCCAAAAGTTCGCCCAAGGGGGAATTTCGATTTCCCCCTTTGGCGACAAAATTATAGTTTTAATTAAACCGCCACCAAAGAGTGAAAACAAAGTTTTCAATTTGGTGGCAAATTTATATTTATTTTATGGTGGTATATTTTTCGCCTTAACCCCCTTAAACGATAATGGCTTCGCTATTAAACAAATAAATATTAAGTATGAAAATTAGTAGGGGAGGGCACTGAGACCCTCCCCTACAAAGCAACTAAATTTTATAAAAATCGGGAGGCATTTATGCCTCCCTTACAAATTCACAATAAAATTATTACTTATAACTCGAAGTTATACCTAAATATTCTTCAAGGCAAAGACCGCTGTTATAAACTGCGGTTGCGGTTTCAACTCCTAAATATCTCACATGCCAAGGCTCATAAATATAACCTGTTATAGATTCTTTACCCTGAGGGTAGCGGATAATAAATCCGTATTTATAGCAGTTTTGAGCTAGCCAATTAGCCTCGGGAGAACCTGCAAAGCTTGAATTTGCTTTGTTAATATCAAAGGCTAGTCCTGTTTGGTGCTCGGAGTGGCCCGGTCTTGCGGAATAACGGTCTGCAGCGGCGGCTCCGTCTCTTTTAACATAATTGTTATAAAGGGATTTTTGGGTGGAATAGCTTCTGAATCCTGATTTAACAAAAAGATTCAAACCTTCTGCCTTGGCGGCGGCAAACATTTCCTGCAAAGCGGCATTTGCGGCAGGGTTAACACCCGGATTATAAGTGCTAGGCAGAGGATAGGTTTTGTTTGCGATTAAAATGCCGTTAATATATGTAGCTTCGGGCTCAACAGGTGCAATATAAGGGGTTACAGTAACCGAAACATTTGCAAAAATATTCGGGTTATCCTGAGAGCGAACGGTAACAGTGCAGTTTCCGACACTAACACCTGTTATTCTGCCGATATTATTAACCGTTGCAATAGCGGTGTTATCACTGGACCAGATTTCTGCTTTGTTGGTTGCATTTGCAGGATGCATTGTAACTATCGGCATATCGGTTGAGCCTTGCATAACAGTAACTGAATATTTATTGAGGGTTATTTTCTCAACCGCTATATGAACAGGTTTTGGCGGCTCAGATTCCTTTGGTTCCTCCACCTCGTCCACAGGAACATCAACACGGATTGCGGGCTTTAATTCGGATAATTTTTCTTTTTCCTCTGAGCAACCAACAAAAGCCGATAAAACTATAAGAAATATTATTGAAGAAGAAAGTATTGTATATTTAATTTTATGATTTTTCATTTTTCGTCCTTACTTTTTATTTAAACTCAAAAATATGAGTGTGTGTGTTTTCTTTTTCAGAGCCAAGTGCAATTATGCCCTCTTTTTTGGTTATATCTTTGCTATCACCTTTGGTTGAGCAAATTCCCTGCCAAGGCTCAATGCAGATAAATGGCGCGCCGATTGGGTGCCATATAAGCAGATATTCGCTATCGGGAAAGAAAACATTTGCTGTTTTATTCGTTTCGCGGTTTATAAGGCTCACTTTTTTCGATTTAATGTTTTTGAAAATCAAAGTGTCAAATTCAAAATAATCCTCTTTCAAGGAAAGGGTGTTGCCGCTTTCTAAAATTGTTTCGTATTTGCCTGAAAAAACAGGACCTTCTAAAAGAGCGGTTTTTAAAACTTCTTCTTTTTCGAAAACAACATCATAAGCTTCAATGCCTTCGGGACAAGCATAGCTTTCGTGCGAGCCGATTGAATAATACATTGTGTTTTCCGATTTATTTAAAACAAAATATTCAACCTTTATTGTGTTTAGAATAAGAGTATATTTAATTCGAAGCTCAAATTCAAAGGGGAACATTTTTAGAGTTTCTGCGTTTGATTTAAGAAGAAAGATTGCAGTATCCATTTCGGCACTTTCAACCTCAAACAGAAGACCTGAGGCAAAGCCATGCATTTGCATTTTATAGGTTTTGCCGTTAAATGAATATTCGTCATCAGGTAAACGGCTGCAAATAGGAAACAAAATCGGAGAAACGCCCGACCAATATTCAGGATTTCCCGACCACATACGGTCTTCTCCGTTTTTTAAAACTCTGCGGATTTCCGCGCCTATTTCAGTTATTTCAACCTTTAATATACCGTTATTTAAAGTTATCATTTCAAAATTACCTACTAGAAAAGTTTATAATTTAATTATACACTCTTTTTAAAATATTGCAATGATTATTCGGTTTTTAATTATATTATATTGTCGCTCATGCCGCGACGGGCACGCCTTTGACTGAATAAATATAGAGTATAAAAATTCGTAGGGGCGATTAATAATCGCCCGAAAATGTTAACGGGAGGCAATTCGCCTCCCGTTACGATTTAATATTCAGGTTTATTTTAATCCTTACTTAGAACCTTTTTTTGCCATGACTTTTTATTGCATTTAGGACATCTCATATATCTTGTTCTGCCCATATGAGGAGCCAAGTTAACCGCTTTAAATGTTGGAACATATTTATGACCACATTCTTTGCATTCATAATATCCTGCAACCTGTTCGATTTTTAAAGCAAAGAAAAACCCAACAAAACAAGGAATAAAGCCTGAAAAAGTTAAAACTATTCTTAGCCAATACTCCATTTCAATATACGAAGCTATAATTACCGGAAGTAACAAAACAATAACAGAGAGAATTCCAATAACCCATTCGAGTGTTAAAAGTCTTTTATCTGCTTTTTCTTTTTCCTTTATCATTTCAAGTAGGTTTTTTTCTAATTCCTTATTATAATTATCCATTTTAACAACCTCCCCGGATAATAAATCATTAACAGTTATTTTTAAAATATCGCAAAGCTCGAGCATAATCGAAGAATCGGGCAAAGATTTACCAGTTTCCCATTTTGATACTGCTCTATCGGTGATGTTCAGTTTTTCTGCCAACTGCATTTGAGTAAGGTTTCTATTTTTTCTGCACTCGGCAATAAATTTCCCGATTTTAATTTGGTCCATTTGCCTCCTCCTTTCTTTTTTCATTTTAAACAAAAATCTGAAAAAGTCTACATACCGTCGGTTGAGTTGGGGAGATTTAGGCCGTCGGTGGAGTGAAAGTTAAGCTTTTATTTATATGATACCCTAATATTGCCCGTATCGGTGGTGATTTCGCATTTTCCGCCGTTTATGGTTTTTGGAACCGAGACTAATCCTGTATCGGTTTCGGTTATGAACACTTTTTCAGAAAGCAAAGTTCCTGAAACATAACCCGTATCGGTTTGAATAAAAATCTCTGCGGCATCACAAGCTTCGAATTTAACATTACCTGTATCTCTTTCAATCGAAAGCTTTCCCTCGGCGATAACATTATTCAAAAGCAGATTTCCCGTGCTGCCAGAAGAAGTGAGATTTTTGCATTTAATATCGTTAAGCTCGGTTTTTCCTGTTGAAGTTTCAAATTTGGCATTTCCTTTACAGATAACATTTGAAACCGAAATTTTTCCTGTTGAAACCGAAAGGTCAAGCGAGCCGGCAGATATGTTTTTTATATTGATATCTCCTGTGCTCGTTTTTATTTTAATTAAATTTGAAGCAGAGGAAAAAAGGTTAACATCCCCTGTGCTTAACGAAATATCTATATCCTTGAAACCGAAATCTTTTGGTATTTTAATATCGCCTGTGCTTGATTTGACTTCCATTTTACCATATTCTTTCTGAGGCAGATAAATGGTTATTTTTGGTGTGCTGAAATTAATTCCAATATATTCATACCAAAGTTTTTGGCTTTCAAGCTCGATAAAAAGAGTATCGTCTTTTATCGAAACCAAATGCTTTTCTTTTGTTTCTTCAAAACATTCTATTTTGCAATTTTTACTATCGGATAATAAAAAAGTAATGTCTGCGGTATCGGTATTAATCGAGATACCATTAAATTTTTCGGTTATTTCGTGTGTGTTTGTTTCGAATTCAGTCGTTTGCAATTTTTTGAAATCAAATTTAGCCATACTTAAAGCAGATCCAAAAATTATACACCCTATCAAAACAAGGGAAGAGGCTATAATAAGCCATATTTTTACCTCTTTACCCATTATGCTTCCTCCTTTTTAATAAAGCAGTTTTTAATCCAAATTGCTAGCTTTTTGGTTAGTATCAAAATTCCTTTCGTTGCTATTTTGCAACCGAAAGACATAAAAATCGAAAGCCCGCCGCAGAAAATTCCTGCGCCAATAAGCGCTATTCCAGCAATTGTATTATTGCTGATAGCAATAATAATTCCTCCTGATACGAAACCTATAAAGCAGGCTATAACCGAGGCAAAAACTGCCCAAAGGGAAATAATGGCGGCCCATAATGAAGCATAAACCGAGAGAATAACAGCTATGGCGGCTATGATAAGCGATAGCCAAATAGGAGAGCCAACGGCTAAAAGTATAATTTCCCAAGCCTTTAAAGTTCGTTTCGGTTTTATTCTTTCTTTGGCGATTTTAGAGAGTGGTGTATCTGCTATTATTTGAGCAGCAATTTCTGAGGCAGAGCCTACTGCCGCAACCGCTTCCTCCTCAGATAAACCTTCTTCTGTTCTATCGTCAATTATTTCGCCGTAAAATGTTAAACGATCTTCTATATCCTTTTGCGGTAAACCGCGTAAAGCCTTTTCAAGCTCGGCTAAAAATTCTTGTTTATTCATTTGCTTCATCCTCCCTGCTTACAAATTGGTATATGGATAAAAGTTCTTTCCATTCGTTTTTAAATTCCTCGATTCGTTTTATACCTAAATCGGTGATGTGATAATATTTTCTTAGTCTGCCACCGTGCTCGGCGGTGCGGACGGTTAGCATATTTGCAGTTTCCAAGCGTTTTAAAATAGTATATAAGGTAGATTCTGAAAGCTCGATGTAAGGCTTCATATCTTTGATAATCTTGTAGCCATAAGAATCCTCGCTTTTAATCGCTGCTAAAACACAGACGTCTAAAAGACCTCGCTTTAATTGAGTATCCATACCATACCTCCTTTTGTGTAATACATCATATCACGAAGTATAGTTTTTTGTCAATGATTTTTTGAAAATTAAAAAAAGTAGCTTGAAATCAAGCGATTTCAAGCTACCTGTAAGCCATTTAGTATTATTCCCACTCTTTTTTGAGAATCTTCTTTGGCTTATTTATGCCCTAAATATTATCCTAAACGGCAATTTTGAACCTGTTATTCCACCCATTATTTCATTTATCAAAATTCTTGTTGCAGAAAATGTTGCAAAATCGCTTGCGGAATTGTGTCAGGTGGTTGTGAGGTAACTGCTTGTTATAACAGGTGTGCGTTTATCTTCCGCTGATCTGACGGCGGCAATAGATACGACTTCCGAGGAATGCCAGCAGCGATGCGACGACAATGTAGAGCAAGGGAACGATTTGATACGAGGTGAAGTGCATTCCAAACATAGAAATCAAACGGCTATCAAAGGTGTTCCACATGGACAGAAAACAGGTAGGAAGATAATCCCATAACTGTCCCAATATGCGATACTGTGCCGGTAT
>JAFSIV010000012.1 GCA_017439585.1 Clostridia bacterium | reverse complement strand
TCTCGTTTAGCAATAAAGCCTCTTCTTGGCACTTTGCTTCCCTCCTTCATAGTAATGATATCATAGGTACTCGAGTAACTTCCCCGTGGCACCAAGTCGGCTTATACTATACATATATATAAATACCGCCTTGGAATAGCAGCAGAGATTATACTAACTAAAATTACTTCGCACCTGCTTTTGGACGTTTTGCACCGTATTTTGAACGGCTCTGCATTCTGTTAGCAACGCCCTGTGTGTCAAGTGTTCCTCTAACGATGTGATAACGCACACCAGGTAAGTCCTTAACACGTCCGCCACGAATAAGAACTACGCTATGCTCCTGCAAGTTGTGTCCAATACCCGGAATATAAGCAGATACTTCGATTCCGTTTGAAAGACGTACTCTCGCAATTTTACGAAGAGCAGAGTTAGGCTTCTTAGGTGTGGAAGTCTTAACGGCTGTGCAAACACCGCGCTTCTGAGGAGAATCATTGTCGGTTGCGCGACGCTTCATAGAGTTATAACCCTTTAAAAGAGCCGGAGCCTTAGCCTTCTTCTCAACAGTTTCACGGCCACTGCGAACCAATTGGTTAAACGTAGGCACTCTTACACCATCCTCTCTTTTTTAATAGTCAAACCGCATATTTTCGCATATTACGGCATGCTATATTAGTTTATCATAGCTTTTAGGATATGTCAAACATTTTTTAATAAAATTGTAATAATTTTGTAATTTTTTGAAATTAAACCTGATTTTTCATATTTTAACCCAATTTTTTCTAAAAATAACACATATATTCAAGGTAAAAATTTTGCTTTGAGGTGTAGGTGATGGCATTTACCGACATTTAGTATATCATTTCAATTTGCATTTTGTAGGGCAGGGGATTACTCTTGCTTAAAATAAAGCGGTGTGGCAAGCCACTTCTTTACAATATACCAATTAAATATTATTTTATATTGTCGCTCGTGCCGCGACGGGCACGCCCTTTCTTATGTAGGCGAAAAGAAAGGGCGGAAAGATTCGCCCGAGGGGGAATTTCGATTTCCCCCTCAGGCGACAAGGTATGATTTATATTAAAAAGCCGACAAAGAGTGAAAACAAAGTTTTCAATTTGTCGGCAAGTTTGTATTTATTCTATACTGGCATATCTGTCGCCTTAACCCCCAAACGAAACGGCTTCGCCATTATATTTGGTTGGCGGGATGTCAAGGATGCCATCCCCTACAATATTTAAAAAGTTAAAATTCCATATTAGAAAAATTCAATAAATCATTTGGTGTTACCGATAGGCATTTGCAGATGCAGGCTAATTCATAATCGGTAACCTGCCGGTTGTTTTTTTCGATTTTGCTAATCATTTGCTGGTCGATATTGACATTCATAGTTTGCAATTTCGCGGCTAAATTACTTTGCGATAATCCTCTTTCCTCTCGTAAATTTTTTAGCCTTTCCGAAATAATATTTTTATTATTATAAAAGCAAATTTTTTTCATAATATTATTATACCCTCAATACGTTATATTAGCGTATTGACAATAACATAAAAACATGCTAAAATTACGTTACATAAACGTAAGCGAAAAAGGTATTGAATTTTTAAAAAATGAAACGGACACTATCAAAACAGTAAAAAATACTTGAATGGTATAATTGAAAGGTGAAAAATAATGATGGTTTTTAATTATGATAAGAAAATTGAGGAAAAATTAAATTCTAAAATGATGAAAACTGCAATATCGTCCATAATATCAGCACTTTTTCCAGTGTTTATGGTTTTTGTTTGTAAAGCATACGAGTTTGAAGAAAGCGTTCAATTTTTTGCAATTTTCTTAATGATAGGTGGCATGACGCTGGCTTTGAGCTTGGGTGCTAAGGAAGCAAAATCTATAAGTCAAATAATATTAAATGTGCAAAAAAATAAACTCACTTTATATGATGATAAAATACATATAGTATATGTTGATGAATATACAAAAGTTGATTCTGAAAAGTTTATAGAAATTAATTTTTCCAATATAAAAAACATAGAAATAGTTTCGCAGGATATAAAAACAAATGAATATTGCAATTTGAGAATATTTACTTCGCTAGGTATGTATAAAGTGAGTTTAGAAAATCCTAATCATGTTAGGAATTTAATAATGCAAAAAGCAAATGGAAAAAATGGTGCGCAAGAAGATGTGCAAGCAACACATAAGTGGAGATGTGAATGTGGCGCAGAGATTTCAAAATCACCATGTAGTTATTGTGGAAAAGAATATGATAGTGTAGAAGTAATTAATAATAAAGCCAATGAAAATAAAACAACAAGGGTAGGAACCTGTGAATTTTGTGGTAGGGAAGCGGTTTTACTTAGAGGGTATATAGTAAACGGAACTGAAATGGGATTATGTGAAAATTGCATTAAAGATACGGAATAAAATAAATTTTATAATATTGTCGCTCGTGCCGCGACGGGCACGCCCTTTCTTATGTAGGCGAAAAGAAAGGGCGGAAAGATTCGCCTAAGGGGGAATTTCGATTTCCCCCTCAGGCGACAAGGTATGATTTATATTAAAAAGCCGACAAAGAGTGAAAACAAAGTTTTCAATTTGTCGTCAAGTCTGTATTTATTCTATACTGGCATATCTGTCGCCTTAACCCCCAAACGAAACGGCTTCGCCATTATATTTGGTTGGCGCCCTACCGAAAAGATTTTAATAATTTACAATAAAAAAAGGGGCAGTTGCCCCCGTATATGAAAAGACGGCTGATGCCGTCTTTTTTGTTTACTGCTCATCAATAGAAAGTGAGAAGCCGGGCATAAATTCCTCCATAAAAACCTCTGCCTCGGGAAGCTTCATATCCTCAATAGCTTTTCTGACCGATTTTTCAGCAACTAAAAACTCGCGGTTGCCCATATTAAGCTCTTCGGTGCATTTAATAAGAGCAGAAATTTTATCTGCCGCTTTAACTAAACGCTTGATTTTTTCGTCGGGCGAATAGATTTTGAGAAAATCCTCCTTAAAATCTTCGGGCAGCATATCTTTGAGGCTGTTTTCTGCGGCGGCTTCAATTTGCTTGTATGCCGATTTAATTTCGTTATTATAATATTTAATAGGTGTTGGCATATCACCGGTTATAATTTCCGAAGAATCGTGATACATAGCAACAACAGCGGTGAAATTCGGGTCTATATCTCCGCCAAAGCGTTTATTGTTTATGATAGCCAAAGCGTGCGCAATCTGAGCCACCTCAAAGGAATGCTCGCTTAAATTTTCGGTTTTGGTATTTCTCATAAGTCCCCAACGGTAGATATTCTTCATTCGGGACATAACTGCATAAAAATTGTTTTTCAAAATTAACACTTCCTTTATTGAATATTATACCATTAAGTGATATAATATCAACAAAAAGATTTAAAAAGGATTTATATAAATGAATTTTTCTGTTTCAAAGGCTAAAATTTTAAAGCCGCAAAAAGAAAAAGCTTTAAGTACATTTTTAATAGCCCTTTTAACCGCTACGGCTTTTTTTATACCTTATATAATAATAGACGGCGGAACATTTACCTTTTACGGTGATTTTAACGCTCAGCAGATACCCTTTTATACTGAGTGCCACCGCGCTGTAAGGTCGGGCGAGATTTTTTGGAGTCAGTATACCGATTTAGGTTCTAATTTTATCGGTGCTTATAGCTTTTATCTTTTGGGAAGTCCGTTCTTTTGGATAACACTTCCTTTCCCGAATGCTTGGGTGCCTTATTTTATAGGACCTCTGCTTATTTTAAAATTCGCTCTTTCGGCGCTTACGGGATATTTATTTATCCGCCGTTTTACAAGAACGCCTGCTGCTGCAAGGTTGGGCGGTTTAATGTATGCTTTTTCGGGCTTTGCGGTTTATAATATATTTTTTAATCATTTTCACGAGGCGATAGTATTTTTTCCATTGCTTTTATTATCGTTCGAACAGTTAGTTACCGAAAATAAGCGGTTTTTCTTTGCCTTTATGGTGGGTTTATGCGCTTTATCAAATTACTATTTCTTCTTTGGAATGTTTATTTTCCTTATAATTTATTATTTGGTAAGAGTGTTTACAGGAGCATATAAATTCAAATTTTCGAGATTTTTATGTATATGGTTAGAGGGGATAATGGGGGTTTTGCTATCTGCATTTATACTTCTTCCCTCGGTTTTAGCTATAATCGGAAATCCGCGAGTTGATAGTTTTCTTTTGGGTTGGAGCGCCATAATGTATGGCAAGGAGCAGATATACGGAAATATTTTAGAGTGTTTCTTTTTCCCGCCCGATATTCCTGCCCGTCCTGTATTTTTCCCTGGCGCTAAGGTGCAGTGGTCGTCGCTCGGCGGTTGGCTGCCGTTGTTTAGCACGGTTGGAATTTTCGCTTTATTTAAAAATCGCAAAAAGCATTGGCTTAAAACCCTTATAGGAATTTGTATTTTTATAGCATTAGTGCCTTTCTTAAACAGCGCATTTTCGGCTTTTAATACAGCTTTCTACACCAGATGGTTTTATATGCCGATTCTTATGATAAGCCTTGCAACCGTTATGCTAACTGAGGATAATTCGGTAGAATGGAAGCCGAGCTTTAAATGGGTTATGGGTATAACCGTTGCTATAAGCTTGGTTATAGGTCTTTTCCCGAGAGAAATTGACGAAAACGGTAAGGTTTTGTTTAGCTTATTTAGTCAGGGAAGCAGTGAAGAGGACTTTTATATGTATCTCTCCCGCTTTATTATAACCTGCTTTATAGCTATAATGAGCCTGGTTATTTTAGGCTTCACTTTAAAGCTTATTAAGAAAGATAAAGCTTTGTTTTTCAAAACGGCAACCGCCTGCGTTTGTATAATAACGATTGTTTATGCAAACTTTTATATGGTTTGCGGCAGGTCTCACGCTACCGATGCAAAGGATGTTGTTATAAATCAGCTTATAAATGGCGAAATTAATCTGCCAAAAAGGGACGAATACCGCGTGGAAACCTATGGCGGACCGAACAACGCTACTATGTTTTTGGGTTATTCGGGAAATATTTCCTTTCATTCGACTATATCTCCAAGCATAATGGAGTTTTATGATTATATAGGTATAGAGCGAATTGTTAATAGTGAGGCTTCGGAGGATTATTATGCTTTAAGGTCTTTACTTTCGGTTAAATATCTTATAAACAGCAAGCATAAATATGAAAGCTTTGTTGATATAGAAACAGGCGAGACCGCTATGCCGGGATATGAATATCTTAAAACCGAAGACGATTTTTATATCTATGAAAACGAAAATTATATACCCTACGGTTTTTCTTATGATTATTATATGACCGAGGAATTTTGCGAAAGCTATACTAATGAAAAAAGAGCAGCTATGATGCTTAAAGCGGTTGTTTTAAACAAAGAGCAGATTAAGAAATATGGGTATATGTTCGAGGATATTGAAACCGACGAGGATATAAGCTTTTATTCAGAAAACGAAACCTCTCTTTCAACCGATTATGAAGCTTTTTGTTTTGATTGCGAAAAGCTAAAAGAAACCGCCTCAAAGGATTTCAAATATACCAAAAACGGCTTTACTGCTACCGTTTCTCGCGATAAGGAAAGCCTTGTATTTTTCTCTGTTCCTTATGATAAAGGGTTTATTGCAACCGTAAATGGAAGACCTGCCGAGATAGAAAAGGTTAATGCGGGCTTTATGGCAGTTAAGGTGGCAGCCGGTGAAAGTGAAATAGAATTTAAGTATATAACACCGGGACTTAATCTTGGCTTAATCATAACAACCTTTACTGCATTACTATTTCTTATATACATTCTTTCATTTGCTCTATGGAGCAGAAAGCATAAAAAGGATACGGTTTATCCCGAGGGCGAAGAGTTGATTAAAACCTTTAAAAAATGGGAAATAGAAGAGCAGAAAAAAATGATAGAGGCCGAAGAAGCTCTTTTAAAGCCCTCTATTTTGGATATTGATACTAATATAAATATTCCAAGCATAAACGAGGGGTTTGAAAACGGATTTAAGATAAACCCTGATGTTATAAACGATTCAGATGAATAAATCTTGTAAAGCTTAAAAAATTATGTTATAATATATTGATTAGAAATAATACTAAGGATTTGATTTATATATGTGTAATATCGAAACTGAACAAAAGAAAAAGGTTTTAAGCTGTATTCAGCCGAGCGGTATGTTGACCCTCGGAAATTATTTGGGCGCGCTTAAAAATTGGGTTAATATGCAAGATGAGTTTGATTGCACCTTTGCGGTTGCCGACCTTCATGCTATAACAGTCCGTCAAGAGCCTGCGGCGCTTCGTTCTCAGATTTATTCAACCTATGCGCTATTATTGGCGCTAGGTATTGACCCTGAGAAAAACACTGTTTTTATTCAGTCGCATGTGCCGTTTCATACTCAGCTTTCGTGGCTTTTATCCTGTAATACTCAGTTTGGCGAAATGTCCCGTATGACTCAGTTTAAGGATAAATCTGCAAAGCATCCTGAAAATGTTAATGTTGGTCTTTTCTCGTATCCCGTTTTAATGGCGGCGGATATTTTGCTTTATAAACCCGATTTTGTGCCGGTTGGAGCAGACCAAAAGCAGCACCTTGAAATAGCACGCGATATTGCGGTTAGATTTAATAATAAATATGGCGATGTTTTCACTATTCCTGAGCCATATATCCCGAAAACCGGTGCTCGTGTTATGTCGCTTCAAGACCCAAGTCGCAAAATGTCCAAGTCAGACGATAATGTTAATTCATGGGTTGCTATTTTAGATAGTAAGGACGATATTATCCGTAAGTTTAAAAGAGCAGTTACCGATAGTGAGGCTTGCGTTCGCTTCTGTGAAGAACAGGCAGGAATTTCTAATTTAATAACTATTTATTCCGCGGTCACAGGCAAAACCGTAGCCGAGGTTGAGCGCGAGTTTGAGGGCAGGGGCTACGGAGAGTTTAAGTTAGCGGTCGGCGAAGCGGTTGCTGATACCTTAGCCCCGATAAAAGCTTCTTATGAGGAAATTATCAAGGATAAAAAAGCTCTCGAACAGCTTTATAAAGAGGGTGCTGATAAGGCTTGCCGTCAGGCATATAAAACCTATAATAAGGCTATGAAAAAGGTCGGTTTTGTTTTATGATGGCTTTTCCGCTTGTTGGCAACGAGAAGATTGCAAATGCGGTTTCTAGTGCTTTAAAAGAAAACCGTTTGCCTCATGCCATTATAATTGAGGGTGACGAGGGAACAGGTAGACATACCCTAGCCACCTATCTTTGCAAGGGTGCGGTTTGCGAGGGTGAGGATAAGCCTTGCGGAAATTGTCTTAATTGCAATTTAATAAAGAGCAATAATCATCCTGATATAACGATTATAAAGCCTGCTGATAATAAGAAATTTATCGCGGTTGACCAAATCAGAGAGCTTATTGAACAGGCGGTTATAAAGCCGAATACCGCAAAGGGTAAGGTTTTTATTATAGACCCTGCCGATAATATGAATCCTCAGGCTCAAAATGCGCTTTTGAAGATTTTGGAGGAGCCTCCGGAGAATACCTATTTTATCCTTATAGCCGAGAATAAATCGGCTTTGCTTGAAACGGTGATTTCGCGCTCGGTGGTTTTATCGCTGACTTCGGTTGAGTTATCGGCGGGGGTTGACTATATTTTAGAAAACAGCAAGCATACGTCTGAGGATATAGCCTTTGCTTTAAAAGAAGCAGGTCTTAATATCGGCAAGGCATTGAAGCTGCTTTCGGGAAAGAAAAACAGTAAAGCCTCTATCTCTGCAAAAGAATTTTTAAGATTTATGGACCTAAATGATAGTTGGGGAATGCTAAGTGTTACTGTGGCATTCGAGAAAAACCGTCTTTTAGCGGAGGAGTTTTTAAAGGAATTAAAGCTTTTGATTGTAACAGAGCTTAAACTTAAAAATGAGGGTAATAGAGCTAAAAAGCTTTTCAGACTATATTCAGAGCTTTCTGAATTTGAAAAAAACTTAGAACTTAATATAAATTTGAATTTATTATATTGCTCGCTTGTGAGTAGTGTTATGCAGATTAATTAAACCTTCAATTGAAAGGATTATATATTTATGACAGATGTTGTATCAATAGTATTTAAACCGGGCGGCAAGGCTTATTATTTTGACCCTTGCGGTCTTAAATATAATAAGGGCGACCAAGTTATAGTTGAAATGCTAACCGGTAAAGAAATAGGCACCGTTGAGCGCGGTGTTCATGCAGTTGAGGACGATAATATACCTCCTCCGCTTAGAAAGGTGCTCAGAAAAGCCACCGAAAAGGACTTAAAACGGGTTGAAGAAAACCACCAAAAAGAAGCGGAAGCTTTGCCTGTTTGCGAAAAGATGATAGAAAAACACAAGCTTGATATGAAGCTTGTTGATGTTGAATATTCGTTTGATGGCGGAAGAATTGTATTTTTCTTCACATCGGACGGTAGGGTTGATTTCCGCGAGCTTGTAAAGGACTTAGCGGCTCATTTCCATACCAGAATTGAACTTCGTCAAATCGGTGTTCGCGACGAGGCTAAAATTTTGGGAGGTATCGGTATTTGCGGTCAGCCATATTGCTGCAAGCGGTTTTTAAATGATTTCCAAACCGTTTCTATAAAAATGGCAAAGGAGCAAAACTTATCCTTAAATCCTACCAAGGTTTCAGGCAGCTGCGGAAGACTTATGTGTTGCCTTAAATACGAGCAGGAGGCTTATGAGTATTTAGATACCATAACTCCTCGCGTTGGAGCTACGGTTAAAACCCCTGAGGGAACAGCCAGAGTTACCGATGCTAATTTGATAACAGGAAATCTCTGGGTTAAAGAGGAAACCCCCGATGCGATACCCAGAAAGGTGCATCGCAGTCAGGTGAAATTGGTAACAAGGAAAAAGCAAACAAAAGAAGATTTAAACGAAGAATAAAAGAAAAGGCTATCTCACCGAGGTGAGATAGCTTTTTGCCATATAATAAGATAAAATTATTATATCTGTCGCCATAACCCCAAAACGAGTATGGCTTCGCTGTTGATTTAATAATAAGTGCAAAATTTAAAATGCAAAGTGCTAAATTAATGTGTCGCGAAGCGACGGATATATAAGTCGGCATAGCCGACACCGAAACTTTGCATTTATAATTTAGCATTTTGCAATGAAATCATAACTCAATTTCAAAATTCGTAGTTAAAATAAGTGCAAAATTTAAAATGCAAAGTGCTAAATTAATGTGTCGCGAAGCGACGGATATATAAGTCGGCATAGCCGACACCGAAACTTTGCATTTATAATTTAGCATTTTGCATTTAATTAAAGTAAAGGATAGTATTATCGAAGTTAAAAATTTCTACTATTCCTCTGAAAAATCGTCTTTGCCAACACCGCAAAGTGGGCAAACGAAATCATCGGGTAGGTCTGCGAAAGCGGTACCCGGTGCTATGCCGTTTTCCTCGTCGCCGAGTGCTTCGTCATAAACCCAACCGCAAATATTGCATACATACTTGCTCATTTTAGTCTCCTCCTTAAAAAATTATTTTATTTCTTCGAAATCTGAAGCGGGATGCTTGCAGAGAGGACAGATAAAATCATCAGGCAAAGTATCTCCCTCATAAACATAACCGCAGATTTTGCAAACAAAACCTTTTTTGCCTTCGGTCTGAGGCTTTGGTTTAACATTGTTTTGATAGTATGTGTAGGTCATGGTTTCTTTATCCGAAAGAACGCGGGATTCTGTAACCGAGCAGATAAACATACCGTGAGTATCAAGGTCGATATATTGCTCAACCTTTAAAGACATAAAGGAATTTATATAACGGGGAAGAATTGCAAGACCGTTTTCGGAATGAGCAGGATTAGAGTCTTTAAATTTATCAACATTTCTTCCGCTTGCAAAGCCAAATTGCTCGAAAACCGAGAAGGGTGTTTCGGTAGTCAGGCAGTTTATATTTAGTTTTCCGCTTTGTTTAATAACATGGTGAGAATAATTTTCTTTGTTAATTGTAACGGCGATACGGTTTGGAGTGTTTGTAACCTGGGTTACGGTGTTAACGATAAGTCCGTTATCTCTTTTTCCGTCAAAAGAGGTAACAACATAAAGACCGTAGCCGATATTGAAAAGCGCGGTGGGGTCATTTTTATTGGCGTTATCCTCTTTAAGCGCGATATATTCGCGGCAAAGCTCGTTGGATAGAGCCTCAATTTGAGCAATACTTTCTTCATTTAATGCCGATAAAATTTTAACCGAATTTTCGGTAAAGGTTATGTTTTTGCTCTTTTCAAGCATACCCTTCATAACCTTTGCGGCAACAGGTGCCCAGCTTCCGTTCTCAATTAAAGCTACTGTTCGGTTAGAGAAATTGCGTTCGGTTAAATGGGTTATAAATTCTCGCATGAAGGGGAATATTTCGGCATTATAGGTTGTTGTTGCAAGCACTAGCTTGCTGTAACGGAAAGCATCCTCAACCGCCTCCGCCATATCACAGCGAGCCAAGTCGTTCACAACCACTTTGGGACAACCCTTCGCCTTTAACTTTTCGGCTAAGGCTAAAACGGCTTTTTTAGTGTTACCGTAAACCGAAGTATATGCTATCATAATGCCCTCTTCTTCGGGCTGATAGCTTGACCAGATGTTATAAAGATTAATATAATAACCTAAATTTTCTTTCAGAACAGGTCCGTGCAAGGGGCAGATTATTTCGATATCGAGACCTGCGGCTTTTTTGAGCAGAGCCTGCACCTGAGCACCGTATTTTCCAACGATACCGATATAATAGCGTCTTGCTTCGCAAGCCCAATCCTCGTCCACATCATTTGCGCCGAATTTGCCGAAGCCATCTGCCGAGAAAAGCACCTTATCTGCCATATCATAGGTTACGATAACCTCAGGCCAATGAACCATTGGGGCTGAAACAAAGGCTAAGGTATGCTTTCCTAAATTTAGGGTATCACCCTCGCCAACTATTATTCTTCTATCCTCAAACTCGGTACCAAAAAAGTTTTTCATCATATTAAATGCTTTTTGAGAGGAAACAATAGTGGCATTAGGATATGTTTTTGCAAAGTTTAAAATATTTGCCGAATGGTCGGGCTCCATATGTTGAACAATAAGATAATCGGGAGCTTTTTCACCCAATGCATTTTGGATATTATCAAGCCATTCGTGAGTAAAATTAGCGTCAACCGTGTCCATAATGGCGATTTTCTCGTCTATAATTGCATAGGAATTATAGCACATACCGTTAGGCACAACATACTGCCCTTCAAAAAGGTCTATATTTCGGTCATTAACGCCGATATATTTAATGTCATTTGTTATGGTCATAATCACACCTCTTATTTTAAATGCTAAGTATATTATATCGTATATTTTTATATTTTCAAGTCGATTTTTTAAATTTACAAATGCTTGAAAAAAAGTTTAAAAAATGTTAAAATAATTAAGACTTTTAAGTTTTTACGGAGGAAATAAAATGTCTGCTTTAAAAGGTTTAGAGCCTAAAAGAGTTTTTGAATTTTTTGAGGAAATTTCTGCCATACCGCGCGGCTCGGGTAATATGAATAAAATAGCTGATTATTGCGAGAATTTTGCTATCAAAAATTCGCTTAGGTATATAAGAGATAACTCTAACAATGTTATAATTTTTAAAGAGGCTTCAAAAGGCTATGAAAATGCCGAGCCTGTGATTTTGCAAGGTCATATAGATATGGTTTGCCAAAAGGATAAGGATTATGATATTGATTTTGAAAAAGATGGGCTTACACTTTATGCCGAGGGAGATTTTTTAAAGGCTAAGGGAACAACCCTCGGTGCAGATAACGGAATAGCGGTTGCTATGGTTTTGAGTGTTTTAGAGAGCAATGATATTTCTCATCCTCAAATTGAAGCGGTGTTTACAACCGACGAGGAGATTGGAATGATAGGCGCAAGAGCGCTTGATACCGCTGTTCTTAAAAGCCGAAAAATGATAAATCTGGATTCTGAGGAAATTGATACTGTAACGGTTTCCTGCGCAGGCGGAAGCGAGTTTAATGCCTTTTTAAAGGGTGATTTAAAAACCTCAAATGGCGAGCTTTTAACCTTGACCATTAAAGGCTTAAAGGGTGGACATTCGGGGGTTTGCATAAATGAGGGCAGGCAAAATGCCCATATTATTCTAGGCAGAATTTTAGGGTTTATGAAGTCCTTATACGATTTTAAGCTTGTATCGGTTTCGGGAGGAGATAAATCAAACGCAATACCGAATTTCAGCGCAATAACCCTTTTATGCGAAAATGCAAATGAATTTAAAGAAAAAGCAGAGGAATATGCGAGCATTATAAAAGAAGAAATATTTTCCAGAGAGCCTGATTTTGAAATCGAAATTAAAACAGGTGGGACTAAAAATGAAGAGGTTTTTAGCGATGATATTTTAGATAAGCTTATTTTTGCTCTTTTCTGCACCCCAAATTCCGTTTTGGAAATGAGCGCAGAAATTGAAAATCTGGTTGAAACCTCGCTTAATTTGGGAGTTTTAAACTCCGAAAACAATAAAATAACCTTAGGTTATGCGCTAAGAAGCAATAAAAAATCGGCTTTAAAGGCATTGGAGGACAAGCTTTACCGCTTTTATTCGGTTATAGATGCCGAAATCGAAACAGGCGGGCATTATCCGCCTTGGGAGTTTAACCCTGATTCCTCTTTGCAGAAGATATATGAAAAATGCTATTTTGAGCAGTTTGGAGCAAAACCTAAGGTTGAGGCTATTCATGCAGGTCTTGAATGCGGCGTTTTTGCCGATAAAATAGAAAATTTTGATTGCATTGCAATCGGTCCCGAGCTTCTGGATGTTCATACCGTAAACGAGCGGTTATCTATTAGCTCAACCGCCGAAATATATAAATTACTTCTTGAAATACTAAAAAATTGCAAATAATTTCAGGTTGCAATAAATAGCCTTTTATGGTAGAATATTATGAATTATTTAAGTCTTTTTTGACGGTTAGGAGAAATTATGGATAAAAATACAGGATTTAAACCCTATGTTCCTGCAGAAAAAATCACTCCTGAGATTACCTTTACCTCTATTTTTATGGGTGTTATTTTAGCGGTGGTTTTTGGCGCGGCTAATGCTTATTTGGGGCTTAGAGTTGGTATGACCGTTTCTGCATCAATCCCTGCTGCAGTTATTGCTATGGGTGTTATCAGGGTTATACTTCGCAGAAACTCTATTTTGGAAAGCAATATTGTTCAAACAGCAGGCTCTGCGGGTGAATCGCTTGCTGCCGGTGCTATATTTACCTTGCCTGCTCTTTTCTTATGGGCGGCAGAGGGTAAAACCAGCAAGCCCTCTTTATTGGAAATCACCCTTATCGCTTTAATAGGCGGTCTTTTGGGCGTATTCTTTATGGTGCCTTTAAGAAATGCCTTGATTGTTAAAGAGCATAACACTCTTCCTTATCCTGAGGGAACTGCTTGCGCAGAGGTTTTGCTTGCAGGTGAAAAGGGCGGTGCAAACGCTTCAACCGTATTCGCAGGTATGGGCTTTGCGGCTTTGTTTAAGTTTATTATTGACGGACTTAAAGTGGTATCGGGCGAGGTTTCAGGCAGAGTTAAAGGTTATGCCGGTGAAATCGGAACTCAGATTTACCCTGCTGTAATGAGTGTTGGCTATATATGCGGACCGAGAATTTCCTCTTATATGTTCTCGGGCGGTGTTTTGGCATGGCTTGTTCTTATTCCGATTATTGTGCTTATAGGCGCAGATGCAGTTATTTACCCAAGCACTGAGCTTACTATCGCTCAGATTTTTGCCGAGAGCGGTGCTTCGGGTATTTGGAGTAATTATATCAGATATATCGGCGCAGGTGCTTTGGCGGCAGGCGGTATTATAAGTCTTATTAAGTCTTTGCCGCTTATAATTAAAACCTTTGGCGGAGCTATTAAGAGCGTTAAAGGAAGCTCTTCAAACTCTCTTTTGCGTACCGAAAAAGATATGAGTATGAAGATTGTGTTAGCGGCGATTTTAGTGCTTACATTATTGGTTTGGTTAGTTCCTGCTATTCCCGTAAACCCTATAGGTGCTATTATAATCGTTATATTCGGATTCTTCTTTGCAACCGTTTCTTCGAGAATGGTAGGTCTTGTTGGTAGTAGTAATAACCCTGTATCAGGTATGGCTATCGCAACCCTCCTCATTGCAACATTAGTTCTTAAATTCACAGGCAGCAACGGTATTAAGGGTATGTGCAGCGCTATCGCAATCGGCTCGGTTATTTGTATAATCGCAGCTATCGCAGGCGACACTTCGCAAGACCTTAAAACAGGCTTCTTGCTAGGGGCTACTCCCAAAAAGCAACAAATTGCTGAGGTTATCGGTGTTTCAGCCGCAGCTCTTGCTATTGGCGGAACGCTTTATCTTCTCGACAGCGCTTGGAGCTTCGGCTCAGAGGCAATTCCTGCTCCTCAGGCAAACCTTATGAAGCTTATTATTGAGGGTGTTATGGGTGGAAATCTGCCTTGGCCTCTCGTGTTTATCGGTGTGTTTATAGCAGTTGTTGTTGAGCTTTTAGGCATTCCTGTGCTTCCATTTGCAATAGGTGTTTATTTACCGGTTCAGCTTAATGCCTGCATTATGGTTGGCGGTATTGTTCGTTTGGTTATTGATAAGATTAAACGCGAGGAGAAAGAAAAGGAAGCTATAAAGAATGACGGAATACTCTTCTGTTCAGGTATGATAGCCGGTGAGGGCTTGGTTGGTATATTGCTTGCGGTATTCGCAATATTCGGTATCGATAAGATTTTCGATTTATCTGGGTTTGTTCCAAAAACTGTTTCGGATATCGGCGGCTTGGTATTGTTTGCAATAATCATTTTAACCTTGCTTAAATTCTCTCTTTTCAAAAAACGCAAAAAAGAAGTATGAAAAAAACAGAATTAAAAGAAAATTTTCTTGAAAAAAAGCCGATAAGAAATCCCGAAATTGCTTGGGAAACTGATGATAACGGGGTTATAACTCTCAAAGTTGAGAATAAAGGCTTTTTCAATAAAATAGCTCAAAAGGTTTTCAAGAAGCCGAAATACAGTTTTATCCATTTAGATGAAATGGGAAGCTTTGTTTGGCCTTTTATTGACGGCGAACGAGATATTATCGCAATCGGCGAAGAGGTTAAAGCGCATTTTGGCGAAAAGGCAGAGCCTTTATACGAGCGGCTTGCAAAGTATTTTCAAATACTTGAAAGCTATGGTTTTGTTAAATTTTAATATGAATAAAGAGCCCGATGAGGATTTAACCCTTGTCGGGTTATTTGTTTTAAAAAAATCAAAATAAAAAAATGTTGTATTATTCGCAAAAACGATGTATAATAAGATTGTAATAAGCGTGTTTGCGAATAATATGTTTCTAATTAGAAAGGTTATAATATGGAATATTTAAATATAACTGAAACTGCTGAAAAATGGGGAATTTCGCCAAGACGGTTGCAAACACTATGCGCCGGCGGAAAAATAGAAGGCGCTATGCGCTTTGGTAAGGCTTGGATGATTCCAAAAGATGCGCAGAAGCCGATTGACGGAAGGACTAAGAAAAGCAAGGAAAATAAGGCGGTCTCCTTAGAAAAGGATATGCCGATGCCTCGAAAAACTCCTTTTCTTCATATGACTGATTTGTATAGTGTTGCAGGCACTGCCGAAAAGAGTATAAGAAAGCTTGAAGGCAATCTGGAGGCGCAAACTCTTTTGGAGGCGGAAATTGCCTATTCAAAGGGAGAAATAGAAAAGGTTTATGATAGCGCGTATTATTTGCTTCACAAACATTCTGGCTTTTATGCCGTTATTTCTGCGGGTATGCTTTTGGGCTTGTGCGCTATCTGGCGCGGAGACTTAAATATGTGGCGTCAGGCAAAGATACATATAGCGGAAGCGCCCGCAAAAAGTGAAGCAGACCGCGATATTATGGCCTTTTCAATAACCGCTATTGACAGTATTTTGTATGATGTTTCTTCCTTTCCGGAGTGGTTTAAAATAGGCCGTTTTGAGACCTTGCATAAGGACGCTCTTCCTGCCGCTAAGGTCTTTTATGCCAAATATCTTTATGCGCGTGCCTATGCCCTTGCAACAAGGCAGTTTGAATTAAAGGGAGTACAGGGCTTGTCGCTGATGACTATGATACCAAACACCATTGAGCCGATGATTTCGCAAGCGGTGGCTGATAATTCGATTATCGCTGAAATTTATCTGCGTATGACCTGCGCGGCTATATATCATACCGGTGGCAACAACGAACAGGCAATTTATCATATTGACCGCGCAGTAGCACTCGCCTTGCCGGATAGGTTGTTCGGGATTTTGGCTGAGTACGGTCGAACCTTGGATTCGCTTTTGGAACAGAGGATATCGAGAGTGGATATGGACGCGTGGTATGCGGTGAGAGATTTATATATAGTTTATATTGCGGGGTGGACAAAGCTTAGCGGCTCGGTTCGCGGAAAGAATTTAGCAACCACATTATCACCCAAAGAACGCGAGGTGGCAAAGCTGGCTGCGTTCGGTTTCAAAAACGGTCAGATTGCGACTACTCTTAATATGTCGCTATCCGCAGTGAAGCAAGCGGTTACCAATATTTCGAACAAAACAGGTATGTCAAGAGAAGATTTTGCCGCAATTTTATAATTAGTTATAAGTATTGGAATTTGCATTATAGCCACTTTTACTCAAAAAAGGACATATTATACTCTGAAAATTATGTCCACAAAAAATGTTTTTGGATATACTAAACCGGAAAAACATCTGCTATACTATTATCATCAAATGGTATGGCAGACTTTTCTTTTTGCCTTATGACAGAAAGGAGACTATATGTTAACAAAGGTTTTAATGCAGGGCGTTGAACAACCGCCCACACCCAAAGAGGGTGACTTATATAAGGAAGTTACAATTTCCGGTAAAACTTTTAGATTACTATACGGCTATTACGAAAGTTTTGAACGGGAAAGTTCGTTTAACGACCCGATGCCTATCTATCCGGACTTTATTAAGGAGCCGCATTATACGGCTGAGGGAATACCAATAGTAACAGCAATGCAAAATGTATGTGAATTCTATAACGGCAAAAAAGATGAAGACAGCAGTTGCGCTGATTGTGTGTTTTTCCAAAAAGGCGAAGAGCTGTTTGGATTTTGCGAGTGCCCCAAGAATAAATATTCTAATGAGGAGAGGTCGGCACGCAAAAACGAATAAAAAACGGCGGTTTAAATTCCAATCGCAAATCAGGATAATAAATATTAGTCTTATAAGCAAAGCTTGAGAGGAGTACAGTAATATGAATAAAACAAGCTTTTCAAAAAAAATTATGGCACTTTTTCTAACCTTGGTAATGGTTTTTGGAATGATGCCAAGTATCACCTTGCCGGCAAGCGCTGCTAATCAAACAGACCTGACCGCAATCGGTAAGGTTGCCGATCCCAGCAGCTTTAACAACTGGAAGGATTATTATGGAACAAATTCTCTGCTACCGGATGGCAGCAAAGGTATTTCTACCTGGAAGGCAGGCGGTGTATGGACGGATAAGTCTGTCTATGCTGACAGTTCGGCTTTTCCAAACAGTATAGTTATGGATAACCAAGCTAATAACTTCCTTATTGCCTTGTCTGCATTGGCTTCTAATAAGGAGATTGTGGGACAGTCCTCTACACCTACTGACACTATGCTGGTGCTGGACCTTTCGCAGTCGATGGATAATGATGGCTCTGTGGATGATATGATTGAAGCAGCAAATGAAACCATCGATACTCTTTTGAAAATGAATATTAACAACAGAGTAGGTGTTGTGCTCTATTCTGGTAATTCTAGCACCAGTACTCCGGGATATACTTCTTCTGCTACTGTGATTCTGCCTTTGGACCACTATACTACCACTACGAATACTACCGAGTGGGAGCAGACAAATGACGGTTGGACGCAGGTTACTAAATATCAGTACCTAACTGTTAGCGGAAGCAACGATACTACCGTTTCGGTTGCAAGCGGTACCCGCAATTCTAAGAAACAGCGCCCCACAGGCTCTAAGAATACTATTGGTGGCACTTATATTCAGAACGGTCTTTTCAAGGCTTGGCAGGAATTTGAGGATATGTCTGATAAAGGCATTGTTCAATCAGGCGCACAGGCAGGCACTCAGCGTAAGCCTATCTTTATTTTGATGTCCGATGGCCGTCCGACACTGGCAACAGAGGACTATAATAATGTCGGCACCAGTGACAGTGGTTATGGTAACGGTAGTAAAAACTCTACTAGTTGGGAAACCGTATTCTTAACCCAACTTACAGCAGCTTGGGTTAAAGGCGCTGCATCAAAACGCTACAACACAGATGCATTGTTCTACACTATAGGTTTAGGTACAGGTAACGATACCTATGCTACGGGTGTTCTGAACCCCGGTGGTACTACCAATAACACTGTGTCTACCTGGTGGTCTAATTTCCAGAACGGAACCAACCAAAGCGGTAGCGTTCGGGTGGAGGATAATTTTGGAAATAATAATGACTGGTATCTTGATTACGATAGCGATCGTTTTGCTACCGGTATAGGCAAAAATTATGTTGATAGCTATTGGTCAGCAGATGATGTTGATGAAATGATTAAGGCGTTTAAGGAGATTGTTGCCGAGATTGGTTTGCAGTCTGCGTACTCTGCAACGCTGGTAGAAAGCGGCAATGCAGACCTTGACGGATATATTACCGTACAGGATGAATTAGGCGCTATGATGCAGGTCAAAGATGTAAAAGGTATCTTGATTGGCGATACACTGTTCTCCGGCGCGGAGCTTGCAAAGAGTATGAACGAAGGTCTTTTGGGTACAGTATCAAATCCAAAAGATTATGGTGATGTATTTGTTCAAACCGTTAAAGAGCGTATTGGCATTGACGATACCTCCGTTGCTCAGGATTTAATCAGCAATGCCTACCAAAACAAACAGTTGAATTATGTATCTTCAAATGATTATTCTAACTATATAGGATGGTACGGCGGTGAAGATAATAATTATCTCGGTTTCTGGCAAGAGTCTTACGGCTATGGTATGGAGGGCGCACTTGAGGGCGCTAAGTATATCAATAAATCCTATGGCTATTTAGGCGGTACTGCCGGAACAACCGGTGCGGCAGATATGATGCATATTGTAGTTATGGTACGCACCGAGATTACTACCGGCCACCAGACAGTCTTATTCAAGATTCCCGCTTCATTGATTCCTATGGTTGAATACAAGGTGGAGTTGGAAGGCGATTCTTTGGAGACAGCAACAAACATCACTCTTACTGTTAACGAAAATGACCCTATCCGCTTGGTATATGAGGTAGGTCTGCCCGATGATGTAAACAATATTAATATTAATCAAAAGGTAGCCGATTACCTCGCAGTAAACGGAAGCAACCATATTCACAAAGATGAAGACGGCAATTATGTTTTCTACGCAAACGGTTGGGATAACAATCACGACGATATAGCGCCCAATATTTCTGATTTGACCGATCAGCAGAAGCTTGATTTAACAGAGTATGTTGCGGAATCTCACTTTGTTCCAAATACCGCCAACGAGCGTTTCTATATTCAGGAAAATTCTGTTGTATACACAAAAAATGGCAACAGCTACACTCCTGTTACCAACGGCATCAACGCTAATGGTACGTATTACTTTGCGCGTACTATTATTACAGTTATAGCAGGCAAGGCGCAGGCTGTTACTCAATACGAGCAGTTACAGTCTGCTACCATTAAAAATAGCGATAATTTCCAGAGAAATGCCACAACTGGCTACTGGGAGGTTAAGGCAGGCACTATTCGTCAGCAATTATCAAATGTAATTCTGGCGAAGGACGAAAACAAAACCGATACGATTGCCAATACCGATCAGCTGTGGGTGAATATTAACAGTGATGATCCGGCTGATTATAACATTTATTCTTTCTTTGGTAATAACGGCAAACTTACCGTAACTCCTGCTACCGGCATCAAGGTTACTAAGGATGTAACCGAACTTGCTGACGGTGCTTCGGCGGACGAGAAATTTGCTATTGATGTTGTTATGGATGGTATAGGCCTCAATCCTGTGGTTACCGATACAAACGGCAGCCTTTTGGTGAATGGGCAGGATTATACATCTGCATTATCCTCAGGAAAAACGGTTGTTACACTCTATCTGGCTGACGGTAAAAGCGCAGTAATCTCCGGTTTGCCCGCCGGCTTGACATACGGTGTTGCCGAAGCAAAACACACCAAGTATAGCTACACTTATACAGGCTCAACCCAGACAATAGCCGGTAAAATTGTAGAGGGTGTTGTAACAAATACACCTATTTTGCCCGGCGCATTGTATATAACAAAAGAAGTTGAGCATGCAAATGGCGGCGAAGGATTCCCGACCGACCACGAATTCGAGTTTGAGGTTACCTTCAAGGACGAAGCCGGTAATCCGATTGCAAACACCATATTCCAGCTTGAAAACAACTATGATGAAAATTTGACCGAACTTACCACTGACGAAGACGGTGTTATGACCGGTAAGCTTTGCCATGGTGAAACGGTTTATATCAAGGGCATTCCTGCCGGGGCAACCGTTACCGTAAAGGAAGTGAATATTCCTGCTAATTATACAAAGACGCAATACAGAAGCCGTAACCATTCCGGTGAGACTGCTGATGACGACGGTAAAGTTACTATTGCTCCCGCTCAGAACGCTACCGTAGTTGTTACCAATACCTACACCCCCAAGCCCACCAGTGTAAAAATAGATGTAACGGCACATAAGACGCTACTCTCAGATGCTCCGGTACAGTCCGATGTCATTCTTGGCTTTGAGATTGAAAAGTGGGATGCGGCGACTCGTGAGTGGAAGAGTGTAAAATATTTAGGCGAGACATGGGATAAAGATGAAATCACACAGGGCACAGCTACGGAAGATTTTATAATCGATACTGCGACCTTGGGTGAGTTTACAGAGGTTGGCACCTACACCTACCGTGTTGTTGAAATAGAACCCAGCTCCACAATGCCCGGCTTGGCATACGATAAAACCGTTCACACCATCATTGTTACTGTAACTGATGTTAACGGTCAGTTAGTGGCAACTGTTACGGACGAAAATCGCAATCCTATCACAGATTCCAACGGCGACGGAACATTGGATTTCACAGCAAACTTCACAAATGAATTTGATGTTGCGCCTGTTAGCATTGAGATTGTAAAAACGGTGGATAATCAGTCCAACACACCGCAGTTATCAAAGGGTGGTTTCCAGTTTGTTGCCTATGAGGCAAATTCTAACTGGACCTTGGTGGACGATACCGCAGATTATACAGTTACTTCTGACAGTAACGGCTCTGCCCGTTTGACCGCGACTTATAACGCAGTGGGTAAACACTACTATGTAGTAAAAGAGCTGCATACTTCAAAAATCGGTTGGACCGACTTTTCTGATGCCGAGTACCATGTTACTGTGGAAGTTGCAGAAAACGGCGCAGGAAATCTGGTAGCAGAGATGACTATTGTGGCAGCAGAGGGTACTACTATTGAAGGCGAGACCGCATCTGCCAACGGCAACAGCGGAACTATCATCTTTAAGAACACTTATGATCCTGCCGATGCGGAGGTTTCTTTGAACACCTTGGTTAAGAAGGAGTTGGAAGGCCGCGATATGATTGCCGGAGAATTTACCTTCGCAATATTTAAAAACGGCGAAGCAGAGTTCGATACAAACGGCAATTTAACAAATATAAATAAAGCTCTTGCAACCGGCACCAACGATGCCGACGGAAATGTTGCCTTTGCTCCAAACAAGTTAACCTTCTCTAAGGTTAGCAAATATGAGTTTGACATTATTGAGGTTAAGGGAAACAAAGGCGGCGTAACCTACGACTCTATTATTTATGACTTGGTTGTTGAGGTTTCTGATAATAATGGTACGCTTGAAGCAAGCTACTACTTTGAGGATTCCATAAATAAAACCGTTACCTTTAAGAACACCTATATCGTAGAGCCTGTAAAGGTTGCTATTAGCGGTGTTAAGACCTTAAAGGTTAACAACGGTAACAAGACAATACAAGCGGGTGATTATACCTTCGGTCTGTATAATGAAGCCGGTACAAAGATTGCTGAGACCGTCAACCTTGCAAACGGCACCTTTGTTTTCGAGGCTATTGAGTATGATATTGATGACATTGGTAAGACCTATGTTTACACCGTTAAGGAAATCGCTCCCGACGGTACTTCTGACGGTAGCTACAATGCAGGCGGTGTTACATGGTCCAGTCAATCCTTTACGGTAAGGGTTGAGATTACCGATAACGGAAACGGTACCGTAACCGCTAATGTTACCGGAAACGGCGCAAATAATATCGAGTTCGTGAATGAGTATAACAGTAAACCTGTCAGCGTAAGCTTACCTGGTAAAAAGGCGTTGAAAGACCGCGGACTGACAGAGGGCGAATTCAAGTTTGCTCTGTACAAATCAGATTCTAATTTCACCTCCCGTAATTTGATAAAGGATGATATTACCCATAATATCAACGGCAATTTTAACATTAACCTTGGTACTTTGGATATGGGTTATTATTACTTCGTAGTTAAGGAGGTCATCCCAGAGTCTCGTGATAAAGGTATTCATTACGATGCTAGCGAGTATTATACCACCGTTGAGGTTATTGATAACGGTAACGGTCAGATGAGCTACTTGACCGCTGTGAAGCATTCCGGCGATCCAAATGCGATAAATCCTGATATTGCTTTCAATAACATCTATCAGCCTGAACCCGACGAGCTTTCGCTATCTGGTACAAAGACCTATAACGGCGGCAAAGCATTGGAGGATGATGTATTCTCGGTTGGATTGTACGATGATGGGGCAGAGTTGCTTCAAACCGCCTATGTAAAGGCTAACGGCAGCTTCACCTTCGCTGCTTTGGAATACACTGCTGCTGATTTAGGTAAGATTTATACCTACACGATTAAGGAAATTATCCCCGACGGTGCTACCGATAACCGAGACGGCACTTATCGTTCAGGAAACAATATTTATGACGGAACGGTTTATACTCTGACAGTAAGTATTACTGACGATGATAAAGATGGCGCATTGAATATTGAGTCTGCTTTGAGAAAGGGCAGCGCTACGGTTGATAACATTACCTTTACAAATACCTTCGTACCTAATCCTATCACTCATAGCATTGAGGCGAAGAAGACCTACAACAAGGCTTTAAATGGCGGCGATTTTAAGTTTAGACTTGTAAGTGCCGACGATAAAACCGATGTGGATCAAACCAAAGAAAACGATGCAAATGGCGATATAATCTTTGATTCTATCGAATTCAGTGCAGCCGGTGAATATAAGTTTAAGCTCACCGAGAAAAAGGACGGTATATTAAGCTTTATTCTTCCTTCTCAGGCAGAATATGAAATTACCGTTACTGTGGTTAATGAAAACGGTGTGTTGCGTGTTTCGAATGTGGTAACAGAGAACACCAAGAATACCAATGAAACCAACCTAGAATTTATTAACACTTATGTAATAGACGGTGAAGATGAAGTTACCTTGCGCGGTATTAAGAAGCTCACCGGCGGTCGCACAACTGTTAATGCAAACGAATTTGAATTTGGTTTGTATGATGCCGCAGGCGAATTAATAGAGTCTGTGAAAAATGATGCAGACGGCAACTTCAACTTTACCACCTTGAAGTTTGATGAGACTGATGTTGCTGTAAACGGTCAGAAGCAGATTACCTATACCGTAAAGGAAATCGCAGGTTCAGATAGCTGTGTAACCTATGATGAAACGGTTTACACTGTTGTTGTTACTGTTAAGGATAATGAACAGGGTGGCGTAACAGCTTCTTATACTGTTGACGGCGAAGAAGACGGTTTGATAGAGTTTACTAACATCTACACACCCGAAACAGAGCCTGAGATTCCTGAATCAGACCCCGAACATCATAATCCTCCTCAAACAGGTGATAACACAAATATTAACCTTTGGCTTGCACTCTTATTTATAAGCGGCGGTGGAATTTTCGTAACCAAGGCTTGTGGCAGAAAAAGGAAAGAAATCAAAGAAAATTAAATAATTTCCAGTAGAAATACACCCTGCTAAATTATTTGGCAGGGTGTATAATATATTTTTGTGTTATAATTATCATAATATTTTTCACTATTTTAAAAGGAATTTATGAAAAATGTTTAATTATTTGTATAATTTGATTGAATTTTGGTATACAAATATTTTCACCAATGTTAAAATTATATTGAATAATTATATGGCTTTTTAATTATTAATATATAATTAGCACGGTTTGATTTAGATAGATTAGGAGATATATTATGATTGCAATTAAACCGCCCTTTTTAGGAGTAGCATACTATCCTGAGGATTGGGATGTATCAGAAATAGATAAAGATATTGAAAAAATGCTGTCGATTGGGATAAATGTTGCCCGAATAGGCGAATTTGCATGGCGCAAAATGGAGCCGAGAGACAGTGAGTTTGATTTTTCATGGCTACATAATGTTGTTGATAAATTAAAGAGTGCCGGTATCGCTATTGTTATGGGAACGCCTACCGCCGTGCCTCCTGTATGGCTTACTAAAAAATATCCCGATATGCTGGTGGAATATAAAAACGGTAGAGTTATGCAGCATAGCGGAAGGAGACACGCCTGTTCAAATCACCCCGAGTATTTAAAATATTCTGCTAGAATTGTTGAAAAAATGGCAGCGGAATTTGGAAAAGAAGAGGCTATAATCGGTTGGCAAATTGATAACGAAATCTATTTGCAAAACAATGAGGGTTGTTTCTGCAAAAACTGCTTAAAAAAATACCATGAGCATTTAAAGAACAAATTTGGCACTATTGAGGAAATGAACAAAAGGTTAAACCTTAATTTGTTTAGTCAATGGTATGATAGCTTTGATGAAGTACCGTTTCCGAGAGATACTTGGGAAAATCCCCATTTAAAGCAGGAGTTTTTAATCAGCGCAGGGCAGGCAAATATTGATTTTGTGGCAATGCAGGCCGAAATTCTTAAAAAATATACAAATGCCCCAATAGGCACCGACCAAATCCCCTTTAACGGTATGAATTATCGCAAATTACATGAGCCGCTTGATGTGGTTCAGTTTAATCACTATAATATCCCTGAAAACCTGTGGGAATGCTTATTGTGGTTTGATTATCTGAGAACTATGAAGGACCGTCCTTTTTGGAATACCGAAACCGCAACCTGTTTTTCGGGTTCAACCGGAACTTACGGCAGTATCAAGCCTGATGGTTTTTGCTATGTTAACTCTTGGTTGCCGTTAGCTTTGGGCGGAGAAGCTACTATGTATTGGCTTTGGCGAACTCATTGGGCGGGACAAGAATTAGTTCACGGCTCTGTTTTAGATTCGAGCGGTAGACCTATGTATAGCACCGAGGAAGTAAAAGCGGTTGCTCGCGATTTTAAGAAATGCGCCGATTTTATTAATAATACAAAGGTTAATACAAATATTGCTTTACATTACTCCTCGCTTTGCTATAATATATTTGAAACCCAACAGGTTGTTGGCGATTTTCATTATGATACAGCCTTGAAAAATTATTTTTATAAACCGCTTTTAAACAGCGGTCTTCGTCCTGATGTTATTGACGAGGAAGCCTGCCTTGAAAAATACGATATCGTATTTTCTCCCTTAATGATAACCTTAGACCAAGGAAACCTCAGGGAAAGAATAGCAGATTGGGTTGAAAACGGCGGCATTTGGATTACCGGTCCTATGACCGATATACGCACAAAGGACGGAACAAGATTTACCGACCGACTTCACGGAATGTTAGAGGAGTTAACCCCTGCTGTATTTAAATACTGGTTTCCAGACAGAGAAAAAAGCGTTAAGTCAAAATGGAAGGACGGAGAAGCTTTTAGCGGTAACGCTTATTACGAAATATTTGAGCCTGATAAAAATGCCGATATTGTAACCGTAATAGACTCACATAAAGAAATTATCGGCGGCTCGGTTTTGCAGTGTTTCCCCGTTGGAAAAGGCTTTGTTTATGTTCTCGGTACTATGCCTGATGAAAAAGATATGAACAAACTGATTGCTGCTGTTTGCAAGAAAGCCAATATTCCTTGCAATAAGACAGAAGGCAATTCGGTTATTGTATCTGCCCGCAAAGGAGAAGAAACTGAGGGTGTAATCATCGTGGATGTTTGCGGAAAAGGCGGAACATATCATAATAATATAAAATACAGAGATATTATTTCTGGGAGAACTTTTGAGGGTGATATTACTGTGAATTCTTATGAAGTTATGGTGCTTGAAAAGATTTAATGATATCAATTTTGGAAAAGAGAAGATAACAGTGAGAAAAATAGAAAGCCAAAAACTTGAATTTCTTATATCAAAACACACAAATCAAGAATTACATGAAAACAAAATAGGTTGCAAAGAAGTTATTGTTCATCAGGAAGGTGAATGTGTTTATTCAGGCGTTTTCGGAACAAGTTCAGTTGGCGGTCTTGTTGCAAAAAAAGGCTTGATTTATCGTGCGGCGTCAATGACTAAACCGATTACCACAACCGCAGTTTTGCAACTTGTTGATAAGGGACTCATTGATTTAGATGATAAAATTTCAAAATTTTATCCTAAGGCGAAAGATTTAAAGGTCGCCATAATCAAAAATGAGAAAATCGTGTCAAGTGTGCCGCTTGAAAATGAGATTACAGTTAGAAATCTATTATCCCACACAAGCGGAATCGGCAGTGAGCCGATAACTACAATTTCCCCAAACACAAATAATGAAATGACCTTGGATCAAGCAATAGAGGATATTTTCACAAAACCTATATTGTTTGAGCCAAATTCAGCAGAACGATATAGTGCAACAGAAGCGTTTGATATAGCGGCGGGAATTGTTCAAAAAGTATCGGGTATTCCTTTTGACAGGTATCTTAAAGAGAATATTTTTGAGCCGCTTGGAATGATAAATACAACCTTTTGTCCCACCAACGAACAATGGGAAAAAGTGGTTGCAATGCATAACCGTACCGAAAACGGGGATAGCGAAAATTCCATAAGACCGACCGGTTGCGTGTTTGACGGGTTTTTAGCAAAAAGAATGCCTGCAGGAGCTGGACTTGTAACCACGGCGGATGATTATATAAAATTTGCTGATATGCTGTGTTTTGGCGGAAAGTCGAAAGACGGTAAACAAATATTATCTGAAAATGCGGTAAATCTGATGTCCACACCTCAATGCGATAAGTCTTTGGGATACGAAAAATGGGGACTGGGAGTCAGAGTTGTAACCTCAGAAGATTATCCTCATGGATTGGATATCGGTTGTTTTGGTTGGAGCGGTGCTTACGGAACTCATTTTTGGGTTGACAGAAAAAATCGCATTTCAGTTGTTATGATGAAAAACTCTTGTTATGATGGCGGAGCAGGAAATAAATCTGCTTGTCAACTCGAAAGAGATGTTAGTGAATCTTTAATATAATTTAATACAATGACGATGAAATAAAATTTGAGGAGATTAAATAATGGCGGAAAAGAATTACCTTATTGGCAACGCTCATTTAGATCCTGTTTGGCAGTGGCGAATATCCGAAGGGTTATCGCTGATAAGGTCGACCTTTCGTTCTGCTCTGGATAGAATGAAAGAGAATGAAAATTATAAATTCACCAGCGCTTGCGCAGGTTACTATTTTTGGATAAAGAAAATTGACCCCGATATGTTCAAAGAAATTGAACAGCGAGTAAAAGAAGGCCGCTGGGGATTGGTTGGCGGTATGTGGGTGCAGCCTGATTGCAACATTCCGTCGGGCGAGTCTTTTTGCAGACATTTTCTTTATTCACAAAAGTTTTTGAAAGAAAATTTCGGAAAAATTGCCGATATAGGCTATAATGTTGACTCTTTTGGTCATAGCGCCGCACTTCCGCAGTTGTTTAAAAAATCCGGTATAGACAGTTATGTTTATATGCGTCCCAACAGAGAAACCGAAAATCCCCTGTTTCCTGAGGAAAATTTACATAAATGGCAAGGCACTGACGGTAGCGAGGTTACAGCTTTCAGAATACTTGAATTATATAACGGTGATTTATCCGAGGAGAGAGTAAACCTTTATCTTGAAAAAACTCAGGACCAGATGATTTTTTACGGTATTGGTAACCATGGCGGCGGCCCCTCCAAGGAGCATTTAAAGCAGGCTGAGGAATGGGTTAAAAAAGACGGTTTTATGTATGCCACTCCAAATGAGTATTTTGAAAATATCGGCGGTATAGAAATGCCTACCGTAACAGGTGATTTAAAGCATCATGCTTCGGGTTGTTATAGCGCAAACAGCAGGGTTAAGTTTGAAAATCGTCGCAGCGAATGTGAGCTTGTTAGCGCCGAAATCTATGATACATTGGCAGGTCTTATTGTAGGCGGTGATTTTCATAACTTAGAATTTGAAAAAGCATGGCAAAGGGTTATGTTTAATCAGTTCCACGATGTTTTAGCGGGTTGCTGCATTAAAGAAGCTTATACGGACGCCTATAATGCGTTCGGCTATGCCCGTCAAAAAGCGCACGAGCTTGAAAACTTTGCGCTTCAAAGAATTGCAGGCAAAATTAAAACTACTGATTTTCTCGATACCGATTTTTCTGAAATGCGAGACAGATTGTGGTACAGAGAGGGCGAAGGCTCGCCGATGGTTGTTTTTAATCCGCATCCGTTTAGTGTTAAAACCAGTGTAAGCTTTGGCGCATACAGTGTTACAAAGGTGGTTGACCATAACGGAAACGAAGTGCCTTTCCAAATGGTAAGAGCACCTTATACTGACGGTGTAAACTTTACTAAATGTCTTTTCGAGGTAGAATTACCTCCAATGGGCTACCGAGTTTACTATGTTTATAAAAAAACGGAAAATTCTATAAAGTCAGAAATACCAACCGATTTAAAGGCTACCGAAAACACCCTTGAAAACAGTCTTGTAAGAATTGTTATTGATAAAGAAAGCGGTGCGGTAACCTCTTATGTATTAAAGGCTGAAAACTTAGAATTTGCAAAGGGTGAATTAGGCAAGGCTATCGTTTGCGATGATTCTAAGCACGATACCTGGTCGCACTTAATTAATACTCTTAATGACGATATAGGTGCTTTCGGAGAGGGAGATTTAAGTCTTATAGAAAACGGACCTATAAGAGCCACTATAAAATCGGTTACTAAAAACGGCAATTCGGTTCTTAAAAAGTATTATACTCTATATAAAAACGATGCAAGACTTCATATTCGCTGTGTGCTTGATGTTGACGAGGAATATAAGCTTATAAAATTCTCGTTCCCTGTAAATGTTGAGTCACCGAAAGCGGTATATTCTATGCCCTATGGATTTATTGAAAAAGCTCCGAATGGGGAAGAGGATGTTGCTCACGAATGGGCAGATATGGTTGATAGCAATACAGGCTTTGGATTAGGTCTTATAAACGACGGAAGATATAGCCACTCGGCTACCGATAACGATTTAAGAGTTATTGTTGCGCGTTCGTGTGCTTATCTTGACCATTACGCTCAAAACACAAGGGATTCGGAAATGGAATTTATAGATAAAGGTGAACATGAGTTTAACTTTATACTTTTCCCCCATACCCAAAATAGAACGGCAGATATTGCAAACTGCGGAAAAGTGCTTAATATGCCTCCTGTTCTGGTGCAAGAAACCCACCACGACGGTATATTACCGCAAGAGTATTCCGCTTTGGAAGTAGACAAGAAAAACATTAGCATTTCTGCCCTTAAAAACAGCGAAGATAATGACGGTTTAATTATAAGATTTGCGGAAACCGCCGGTATATCTACAACTGTTACCGTGAAATTTACTGCGATAAATAAGAGTTTTGAGCTGAATTTTACTGCACAAGAAGTTAAGACAATTAAATTAACCAAAGATGACAATGTTGAGGAAATTCTAATTATTGAACAATAGTCTATAATAATACAATTTAGTTAATTAAGGATTGTAAATTATGAGATGGTATATTGTAGAGAATAAAAGAATGACCGAAACAAAAACTCTTGAAGGACATAATGAGTTTTTGGAAATGAGCGGTGAACGAGTGTCCGGTATTGTTAATTACGGTGTGCAGGGCGGCAAATTAATTCTTACAAGAGATATCGTGTTTCCAAATTTCAGAATACAGCCGAACAATACCCACGGAAGTTACTGTATACGGGGAATAACTTTACCTGACTTTTTGGGTGTTGAAACATTTGATAAGGCACAGATAAGTGGAATATTGACTTTTTATTCACATACTGAAGAGGTAATAATTAAAAGGTCTTTTTATCCTTCTACAACCCTCTCCTGTTTTTATGAGGATATTGAAATAACAGCAAAAACGAGTGATATTACACTCTCTTATGAAAAAATAAAGCGTCTTGAAACAAGATTAGGCTGTGAAGGATATATCTATGTTGAGCGCGTTGCTGATAAGAAGCCGAGTGTAGTGAAAAGTGGCAGTGCATTTCGTGTGATTTTCACTTACAGAGCATATTTTGCAAACCAAAGCCCGCCATTTGAAGCCGATGCGCTCGAAAAGCGTGTGGCAAGGGTTGAGGAGCTAATTAGCCAATGCGACCTGACTACGGGTGACGATGTTATAGATACAGAATTTGCTTTTGCAAAGATTCGTGCAGGAGAAAGCATTTTTCGGACAAAAAAAGGTCTGGTTCACTGCCCCGGCGGATATTCCTATTATGCGGCAGTATGGTGTAATGATCAGCTTGAATATGCGGCACCTTGGTTTGCCTTTACAGGTGATAAAAAAGCGATGGAGGCTAGCGAAAATGCATTCAGGTGGTATGAGCCTTATATGAACGATGAATATCGTTGTATTCCAAGCAGTGTAATAGCGGAAGGACTTGATTATTGGACCGCAGCAGGTGACAGAGGCGATACTGCTATGTATCTTTTTGGACTTTCAAGGTATCTGTTAACGACAGGCAAAGCACCGGACGCAGGACAGGAAAAAGCACTTGAATGGTGTGTTGAATACATCAAACTCAAAACAATGGATGATGGTGCGGTATATTCTGATTCGGATGAGTTAGAAGGAAGAATATCCTCAGGTGTCAACCTCTCAACCACCTCACTAGCTTTTGGAGGTCTTGAACTTGTTTCAATTTTGTGGAAGAAATACGGAAAAGAAGAGCTATGCCGTAAAGCAACAGATTTGAGAGAACATATTTATAAAGCGTTTGAAGAACATTTCGCAGCAGAAGTTAAAGGTTATAATACTTATGCTTATCATAAGGGTTGTAATGATATCAGGGCTTGGAACTGCCTTCCGATTTATATGGGTGTTTTTGACCGAGCGGAAGATACTCTTGCCTCAATAGAGGATACTCTTTGGAATGATTATAGTTGCAGAACTACTGAGGGCGAAAAAACTATGTGGGATAGAAGTGCTCTTTATTTTTTAGCAGCGTTATTCCGTTCAGGAAAAGCTGAAAAGGCTTTTTCAATGCTTAAAAAATATTCGGAAAAAAGATTGCTTGGAGAGAGAGTTCCATATCCGGTTGAAGCATATCCAGAGGGTAATATGAGGCACCTCAGTGCAGAAAGTGCACTATATTGCAGAGTTATTACCGACGGGCTTTTGAATATTGTTTTTGATGGAAACAATATTTCTTATAGAGAAAATGTTCCTTTTATTCTGGGTGGTGTATCACTAAAAAACATCTTTATTAACGGTGAATATAGAGATATAGAGATAAAAGCTTGAAATTCGGCGTGATAAATATAAGGTTTTAATTAAACTCAGTAAAAAAAGAGTTCTACGAACTGAAAGAGGCTATGCTATGATAAAACATATAAATGAAAAAGAATTAAGCACCCGAATTGCTCTTAATTTTAAAAGACTTGCAGAATCTTCTTATTATCAGATAAATGAGGTATTTGCACCTGAGACTTATGATTGGCCTGCTGACAAAGAGGGCAGAGCATTACTCGCATTTGTTTCGCATTATAAAATAAGCGGCGAAAAAATACCTTGTATGACCGAAATGCTTGAAAAGCTTCCCTCTAAGCTTAACGAAAAAGGATATTTGGGTACAATCCGTTCTGATGTTATCTTAGAACAACAGCTTTCGGGACATTCTTGGTTGCTTAGAGGACTTTGCGAATACTACGAGCAATTTGGGGATAAATTTGTTTTAGAGGTTATAAAAAGTATAACCGAAAACCTTTTTATGAGAACAAAAGGTCTATACGCCACTTATCCAATAGACCGTACCGAAAAAGACGAAGGCGGTGTTAGCGGAAATGAAATCGGTTACTGCAATAACTGGCTTCTATCCAGTGATATTGGCTGCGCTTTTATGAGTGTTGATGGGCTTTCCCATGTGTATAAAATCACAAAAAACGAGGCTGTAAAAGAATTGCTTGATGAAATGATAGAGGTTTATCTATCTATTGATAAAGTGAAGCTTCGTGTGCAAACACACTGCACCTTAACTGCCGCCCGCGGAATGATGCGTATGTATTCTGTTACGGCAGAGGAAAAATATATAAATGGTGCAAAAGAAATATATGATTTATATGTAAACGGCGGCGGTATGACATATACCTACCAAAATCTTAATTGGTGGAATCGCCCTGATACCTGGACTGAGCCTTGCGCAGTGGTTGATTCGCTTATGCTCGCATTAGAGTTATATAAAGAAACTGAAAATGAAGCATACCGAAAAACTGCCGCAAGAATTTATCATAATGGCTTTGCTACTTTGCAAAGAGATAACGGCGGCGCAGGTACTGATACCCTTGTAACAGAGGGTAGTCCTTGGGAGTATCTCAAAGCGAGGACCTATGAAGCAGAGTTTTGTTGCAGTATGCGTTTGGCGGAAGGATTATGGTATATAAACGAAAACAAAGCACTTTTATATGCTGAAATCTTTGGTAAGGTTGAGAAAAACGAGAACGGAATTTATCTGGACTCAGATATAATTTATTCTTTGCCTGATGAATCGCTTTTGCCTTATGCCGAAGAAACCGTTTTGGTTGACGGTATGAAATTAACTCCGATAGTTAAATATTATAGGGTTCCGAAAGAAATAATCCTAAGTGCAGAGCAAAAAATATTATTTAGATAAAACAAAAAGTTCGGTTGACTTTTCAGTCTTCCGAACTTTTTTAGATTGTTTTTATTATAGCATTTTATTCTTCAATATTTTGTTCTAAGTGATAATAAACGCTGGCGGGCGGGTCGGTGTATATTTGCTTGAAGCTTGCAGGGGTTATGCCCATTTGGGCTTTAAAGCAGTTGATAAAGTAGCTTGTGTTTGTAAAACCTACCGAGAAAGCAATCTCGGTAATGTTTTTTTCGGAGCTTATAAGCATTCTTTTAGCTTTGCAAATTCTGACATAATTCAAATATTCATTAAAGCTTTTACCTGTTATCTTTTTAAAATGAGCCGAAAAATCCGATTGCCTCAAACCAAATCTTTTAGCAATTTGAACTGCTGTTAATTTTTCGGTGTAATGATTAGAAATAAAACGGAATATGTTTGTAAATTCTTTCTTTACATTATCCTTTATTTCTTCTTCGTTTGGATTAATTGTATTAACCTTGCGGATTAAATCCAAAAACAAATGCGAAATATATATTCTGGTTGCAAATTTATATGCATATCCGCGTTCGCGGTCCTCTTTCATAATGTTATCTATACAATTTTTAATATTAGAATTTTCAACCTCGTCTCTTGTATAGTGAGTTTTAAAATCAGAGAACGAAACAATATAAGGAATAACATATTTAAGCTCCATAAGTGATTGACTATCGGAGCAAATTGTTTCGGGCAAGAATTTAACTGCAAAGGACCTATGTATACCGTAATCCAATATATTAACCGAATGAACTTCCTTTGCATTGATTAAAACCATTTCTCCGGGGCGAAGAGTATATTTTTTATTGCTTACGGTTATAAGAAACTCACCCTCCAAAATATATATTATTTCAATAACGTTATGATAATGAGGTGAAGTCATTAAAACCGGATGGTCGCATATTTGATATACAATTTCATAATCTTCAAGCCGAGTTTCGCCTTTTTCTTCGTATATGTCCTGCATTTTAGCCTCCCGATTATTATAAAAAATGATATTAAATGTATATTTAATTGTATTATATATTCGTATTTTAATAATGTCAAGTCAATTTGTTTTGCGTAATTTTTGCAATTTTAAGTAAACCGTTCTTTTTGGCTTTAAAGGCTTAAAAATGACGGTTTTTTAATTTTTTAACTACTATAACAAATTAAGGGAAAACTGATAATATATTCCACTTGAGGCGTTTGTTTTATTGATTTAAAATAAAAATATGATTTTTGAGCTGATATTGTAAAAATGCATGATTTTTCGATTTATTTTAAAATTTTTTAAAATTATAACAGTTTAATTATAAAACTTAAAAAAATGTTTAATTTTTTGTATGATTTGCTTAATTTTTGATATACAAAAAAATTTCCGTATGTTACAATTTTAAAAAATCATGGGAGGATTTTGCCTAAAATGAAGAAAATTAAGAAAGCAAAAAAAGAAAACCGCATAATAATGGGCATTTTGTTTGTCTTATTTTGCATTTATGCGGCAACACTTCTTTTACCGCTTATATGGATGTTTATAAATTCGTTCAAACCCAATAACAATGAATTCTTCTATGACCAATGGAAATTCACGAGCTTTACTTTTGAAAATTATAAACTGCTATTTACCGGCGAGAACAATATTTTGGAAATGTTTGCAAACAGCCTTTTCCTTTCGCTTTGTATACCAACGGTATCAACCTTCTTTTCGCTTTGCGCGGGGCATGCGATTGCAAGCTTTGATTATAAATTAAAAAATGTTTTCTATTTTATTTTCCTTATGCCAATGTTTGTTTCGGTTGCAGGTACAACACCGTATGTTTATAAGCTGCTTAACGATATAGGATTATTTGATAAGCATTTAGGTCTTATAGTAATGTCTTGCGGTGTTTCGGGCTTCGGATTTTTGATGTATTATTCAGTATTTAAAAATATATCACATACATATAGCGAAGCAGCAATGATGGACGGCGCGGGATATTGGCGAACATTCATACAGATTTTATGTCCTCAGGCAATAAACCTTATTGCAGCGCAATGGGTAATGGGCTTTATTGGAACCTGGAACGATTTCTCAGGACCTTATCTGTTCTTGCCAACCCACCCGACACTTGGCGTTGGTGTTAAAGAGATATCCGATAAAATTGATTTAGGATACAGTTATCCCGAACTCTTTGCAACTATCGTTTTGATGCTTATTCCCACATTGATTTTATATTTTGTTTTCCAAAAGAAAATTATGACCGTGTCTTTGGGCGGCGGTATTAAAGGATAAATTTAAAAATATTATAAGGAGATGTTTGTATGAAAATTTTTAGAAGACTTTTGGCGGTGGCACTCGTGGGTGCTATTCTTGCTTGTATGACCGCTTGCGGTTCATCCGGTTCGGATGCCGATAGCAAGAATTATGATTTAGTTGTTAAATACTATTCAGGTGCTTACGGCGATGATTGGATTGAGGAAGCCGCTAAGGAATTTGAAGAAGAAAAGGGAGTTAAGATTCAGGTTGTTCCTTCTTCTGATATGGACTGTGGCGCAGAAAACAATCTAACTGCTGGTAAAAATATTGCAGACGTGTATATCGGCTCTTCAAACCGTTGGCAGAGCTGGGTTCAAAACGGTTATGTTGAAAACCTTAAAAGCGTTTTTGATTCCACCGTTAAAACCTCAAAGGGCGATGTTAAGATTTCGGAATACATAGACCCTGAGGTAGTTGGCCGCTGTTATATTGAAAGACAGGTTGGAACAGGTGATTCTTATCCTTGGATTGTTCCGTTTACCGCAATGCCTATGTCTCTTGCATATAACAATGATGTATTAAAGAAAATTCCTCATACATCTTCTGCTGCGGTATCTGCCGAATCGGTTGATAAGTCCACAAATAAATGGATTGCTCCTCCTAAAAATCTTACCGAATGGTTGGCACTTTGTGATGATATCAATGCTTATAAGAGCAAAGATGGTCATAAATATGTTCCGTTTGGTTGGTCTGCATTAGCATTAGAGCAGGTTTATTACTTTATGTTCACCTGGTGGGCTCAGTATCAGGGTCTTTATGATTCAAATGTTGCAGGTCAGGGAAGCTTCTATGATTTCTGGAACTTTGGCAACACCTCAAAGACCACTCTTAACCAGACTTTTTCAAGCAAGGTTTTTGAGCAAAAGGGTATAGCCGCTTCGCTTGATAATTTCAAAAAGCTTGTTATCGATACAAAATCCGGTTCTTATAAAAACAGCCTTTCTGCTGTTAACACTATCTCAACTCAGGAGCTTACCCGTGCATTATACGCAGAGCGTAACGAGGAAAGACCTGTAATCGCATTTGCAAGTTCTTTCGGTGAGTCTGAAGCTAGACTTACAGGTGTTCTTGACAGTGATTCTGACGGAAAGCAGGATTCAGATATTCGTTTCATGAATATTCCCGCTCTTGACGGACATGAAAGCGAAAAGTATCTATATTGCGCATATGATGACTTTATGTTCGTACCCAGTGGTGCAGCTCATAAGGATTTGGCAAAAGAATTTTTGGTATTCCTTTGCAACGAAGACCAGTTGAAGAAATTTACCGTTCGTTCAAGCGGCGGTATCCGTCCTTTCAATTATGATGCAAGAGAAATTAAGGATGATTCTTTAACTAAATACAACGCGAGCGTTTTCGATGTGTATTACAATAGCACAAAGATTTACGATTTCCCGCTTAAAGCTTATAAGGAAAGTCCTTTTGCAGTTTCGCTTATATACACTTATGAAAGCCCGATAGTTTTCGCAGATGTTAACATTGCAACTGTTATGAATATGTTGAAGAAAACAGACGGTGCTGAGATTATGAAGGAAGTTAGAAGAACTTTTGACCTTTCAACTAATAATTATATTAAGAAGTTCCGTATGACTGAAGTAAAATAAAAAAAGAAATTATATTATACCGATTTGGAGGTATAGCGCATTGGTTAATTCTAAAAGAAACCAAATAGTGAAAAGGCCGAGAAAAAATCTGAAACGCAACCTTTTTATTGCATCCTTGCTAATTGTCCCGTTGCTTCATTTTTTGGTGTTTTGGCTTTACATAAATGTTGAAACTATCTCACTTGCCTTTATGGATTGGGATTATTTCGCAAATACCTATAAATTTGCGGGAATAGATAATTTTGTTGAGCAGTTCAGGCAATTTAAAGAGAGACCCGAAACCATGAATATGTTTATTAACGCATTCAGGGCGCTTCCAATTAATATAGCCTGTCTTATTCTGGCGGTAATCATTGGTTATGCCTTTTCAAAGCATATTCGCGGCGAAAAGGTATTCCGTGTGATTTTCTATCTTCCGACAATGATATCTATCGTTATTCAAACACTTTGCTACCGTTATATGTTTACATATAGTCCCGGTATGCTTCAAGGTCCTGCGGCAGAGTTTTTGCGAATGTTAGGTTTTAATTATAACGGATGGGAAACAACCCTTAATGACCCTGCTGTTATTAATACAATTTGGTGGTTAATTTCAATATTCTGCGTTTGGGCGAGTGCCGGTATTAACATTATACTTATGGCATCTGCCATGTCGCGTATTCCTGAGAGTGTTATTGAGTCGGCAAAGCTTGACGGTGTCGGCTTCTGGCGCGAGCTTTTCCAGATTCATATTCCGCTAATAATGCCCACTATAAGCGTGTTCTTAATCAACTCGGTTATGGCGGTATCTGCTTTCTATATTCAACCGATGTTGCTTACAGGTAACACTACGGGACCGGGCAGCGTTTATAATACGGTTGGTTGGTATATGTTTACTATGGCACCGAAAGCTCAAAGCTCTGATATGCCTTTAATTTCTACGATAGGCTTCATTTTAACCGTAATAGTATCGGTTCTTATAATCGTGGTTAAGAAGATTACCGATAAGATTACCCCTGATGTTGATTTCTAAGGAAAGGTGGATGACATTATGAAAATTCTCAGACTATCAAGAGCGGTTTTAGCTGCTTTGCTGAGTACTGTAATTATATTTTCGGCAACGGCATCCGCTTTTGCGCAGGGTGTTGTTATCAAGGGCGAGCCCGACGGTCAGAACAAATCTACCGTTATGGAAGAACATTTTTATTCAGGCTCACTCGAACCGAATTTTACTGGTGATAGCGTAAAAGTTGCAACCGATTCTTACAGTATGCACTTTGAAGGAGCATATCATTACGGCTCTGCATTAGTGCTTACCGCGTATAAGCTTAAAAACTATAACAGGTTTACTTATTCGATTGATATGCTAGGCACTAATGACGGTTTTATTTATTGCGGCTTCGGCGGCGAAAATGAAAAAACAACCGCATCTTATTATGATTTCAACTTGTGTGTATCAAAAGGAGTTACGGCGCTTTATGAAATGGGCGGTATGGAAAGTTGGACTCAGCTTGGAAACACCCCTCTTAATAATGCGCTAACAGTCGGTAAAACAACCGATTTTGCCGTAACACTTGAAAAGGTCTCTGGAAACGATTATAAAGTAACCTTTGAAATACTTGAAAACGGTGAACCTATTGTTACAACCGATTATGGCACACTCGTTCGTATGGAGCATACTAACGGATACTTCTGTATGTGGGGCGGTATGAACGAGCAGTTTGATATTCGCAATTTCAAGGTTTATGATAGTCCAACTCATTTAGCTTTTTCTGATAATTTTGAAAATAGTAGCCTTACCTACGGTGATGAGGCGGTAGGAGACAGTAACTGGCATATAAATGAGGCAAGATTTACAAGAGACGAAATCTTTATTTCCCGTAATTCAGGTCCTGAATTTAAAAAAGCGGGGGATATTATAACTGCAAAGAGCGAGCTGGTTTCCAGCGATAAAATAAGCAAGCCTTATGAGATTTCATTTGAGGCAGAGATAACAAGTCTCAGTAAAAATTCCACCTTTGGTCTTTATCTTGGTGCTAAAAAATCAGGTACTTTGGATAATGCCACAATATTAGGTGTTAGCGCTTATGATAGTAAATTTGCGTCGGTAAATTTAATTAAAAACGGAAAAATATCCGATTACGGAGAGAATTTAATTCCTCTTAGCGTTCTTAATATAGAGGATACTTCGGTTGACTTTGAAGTGGTGATTAATAGTGATTATTCTATAATTTTCACAGTTGGCGGAGTTAAATTTACCTTTAATAATATAAAGTATGACGGTTTCTGGGGAATTTGCAATTATTCCACTGATAAGAGCGCGGCGGATGTAAAGCTTAATGAAGTTAAGGTTATTAAAAATACTTATGCGCCTTGCGCGGAGCCTGATTTATCCAATAATTTCGGCGGAATCAAGCTTACTCAGGACGGCTTTGAAGAGTATTACATTAGCGACCGTACATATTATATAGGACCGGGCGTTTCGCTTCGTCCAAAGGGTGCCTTCACCACTGAGCCCTCGCTTTATTTTGAAAATGCAGGCTCATACAGTGCTTTTGCCCCTAAGAAGCAGTATACCGATTTTATATTGCAGTTTGATATAAAAATGGTATCTAAGGGCGCAAACAGTCAGTGGTTCGGTATTAACTTCGGCAAAGATTCTTTTGCTTCTATTTCAGATAACTCAACAAGCATAAAATTCGAATATTACGGTTGGGATTCTACTCCGTATACTCAAATGGTTGCAAATTTATGCACATTTGATGATGGTGCTAAAACCAGAAAGGTTGAAGGCTATCATTTCTATAAAGACCAAGAAACAAAGTATAACATTATGTTGGTTGCAAAGAACCGAACAGTATATGTTTACTATAAGGAAGATAGCGAGGATATTTCTAAGCTTGGTATCTGCCGAGCAGTAATTCCTAATGTTAATACTGCGGGTTATGTTTCGATTTTCGGTGTTAGCGGCTTGTCCTTTGATATTTTCAATTATAAGCTAACAAATATTGCACCTGAGGCAACCGAGGATTCAAGTATTGCCCTCAGAGAGTCTTTTGAAAACGAAAAAATAACCGATAAGCTCGTTATTAACGGTTCTGCCAAGGTTGAAGACAAGGCTATGAAGCTTTCAGGCGGTAGCGTTGCAACCAAGGATAAGAACAGATATTATATCGCAAACTTCACTATTTTAGAGCAAAACGCAGATTTAGTTGTTAGCTTCGCGGATAATAAATCGCTTATTCTTTCAAAAGATTTAAAGAAAGTAACTATAAATGACGGTGCTAAAAAGACCGTTTTAGATGTATCTAAATATAATCTTTCGGATTATAAAAACACTCAGATGCAGCTTATTTTGCAGTACGATGCTTTGTCGCTTGCGGCAAAGGGAGTATATGAGCCAAATGATAAATTTGCTTCTCCCATTGTTGAATATACATTTGCAAGCCCTGTAAACGAAGGCATTATAAAATGGCTTTCAGAGGATGCATTGATAGATAATATATCGGTATATTCGCTTGATAACAGCTGTAAGGCAGAAGCTGTAAGCTATGAGCAAGACCCTAATGATACTGATATCTGGGTTTCGAAGCTAGAGAAAAATAAGGTTTCGGCAAATTCCGAAAAGGAAGGCGGAATGCCAATCTTATTTATCGTTTTATATTCAGTAATGGGCGCTGTTATTCTTGCGCTTTTAGGTGTTATTATCGCCCTATTTGTGAAGAAAAGAGGTAATGCGCAATGAAAAAACTGATTGCTGTTTTTTTAGTGATTTTGCTCGTTTTTTGTGTTGCCGGTTGTGATAATAACTCGGGTAAAACTGATAGCGGTGCAATTACTAAGAGAGAAACCCCTTTGAAATACGGAATTAATGCGCATGTATTTGAACTTCGTCCCGTTATGGACCCGAGCTCAACTTTGGATAATATAGCAGATATGACCGGTGTTTTAGGAATGGAGTATTACCGTTTAAGCACTCCGCTCGATTCAATGTTTGAGGTTGAAGAAGGAGACACCCCTGTTTTCAAAGAGGGGCAAAAAAAGCTTATACACCAAGTAATTGAAAAAATGAGCGCGGCAGGCATAAAGAAGTTTGTTGCGGTAAGTGATGCTCCGATTTATCCTTACGGTTATACCGTAACCACTTCGGGTGTTGTTCCCGACCCTGCGGTTGAAAAGGAAATGTATATCCGTTGGGTGAAGCTCTATGCAAAGGCTTGGGGTATGATTGTTAAGGAATTTCCTGAAATCACCCATGTTGAGTCTATGAACGAGCCTGAGCTTCCCGGCGCTAATATCTTCACAAAGCAGGGACATCAATGGGGCGCAGACGATGGATATGTATACAGCATAATGGATAAAGCTCATATGATATCTGATTTGCAGTATTACATATATAAAGAGGTTAAAGCGGTAAATCCGGAAATTATTGTTACAACACCCGGTTTCTCAACCCACGGTGAAGGACATGAGATTTTAGATTATATCTATGAAGCAATAGAATCGGGTGCTCACCCTTACGGTGAGGATTTTGCGGAGACTAATCCCGATAAATATTTCGATTCTATTAATTTCCATAAGTATTTGAACGATACAACATTGGAAGAATATTTTGAGCATTGCGATAGCTTTTATAAGGCTTGCGAGCGCCATAATGATGCGGGTAAACCTGCTATTATAACCGAGTGTGGCTTCACCGATAACGGAAACGAAGCTAGAGAAATTATGAACGGTGAAAATATGGTAAAGCTTCTAGACCTTTATAATGAAAAAATGCCTTATTTAGAAGCAGTTATGTTCTATATGCTTAACGACTATTCAGGCTATTCGGTTGACGCGAGCGAGGATAACTTCGGCTTCTTCACTTCATTTGGCGACCCTGAAAAGCCGTGCTGTCCTAAGCCTGCAACCTTAGAGTTCTATAAATATATTCATAAAACGGATGATGTTTCTCCGCTTTATAAATATTGCCCTGAGCTTATGCCGAAATAAGCTTTAAGGCAAAAAATTAGTTATTTACGGGGTTCGGCAAGTAAACCCTTGTTACCCTTAAAAATAAGAGAGATGGAAAAATATAGTGCGAAAGGTGGTATTTTAGGAAGAAATGAAATTTGCATGTCCCAAGGCAATTGCTTTGTTGCAAAGCAATCAAAAAAATTCTATAAAAGGAGAAAAAGTTATGGGAAAAAAGTTTAAGAAACTATTAGCATTTGTTTTAACATTTGCTATGCTTGGATCGTTCTTTGCAGTTCCTTTTACTGCAAGCGCAGAACAAGCTCCCTTGAAATTCGGTGAAGACGGCAAGTTTAAAATTGTAATCTTTTCCGATGTTCAAGATCAATACCCTGTTCATCAGAGAGTTATTAACATAATGAGACAGGCAATAGAACGCGAAAATCCCGACCTCGTTGTATTTACAGGTGATATGACCGAAATAAATACAAAAGACCCCGAGGTTGATTACAGAAAAACAGTTGAACAAATACTCGGACCTGTTGTTGAAGCAGGTGTTCCGTATTCAATCGTTTTTGGTAATCACGATCCACAATCAGGTGCAGAAGGTGTTCCTGTTGCTGACAAAGAGGCGTTATTAAGAGTTTGGCAGTCAATCGGTGATTGCCGCACTATAGATTCTGTTCCCGAACTCACAGGAACAGGTACATGTAAGGTTCCGATTTATTCTTCAAATGGCAATGATTTAGCATTCAATCTTTGGATGGTTGACTCTAACTCTTATCAAAATCCGTTAGACGGTGGTAGCGGATACGATAATCCTCATGCCGACCAGTTAGCTTGGATGGCAGCAAACAACGATGCAGGGGTTAACTCTATCGTATTCCAGCATATTCCTATGCCTGAAACCTATAACCTCTTTGTTGAGGATGCAAATGGTTCAAAAGAATATGGCGGCAAGAAATATAAGTTAGAATTAAAAGAAGGCGTTGTTGGTACAGCGGGCGAATTCCCGGCTACTATCTATGCAGACGACAACACAGGCGAATTCCAAACCCTTAAAGAAATGGGCAATGTTTTAGGTGTTGTTTCAGGTCATGACCACTTAAATGATTTTACAGGTTATCATGACGGTATTCAAATTACCGCTGTTCCCGGTATGACCTATTTCAACTATGGCGACGAAGCTATAAGAGGCTACGGTGTTATCGAATTAGACGAAAATGATTTATCTGATTATGATTATCATTCGGTTAAGTTCTCAACTTTGGATGCAGAGTTAGGTACTGCTCCTGAAACTGTATATGACGCGTATGATGAAATCACTTATGCTGATTTGAAAGAAAACGGCAATAAATTAGGTGATAGCTATACTATTAGCGGCGGTCATACCTTTACCTATGATGCAACCTCACCATCTAAATCTGCAATACTCAAATATCGTTGGACCGCAGGTTCAAAACCGGGTTATCAGTTCTCATTTGACGTAGGTGATAATGGTAACATTTCTCACCCATTCGGTGTTTGGATTAAGAGAGCAGATCAAGTTGCTCCTAACGGTTCTTGGCACTTAAAACCAAATAAATCTGACCTTGAAGTTAAGATGGCTACTGCTGTTAAGCAGGGCGATACCTTTGATATTGAATTTGGTCGTTTAAAGGTTTTAGAGGGCGACCCCAAAATCGTTGGTCAATATTATGTTTACTTAAAGGTAAACGGCAAGCTTATTCAAGAAGGCTATTCTAATACTGCTGAAGACGGTGGTTATTCTTCAGGAAACAGATACGATTGCATGGTTTCAAATGAAATCCGTTTCGGCGGTTGGGGCAACGGCGGAGATGATGTAATTTCCGAATATGTTGAGCCCGCAGAGCAATATGAAGCATACGACGTAATTGGATATGAAGATTTATTGGATACAGGTAATAATCCTCTTACCCCTGGCGGTATTCAATTAACAAAAACTAATAACTCAGTTTCATATTTTGAATCAACAGAAGCAGCTAAAACACATTCTGTAATTTTCAAATTACGTTGGACAATGGAAACATTGGCTAAATTTGAAATTCACATGCAAGGATGGGGCAGCAAAAATAATTTTGCGTATTTCTTACAAGATAACCATTGGCAACACAAAGCAGATGGTGCGGCTTCTCCGGTAGCTTTAAATCCCAAACCTACATCCGGCGATTACTACGATTTAGAAGTTGCCAGACTTAAGGTGGCCAGCGGTAAAAATAAAGGTAAGTATTATACCTACTTCAAGGTAGATGGCGAAATTATCTTTGAAAAATATGTAGCTGCAGATGATGTAAATACTGCTAACTATTTAGGTAATAAGATTTTCCTTGGTTTTGCAGACAATAATACTTGCAAAATTTCTGCAACTCCTTATGACCCCGATCCGGATTCAAGATATTATGCTTATGATGAAGTAACATATTATGATATGTACGCAAATGGTAGTGCTCTTCCAACCGATAGCTACACTGTTGGTTCCAAGACCTACACATATAATAAAACTTCTGAAACCGGTTCGGCTATTGTAAAATTCCGTTTGAAAGAATATAAAGAGAATACAAACTTCTACTTAGGTTTTGATACAGAAGATAAATTTGCTTATAGATTTGGTGTTATGTTGACCCCACCGAATACAGATTATCCTAACGGTAAAATTTGGTTAAGCACTGGCTACAGAGCACAGGTTGGCTTAAAGGCACCTCTTGAAGTTGGTAAAGATTACGATCTTGAGCTTGGAAGACTTAAAGTTAAAAATGGTGAAAACAAAGGCGATTATTACTTATACTTTAAGATAAATGATGAGTTAATCGATGAATGTTATATTGATGGTAGTTTGGTTAGCAAGCAGGGTGTTTACACCTCTAACTCCGATCCTAAATCTGATACACCTTTCACCATGACCAATAGAGTTTACTTCTCAAGTTGGGGTGGCGGTACTCAGACTATTGCTCCTTCTCCTTATGTAGAAGAATATGATGCATATGATGAAGTAACATATGAAGATTTCCGTATAGATGACAATTCGCTACCTGCAAATGGTATAGATTTAAGCGCTAACAGAAAAATAACATATAAAGCAACTTCTCCATCATATTCTGCAAAAGTGAAGTTCCGTTGGACAGCAGGCACAGTAGCATCACTTGTTGTTTATTACGACGCTTGGCCTAATCATCCATATGGCTTTGCTGCAAAACCGCCCCTTACCGATGTTGGTGGTGGAAAAGTAGCAGGTGAAAACGGTGCATGGCATCTTGACTGTTCTAATAATAGCAGTATCGAACAGTTAGATAAGCCTATAGAAAACGGCGAGATTTTTGATATCGAATTTACTCGTCTTTTGGTAAAGAACGGTAAAAATAAAGGTAAATACTATGTTTCTCTTACCGTTAATGGCGAGCTTATCAAAGCTCATTATACAGATGCATTAACCAATCCGGCTCCGACAAATATCATTCGTATGGTAAATGGTACTGCGGATGGCATCATTTCTTCAATTCCTGTAGAAGAACCCGAAGTTCCTGAAGAGCCAGAAGAACCCGAATCACCATATTATGAATATGATGAAATCGGTTATGATGATTTAACCGATGCAAACGGTGGCGCATTAGGTAGCGAGAAGGTATTCGCAGGCGGCACAACCTTGAAGTATAAGAGCACTTCTGATACAGGCTCTGTTGTTTTCAAATATCGTTGGACAATCGGCTCTGTTCCTAAGTTCCAAATGTCATTTGAAAAGGCTTCCGATTCTTCAATGGCTTACAGATTTGGCGCTTGGTTAGAAGCTGCGGGTGCAGATGCAGAATACCCGAACGGTAGTTTATGGGTTGGCCCTGCTTACGGACCGAAGATTGAAATGCCTTATGTTTTAGAAGCAGGCTCTACACATGATATGGAGTTTGCAAGACTTAAGGTTAAAACCGGCGAAAATGCAGGTAAATACTATGTTTATATGAAGATAGATGGAGAGCTTATCTCTGAATATTATGTAAATGCAGATGTTGTTGATGCTAATGGTAATTATATTACCGGCCCTGGCGATGTTAACTGCAATGTTAAATCAGGCGAAATCTTCTTCGCATTCTGGGGCAGTGAGGGCAACAAGATTAGTGCTGTTCCATTTGTTGAAGAATATGAGGCTTATGACGAAATAGGCTTTGAAGATTTGAAGGATTCAAATGGAAATACTCTTGGAACCTCAAAGAATATGGTCGGCGGTACTACATTAAAATATGACCGCACTTCTCCAACAGGCTCTGTTATCTTTAAGTATAATTGGGAAGTAGGCTCTGTTGCTAAATTCCAGATGTCCTTTGAAAAGACTGCTGATGATGCAATGGGTTATATGTTCGGCGCTTGGTTATCTGCACCTGGCGAAGCGGCAAACTATCCTAACGGCAGAATGTGGTTAAGACCGGCTTATGGTCCAGAGGTAGATATGCCTTATGTTTTGGTTTCCGGTCAGTCTTATAATGTTGAGTTTGCAAGACTTAAAGTGGCAAACGGTCCTAACAAGGGCAAATATTATGTATACATTAAGATTGATGATGTTATCATAGCAGAGGATTATGTTGATGCAAGTTTAGTTGATGCAGATGGTAATTACGTAACTAAACCTGGCGATGTAAGCTGCAATGTTAAATCAGGCGAAATATTCTTCGCATATTGGGGCAGTGAGGGTAACGAAATCAGTGCTTACAAAGAGAAGAAACCCGTTATCGTTCCCGAGGGTACAAAGGGCGACTTTGATGGTGATGGCGTTATCAACGGCTTAGACCTCGTATACCTTAAGAGAATTTTATTAGGTGTTGAAGAATTAAGCGAATTGCCTGAGGGTATCGCTGATTTCAATAACGACGGCGAAACCGATATTCTCGACTTAATTGCTATTCAGAAATATTTAGCACCTGTTAACAGCTATGCTAAGACAGGCAAGCTTACATTAGGTCTCCAAGAGCATCTTCTTGAAGATGAAAGCAAAACAGCAGAATATATAGCTGATGCTACCGCTACAATGGGTGGTACCGCATACCGTTTAAGTGAGCCTATTCATAATTTATATTATGTAACTGCAACTAATGGTGTTGCTGTTAGAGAAGATAATATGGCTACGTTCAAAGAAATGGTTGCAGCACTTAAAGCAAAGGGTATCAATGATATTCTTTATGTAACCAACTCATTTATTCTTCCTGCAAATTACGGCGATCCTACTAAGTGCCATAATATAACTGTTCCGGATCCTAATTCTGATCCTGATAACTATATTGCTTGGCTTGAAGTAAACGCAGCCGCATTTAAGGCATTGGCAGAAGAAGTTCCCGAAATCAAGTTCTTTGAGCCTTTCAATGAGATTAACACTAAGGGTACAAGATTTGAGAAATACGGCGTTGCTTGGGATTCAACCTCTGATGAGCAGGCTAACTTCAAGTTTACCGTTAAGGAAAAAGCCGCTATTATGGCAGACCTTTGCTGGTATATTTCAAGAGCTGTTAAATCAGTTGATTCTGCAAATCAGGTTACATCTCCTTCAATCGTTGTTGGTTCAAATGTTGTTATTGAAAAGGATTTCATCGAGGAGTTCTACAAGGCTATTGAATCCGGTACTCATCCGATAAATAATGTTGTTGCTGATACCAGAGTAGATAACTACTTCACTATCGTTAACCTCCATGCTTATCCGGATTATACTGAAGATGATAGCTGGTTAGGTGATAATTTTGAATCTAACGCAAATAAAGAGATTAATGAGTGGGCAGGATATATCAATGAAGCTTACAATGTAGTTAAGGCTCATAACGATGGCGGCAGCCGCGTATGGTTATCCGAGATAGGTATGTCTACCTATCATTCAGATGGCGAACCACGCAGTGAAGAAAATGTTGCTGCTATCATCGAAAAGGCACTTCAAAAGTTAGATAGCGAGCTTACCTTTATTGACACTGTAATCTTCTATCAGGTTGCAGATATATCGTTAGAAAAGGGCGCTTCTCCATCTGAAACTTACTTCGGTTTGTTCTATGCATATGATGATTTAGACCATGAACCTTACGCAGCTAAGGAAAGCGCAAAGGCTATTTACAGTTACTTCCATAACGGATCAACTGATTATACCGCTATTAATGAATTTGTAGCTAGATATGCTTAAACTTATTAACGGATAGTGTTTTACGCTAATCCTAAGCCTTTTGGGGCAGAAATGCCCCAAAAGGCACCTATTATCAATTATTTTAATAATACCAATGGAATGCAGATGAGTTTTATTATCTTTATTCCACTGTTATTATTAAAACAGTATACGGCGTCTGTTTTGAGATGCCTTGAAATATAAACTATAAAATATTGAAAGGTGAGTGCAATAATTATGTTGAAATTTAAGAAATCGAGAAAAATTATTGGAAGCCTATTGGTTGGCGTTATAATGTTGGCTAATTTAATTGTTCCCTTGCAAAGTGTGTTTGCAAATGTTGGGGACGGTGCAGTAGATGTTATCCGCGGCGATTATTATGACCTGCCCGAAAAGGTTGAGAATTATCTTGAATCGGGTAAAACGCTTGAATTCGATTTGAATACGCTTATATCGAGCTCTGATAGCGGTACTCGTTATATAAGATTACATAATGAAAGCTCAACACAGGTTTCGTCTAATATTGATTTGAGATATGGTGGAGACCAATTTGGTATGGTGATTGAGCCCATTGAAGACGGTTGGTATCATTATGTGATTTCTTTGGCAACCGTTCCGCATACCAATTCTCATATAGGAAAAGATATAACAAGAATTCGTGTGGCTTCAACCTTCCCCACAGGCACTAAAATTAAGAATATTAGCATAGGTGAAGATATGCGTTCTAAGCCCGAAGCATTTACCGATAAATATGATACAGTTACTCTCGCTGATTTGGGGTTGGCAGGAACTGATTATAAAACTCCTGTTTCAAGCGGTTCATATAGCTATAAAGGAAAATCTGATACATATTCAGTTATCGTTAAAATGGGTTGGGATGCCAATGTAACCGGCGATATCGACTGGAAACTGGCTCTTGATACCTATTGGAATGCTAACTGCATGGTATGGTTCAGAGATGATGCTATTTATTTCTGCCCAGGCCAAGGCTCGTTTACTGATTTGCGTGTTAAGATTGATGAGCAATACACAAGCGGTAAACACGATATTGAGTTTGGTAGACTTCGCGTTACAGCAGGTCCTAATATGGGCATGGATTATGTGTTCCTTAAAATAGACGGTGTTGTTAAAGCCTCAAAATATACTAAACATTATCAGGCAGCCGGCGGATACGATGCTTATGACGGCAACAAATTCCCCAGAACTTATACTGTTCATTTTGTAAATGACGGTGTTTCAAAGCAAGGCTTCTCAGGTTTTGCTAAGCCTGACGAATATGTTACCGATATCGACTATGTAAATCTTGGTGATATTATTCCGGGCGGTGTTGCAAAAGACACAAAACACGATAATTTCTTAGGTTATACATATCCTGCTACGCTCACCTCAGCAACAAATTCAACCGTTGTTAAATACGTTCTTAAAACAGGTGAGTTCGGCGATGCCGCTATGGACGGCTCGGTTATGGTTGTTGATATAGGCGGTAACTGCGGTTTCTGCCGTGCGTATATCTCTGCCGGTCAAAAGAGTCAAATTATGTTCGGTTGGGAAATTGATGGCTGCACAAGCGGAACCAAAAGTTATAAATTTGAAAGCAATACTTGGTATGCATTTGAGCAGGGTAGAATTCGTGTTACTTCCGGTGTTAACCAAGGAAAAGATTATGTATATCTAAAAATAGATGGCGAGATTGTAAGTTCTTTCTATGCTAATCCTGAATCAAGACCAATGGCAGGTAAACAAGTTTATGTTGAAGCTATCGAAGAAATTCAGGTTTTAGGATACAATGAGCTTCGCGCCAAATACTATGTTGGCGATGAGCTTTATCTCGACCAGTTAGCTCAAAAAGGCTTTACTGCAAAACAACCTGCCGACCCTGAAAAGAGCGGTCAATACTTTATTGGTTGGTATACCGCAAAAACAGGCGGCAAATTATTCGATTTTAAAAACACTAAATTAACCGCTAATATAAATCTTTATGCGAGATTTACCACCGAATCGGTAAAAGCCACCTTTAAAAACGCTAATGGTGGCACAGTTTCTACCGTAACAACAGGTAAAAACGCTCTCGTAACTCCACCTGCTGCACCTTCTTATTCAAACGGAGGCTTTGAATATTCTTTTGTTGGTTGGAAGAACGATAACACAGGCAAAATATTCAACTTTGAAACCGATAGAATAACCGAAGACACAACATTTATTGCTCAATATAAAGAGAAAGAGTATTTTGTTTCTTATTATGCGAACGGCAAGCTTGTTAAAAAGGTTGCGTTTGTATTAAGTAATCCAACCGTTAGCGGTAAAGAACCTGCCGTTCCTGCAATCAAAAATGCAACAGGAAAATGGGAGGAGCATAATGTAAACGGTCTTACCAAGAGTATGACTGTTAATGCGGTTTATACTGTTAAGGTTCCGTCTTCTAGTTCGGCAGTTAAATTAACCGAGCAAACTAAGATTTATCTTAACACTGATATGATACACGATTATCTATCAACCGAGACCTCTAAGCAAACAACGTTTGTTAAACAATATTATTCTGCGGCGCAAAGAAGCTATCAAGACTATCAAAACACAACATTCAAGTGGACTGATAGCGGCAAAAACAGTAAATATACTGTTTACTTTGCAGATAACAAAGACTTTGAAGATGCTTATATAGTTACAACAACAAAAACCTCGCTTACAAATGAGGTTGGTATCTTTGTTCCGGGCAAAACTTATTATTGGTTTGTTTGCGGAAATAGCACCGGCAAATGCAGTGCGGTTGATAGCTTCACTGTTGTAAACACTCCTGTTCGTTACATTACCGCAGGAAATGTTATTAATATGCGTGATTTGGGCGGTCAGGTAAACGCAGACGGTGATAAGGTTAAATATGAGCTTATTTATCGCGGTGCCGCGCTTGATGAATACACATCTCATCTTGATGATGATGCTCGCTATGTATTTGAGTATTTAGGAATGAAATCCGAAATAGAACTCAGAGGCGGTATGGAGCACGATTATACCCCTTGGGATGAGAACAATTCAAATGTGCATTATACACAGGGCGCAGCTTATCAGGAAATATTCACAATGAATTCCAATCAGATAAGCCAGTACAAGGCTATGTTTGAGAAATTGGCGAACAAAGATAATTATCCCTTCTATTTCCACTGCTCTGCAGGTGCTGACAGAACTGGTACCTTAGCATTCTTACTCTACGGACTTTTGGGTGTTTCGTATGACGATATCCGTCCTGAGTACGAGCTTACTACATTTAGTGCAATAGGTCTCAGAGCGGCTGATTCTTACCAACCAAATCTTACGTTGGACGGAACATATAAGCGTATGCTCGAAGAGTACGGTGATGGTAGCGGAAATTTACAGGTTGCAATCCAGAACTTCCTTACTAGTTATGTTGGCATTTTTGAGGCAACATTAAATTCTATTAAGGATATATTGCTTGATAAAAATGCAACACCTAATGAAAAGCCTAACATTATTACAGTTGATGTTTTAGGTAAAAAGTATACCTATCAGTCGTTTGACGGCGTATACTTTATGCCCGAGGCTCCAAAGGCTATGGGTAAGCTTTTCGTTGGTTTCTATAATGGAAGCAAGAAATATAACGGTTATACAAACAGCGATATCACCTTAACCGCTAAGTTTGAGAACATTCAGTTTGAGCCGTATGATACCATAAGTCTTAAAGATTTAGGTGTTAAAGAGGATAAGATTTTAAATCAAACTAATACGGTTTATACATACGAAAAAACCGCAGAAAGCGGCGGCAGATTGCTTCAATTTATTCTTGAACCCGTTGGCAATATGAACAATGGCGACGGACCTCAGGTAGCTTTAACTAATAACTGGGAAGTTAACAGTTTTGCTAGAGCATGGTTCCAGACTAATACAATGTCTCATATTTATTATAACGGCAAGCTCGGTTCAGGACCTGATATTTCAAAAATGTTATCCCTTGAAGCCGGCAAGCAGTATAATATCGAATTTGCCGTTCGCGTTATGAAGAACAAGGGCTATGAGGGCAAAAAGGTATTTGAGGTTACCGTAAACGGAGAATTATTAGTTCAATATATCGGCTGCAAGGCAGATCTTAGCGAGAATTTAATATTCTTCCATGGCGGAACAGGTTCAGCTTATCTTATAAACAAGCCTGTTTATAAAACTGTTAAGTTCTATAACGGAAATACCCTTATGGGAACTTACAAGGTTGAGCGCAGCGGTTTATTGCCTAAGGTTAAAGAGCCTTCGGCTAAAAACGGTCTTCCTTTTGCGGGTTGGTATACCGAGAAGTCGGGTGGAAAGCTTTGGGATGAAAATGCAGACCCCGTATATAAAGATATGAGCCTTTATGCACGTTTTGCAAATGTTAAGGTTATTAAGGCAAATGTTGAGGGCAAGATACTTACCTACCGCGTTGAAGTTGGCAAAACATTAGACGAATTGCCGAAGCCTCAAAAACCAGGTCATGTATTTGCAGGATGGACTGTAAACGGTGCAATATACAAGGGTAAAGTTACTGCAAATATGAATGTTACCGCTTTATTCGAGGCTTATAGCTTTGATGACTATGACGAAATCAGCCTGCGCGATTTAGGTATTTACAATGATTTTGAAGTTTCAAAGGTGAGCGCAACAAATACCAAAAATTATACCTACCACAAAGCAGCTAAAACAGGCGGCAGAGTATTTAAAGCAATTTATATTCCGACCGAAAATATGCAAAATGGTCCGCAGATAAGCTTTTCACCAAAGTGGGATGAGAACTATTTTGCAAAGCTGTATTTCACTAAATTCGATACACTTTATGTTTATTCGAGCGGTGTTGACGGCGGTTTGCCGACCTTAAATATGAAAACCGATATTATCGGCGGAAAAGAGTATTTGTTTGAAATTGGCGTTCGTGTACTCAATAATAAGGGCTACAAGGGCGTTAAGGTTCTAACAGTTTATATAAACGGCGAGCTAATCTTCGAAGAATTTGATAACAGAGCAAATATTGAAGGCTCGGATGTATTCTTCCAGGGTATGCCGAATACGGGTATTTTACGCAATATCGATATTTATAAAACAGTATCGTTCTATAATGGTGATAAGCTGTTATCCTCCGTTAAGGTTTTAAGAGGCAACACTGTAAAATCCTATGGCAGACTCGCAGATAAAGGCGATAAGCTCTTTATGGGTTGGTTTACTGAGCTTGGTGAGGAATGGAACTTTGATACGGATGGTATTTATCTCGATACTGTTTTCAAGGCTAAGTTCCAGAAACGCACCTATCCTGTTTTGCTTATGGTAGACGGTGTTTTATATAAGCGCTTGAATGTTTTTGCAGGCGAAGCTGTGCAGATATTTGATATACCAACCAAAGCAGGATACAAATTTGATAAATGGCTAAGTGAAGACGGTGGCGAGTATAATATGGAAGCTCCGGTTAATGCTCCTATAACATTGGTTGCAAGCTTTAAGAAAGCTCCGCTTGGAGAAAAGAATCCTCTAAGCTCAATTATTAAACCGATTGGAGAAGAAAAAACAATATTAAATGTTTTGAAATATGTATTGTTTAGTGTTATCGGTCTTGTGGTTATTGCTGCCGAAACAATCTTCATTATTTTGAAAAAACGCTCAAAGCGTGGTTAAACAACGAGGTGGTCAGCCGTTATCCGTCTGGATTCGGCTGACCATTTTAAATATTTTAATTAATATCTGATAAAAAACTTTAAATTTTTGAAAATATATTGTATTATTAAAATATAAAAATATTTACCAAAGGATAAAAATATGATATTAGGTTTTGATATTGGCGGAACAAAATGCGCCGTTGTAACAGCAGAAATAAATCAAGGCGAAATTGAGATTATAAAAAAGGAAAAAATCGAGACGGATTTGAAAATTAAGCCTTGTGAAATGATAGATAGGCTCATAGCCTTGGCAGATAAAATATTAGGGAATAAAAAGCCCGAAAAAATAGGAATATCCTGTGGCGGACCTTTGGATTCAAAAAAAGGTGTTATTTTAGGTCCTCCAAATCTTGTGGGTTGGGATTATGTGCCGATTGTGGACCAGATTAAAGAGCATTACGGTGTTTCTGTTAATCTTCAAAATGATGCTAATGCCTGCGCGGTTGCCGAATGGAAATTTGGCGCGGGAAAGGGCTATAAAAATATCGTGTTTTTAACCTTTGGAACGGGTCTTGGTGCAGGACTTATCCTAGACGGAAAGCTTTATAGCGGAACAAACGATAATGCCGGCGAGGTTGGACATATTCGCTTGGAGGACGATGGACCTAAGGGATACGGAAAGCAAGGCTCTTTTGAAGGCTTTTGCAGCGGCGGTGGTATTGCCAAGCTTGGTAAAATCTTTGCCGAAAAGGCTATGGAGAATGGGATAACACCAGCTTTTGCGAAGGATGAAATAAATGCCAAAACAATAGCGGACGCCGCAGAGCTTGGCGACGAAACGGCAATAGCCGTTTATAAGACCTGCGGGGAAAAGCTCGGTAAAGGCTTGTCTGTTATAATTGATATACTAAACCCTGAAAGAATAGTAATCGGCAGTATATTTACCCGTTCAAGAGACTTACTGTGGGAATATGCAAAAGAGGTAATAGATAGAGAAAGTTTATCGATTTCTGCGAGTGTTTGTGAGGTTGTTCCGGCAACTCTCGGCGAGCAAATCGGCGATTATGCTGCAATAGGGGTTGCATTATTGGGGGATTAAAAATGAAAGAATTATTAAAACGCTATCCTAATTTAGTATCTTGCAAAGAAGATATAGAAAAGACGGCAAATATACTTATAGAATCATATAAAAAAGGCGGCAAGCTTTTGCTCTGCGGAAACGGAGGCTCCTCAGCTGATTGCGACCATATTGTTGGTGAGCTAATGAAGGGCTTTATGAGCAAAAGAAGCTTAACGGAAGAAAAAAAGAGAGAAATGATAAGCAATGCCGATTATATAAACTTACAGTGGCTTGACGAGTTGCAAGGGGCTTTGCCTGCAATATCTTTAACCGCGCAGTCGGCTTTGAATACGGCTTTTTGCAACGATGTAAACCCCGAGCTTTTATATGCCCAACAGTTAATGGGGTTAGCTTCAAAAGGGGATATTCTTTTTTGCATAAGCACATCGGGTAACTCGAAAAATGTATATGCGGCGGCGGTTGTTGGTAAAGCTCTCGGCATTAAGGTTATAGCTTTAACAGGGCAAAGCGGCGGAAAACTTAAAGAAATTGCAGATGTTTGTATATGCGCCCCTGAAACTGAAACCTATAAAATTCAGGAACTGCACTTGCCGATATATCATTATCTCTGCGCAGAAATCGAAAAATATTTCTTTGAAAATTAATAAAAGGAGGAAGTATTTTTGGAAACTTATACTCAAAAAACCATTGAAAAGGTTAAAAGATTATTCTGGGAATATAGAAAATTTTTATATAATAAGGTAACAGAGCTTCCTTGTGAAATATCCGAAATACCTGCACCTGAAAACACTCCTGAGGCTCGCGCAAAGTTTCAGGTGGCAATGCCCGAAGGTAATTGGAAAAAGGTAAATTCAGGTGATAAATGGGGCGAAGAATTTGGCTATGCCTGGGTTCGCTCAAAGTATACTGTTCCTAATGAATTTGAGGGCAAAAAATTACTTTTAAGACCAAATGTAGGTCTTGTTGAGGGATTATTGTTTTTAAACGGTAAAGCGTCGGGAATTTTCGATGTTTGCCCTGATATTCCCTCTGATTTTCGTCTTCACGAGGTTCAGCCCTTAACTCTTAATGCAAAAGGCGGAGAAACCTTTGAGATTGCTGTTGAGTGTTATGCGGGACATAGGGTGTTAGGCACCAGACCTTATGAAAACGGCGAGGTTGATAAATGGAGTTTTTATCCTGCAAATTTTGTTCATACATTTAATTCATTGGATATAGTTGAGTGCGATGAAACGGTTGCAGAATTTTTAAATCTACATAGAATAGTAAAACAGATTTTAGACTGTTATGGCGAAAATACTGCCAGTTATTCGGCGGCTGCAAATGCTTTTTGTGAGCTTTTTAAAATTTTGCCGCTTCAACCTGAGGAGGTTGATTTCGACTGGCATCCGTCTCTTAAAAAAGCAAACGAAATATTAAAGAGCGTTACAGACAGGAAAAGTCAAGAGGGTGAAGAACTCGGTTATGTTGGACTTATAGGTCATAGCCATCTTGATACTGCTTGGTTGTGGCCCGTGCGCGAAACGCTTCATAAGGCGGCAAGAACCTTTTCAAACGCTTTAAGACTTATGGAGATTTATCCCGATTATCACTTTATTCAAAGCTCGGTTGTTTATATCGACTGGATGAAAAAATATTATCCTGATATATATGAGAACATAAAAAAGAGAACCGCCGAGGGCAGATGGGAGCCAAACGGCGGTGCCTTTGTTGAATGTGATAATAATATCCCTGCGGGCGAGTATATTATAAGGCAATTCCTTATAGGACAAAGATATACAAAAGAAAACCTGAGTTATATGGCAGACTGTTTCTGGCAACCCGATACTTTCGGTTATTCTGCGGCGATTCCTCAGATTTTGAAAGGATGCGGTATTAAATATTTCTTAACAACCAAGCTTTCCTGGAACGAGGCAAATACTTTTCCGCATGATTCATTTGTTTGGAGAGGTATAGACGGTACTGAGGTATTAACCCATTTTAATATAACATTTGCTTGGCCTGATATATGCGATGTTAAGAATAAAGCCCTTTATTCTATAAAACATCCCGAATCGGCAAATATGAAGCTTTTGTCTTATGGATATGGCGATGGCGGTGGTGGACCTAGCTATTCTATGCTTGAAACCGAAAAGATTGTTAAAGATATGGCGGGAATGCCGAAGCTCGAAAGCACTACTGTAAGTAAATTTATGAAGCGTTTAGAAGAGACCTCAAAGAATTTACCTGTTTTTACAGGTGAGCTTTATCTTGAACTTCATAGAGGAACTTTAACTCAACTGCACGAAATAAAGAGAACTAACCGTTTGCTTGAAAAGGCTATACATAATTACGAGCTTTTATCGGTTATGACCGATAATACCGATGAAGAATTGCGCAGCAGAACCCTTAAAACTTTACTTTTAAATCAGTTCCACGATATTTTGCCGGGAACCTGTATTGCCGATGCTCATGATGTTGCAATTTATGAGAATAAAAAGGCAATAGACGAGGTTGAAAGCGGTATAGAGAGTTTGTTTAACGGCGAAAAGTTAGTAAAAAGTATATGTAATACCTTGTCTTTCGAGAGAAAAGATCAGATTATACTAAAAAATACCGACTTTATACCCGAAAACACTATTGTTCAGGAATATACTGATATTTATGGTGATAAGTGTACTGCGGTTTCAGGTATTACTTTGCCTGCATTCTCGGTTTCTACCATTAAATCGGGAGAGGCAAAAGAGGCGAAGTGTCCTTTTAAGGTTGATGGTAACCAAATCAGTACTCCGTTCGCAGATATTGTTATTGAAAAGGGACGATTTGTGTCGTATAAAACGAAGCGTGGCTTAGAGGTTGTATCGGATAAAAATATTCCGCTAAATACCCTATATTTCGGTGAGGATATTCCTCAGGTTTGGGATAACTGGGATATAGATTATGACCAATCTCAAAAAATGTATCCCGTACTCGATTTTGTTTCGAGTGAGATTGTGTCTATTGGTGCGTTGCAGCTTCGAATTCGCGTTAAATATAAGTTCGCGGATTCTGAGCTTTCTCAGGATATTGTTTTCTATTCAGATAATCCCCGTATAGATTTCGAATCGGAAGTCAACTGGAATAGCACTCACTCATTATTAAAGGTTGGTTTTAAGGTTAATGTTTTATCAGATGTGGCTAGGTTTGAAACCCAGTTTGGTAATATTAAAAGACCTACTCACGAAAACTACCCGACCGATAAAACGCAGTTCGAGGTTTGCAACCATAAGTGGACCGACCTTTCGGATACAAGATTCGGCGTTGCAATTCTTAATGACTGTAAGTATGGTATATCGGTAGACGGAAATGATATGCGTTTAACCTTGCATAAGGGTGGATGGCGTCCTGACCCGAGAGGAGATAAGGGGGTTCATAGGTTTACATATTCTTTGCTTGTTCATGAAACAGGATTTAGCACCGAATCGGTTATAAAACCGGCTTATGAGTTAAATTACCCTGTGCTTGCGTTTGATGGCTTGGCAGATTTAGAAAATTGCGGCTCGTTTTTAAATGTTTCTGCCGATAATGTTATTATCGAAACGGTTAAGCCTGCTGAGGACAAAAATGGCTTTATTGCCCGAATTTATGAAACTGAGGGCTCTTACACTCTTTGCAATTTGGCATTTAGCAAGGCTATAAAATCCGTTTTCAAAACCGATATGCTCGAATATAATGATGAGCCTATCGAGATTAAAAATAACAGTATTAAGCTTAGCTTTAAACCGTTTGAAATTAAAACTTTACGCTTTAAAAAATAATCATTAAAATACCCTAGGGAGTAATCAGAATGACCGATTTTGAAAAAATACTTAAAAATCCGCCTAAAAAGTATCGTCCAGCACCGTTTTGGTCCTGGAACGAAAAACTAGATGTGAAGGAAACAAAAAAACAAATAAAGCAGATGGAAGAAGCTGGTCTTGGCGGATTTTTTATGCACGCAAGGGGCGGACTTCAAACAGAATACCTGTCGGACGAATGGTTTCAAAATATTGCTGCCTCATTAGATGAGGGCGATGCATTAGATATGCTTGCCTGGGGTTATGATGAAAACGGTTGGCCGAGCGGCTTCGGTAACGGCGCAGTAAACGGCTTAGGTCTTAAATATCAGCAAAAATATTTAAGATGCAAATTGGTTGAAGCTCCCGTAGAGGACGAGTTTACATTAGCAAATGTTAGGATAGAAGGCAAAATTTACCGTTGCTATTTTGATGTAAATCCGTTTTATGTTGACACGATGAACCCTGAGGTTATAGGTGAGTTTTTAAAATCCACCCATGAAAAATACCGCGAAACATTAGGCGACAGCTTTAAAAAGATGAAAGGCTTTTTTACTGATGAGCCGCAGGCTTCAAGAAACGGTATTCCGTGGTCGTTTAATATTGAAAAAGAGTATGAAAAAATATACGGCGAGAAGATTAGAGAGCATTTGCCGAAGCTTTTTTACAGAATTGACGGTTTTGAGGAATTCAGGTTCAAATATTGGAGGCTGGTGCGCGACCTTTTCACCGATAGCTTTATGGGAACTATCGGAAAATGGTGTAAGGAAAACGGTTCTGAGCTTACAGGTCATGCGGTACTAGAAGAGGATTACTATGAGCATATTTTAGCAAACGGATGCTGTATGCCAATGTATGAATTTATGGATATTCCCGGTATGGACCATCTGTGCCGCGGTATGCCCTCTGTTCAGACCGAAATGCAGCTCACTTCTGTCTGCAATCAGCTTGGCAAAAAACAAATTTTATCCGAAACCTTTGCGGCTTGCGGTTGGAATGTGAGCTTTGAGGATTTGAGACGACTTTATGAGCATCAGATGGTGCATGGTGTTAACCTTTTATGTCAGCACCTTGAGGGTTATTCTTTGAGGGGAATCCGTAAGCGCGATTATCCTGCCTCGCTATATCGTCATCAACCTTGGTGGAAGGATTATAAAATATTTAACGATATGGTAAGCCGTATCGGGTGGATTTTAGCCGAGGGCGAGGTTAATTTCAATATTTTAGTGCTTCATACAATCGAAAGCGGTTGGCTTTTAACCGATAACCGAACCGAGACTGACAGTTATGCTAAAAAGCTAACAGGAGTTATGAATGAATTAGAGGATGCGCAGCTTCAATACCATTTGGGCGAGAGCAGAATTATTAAGCGTTATGGTAGTATTACAAACGGAAGGTTTAATATAGGAACCCAAAGCTATTCGGCAGTTGTTGTTCCTCCTGCAAAATGCCTTGACCAAAACACCTTTGATATGCTATGTGAATTTAAAAATCAGGGCGGAACGGTTATTTTCACAGAGGAAATTCCGGAATATATAAACGGCATTAAAACCGATAAGGTTATAGAATTTGCAAAGAAATGCATTATAACAAATAACGAGAATATAGCCGATAGTATACCCGAAAGCTGCCGTTTGGTTTCGCTTGAAATTGAGGACAAATCGCAAAGCGAGTTTATTCGTTCTACTGTAAGGCATTTTAGCGAAAATCAAATGAAAATGTATTATATTTGCAATTTCGGCGATAAAGAGAACAAAATAACCCTTAATGCTAAGGGGAAAAGCGCAAAGATTTTTGATGCAATAAGCGGAGATATAATGACTGCTTGCTTTGAAAATTGCGGTGATACTATTGAAATTAAAGCTAAAATCCCCTCAAATGCAAGTGTTATATTCTTTGTTTATGAAAAAGAAGAAAATACACCAGCTAAGCCTTTGAAAAAACAAAATGAAATTTCTGTTTCGGATAAATTAAAGGGCAATTGGCAGGTTTCGGGTTCGGATAAAAATTCTATAACCCTTGATTTCTGCGATTTGATTGTAAACGGAGAAATGATTTCTAAAAATATGCCTGTAAGCGATGTTCAAGAGTTGCTTTGTTCTTATGGCAAAAAGGTAAATGCTAAAATCATTTTCCATATTAATATTAAAGAGCTTGCATTCAGTAGCTTAGAATTAATGCTCGAAACACCTGAAATTTTTGATATTTTCGTAAATAACCGTAAGCTTGAAAAGAATATTACCGGCTACTGCCACGACGCTTGCTTTAAAACTATTGATATTTATAAATATCTTAAAAAGGGCGAAAATGAGATATGCCTGTCTTGCGATTTTGAGCAGACCGAAGCAGTTTATGAGATGCTTAATAAGATAAAACATTTTGAATCTATAAAAAATAGTCTTACATACGATATGGAAATTGAAGCGGTATATTTAAAGGGTGATTTCGGAGTTTTCGCGGAAAACGAATTTGAATTCATCGAGCGAAGCGCCGTAAAAACTAAGGGCAGATTTTATCTTGATAAAGCGCCTGAGGTTGTTAAAACAGGTGCGCTTGAAATCCAGGGATATCCTTTCTTTGCAGGAAGTATAACACTTTGTAAAAAGATTATTTTATCGGAAAATGAAGCTCGAAATGCGGTTATTTGCTTTGATAAATTGCCTAGTATCATAACCGATATAGAGGTTAACGGTACAGATGCCGGCAAAATAATGTGGAAGCCATATAGCATTGATATATCTGAATTTGTTCGTGAGGGTGAAAATGAGATTAAGATAACCTTAACGGGAAGTCTCAGAAATCTGCTTGGTCCCTTCCATCTTAAAGAGGGCGAAACCTATACCGCATTACCTTTTTACTTCTTCCATAAAACAAATATTTGGAGTTGGGGAGATGGAATGAATCCCAAATGGACAGACGAATATTCGTTTGTTCAAAATGGAGTATTTTTAAAATAAAAAAGCTATATAACGGAGTAATTGATTATGATTAAGCTTATAAATAACAGCAAACGGGATTTTCGTCTTTTAAATCTAACCGACCCTCAGCTGAAAATTGAGGAGTGGGATGAAAACAATCAGACTGGAAAGATATTCAGGAAAACGGTTGAAACCTTGATAGAACGGGTATCACCCGATTTGATTACTTTAAGCGGCGATTTGTCCTATGCGGATGATTTTGCTTCATATAAAAAATTTGCCGATTATTTCGATTCCTTTAAAATTCCTTGGACCTGTTGCTTTGGTAATCACGATAACCAAGACGGTGATGAGCCTATGCAAAAGGTTATAGATGAGTATATGAAGCATGATTTTTTTGTTTTCGAAAAGTGCGACCAATCTCTTGGAAACAGCAATGTTGTTATTCTCATTGAGAAAAATGGTAAGAATTCCGAAGCCATATTTTTAATGGATACTCACGATAGAGTGCCATATAAGGAGAATAGCTGTGGAATAAATCAAGCCTGGGGAAAGCTGACCGCCGAACAGCTTAATTGGTATGAAAAACGAGTTTTAGAGCTTAAAGAAATAGGCTGCAATGAAAGTATACTTATTACTCATATCCCAATAAATGCTTATATTCAGGCGGCAAAATCAGCATTTAAAAATCCTCAGCCTGATAAATCGGTTAAGCTTAGCGATAGCTATGGCACTAATATATGGAATGCAGGATATGAAGATTCTTATGGTGTTCTGCATGAGCCGATAAGTGCTTATCCCGAAGACGAGGGCGCATTTGATTTAATATGCAATTTGGGTTCAACCAAAAATATTATTTGCGGCCATAATCATGTTAATAATTGGGTTGTAAAATATAACGGTGTGCGCTTTATTTTTGGAACAAAAACAGGTTGCGGCAGTTATTGGGAACCTGAAATTAACGGCGGAACGGTGGTTGCCGTAAACGAAAATGGAGTGGTATCGGTTAATCACGAGTATGTAGATGTTTCTGATCTTTTATAATTAACATAAAATAAAAGCATATTGATTATTTTTATTTAGCACAATAAGTATTTCAAAAGTATAATCGTGAAGATTGGTTTTATCCTATAAAATACAATGCAAATAGGTTAATTTGTATGATAATAAGAAAGGAATGGAAAACTATGTCAGTAGTTAACTTAAACAGAGATAATTTTAATGAAATTATAAACAGTGAAAAAACAATTTTACTTGATTTCTATGCCGATTGGTGCGGTCCTTGTCGTATGGTTGCGCCTTTTGTGCAGGCAATAGCAGAAGAAAATCCTAATTATCTTGTGGGGAAAATTAATGTGGACAATGAGCCCGAATTAGCGCAGGAATTTGGGGTTTCGAGTATTCCGATGCTGGTGGTAATAAAAGACGGTAAAATTGTCAATCAATCAGTAGGTGCAAAGACAAAGCAACAGATTCTTGCTATGATTGAGGGTTAAAAGGCAATGCATATTTATGATATAATTATTATCGGCGGCGGCCCCGCAGGTTATACCGCAGCTTTATATGCCGCACGCGCCGGCTTTGATACGGTTTTGCTTGAAAGAATGTCAGCGGGAGGACAAATGACGCTTACCGGTGATATAGATAATTATCCCGGATTTGAGGAAGGTATAGACGGTTTTACTCTCGGTATAAAAATGCAACAAAGTGCAGAACGCTTTGGTGCTAAGACCGAATATGACGAAGTGTTGGATGTGGACTTTTCTGGGCAAGAAAAGAAGGTCAAGACTGCGGGCGGCGTTTTCTACGGTAAAACAGTTATTATTTCGAGCGGCGCCAATCCGCGTGAGCTTGGAGTTGAAAACGAAGAGAAGCTAATAGGCAAAGGAGTTCATTATTGCGCTCATTGTGATGGAAGATTTTATAAAGATAAGACTGTGGTGGTTGTGGGTGGCGGAAATTCCGCCGTGTCAGATGCGCTTTACCTTTCAAGACTTGCCAAAAAGGTATATGTGGTGCACCGAAGAGACAGTTTGAGAGCGACTAAAATCTATCAAGAACCGCTTTTTAAAGCGGAAAACATAGAATTTATCTGGAACAGTACGGTTGCGCAGTTTATAGCAGATAACAGAGTGAGTGGTGTGAAAGTAAAGAGTGTAACCGACGGTACTTTTAGAGAACTTGCTTGTGACGGTATTTTCATAAGTATCGGAAGAAAGCCTGCTACTGAATTTTTAAAAGATGCGGTTATACTTGATGAAAACGGATATGTAGTTGCTGATGAATCTACAAGAACAAATGTTGACGGAGTATATGCGATTGGCGATGTTCGTACAAAGGTTCTTCGTCAGGTGGTAACAGCGGTATCAGATGGCGCAGTAGCGGTACATTATGCCGAAGAATACTTGTCGAAAGCTTGAGGTTTTGCCAGAGTAAAAATTACTACACATTAACAAAAAAATAAAGCATAAAAAATCCGTGTTTCCCCTATGGGAAACACGGATTTTTGGTCGAGGCGACAGGATTTGAACCTGCGGCCTCTGCGTCCCGAACGCAGCGCTCTACCAAACTGAGCCACGCCTCGAAGCATTATATATGTATACTGAATTAGTAAGACAGCCTATTAATTATATATATAAAACCTGAAAAAGTCAATGCTTTTTTAAAAATAGTTAAAAAGAAAACTTGTAATTAGTGTGGTTGGAATTTGATTTTTTCGTTTTTTTATTATACATATATATTATATATACGAAAAAACACTATATATACATATACATAATAAGGAAATCTCAGAGGTGAAAATGTGTTTTTGATATGTAGTAAAACCCAATATATTGTGGCTTAGAAAATAATGAAAAAAATTTTAAAAAAAGTTTAAAAAAAGTGTTGACAAAAGGGAAGGTGTGTGGTATTATAATCAGGCGCTCTAAACGAGGGGCGCAAAAAACGGACCTTGAAAATTAAACAACGAAGAAATAAGGACCCGACAATTCTCGAGAGAAATCAAGAGAAAAGTC
>JAFSIV010000011.1 GCA_017439585.1 Clostridia bacterium | reverse complement strand
GGTGAGGTTGACGATGTATATACCTATACCTACGATAACGGCGGTAATATTTTAAGCGTAACATTAAATGACGAGGTTATTAAAACCTATACCTATGGCGACAGCGAGTGGAAAGATTTATTAACTAACTTTAATGGTACTGGTTTTACATACGATAATATCGGCAATCCATTAACCTACCGCGACGGTATGTCTTTTACTTGGGCTGACGGCAGAAAGCTCGCAAGTATTACTAAGGGCGAGGAAAATATTGCTTATACTTATGACATAAACGGTCTTAGAACGAGCAAAACAGTAAACGGCATTACAACCGAATATTACTGGCTTAACGGTATGCTTCAAGGTCAGAAAACAGGAAGCGAGCATATTATTTTCCTCTATGACGAAAACGGTCTGGCATACGGTTTCTTAGTGTATGAAAACGGTGTAGCCAGCGGAGAATATTATTATATCTTCAATGCTCAGGGAGACGTTATAGGCATACTTGACAGCACAGGCACTCAGGTGGTAGAATATAACTATAATGTATGGGGTGAACTGATTTCTATAACAGGAACGCTTGCAGATACTATCGGGCAGAAAAATCCGCTTAGATACAGAGGGTATTATTTCGACGCTGAGACGGGATTCTACTATCTCCAAAGCCGTTATTATGACCCTGTTGTGCAGAGGTTTATTAATGCGGATGGGTTGCTTTCCACTGGGCAAGGTATATTAGGCTATAATATGTTTGCTTATTGTGGGAATAATGCGGTGAATAATGTTGATTATACAGGGCAATCTTGGAAAAAAGTTGGAAATTTAATATCAAAAGCTTGGAATGGAATAAAAAGTTTTGCAAAAAACAATTTTGGAGCAGGAATTGTCCAAGCACAAGAGTATAAAGCATTATCATTTAAAACATTAATTGCAGGTATAGAGGACGGTGGATATTCAGAAAAAGTTATTTCAGGTGATGTTTGTAAATTAGTTTCTGTTTATGTAAAAAACGCTTCAACCTGGTGGAGGATTAATGAATATAAAGTTGGAGGACAGATTAATATTGCTGGAGGAGGATTTAATTATGAATTCAATCCTTTTGAAATATCAACGACGATTTCAGGTAAAAATTCTTCTCTTGAATTTATTGCGGGATATAATAAATGTGGTTATACTTATAAAAGTGGTGTTGATTTTCAAAAAAGAACTTCAGGTGCGTACACTCATGGATATATACGAACTTTTCCAACAGCTATTGCTGTAGCAACAGCAATAGTTGTGTGGCCTTATGCAGTTGGTGCATTATCAATGGTAGGTGCAATTAATGCAACTTGTACAGCAAGCTAGAATAATGAGTTTGTAGATAAGGAGGTGTGATATGCGTATTCTAAAAAATGCAGTAGCCTTGATATTGATAGTTTTTTCTTTATCTGCATGTGCGGGTTTAGGAATAAAAGTATATATTTTTGCTGATATATCTGAATGTCAAAATATTATTACTTATAAAGCTGAAGATGCAAAGATAGAGATTTATGAATCTCCAAGTGAAGATAAATATTTAAAAGGTTTACAGTATAAAGAATTTTTTGCTTGTAAATACGTTGCTGAGGATTTTGAATTTAGAATATTTGCTTACCAATTTATAGATTCTGATATTTGCAAAGAATATTTCAAAAATTTTACTGGTAATAATAGTGATGATAATATCAATTTTTCTGGTGTAAAAGGTATCACGTATTATTATCGAATGGTTATGTATGATGATAAAGCATATACAATTTATACTTCTCCAAAAGATTCAGATAAAGTTGAAAATTTTATAGCTGATATGTTTTCGGTTGAAGTGTATGATGACACAGATCAGCGGTAAAAGTGAAGGGGAGACAAGGGGACGGTTCTCTTGTCTCCTCCGTTCGATTTAAAAAAAGAGACGATAGAACCGTCCCTCTGTCTCATTATCATGTTTATGATTTTATTTTATTTGATAAATATAAGCATTTTCATGTGTGGTATGGAAATGTAGGGTGAAAAATATGTTAATATATAATTTTTATGATACAGATTCCTCAGGTATGGCTGAATATAATATTTGTAATGAAGATTATAAAGTTCTACTAGAGATTTGTTTTAAATATTGTAAAACGATGTCTTTAATTATTACAAATAATAATTCAAAATTACTAAAAAAAATTGAAAAATTTCAAATAGAAAAAAGTGAAAATATAATATACAAATTCAATCATTATGATAATAATGTTTTGATTAAATATTATCAAACATGTTCGGAATTACTTGAAGTTTTGCTTAATACAACTGATAATATTTTTTCTTGGATTAATGGTTGGGGTTATGATAATCCGGAAGATATTACTTTTTATCGAGATGATGGTTCGGTTTTTTTTACATCTATAATTCATAATGGTAAATGTTCTCTTTTTGTTAGAAAAAATGAAGATGTTTCTCTAATAATAAAAAACAAATTGTGGATACAATCACAGCAATCAGGACAATCAGGGGACGGTTCTGTGATTGACTAAAATAACGGGGACAAGGGCGGGGACAAGGGTGGGAGACAGAGGGACGGTTCTAAAGGGGGACAAGGGGACGGTTCTCTTGTCTCCTTTTTTCTTGACATTTTCGACTTGATATGTTAATTTTAAATAGGGTGATAGAAATGCCCAGATCGGCTAGAAAGAAAAGCAACAGCGGAATATATCATATAATGCTTCGAGGTATTAACCGACAGCAAATATTTGAAGACGAAGAAGATAATCTGCATTTTATAGAGACTTTATCAAAATATAAGGAACAATGCGGTTATTCAATATATGCATACTGTCTTATGGGAAATCATTTGCACATTTTATTAAAAGAAGACAAAGAAGATTTGACTTTGATTTTTAAGAGAATTGCCGGCAGTTATGTGTATTGGTATAATTGGAAATATCATCGAACAGGACATTTGTTTCAGGATAGGTTTAAAAGTGAGCCTGTTGAAGATGATTCTTATTTTTTGACGGTTTTGCGATACATACATCAAAATCCAATGAAAGCAGGATTATGTAAAAATGCTAAGGATTACAAATACAGCAGTATGAATGAATATTTGAATAATCCTCAGTTTGTTGATACAGAGTTTGTTTATTCCTTTATTACCAAACAACAATTCATAGATTTTCACAATGAAGAAAACTTCGATAATTGTTTAGAAATAGAAGACGGTTTTCGGCTCACCGACGAAGAAGCAAAGGAAATTATCCGAAAGGTTACAAAATGCAGTAATATTGCAGAATTTCAAACCCTTGAAAAATCAAAAAGGAATCTATATATTAAAAGATTATTTTCTGAGGGGATGTCTATCAGGCAAATCAGCCGTTTAACAGGTATTTCTAAAAAAATTGTAGAGACTAATATATAATAATCAGAAAATGTCGAATTATGTCACAAAACACTTACCACTTTCGTTTTATATAATAGGTAGCGTTCTATTATATAAAAAAGCGGTAGGTGTTTTTGTTTTTGAAAAAGGCATATTATTAAAGTTAAAATAATGCGTTATAGGAAAACATATTCTAAAAATGTTTATTTGTATAAGAAAGGAATTTAAATTTTATGAAAAAATATGATTCTGAAAAATATTATCGAATGATTAAGAAAAAACAATTGGTTTTTACACATCAGTTGAAAAGACTTTCTAAAGCTAATAAACGTGCAAGTTTTGTATTGATTTATTATAGTATTATGATTATAGTTTATTCACTTTCTTTAAAATTTTTTCCTAATTATTTTTGCAATAATTTAGTAGATTTTTTTAATATTGTGCTTTCAGTTATTGTGTTAATATATTCTATTATTAACAGCAATTCTAGATACTCTGAAAGAGTTCGCGTAGTTGAAAATGCTCTTAGCAAAATAAAAAAACTGAAACGCAAATTAGCAGATGTTAACGAAATAAATAATGAAGAAGATAAATCTAAAAAATTTGATGAAATTAAAATAGAATATGAAGATCTGATTGATAGTGTTGAATATCGAGATGATTTAGATTTTTACTATGCAGTTCTTAATTTATGTAAATCATATAATATAAATCCCAAAAATGGATGCTTAGAAGTAGATAAACAGGAGGCTTTAACTCAACAGAGTGAAGAGTCTTTTGCTTTGATTCAAGAAGAAATTAAAATATATCTTGCGGAAATTAATCCTGCTGTACAAAAATTAAATATTTTAATCCATAGAATATGGCATGTGATTTTATATTTAGCGCCAATTGTTATATATATTATGTTTCGTTTTTGGACTAAAGTAAAAGGAGGTAAAATAATGAATATTAATCTTAGTGAAAAAGATAGATTGAATTTATACAATCAATATATAATTTTACAAAAATTAGCATTAAAATAACACAGGGGACGGTTCTTTGTGCTGTGGAGAAAATCAGTTGAAAATTAAAAGCACACAAGGAACCGTCCCCTGTGTGCCCTTTTTCGTTGCTTTAAGCAGATAGTTTCTCAAATCGGTAGGAGATTTTATATTGCTTACAACATCCCAATTTTTTTGAGCAATACGAAGAAAAACTGTACTCACAGCATCTTCTGAATCGTTTGTATTTTTCAAAATGTTTTCAGCCATTAATAGCATTTGTTTTCTATAAGAATAATAAATATTTTCAAATAATTCTTTATCATTTTCATCGTCTAAATAGGCTAAATACAGAGCCAGCATTTTTAAATTCCCCTTAGAACCCCACCCGTGTATATAATAACTGAAAAAGAAAAGTAGGGTACAATTTTTTATTATTTTTTAAATTATACCATAATTTTACATATTTACAAGTTATAATATTATTTGTTAGGAAGTGAAAAAATGGAAGCGTTACAAGCAAAAAGGTCTTTATTAAATGCGAGTGTTACTCATTTATATCATGCAAATACTGTGGTAACTGCCCTTTCGTTTATTAAAAAAGGCGGATTGTTATCGCGTCAAACTGCTGATTATTACGGTATGCCTCAAACTCCTCAAGGTTCTGACAACATTGACAGGTATCACAATATATATAATGATATATTTTTTGATTCGGTAGATATTCATGCAAGAGCTAAACAGCTAAATGAGTACGGTCCTGTTATGTTTGTATATTCTATTAATGTTTTGGATTCTCTAACCCAATTTGATATTGGTATTACAAAAGATAATCCTATTTATTGGAGAGAAGGTATAACCGATAACGAAAAGTATTTCTCAAATTATATGGAAATGCTTATTTTGTTTAATAAAGGTGATTTTAACAAACATATTACTATAAGAGATATTAGTGTTCCGTTACCGTTCGACTATTTAGAAGAAATTGTGATTGATAATCCCGGCGAGGCACACAGAGATTTGCTTGAAAATGCAAAATACGAAATCGAAAACGCTTTATATTCAACTGGTTGGAATGTTCCTGTTAGGGTTAGAAGTTGCCTGTCAGAGTGTAAATGTATTAATCAATATGCAAAATTTAATAGGTATGATATATATCACCGATTTAAAACTCAATTATAAAAATCAGGAGTGTTTTAATGAAATTTGCTTATGAATTAGAAAAATTATGTAAAGCGTGTATGAATCATTTTGAAGAATTATGCGAAAAAGGAAAAGATAAAATCTATGTGTTTTCTATTGAATTAGAATCACAAAGTATTTGGGGCGGTAATGGAGACCGTGATACAGACAAAATTTTTTATATAACCCAAAATGGTTGGAGGAAAGAGGTAATCACAAAAGAGTTTGGTATGTATCAAAAGGGCGATGGAATTATTAAAAAAGATATTTGTGATACGACCAGTAAATCCATTGAAAGCGATATTAACGGTGATAAAGCTGAAAGATTTAATATTGAGCAATTATTCAGATTTTATGATAAAATAAAAAATAAATTTCCTGGTGAATTTAGATAGGTTATGTTTATTAGGGATATATTTTGTTGAAAGACAAACATAATTAAAAAGACCTATTTAGTTTAATAAGCTAAATAGGTCTTTTGTTGGTGCACCTGACAGGAATCGAACCTGCATGAAATCTCTTTCACACGGACCTGAACCGTGCGCGTCTGCCAGTTCCGCCACAGGTGCATATTAAAGCAATAGTAATAGTGAAAAGTGAAGAAGTATTTAAAAAAGATAAAAGGCAGCCGCGCAACGCGAGACTCTTGCGGTGCCCGAAATTTATCTAGGCTCAAAGTCGCCTATAAATTTCGACCGCTGCGCCTTTTGTTTATCGCTGCATCTGCCACCGGCAGCGCTCAAAACAAAAGCTGCCAGTTCCGCCACAGGTGCAAATGGAGATAATAAGTAATAGTAAAAAGTAGAGAAGTACAGAGAATATTATAACATAAGAGGGTTAAAAGTCAAGATTTAATTGCTTTTTTCGGGAAAAATAGTTTGTAGAAAAACACAAAAATTTTGGTTTTTTATATGTCGAAAAACAAAATAAATTGTAAAAAACCAATAAAATACCAATAAAATACACTTTTTTTGGTAAAACACTTGCAATTATATGTAAATTATGGTAATATATGTAAAACAAAAATACAGGAGGTAGTTTTATGGAAAAAAAGCTAAAAATCATAATTGCAGATAACTCGACCGAGCTCGGACAAAGCTGTGCAAAGGCTTTTAAGGCTTATGGTATGCAAGTTTCACTTTGTGAAAAGGACGGAAAGGCGTTAATCGAAAGTATCAAAAATGAGAAGCCTGATGTGGTTTTAGCAGATGTATTTATGCCAAATATTGACATTTTGGGAGTATTAGCAAATTTAAAAAATATCAATGCTAAGGATAGACCAATGGTTATGGCGATGTCTAGCTTTGATAACAGTCGACTTGAAAAGGAAACCTTAGAGGCAGGTGCGGATTATTATTTTTTAAAGCCATTTGATATTAATACTATTGCGCAAAGAATTATTCAGCTTTCGGGCTGGAAAAATGAGAAAGAGCCTTTGGTTTTAAAGAATAATGTTGTTACCGATCCTCAATTAGAGCTTATGGTTACCGAGATTATTCATCAAATCGGTGTGCCTGCTCATATAAAAGGATATCATTATTTGAGGGAGGCTATTATTCTTTCGGTGAAAAATAGCGAAATCGTGAATTCTGTTACCAAGCTTTTATACCCGACAGTAGCTAAAACTCATTCAACCACAGCTTCAAGGGTAGAACGAGCTATCCGTCATGCTATTGAGGTTGCTTGGGATAGGGGAGATATAGATGTTCTTAATTCCTATTTTGGATATACAATTCAAAATGATAGAGGCAAGCCTACTAATAGCGAATTTATTGCAATGATAAGTGATAAATTGAGATTAAAACTTAAAACAGGCTGAAAAACAGACAATTTTAAACTTTTTTATACATAATTGAAATTTTTTGAAAATTTTACTTGATTTTGTTATAAAAATGTGATATTATACTATGGCGGTTTTAAAAAATCGTCTTTGCGCTGATAGCTCAGCTGGATAGAGCGTCTGGCTACGGACCAGAAGGTCGGGAGTTCGAATCTTCTTCAGCGCGCCAAGTAGAGGCTTGATAGAAATATCAGGTCTCTATTTTTTTATAATCTTTTAAGATGTATAGAAGATTCGAACTCTGAGAGGGCGAGGAGCGTGAAGAAAACAGTACAGTGTACTGTTTTTAGCGACGAAATATGAGGCGGGTACTGTTCGTTTAACGAACGGTCGCCGAGTATGGCACACACGAAGTGGGTGCATCTTCTTCAGCGCGCCAAGTAGAGGCTTGATAGAAATATCAGGTCTCTATTTTTTTATAATCTTTTAAGATGTATAGAAGATTCGAACTCTGCGAGGGTGAGGCGCGTTATAATAAGACTTTACCTTTTGAGGTTGGGTCTTATTTTTATTTTTTTAAACTATTTGTGAAAAAGTTCACAAAAAATACTTGCATACGGTTTAGAGCTTGTGTATAATTTAAAAGTATTTAGTTTTGCATAAAATCACGATAAGATTTTATGAGTAGCTTATATTGTTGGTGTGATTTTAATTTAGAAGGAGTGTTCAGTAAATGAAAAAAGCGGTTGCCTTGATTTTGGCAGTAATCTTAATGGTTGGCGTTTTCTCGGCTTGCGAAGAAGTTGAATTTCAAACCGGAAGCGGAGACGGTCAATACGCAGGTGTTAATGTTTCAGATGGTGGCAATAATGAGGGAAATTCTGATAAAAATGGAAATTCTGAATCGAATTCTACTAACACAAACAGTAATTCAAAACCCGGTAAAAACGATAAAGATTCGAGTGAGGCGAGCGGTGATGATTATTTAGAAACTGATACCTCGATACCGCTTGAAAAGCACGAGCTTCCAAATTACAATCTTAATTTAGAATATGTCAGAGCATTTGAGCAAGACGGACGGTATATCAAAATGGTTCAATATGCAAGTTTAAAAGATTATAACGATTATTTAAGCAATTTGCTTAAAGCAGGATATACAAAATATGACCAAAACCAGATAGGTTCAAATTATTTTACAACTCTTATAAATAAAACAACCTTTGTTTCGCTTTCTTTTACTTCGGGAAACAAAGCATTAAAGGTTGTTTCTGAGCCGCTTGGAGATTTATATCCCAGAAAGCAGGATAATAAATATACCGACAAGAAAATACAAAGCTTGTTTACCGGCGTGAAAAATGAAAATAAACCTATATATTCCGGTATGGGCTTTGTTATAAGACTTTCGGACGGTAGCTTTATTATAATTGATGGCGGTGGCGGTGATTACAATTCGGTTGATTCTAATAAGTTTCTTAAAATACTTAAAGAGCAATCGCCAAAAGGCACTGAAAAACCGGTTATTTCCGCTTGGATATTCACCCATTGCCATGATGACCATATAGGCGTTTTTAATGCTTTTTCAAAGGATTTTCATGATAAGGTTATTATAAAAAGCTTTTATTATAATTTCCCGCCGGATGAGGCGATACTTTTAAAAGCAAAGTTTATGTATGATAAGGATTATTACTCATATCCGACATTTAAGAGATGTATTAGTGATTATTATTCCGACGCAGCCGTTATAAGACCTCATTCGGGCGAGAAATATTATATTAAAAATTCAGTTATTGAAATGCTTTTTTCCTATGAGGACCTTTATCCAAGCTCGTTAGAAAAAGGCAGTGTTGGAGATTTTAATGATACCTCTTTAATTTTTAAAATTAATATAGGCGGTCAAAGTATGCTCATAACGGGAGATGCCTATACTAAGAGCGCTAATTTTGTTACTAAAAACTTCGGCAGTTATTTAAAGAGTGATATTCTTCAATTAGCTCATCACGGACAAAATGATTTGCTTGAATTATATAAGTTGGTAAATCCAACCTATGCGCTATTGCCAATTTCCCATATTGATGAAAAACGAATGGGAATGAATAGTGCAAATAAGTGGATTGCAAATAGTAGTGCGGTGCGTCAGGTTATTGTTTTCTGGAACCAAAATGTTACTATTCCTTTGCCCTATAATCCCAAGGCTTCTGAAATTTCAAGCAAATTGCCTGATAAAAATACAACATATCCCACTTATCCTTTGAACTAATAAAAAAGACTGTTTTGCTTTTAATGCGAAACAGTCTTTTTTTGTTAAGAAGAATGATTTGTTCGATAGTTTTTAGGGGAAAGACCCGTATGCCTTTTAAAAACTCGGCTGAAATAAAGTTGGTCCTCATATCCCACTAGTTTTGAAATTTTAGATATATTTATATTTGAACTAACTAAGTAATCTTTGGCGATTTTTATGCGCGTTTTTTCTTGAAATTGTTTAGGTGTCATACCGGTTTGATTTTTAAAGGAAATAATCATTTTATGAAGACTTTGACCGCACTCTTTGGCGATACTTTCAAAATCAATTAGCTTATCGTGGTTTGCAGTAATATAGTTTATTAAATTATTAATATTTGAAATATCATAATCAGATTTTTTCTCTGAAACTAAATATAAAATATCCAATAGCAAAGAGATTGAATGCACTGAAAAACGAGGCAAAGATTTGTTGCTTGAAACAATTAAACTGTCAAACTTTTCATATAAATGAAAGAATTGATTGCATTTATGAAAACCCTCTTTTAAATCTAATGCGGTTAAAATTTTTTCGACTGAACTACCGCCAAAATGGAGGAAATAGCTTTCAGAACGGGAGGAAGGGAATATATATTTTTGCTTTGTGTTTGGGAAATAAAACACAAATTCACCCGCTCTGAGCTTCCTGATCTCTGATTTAAAATGAACGGTACAGTAACCGCTTTTAATATAAAGCAAATGAAAATCTTTTGAGCCGTTTTCTCTAATAACGGTTAAAGAATCGTCAAAAGATTGTAATCCACAGGTGTTTATATGCAGAATAGGGGAATTGTTTTTGCTTGGAAGAATGTAATCGTTTTTAATTGTTCTCATATAATTTTCCTCTTTTTTGCAAGAAATTTTATAATATGATGGTATCATTTTTTGTCCAAAAAATCCATATATATATTCGCAAAAATACATTTACAGTTTGAAGCGTTTGTTGTATAATATCAACAAAGTAGTTTGTTGTATTTTTGTTTCATTGCTTGAAATGTAACGATTTTTAGCTATGTTTTATGGGGAAATAAGTGATTTTTTGCCTTTTTCTTGTTTGTTTCGGTGGAAAGGTTGTAAATCATTAAAATATAACATATTTTTGTTGATTTTCTGAATAGGCTCAGAGGTGATTTTTGTGAATATTAGGAAAGCTTATATTCGTTCGGCAAAGGAAGAGGAATTTTCATCTTCAAATTTTTATAGAATGGACTCGGTTGACGGTGTATCTGCGGTATATTTTGATGGCGAAATTGAAGAAAATATTGATAGCGAGCTTGGAGCGGTAATTCAAATTGAGGATTTGAATGTAACTAAATGGATGTCGTATTTCAGAAAAATAGAATTTTGGTGTGTTCCTGAGTTTGGAACTGAAATTTCGAATGTTCCAAATAACACGCAATGCTTGTTTTATCAAAATTCAAGCGGAAGTTATGGGGTTATATTGCCGGTTGTTTCCAAGGATTATAAATGTACCCTTGAAGGAAACGAAAATGGCATATTAGAGGCTAGGCTTTATAGCTGGGTTGACGGTCTTAAAAAGGTTAAAGCGCTTTCCTTTGTTTTTGCTGAGGGGGATAACCCTTATGAGTTAGTTGAGAAATGTGTTTCGGTTGCAGTAAAGCTTTTAGGAAATAATTGTAAGCTTCGCAAGGATAGGGAATATCCTGAAATTTTTAGATATCTCGGTTGGTGCAGTTGGGATGCATTTCAGATTCGGGTTAGCGAAGAGGATTTACTTTCCAAATGCGAGGAATTTAAGGAAAAAGAAATCCCTGTTAAATGGGCTATTCTTGACGATATGTGGGCTGAGGTTAGGCAATTTTATGATGCCCCTTACGAAACCCGCGAGGAAATGTTTAAACTTATGCATTCGTCTAAGCTTTATTCCTTTAAAGCAGACCCGAGGCGTTTCCCAAACGGTTTAAAAACCTGCATACATAAAATGAATGAATACGGAATTTCGGTTGGTATGTGGCACCCGACGACTGGGTATTGGGCAGGTATTGATGAAAACGGCGAGATTTTTAAAGAGCATAAAGATTTGCTTATAAAAACCGAAAGCGGAATTTATATTCCGTCCTTTGAAGAAGAAAAGGCTTATAAATTTTATAACGCTTTTCACGATCATTTAAAGGACTGCGGGGCAGAGTTCGTTAAAATAGATAACCAGAGTATGACTCGAAGATTTTATAAAAAGCTAGCCTCGGTTGGCTCTGCTTCAAGGCAGTTCCACAATGCTATGGAAGCTTCGGTTAAAGAGCATTTTGAAAGCCAAATGATTAACTGCATGGGAATGGCGAGCGAGGATATGTGGAATAGAACGCTTAGTCCTATTTCAAGATGCAGTGATGATTTCAAGCCCGAGGACCGCGGATGGTTTGTTAAGCATATAACTCAATGTGCTTATAATACCTTGGTACAAGGTCAGTTTTATTATCCTGATTGGGATATGTGGTGGACTGATGATTCTCAGGGCATGAAAAACAGTCTTTTAAGAGCAATAAGCGGCGGACCGATTTATGTTAGTGATACAAGTAATAGAAGCCGCAAGGAAATTTTAGAGCCGCTCACTTTTGCAGACGGTAAAATCCTTATGTGCGACAGTATCGGTGTTCCAACCAAGGACTGTTTATTGGAAGACCCTACTTGCAATCAAAAAATATTTAAAATTCAGAATATTGCAAACGGTTGCGGAATATTAGAAGCATTTAATTTGAATAAAGATAACCTTTCGGTTTCGGGAACGATTTCGCCGAGCGATATTGAGGGACTTGATGGCGAAGAATTTGCGGTTTATGATTATTTCTCAAAAACTATTCAAATTTTAAAAATTGAGGATAAAACCGAAATAACCTTAAATGATTATGATGACTGCAAGTTATATATAATTGTTCCGCTTAAAAACGGAAATGCTGTTATAGGCAAAACTGATAAATTTATTTCACCAAAAACTTATGAGTTTTTGGATGGTGAATTTAAACCATTAGAAAAAGGCGAGTACGCTTTTGTTGAAAACAGGAAACTTATTTTTAAGGAATATTGAGGAGAATTTTTATGATTACTTTTAATAACAATCTTTTTCATTTAAAAACCCGCGATACAAGTTATGTTATCGGCATTTTTGAGGGCAAATTATTAAATTTATATTGGGGCAAGGCTATAAAGTGCGTTCCTGCTTTGGAGGATATGCTCGCAGTTAATTATACAAGAACCTTTTCTTCTACCGACATTATGTGGAACGGAAAGAAAATGTCTTCTAATGATTTAACAATGGAGTATTCTGAATATGGCAGAGGCGATTTCAGAACACCCGCTTTTTACGGTGTTGACGGTGAGTTTACCACTGCTTCCAACCTTAAATTCGATTCTTATGAGATAATAGACGGAAAGTATAAGGTAGAGGGTATGCCTTCGGTTTATGCTGAGGAGGGCGATAAGGTTAACACTCTCAAAATTCACCTTTTAGATTCCTATTCGGGATTAAAGGTTACCTTGCTTTACGGTGTTTACGAGGATTTTAATGTTATTACCAGAGCGGTTGTTTTTGAGAACACCGCCGATAAGCCTTACCGTTTAAATAAGGCTTTGAGTATGACGGTTGATTTCGATAGCAAGGAATTTGATTTTATTCATTTATCGGGTGTTTGGGCAAGAGAGCGCAAGCCGCAAAGAACCTATGTTAAAAGCGGAACAATGCAGGTTGAAAGTATAAGGGGAACAAGCTCGCATATTCATAATCCTTTTATTGCATTGGTTTCTCCCGAAGCAAATGAGGAATACGGAGAGGCATATGGCTTTAACCTTGTGTATTCAGGTAATTTTGTTGCAGGTGTGCAAAAAGAGGATTATGATATAACCCGCGCGTTTATGGGTATTAACCCAATCGGTTTTTCTTGGGTTTTAGAAAAGGGTGAAACCTTTTCTACTCCTGAGGCTGTATTGGTTTATAGTAATAACGGTTTGGGCGAAATGTCCAGAAAGTTCCATAAGCTTTATAGAACAAGGCTTTGCAGAGGTGCATATCGAGACATTAAGCGCCCTGTTTTAATAAATAACTGGGAAGCTACATATTTTGATTTTAATGAGGAAAAAATTCTTGATATAACCAAGAGTGCCGCCGAGCTCGGCGTTGAGCTTATGGTTTTGGATGACGGTTGGTTTGGAAAACGCGACCAGGATGACTGTTCCTTGGGAGACTGGACTCCTGACATAAGAAAGCTTCCGAACGGAGTTAAGGGATTGGCTGAAAAGGTAAATAATGAGGGACTTAAATTTGGTCTTTGGTTTGAGCCTGAAATGGTTTCTCCCGATAGCAACCTTTATAGAGAGCATCCCGATTGGTGCTTGCATCAAGGGGGCAGAGATAGAACCCTCGGCAGAAGCCAGTTAGTACTCGACCTATCAAGACCTGAGGTTTGCGATTATGTTAAAGGCTTTATGAGCGAAATTCTTTCAACCGTTAATATTTCGTATATCAAGTGGGATATGAACAGATATATAACCGAGTTTGGCTCGCCTGCATTCAGCGGTGAAAAACAGGGTGAGATAGCTCACAGATATATGCTCGGTCTTTATGACATAATGGAATATTTAACCTCTAATTTCCCGAATGTGTTGTTTGAGGGCTGCTCAGGAGGTGGCGGTCGTTTTGACCCCGGTATCTTATACTATATGCCTCAGATTTGGACCAGCGACGATTCGGACGGTTTAGAAAGAATAGATATACAGTATGGAACAAGTCTTTGCTACCCTTATTCTGCTATGGGTGCTCATGTTTCGGCTGTTCCTAACCATCAAGTTTTTAGAACAACCCCAATTAAATTCAGAGGGGATGTTGCAATTTGCGGTCAGCTAGGCTATGAGCTTAATTTAGGTATCTTATCAAACGAGGAAAAGGAAGCAGTTAAGGAGCAGATCAAGACCTATCATAAGCTTGCTGATGTTTTCCATAACGGCGATTTATACCGCATTATAACACCTGAAAACAGTGATGTTGCGGTTAATCAGTTTATATCTGAGGATGAAAACACCGTTATCGTTTGTGTTTATGTTATGCGTGGCAGACCTAATAATGCATATAAGTATGCTAAGCTTAAAGGCTTGGATTTGGCGGCTATTTATACCGATGAAAACGGCAAAGAATATTCAGGCGAATTTTTAAGCCAATTTGGAATTAAAATTCATCCCGATAGAGATTATGCCAGCAAAATTATTGTTTTAAAGAAAAAATAATGGTGATATAAATGAACGAAAAAATCAAAAAATTTGTAACTGAAAATATTGATAAAACGGTAAGATATTCTCCAAAGGACGAGGGCACACTTATAGGGCTTCCCTTTGAATACACTGTGCCTTGCGTTGGCGACCATTTCCAAGAAATTTATTATTGGGATACATATTTTTCAAATATTGGTATGATAATGCTAGGAAAGGTTTCCTATGCTAAAAGCAATATTGATAATATGCTTTATATGGTTGAGAAATTCGGTCATATGCCAAACGGAAACAGAACTTATTATTTAAATCGCTCGCAACCTCCCTTTTTATCAAGAATGGTGCGAGACGTTTTTGAGGTTACAAAGGATAAGGATTGGCTTTTGGCTGCCTATAAAACTCTTGTTAAGGAATATAAATTCTGGCAGACCGATAAAGTAGCTCCTAACGGATTAAACGGTTATTTAGGCTTTGAGGTTAAAGAGGGAGACCCCGAAAAAACCTTAGAGAGATTTTGCGTTCGCTGTAAGCTCAATTTAGAGGATATTGTTACCGATGAGCAGAAAAAGGAAAACTGTCTTGCCGCTTTTTCGATTTACGAATGCGGTTGGGATTGCTCGTCTCGTTTTGTAAATCGCGGTCACCATTTCAATGCGATAGATTTAAATGCGCTTATTTATGATTTTGAGGAGAATATGAGGGTATTTTCAGAAATTTTAGGTCTTGGCGAGGAAGAGCTTTGGAGTGAGCGACGCGATTTAAGAGTTAAAAAGGTTAGAGAAATTTTATGGAACAAAAATGAAGGTCTTTTTATGGACTTTGATTTCGATAAAAATGAGTTTTCTAAATATAAAAGTATTGCAAGCTTTTTCCCAATGTTTGTTAATATGGCAAGCAGTAAGGAGGCTGAAAGCACCGTTAAGCTCCTTAAAGATTTAGAACAGGAATATGGCGTGGCTTGCGGTGTTAAGGAAAACTGTTTGAGCTTCCAATGGGATTATCCTAATGTTTGGGCACCCTTGCAGTTTGTTATGTATATTGCTCTTAAAAATTACGGTTATGACGAAGAAGCACTTAGAATTGCAACTAAGTATGTTAAGCTTGTTGAGGCAAATTACGAGGAAACCGATTGCTTCTGGGAGAAGTACGACGGTGTTACCGGTAAGGTTGCAAACCCTGAATATAAAACTCAGGCAAAGGTTGAAATGATGGGTTGGACGGCAGGCGTTTATATAGCTCTTTCAAATGAGATTGAAAAAATATAGAATATAACAAAATGGTATGATATTTATAACCTTTTTGTATTGACAATAAATTAACAATAATTTATAATATGCTTATATAATATAGTTTTTTAGTTATAAGGTGGGGTGTTATTTTATGCTTAAAACTTCTCCTGCGGTTTTTGCGGTGGGTAATAATTATCAGATAATGGTTCCTGTAACAAAACCGTCTTTGTTTTGGGTTGAGATAGACGGAAAGCGTTATTGCGATGAGCAAAACGGAATAATGCGTTCTATTTGCACTATTCATAGAGTTACAGTGCCTCAACAGGTTTTGGATAAAGCTGGGAAATACACCGTTTGCGAGCGGGAAATTATCGACCGTAAGCCTTATTTCCCCGAAACCGAGGAAACGGTTAGAACCGAGTTTGATTTTTATCCTGTGCCTTATGATAACCCCAGAGTTTATCATATTGCTGATACTCATAATATGGTAAATGAGCCTGTAAAAGCGGCTGAAACCTTTGGGAATATTGATTTGCTTATTTTAAACGGTGATATTCCCGACCATAGTGGTGCTATTGAGAATTACGATGTTATTTACGAGATAATAGAGAGGATAACTCATGGCGAGAAGCCAACCGTATTTTCTCGCGGAAACCACGATTTAAGAGGCTATTTTGCCGAAAGTATGGCGGAATACACTCCAAACGATAAAGGTAATACTTATTACTCATTCAAAGTAGGCTCTATCTGGGGAATTGTGCTAGACTGCGGCGAGGATAAGGATGACAGTCATGCAGAATACGGATTTACTGTTAGCTGTCATGATTTCAGAAAGCGTCAGATTGAGTTTATAAAAGATATTATTGCTTCAAAGGAATTTGAAAAAGAGGGAATAACCTGCAAAATGGTTATAAGTCATAATCCGTTTACTCTTTTGCTAAAATCACCCTTTGATATTGAAAAGGAAATTTACTCTGAATGGGCTAGTCTTTTAAAAGATGGGGTTAAGCCTGATATTATGCTGGCAGGGCATTTACATGATTATTTTATATCTGAAATCGGAAGTGAATATGACCATTTGGGTCAGCCTTGCACCTTAATTGTTGGCTCTGATAAGAAAAAGGATTTTCATTTAGGTTGCGGTCTTATTATAGGAAAAGATTCATTAGAAACGGTATTTTGCGATAGCAACGGAAATGTTTCTGAAAAATCTGTTATTAAATTTAATTAATAAGATTTCGCATCAGAAAGGCGAAAAGCAAAATGTCTTTAACTAAAACGAATAATATGTTTAAAAGCTCGGCTAAAATCGGTTCAATTTGTATTTTTACATATTTGGTAAGCTATCTTTCAAGAAATATAACAAGTGTTGTAACCCCGACTCTTGTTGAAGAAAAGATTTATACAAAGTCGGAGCTTGGATTATTTTCAACCGTATATTTTGCGGTATATGCCATAGGTCAGCTTTTAAACGGAGTTTTGGGCGATAGAATACGCTCTAAATATATGATTTTAATAGGTTGCCTTATTGCAGGCAGCGGAATGTTGTTATTTCCTGTTTGGAATAACCCTATTCTAAATATTGCCTCTTTTGCAATGCTCGGATTTGGTCTTTCAATGCTCAGAGGTCCTTTAATGAAAATTATTGCAGAGAATATGTCTTCAACTGCGGCTGAAACGGTCTGCGTTTTATTTTCGGTAGCTTCATTTGCAGGTCCTTTGCTTGCGAGTTTACTGGCTATTGTGTTTAAGTGGCAATGGGTGTTTTATGTAACAGCTATATTTGCGCTGGTTATGGGCATAGGCTCTTTTTTCTATTTTTCTGTGCTTGAAAGGAAAGGAATTATAACTTTTAAGAGTAAAAAAGAAAACATTTTTAAAGGGCTTAAAAATCTGTTTTTTATTCCAAATTTCGTTTTTTTCTTGCTTGTTGCTGCCATTGTTGAGATAGCAACATCTTCGATTACCTTCTGGATACCCACTTATATGACTGAATATTTAGAGCTTTCGCAGAAAATGAGCGCAGGAGTTTTCTCGGTGATTTCGCTTCTTAATTTAGTAGCTCCGTTTGTTTGTATTTTCATATATCATAGATTTTTTAAGGACTATATAAAGCTTGAAGCTTTAATGTTTGCGCTTTCTGCTTTCTTTTTCCTTTTGCTTATTTTCACAAAAGGGATACCGATTCTTAACATTTTGCTTTTTGCTTTGGCTAAGATTACAACCGGCTGCGCTTCAACGGTGCTTTGGAGTATTTATATACCGAGTCTCGCAAAATACGGCAGTGTTTCAACCGGCAACGGTGTATTCGATTTTTCGGGTTATGCCGCCGCGGCTATGCTTAATGCATTTTTTGCCTCCTTCTCAAATTGGAACGGGGTTATAATTTCTTGGGTTTTAATTATGCTTGTTGGAGTTATCGGTTCGGTTATAAGCATTTTTATAAATAAACGAATAAAAGAAGCTTAAATTATGAATTTAAGGAGATTATAAGAATATGAGTGGTTTGTTAAACTTTATCATTTCGAAAGAACATCATAAATACCGTCATACTGTTGATTGGGATTTAGCAAGCGAATATGCTGCTAAGAATTTAAGTCCTATTGAGCGTATGGCAGACCGTTTTGAAAAATTATGTAATGAGGAAAAAGCGGTTATTTTAGAAAATGAGCAAATCTGTTTTTTGCGCACTGTTTCAAATCTTCCCGCGATTTTTACTGACAGTGAGTGGGCAGAAATAAACAAGAAGCATCATATTCATGAATTAGGCTTTATGTCTAACCTTTCTCCTAACTATTATGATGCTATTGCTAACGGTCTTTTAGCAAAACGCGAAACTGCCGACGAATACGGCAAGCGCGCAATAGATAATATTATTGCTCTTTCTGATAAGTATTTAGAAGAAGCTAAAAAGCAGGGTAGAGCAGATTTAGTTGAGGTTTTAACTCAGGTGCCGAGATACAAGGCAAGAAACTTCCGAGAGGCTTTGCAGTTCTTCCGTATTATCCATTATTCATTATGGTTGGAAGGAAATTATCATAATACTGTTGGCCGTTTTGACCGATATATGTATCCATATCTTAAAGCCGATATGGATAACGGTGTTTTAACCTATGAAACCGCGTTAGAGCTATTGGAGGATTTTTTCCTTTCCTTTAATAAGGATAGCGATTTATATGTTGGAGTTCAGCAGGGTGATAACGGTCAAAGTATGATGCTTGGCGGTATAGATGAAAAGGGTGACGAGGTGTTTAATACCTTGTCAGAGCTATGCCTTAAAGCCAGCGAAAACAATTTGCTTATCGACCCTAAAATCAATTTGAGAGTTAATAAAAATACAACTAAGGAAATATATACTAAGGCAAGCTATTTAACCAAAGCAGGCTTGGGCTTCCCTCAGTATTCAAATGATGATATTGTTATACCTGCTCTTGAAAAATTGGGATATTCTCATGAGGATGCAACCAATTATACCGTTGCGGCTTGTTGGGAATTTATAGTGCCCTTTGTTGGTGCAGATGTTGCTAATATAGGCGCTTTATCTTACGCAAGGGCGGTTGATGAGGCTTTTCATAAAGATTTAGAAGCTTCTCAAACTTATGAAGATTTTTATAAAGCGGTTGAACTTAGAATTCAAAATCAATGCGATGAAATCTGCAAGGGACTTGAAAATCTTTGGTTTATTCCGTCGCCTTTTATGAATGTTGTTATGGATTGCGATATTTATAACGGCGGTAAATATAATAACTACGGTATTCACGGAACAGGTATTGCAACCGCTGCTGATAGCCTTGCCGCTATTAAGAAATATGTTTTCGAGGAAAAATCAATTTCAAAAGAGGATTATATTAAAGCGGTAGACTGTGATTTCGAAAATGACAGTGTTTTCTTGCATAAGCTTCGTTTTGAAAGTCCTAAGGTTGGAAATAACGATGATTATGTTGATAGTATTGCGGTTTGCTTGCTTGATTCTTTTGCAAATGCCTTAGAGGGTAAAAAGAACGAGCGCGGTGGAATTTTCAGAGCGGGAACAGGCAGTGCTATGTATTATTTATGGCACGCTGATGAGCTCGGTGCTTCTCCTGATGGCAGAAGAAAGGGCGAACCGCTCGGAACTAACTTCTCGGTTAGTCTTTTTGCTAATGTTAAAGGTCCGGTTTCGGTTATAGGCTCAATGACCAAGCCTCATTTTGAAAGAGCGATAAACGGAGGCCCGCTAACCCTTGAATTCCATCAGTCCTTGTTTACTGATGAAGAAAGCGTTGAAAAGGTTGGTATGCTTGTTAAAGCATTTATTGATAAAGGCGGTCATCAATTGCAGCTTAATGCCGTTAATATTGATAAACTGAAAGATGCTCAAATTCACCCTGAAAATTATAGACAATTAGTTGTTCGTATTTGGGGTTGGAGTGCTTATTTTGTTGAGCTTGATAAAGAATATCAAGACCATGTAATTTCAAGACAAACTTATACTGTATAGAGGTTAAAATTATGAGTTATAAGAATAAAAGAATTTTGTTTTTAGGCGATAGCATAACTGCATTAAACACAACGGACAGAGGTTGGGTTAAGTATTTTAACGAAATAATCGAGCCTTCCTTATTTGTTAATCTTGCGGTTAACGGAGCTAGACTATCAAACAACGAAGAGGTTGAGTTTGACGGTAACCCTGTATTTTTAGGCGATAATACAGATTATGACCAAAATGTTGTTTGTAATCAGGTAGAGAAGGTTTTAAGAGCAAAAGACCCGAATAATAAAAACTATTCTTATAATCCCGACTTTGAAGCATTTGATTTGATTTTTATTGCCGCAGGTACTAATGATACCTTCACTAAGGAAAAATGCGATATAGATGCGATTGAAGAACAATTTGTTACAGAGGGTTTTATATTGCCTTCTGAGGAAGTGGATTGTTACACCTGGCCGGGTGCGATGAGATATATTTATGAAAATTTAGACAGATTATATCCTAATGCCAAGATTTGCTTCTGTTCGCCAATACAAGCGGTTGAAGAAATCCGTCCGTATAATTCAATTCTTTATAAAAGAAATTTAATGGCAAGTGTATGCGATATAATTTCGGATGTTGAGTTTATTGATACATTTAACTGCGGTATTTGCGGTATATACGAAAAATTAGGAGAAAACGGCAGAGATTTAATAGACGGGTTGCATCCTAATGTGAATGGTGCTAAAAAAATAGGCGAATATAATGCTCGCGCTGTTAAGATGATGTTTCTTTAAAATATGAAAGCAACTATATTTGATATTAAAGAGATGGCGGTGCATGACGGACCGGGTATTAGAACAACCGTGTTTTTTAAGGGCTGCCCATTAAGGTGCCGTTGGTGTCATAATCCTGAGGGATTGAGTATGAAACCTCAGCTTATGTATAAGGAAATAAGATGTATAGGCTGTAAAAACTGTCAGACCGAGTGCGACCATCCTGAATGTAAACCGTTTGGACAATGTATTCACGCTTGTCCTGAAAACTGCCTCGAAATTGTTGGCAGAGATGTTACTGTGAACGAGCTTGCAGAAGAACTAAAACAATCTGCAAATGTTTTAGGTGATACCTTTGGAGGTTTTACATTTTCGGGCGGCGAGCCTTTAATGCAGGCTGAATTTTTATCGGAGCTTTGCGATAAATTAAAGGGTTATAATCTATGCATTGAAACTTCGGGTTATGCTGAAACCGAAATTTTTAAAAAGGTAATAGAAAAGCTAGATTTCATTATAATGGATATAAAGATAGCTGATACTTTAAAGCATAAAGAGTATACAGGTGTTTATAATGAACAAATTCTTGCTAATTTTGAAATACTTAAAAACAGCGGTAAGCCTTATATTATAAGAACACCGCTGATTCCCAATATAACCGATACAAAAGAAAATTTAACGGCTATAAAGGAAATAATAGGCGATAGCAGTTTTGAGGAAATTCCTTATAATTCTATGGCGGGAGCTAAATATAAAATGCTTGGTATGGAATATAAATTATAAGCTAAATAGGAGTTTTTATTATGGCAAAAGAATTTATTTTAAGCGAAACAGGTAATGATTATCGTGCAAATTTGCATTGTCACACCACTCTTTCAGACGCAAGATTAACACCACAAGAAGTAAAAGAACAGTACAAAAAACTCGGTTATAGTATTGTGGCTTATACTGACCATGATGTTTTTATTCCGCACCATAAGGAATTGTCTGACGAAAGCTTTTTAGCTTTAAACGGTTTTGAAGCTGAGTTTATAGATTTAAATGAAAAAAGAAGAAAAAGAAGAACAACCCATTTATGTATGATTGCTCTTGATGAAAATATAGTTAATCAGCCTTGTTTTCATAGAACAGAATATTTATATTATGCTCCTGAGTCTAGCCGAGAGCTCGTAAAATATGATGAAAATGAGCCTGATTTTGATAGAGTATATAATCCCGAAACGGTTAGGGAATTTATGAGAAAATGCAAAGAAAAGGGATTTTTTGTTACATATAATCATCCTGCTTGGTCGCTTGAAACCTTTGAGCAATATGGTACTTATGAAGAAATGGATGCGATGGAGTTAATTAACGGCGGTTCATTTATTATAGACGGTCAGTTTGAATTTAATCATCGTGATTTTGAACTGTTTTTGAGACAGGGTAAAAAGATTTTTGCTGTTGCAGGAGACGATAATCATCGCGCAACCGATGCCGGAGTGGCTTGGACTGTTATCAGAGCACCGAAGCTTACTTATAAGGATATTTGCGAAAGCCTTAAAAAAGGTAATTTCTATGCAACAAACGGACCTGAAATTAAGAGTCTTTATATTGAAGACGGAGTTATGCATGTTGAAACCAGTGAAGCCAGAAGAATATTATTTAATACCGCTATTAGACACGCTAAGCATATCTATAATGAAGACGGAACTGCGGTTACAAGCGGAAGCTTCGAGATAGATTATGATGAAGACGAATATGTTAGAGTAACCGTTGTCGGTATGGATGGCTCGGTATGCTATTCTAATGCATATTTCTTGGATAAATAAAATTGTAAGGATTTTAAAATGAATAATTTAAAATTTAAAAACTTTATATTTGATTTCGGTCAGGTTATAGTTAAGTTTGATACCGAGTATATGACATCTGTTTATATAAAACCGCAAGATGTTAAAATGGTAGAAGAGGTTGTTTTTGACAGACTTTATTGGGATAGATTAGATGCAGGAACCATAACTGATGAAGAGGTTAGAAAAGGTATTTGTAAGAGGCTTCCAAAAGAACTTCATACTGATGCTTGCAAGGTTTATGATAATTGGTATAAGAACTTAGAATTCATAGAGGGTATGCCTGAGCTTATTAAAGAAATAAAGAAAAAAGGCGGAAAGCTTTATTTGCTTTCGAATATAAGCGATACCTTTGCAAAGGAATATGAAAATGTTTCTAATATGTCAGAAATTTTAAATTTATTTGATGGTTTAGTATTTTCTGCACCGCTTGGAATAACTAAGCCAAACAAAGAAATATTCAGATATATTTTAAATGAATATAATTTAAATCCTGGCGATACGGTTTTTATTGACGATAATGAGAAAAATGTTTCTGCATCGCTTCAAGAAGAAATTTTTGGATATTTGTTTGACGGATATGCTCAAAAGCTTAAAAGTTATTTAGAAATTTAGATAGGAGATAAGCCGAAAAATGTTAGAACAAATTTATGATTATTTACTTGAATTTAATTCTGTAACCGCGATACTCAGATTGCTATTGGCAACGCTACTTGGCGGTCTTATAGGTTCTGAAAGAGGAAGACACGGACGACCTGCGGGACTTAGAACTCATATACTTATTTGTGTTGGCGCAGCAATGTCCTCTGTTACAAGTATGTTTTTAAGCGAGACCTTAGGTTCAGGCGGCGATATTGCAAGAATTTCGGCTCAGGTTATTTCAGGTATAGGCTTTTTGGGTGCAGGAACTATTATGGTGCGCAACAGTTCTATTATTACGGGACTTACCACTGCCGCAGGTATGTGGGCAACCGCCGCAATAGGAATAGCCGCAGGTTATGGCTTCTATGTTGGCGCGATTGTTGCAACATTTATATGTATTTTCAGTGTTACAATTTTGAGCAGACTTGAACATAAGGAAAAGAATATAATAAATGTATATTTAGAGCTTACTGATATTGCTGAAACCGAGCAGGTGGTAGACCTTATATATAGTTATAAAAATGCAGTTATTTCATATAATATTATACCCGCAAAGAGCGGAAACAGTCAAAATGTTGGAATAATATTTGTTTTGCACGGTCAACAGTATTTCTCGGAAATAAAAAAGAAGGTTTGCGAAATCAGTAGCGTTGCAATGTTTTTAAAGGATATTGCTATGTAGTTTAGAACCAATAAAAAAGGGTAATTTCAAGAGTTGATTTCTTGAAATTACCCTTTTAAAATTTTTTTTAATTTATTTGTTTTCGGCAATATATTTAATGATTTTAGCAACTTTATCAATGCCGATACTGCTATCTATACAAATATCGTATGAACGGCGGTCACCCCATTTGGTATCAGAATAATAGTTATGATAAAAACTTCTTCGGCGGTCTGCCTTTTTAATCATACTTGCCGCTTCGCTTCTTGAACATTTTTCATATTCGCAAATGCGGTCTATTCTTCTTTCAACATCGGTATAAATAAATACCTTAATCAGATTATCTCTGCCGTTTAAAATACTGTCTGCACATCTGCCTACAATTATGCAGGATTCTTCATCTGCCAGCTTTTTAATAATTTCAGAGCTTATTGCAAAAGCCTTATCTCCAACCGGAACTCCTAAGTCTTTATTCATAGCTATATTATGAGTGGCAGACATTGATAGGGTATAAAGCAGGCTGCTGCTAGCGGATTCATCAATACCATGCAACAGTTCTTCTGAATATCCGCTTTCCTTGGCAGTTAGACGTATTAAATCCTTATCATAAAACTTAATTCCCATAATCTCGGAAAGCTCTTTTGCAACTGCTCTGCCACCGCTTCCAAATTCGCGTCCTATTGCAATAACCACATTTTTCAAATATACCCCTCCGTTTGTATAATACTGTGTTATTGTAAAAAATAAATATGCTCTATTTATAGGAAATTATAACATAAACTTCTTTGAAAGTCAAATATTTGCATTTGTTTTGTATCTTAAAAAAATGGGAGGTTTTTTATATGTTTTATGGGGAGATTTTATTCAATTTAATCTTGACAAAATATTAACAGAGTTGTATAATTATTTTAGTTGTTTTGGCATTTTGCTAAATAAATAGAAATTCAGGAGTGTGAAAATATGAACAAGGAAAAAGCGGTTGTAATTGGCGCGGGAGCTGTTGGTTGCGCAATAGCAAGAGAGCTCTCTAAATATGAAATCGATGTAGTAGTTGTTGATAAGAATGAGGATATCGGTGGAGATGCTTCTAAATCAAACAGTGCTATTATACATACTGGATATGATGCTGCCCCCGGAACATTAGAGTCTCAATTGGTGGTTGCTGCCAACCCTATGTATGATGAGCTTGTTAAATCTTTGGATGTTCCTTTTAAAAGAATAGGTGCAATTCTCCCCGCAATAACCGAGGAGCAATTTAAACAGCTTCCTGCTATTAAGGAAAAAGCTTTCAAAAACCATGTTTATGATGTTGAGTATAAAACAGGTGCAGAGCTTCTTGAAATGGAGCCTAATTTGAATCCTGAGGTTAAGGGCGGTCTTTATATTCCTCGCGAAAGTATTATTGATCCCTTTATTCTTGTTCAGGCACTTGCTGAAAACGCGGCTGATAACGGCGCAACCTTTATGTTAAATGCTAAGGTTACAGATATTAAAACCGAAAACGGCAGAGTAAAAAGCGTTGTAACAACCAAGGGCGAAATCGAGGCTGACTATGTAATTAACAGTGCAGGTCTTTATTGTGATGAAATTGCTGAAATGGTTGGAAAGGCTGATTATAAGGTAGTTGCAAGAAAGGGTCAGTTCTATATTTTAGATAAAAACACCTCTTGCAAGGTTAATAATATAGTTCTCCCAATTCCTACCAAGATAACTAAGGGTAAGCTTATGTGCCCAACTATTCACGGAAATATGTTAGTAGGACCTACCGCAGAAGACCAACCCTCAAAGGTTGATAAGTCCACCTCTGCTGAGGGACTTGCTAGTGTTGCGGCAGATGTTAGCAACCTTATTCCTAATGTAAATCTTAGAGACACTATCACTCAGTATAGCGGTCTTAGAGCGAATAGAAATCCTGAGGGTCTTAACTTCGATATGTATGATGATTTGAAGGGCTATGTAAACCTTTCGGGTGTTCGTTCAACCGGTCTTACTCTTTCGGTTGCAATGGGCAAATATGTTGTTCAGCAGATGATGTTCCATGGTGCAGAGCTAACTCTTAAAGAAAACTTTATTTCTAAGAGAAAAGGTATTATCAAATTCTCTGAGCAATCAAGAGAGGTTCAAGACGAGCTCATTAAAGAAAATCCATTATACGGTAATGTTATTTGCCGTTGCGAAACCATTACAGAGGCTGAAATCGTTGATGCTATCAACCGTCCCGTAGGCGCTAAGAGTGTTGACGCTATTAAGCGTAGAGTAAGAGCTGGTATGGGTCGTTGCCAAGGTGGTTTCTGCGGTCCTAAGGTTATAGAAATTTTGGCTCGCGAGCTTGGTGTTAGCACAGATGAAATCAACAAGAACAACGAAGGTTCTTATATGGTAACAGGTACTACAAGATAGGAAGGTGAATGTAATGTATAATTTGAATTGCGATGTGGCAATTATAGGCGGAGGTCCCGCCGGTCTTGCAGCAGCTGTTGCGGCAAAAAAACAAGGTGCAGAAAAGGTACTTATCATTGAAAGAGATAACGCATTAGGCGGTATTTTGCAGCAATGTATCCACCCCGGATTTGGTTTAACCAGATTTGGCGAGGAGCTTACAGGTCCTGAATATTACAGTCGTTTCGTTGAAGATGCTATAAAGCTTGGCGTTGAATACATATTAAATTCAATGGTTCTCGAAATAGATGAGGACAAGAGCAGTGTTATCTGCACAAACAGTGAATACGGTTTAACCTGTGTTAAAGCCGGAAGTATAGTTCTTGCTATGGGTTGCAGAGAGAGAACAAGAGCAAATATTGTTATCCCCGGAACCCGTCCCGCAGGTCTTTATACCGCAGGTTCGGCTCAGCGTCTTATCAACCGCCAGAATATTATGGTTGGTAAAAAGGTTGTTATTTTGGGCTCGGGCGATATCGGTATGATTATGGCTCGCAGAATGACCTTGGAAGGCGCTAGCGTTGTTATGGTTGTTGAGCTTATGGATTACCTTGCAGGTCTTACCAGAAACCGAGTTCAATGTCTTGATGATTTTGGCATTCCGCTAAAATTATCTCATACTATAACAAGAATTATGGGCGATACCCGTGTTACAGGTGTTTATGTTGCTCCTGTTGATGAGAATAAGAAGCCTATTCTTGAAAAAGAAGAGTTTGTTGAATGTGATACTGTTCTTTTCTCGGTTGGTCTTATCCCTGAAAATGAGATTACAAATAAAGCAGGTATCGAGATTGACCGAGTTACTAACGGTCCTCGTGTTAATCAATATATGCAGACCTCTGTGCCTTCGATTTTCGCTTGCGGTAACGTTGTTCATGTTAATGACTTGGTTGATAACGTAAGTACCGAGAGTGAAGAAGCAGGTAAGTATGCCGCTTTATATGCTATGGGTAAGCTTCCTGAGAATAACGGTGCTGCTGATATGGTTACCGGCAACAATGTAAGATATCTCTGCCCGCAGAGCATTATGAAGGCTGACAGTGATGAAAAGGTTAGCGTTTATTTCAGAGTTTTAGCTCCCGAATTTAATGTTAAGCTTATTGCTCGCTGCGGTGATGAAATTATTGCTCAGAAGAAGGAATTAAGAGTTAATCCCGGTGAAATGAATCATATTGATATTCCTGTATCAAGCATTAAAGGCGATAAGATTACCGTTGAGGTTATAAAGGAGGGCTAAACTATGAATAAGGAAATTATCTGTACAGTATGTCCAAGAGGATGTCATATAGATGTATGCGGAGACGCAAATAGTGTGGCTTCTCTTGAAGGTTACGGTTGCAAACGCGGTATTGAGTATGCAACAAATGAATACTTAAATCCCGTTCGTATTCTAACTACTATCGTTAAGATTGACGGTGTTGATAATGATTTGCTTCCTGTTCGTTCAAACAAGCCGATTTCTAAGGATAAGCTTTTTGAATGTATGGATATTATTCGCAAAACTTCTGCTAAGTTGCCTGTTAAAATCGGCGATGTTATAGTTGAAAACATTTGCGGAACTGATGTTAATATCGTTGCAACAAAGGCATTAGGTTAATAATTATATATTTTAGGTAGAGAAATGGAGTTTTTTCCATTTCTCTACTTTTTTATATACTTTCGTTAGCTTAAATTGGTATTTTGCTTGACGAAACCACAAAATATGGTGTATAATAAAGATAATTATGATTAAATGTTTTAATGAGGAGTATGCGATAATATGGCAAAGGCTAAGGTCGAATACGGTAATGAAAGTATAAAAAAGCTTGAAGGACCTGACAGGGTTAGAAAAAGACCGGGTGTTATTTTCGGGTCGGACGGGCTTGACGGTTGCGAGCATAGTGTATTCGAGATTATTTCAAACTCAATAGACGAGGCTCGCGAGGGCTACGGTCAGAAAATAGTTGTTACAAAATATTCGGATGGCTCTATCGAGGTTCAGGACTTTGGTCGAGGAGCACCGGTTGATTTTAATAACCGTGAGCAATGTTATAACTGGGAGCTTTTATATTGCGAGCTTTATGCCGGCGGTAAGTATAACACTAATGACGGCGCAAACTATGAATATTCGGTTGGCTTAAATGGTTTAGGTCTTTGCTCAACTCAATATGCCGCTGAATATATGGATGTTGAAATTAAGCGCGACGGGTTTAAATATAATCTTCATTTTGAAAAGGGTTATAATGTTGGGGGACTTAAAAAGGAGCCTTATTCGGGTAGAGATACCGGAACTAAAACCCGTTGGAAGCCTGACTTAGAGGTATTTACCGATATAAATATCCCAACCGAGTATTTTTTGGATACCCTTAAAAGACAGGCTATTGTAAACGACGGACTGCTCTTTGTTTTCAGAGAACAGCAGGGAAATAAGTTCATTCAGCAAGAGGTTGTATACGATAACGGTATAAGAGATTATGTAAACCAAATTGCAGGCGAGGAAAGACTGTCCTCAGTTCAGTTCTGGCAGACCGAGAGAAAGGGTAAAGACCGAGAGGACAAGCCTGAATATAAGGTTAAAATCAATGCAGCCTTAACTTTCAGCAATCGCCATACCTTAAAGGAATACTACCATAATTCGAGTTGGCTAGAACACGGCGGTGTTCCCGAGCGGGCGACAAGAATGGCGCTTACTTCTCAGATAGATGCCTATATTAAGCAGGCTAATAAATATAAGGGTAACGAAAGCAAAATAACCTTTTCGGATGTTGAGGAATGCTTGGTTTTGGTTATTTCCTCGTTTTCAACCATTACCTCTTATGAAAATCAGACTAAAAAGGCGATAACCAATAAATTTATATACGAAGCTATGGTTGATTTTCTTAAACATCAGTTAGAGGTTTTCTTTATTGAAAACAAGGCTGAGGCAGATAAGATTGCCGACCAGGTTTTAATTAACAAACGCAGTCGAGAAAGAAGCGAACGCGAGAGAATTAATATTAAGAAAACCCTTCAAAGCTCAAACTCTATGCTAGACAGAGTTGATAAATTTGTTGATTGCCGTTCAAAAGATATAAACGAAAGAGAATTGTTTATAGTTGAGGGTGACTCGGCTTTGGGTTCCTGTAAGCTTGCCAGAAACGCAGAGTTTCAGGCTATTATACCGGTTAGAGGTAAAATATTAAACTGCCTAAAAGCTGATTATGAAAAGGTATTCAAAAGCGAGATTATAACTAATCTTATTAAGGTTTTGGGTTGCGGTGTTGAGGTTAAATCTAAGGCTAATAAAGGTCTTGCAACCTTTGACCTTGGCTCGCTCAGGTGGAGCAAGGTTATAATTTGTACCGATGCCGATGTTGACGGTTTCCAGATTAGAACCTTGATTTTAACTATGATTTATCGTTTAATGCCAACCCTTATAAACGAGGGTAAGGTTTATATTGCCGAAACTCCGCTTTATGAAATCGGAACAAAGGATATGACCTATTTCGCTTATGACGAAAAGGAAAAATCTGAGATTTTGGCAAAAATCGGCGATACTAAACATACTATTCAGCGTTCAAAGGGTCTTGGTGAAAACCAACCTGATATGATGAACTTAACAACAATGAACCCTGAAACCAGAAGACTTATTAAGGTTATGCCCCAAGAGGCTGAGAGAACAAGTCAGATGTTTGATATGCTTTTAGGAGACGATTTGCAGGGTAGAAAAGATTTTATTGCCGAAAACGGATATTTATATCTTGATGAAGCGGATATAAGTTGATTTTCATTTATGAAAATCAACAGTGAAAAGGTAAGAGTGAAGAGTTAAAAGGTAATGTGTCGGCTTTGCCGACGGCATATAAAGTTTTGCAAAGCGGAACACCTTATTTTTCACTATTTTCTTTTACTTATTACTTTGAATTATAAGGAGATAATTTGATGGCTCCAAGAAAGAAAAAAGAAACTAAAAAAGCTTTAAAGCCCCAAATAAATGCATTTATTGCGGGTGCAGGCTTAACGGTTGAACAGCCTATAACCGAAACCCTTGAAACTAACTATATGCCTTATGCGATGAGTGTTATAGTTTCCCGTGCTATTCCTGAAATAGATGGTTTTAAGCCGTCTCATAGAAAATTATTATATACTATGTATGATATGGGGCTTCTGAACGGAAACACCATAAAATCGGCAAATATTGTTGGTAGAACCATGCAGTTAAATCCGCACGGTGATGCTGCCATTTATGAAACAATGGTGCGTTTGTCGGAGGGTTATCAAGCGCTTTTGCATCCTTATGTTGCATCAAAGGGTTCATTTGGTAAAGCTTATTCGCGCGATATGGCTTATGCCGCCTCCCGTTATACCGAGGCGAAATTAGCGCCTATTGCGGCAGAATTATTTGCCGATATTAAGATGGATACGGTTGATTTTGTTGATAACTATGATGCTTCAATGAAAGAGCCGACCTTATTTCCTGTAACATTTCCCTCGGTTTTGGTTAATGCTAATACGGGTATTGCGGTTGGTATGGCAAGCTCAATTTGTCCTTTCAACTTAAAGGAAGTTTGCGAAACCACAATAGCTTATATTAGGGATAACGATGCGGTTATTTCCGATACCTTGTTAGCACCTGATTTTCCAATAGGCGGCGAGCTTTTATATAACCGTGCCGAAATGGAAAAAATATACGAATCGGGCAGAGGCAGTTTTAAGGTTAGAGGGGTTTATTCTTATGATAAATCTCAAAACTGTATTGATATTACCGAAATTCCGCCAACCACAACGAGTGAAGCTATAATCGAAAAGGTAATAGAGTTAGTCAGACTTAAAAAGGTTACCGAGATTAATGATATTCGCGATGAAACCGATTTGAACGGTCTTAAAATAACTATTGATTTGAAGCGCGGAGCAGACTACGAAAAGCTTATGAAAAAGCTTATGAAGATGACTCCGCTTGAAGATAGCTTTTCTTGCAATTTCAATATTCTTATTGCAGGCTCACCTCAGGTTTTGGGTGTTAAAGAAATAATATCCGAATGGGTGGCATTCAGAGAGGAATGTGTTAGAAGAAGAATTTACTTTAAGCTATCAAAGGCAAAGGATAGTCTCCATTTGTTAAAGGGCTTAGAGAAAATTTTGCTTGATATTGATAAGGCTATTAAAATTGTTCGCGAAACCGAGGAAGAAGCTCAGGTTGTTCCAAACTTGATGATAGGCTTCGGTATTGATGAAATTCAGGCAGAATATGTTGCTGAGATTAAGCTTCGCCATTTAAACCGCGAATATATTTTGAAGCGTACAAAAGATATTGAATCTTTAATCGCCGAAATTGAGGAAATGGAAGGCATTTTGAAATCTCGCTCAAAGGTACTAAAAATTATTATCAAAGAGCTTGAAAAGGTTGCCGATAAATACGGTGAGGAAAGAAAGACTAAGATTATAAGCGCCGCTGAGCTTGAAGAATACAAGGAAGAGGAAATAGTTGATAATTCTCCTGTAACCCTATTCTTTACAAAGGACGGATATTTCAAGAAAATAACTCCGCAGTCTCTTAGAATGAGCGGTGAGCAGAAGCTTAAAGAGGGAGACGAAATTGTTCAAACAATCGAGTCCACCAACGCCACCGAGCTTTTATTCTTCTCAAATAAATGTCAGGTATATAAAACAAAAACTGCTGATTTGGCAGACGGAAAAGCAAGCCTTATGGGTGAATATATTCCCTCAAAGCTTGAATTTGATGAAGCTGAACAGGCAATTTATATGGTTGAAACCGCCGATTATTCGGGATATATGCTTTTTATATTCGAAAACGGCAAAATTGCAAAGGTGCCGCTTAGCTCCTATCAAACCAAAACCAACCGTAAAAAGCTTATTAAGGCTTACAGCGATAAATATCCTATTTATACTATTATGTGTGTAAAGGAAGACCAAGAAATTTTGGTTAAATCAACAAATGGCAGAATGCTTATTGTTAATACCGCTCAAATTGCCGCGAAAACCACTAAGGATAACGGCGGTATTTCGGTTATGACTCAAAAGAAGGGTCAAAGAATTTTAGAGGCAGTAAGCTATATTAAGGGTGATTTGGAAACTGACCACCGCTATCGCACAAGAAATCTCCCTGCGGCAGGAAGCAAGCTCCCAACCAACACCGCAGAACAGTCAAAGCTTGATATTTAATCTTGACTTAAAATATATATGATGTATAATAAAATGAAAAGCTGCCTTTAAGTCGGAACTGAAAGCTCTTGTTCCGACTTAAAGCAGATTTCCACTTTATGTTAAAACAAAGCTATTCGTTCTCGTACTTAGGACAGCTTTAAAGTCAGTTCATATCGCAAACGCTTTTTTGACTGACAGTTATATAATGTGCGAAATTTTAAAAAATATTAAAAGAATAATTTTCCAAAACGGAGTGAAAAAAATGGCAAAAGAATTAGCCAAGCAATATTCTCCTGCCGATGTTGAGGACAGGATTTATAAACAATGGCTTGACGGTAAATATTTCCATGCAAAATGCGAAAAGGATAAGGATACCTATACAATAGTTATTCCTCCTCCGAACATTACCGGTCAGCTTCATATGGGACATGCTCTTGATAATACCTTGCAGGATATTCTTATCCGTTTTAAGCGTATGCAAGGTTATGATACCTTATGGCTTCCTGGTACCGACCATGCTTCTATTGCAACCGAGGCTAAAATAGTTGAAAAAATGAAAGAAGAAGGCATCACTAAGGACGATATCGGTCGTGATGGCTTTTTAGAGCGTGCTTGGGATTGGAAAAAGCAATACGGCGGCAGAATTATCGAGCAATTAAAGAAAATGGGTTCTTCTTGCGATTGGGACAGAGAACGTTTTACCTTGGATGATGGTTGCAACGCGGCTGTAAAAGAAGTGTTTGTTGGTCTCTATGAAAAGGGTTTAATCTATCGTGGCGAGAGAATTATAAACTGGTGTCCTCATTGCAAAACCTCTATTTCGGACGCGGAGGTTGAATATGAGGAACAAGCAGGTCATTTCTGGCATTTAAGATATCCTTTCAAGGATGGAAGCGGTTATTTAGAGCTTGCAACAACCCGTCCTGAAACATTACTTGGTGATACTGCGGTTGCAGTTAATCCTAACGATGAAAGATATAAGGATATGGTTGGCAAAACCTTGATTTTGCCGATTGTTCACCGCGAAATTCCTGTTGTTGCAGATGATTATGTTGAAATGGATTTTGGAACAGGTGTTGTTAAAATCACCCCTGCCCACGACCCGAATGACTTTGAGGTTGGTCTTCGTCATAATTTGCCGGTTATAAATGTTATGACCGACGATGCTAAAATTGTTGCAGATTATCCAAAATATGCAGGTATGGATAGATATGATGCGAGAAAAGCTATCGTTGCCGATTTAGAGGCAGAGGGCGCGCTTGTAAAAATTGAAGATTATACTCATAATGTTGGCACTTGTTACCGTTGCGGTTCAACCGTTGAGCCTAAGGTTTCAAAGCAGTGGTTTGTTAAAATGAAGCCGTTAGCTACTCCTGCTATTGATGTGGTTAAAAACGGCGAAACTAAGTTTATCCCTCAAAGATTTGAAAAGGTATATTTCCATTGGCTTGAAAATATTCGCGATTGGTGTATATCCCGTCAACTTTGGTGGGGACATAGAATTCCTGCTTGGTATTGCGCAGATTGCGGCGAGATTACTGTTTCTAAAACCGATGCTACTGTATGTGCCCATTGCGGCAGCAAAAATATAACCCAAGACCCAGATACTCTTGATACTTGGTTTTCTTCTGCTCTTTGGCCTTTCTCAACTTTGGGTTGGCCTGAGGAAACAGAGGACTTTAAGCATTATTATCCAACCAATACATTGGTTACAGGTTATGATATAATTCCTTTCTGGGTAATGCGTATGATGTTCTCGGGAATTGAGCAGACAGGCAGAGTTCCTTTTGATACTGTTTTAATTCACGGTCTAGTGAGAGATTCTCAGGGCAGAAAAATGTCCAAATCCTTGGGTAACGGTGTTGACCCGCTTGAAGTTATTGAAAATTACGGTGCAGATGCGCTTAGATTTTCTCTTGCAACAGGTAATAGCCCCGGAAACGATATGCGCTATATTCCTGAGAGGGTTGAGTCTAGCCGAAATTTTGCAAACAAGATTTGGAATGCCGCAAGATTTATTTTAATGAATCTTGAAAACGATAATGAAATCAAGCTTAATCTTTCTGATTTAGCATTAGAGGATAAGTGGATTTTATCAAAATATAACACCTTAGTGGCAGATGTTACCGATAACTTAGAGAAATTTGAATTAGGCTTAGCAGTTCAAAAGCTTTATGATTTTATCTGGGATATTTTCTGCGACTGGTATATTGAAATTTGCAAATCCCGTTTAAACGGTGATGACGATAAGGCTAAAAACACCGCAAGAAGTGTGCTTATTTATGTATTTACCAATACCTTAGCTCTTCTTCATCCCTTTATGCCTTTCATAACCGAGGAAATCTGGCAATCAATGCCTCATAGCGGCGAAGCTTTAATGGTAGCTGATTGGCCGAAGTTCAGAGAGGATTTGAAATTTGAGGCAGAGGAAGCCGATTTTGAAAAGATTATGGCGGTTATTAAAGCTGTAAGAAATCGCAGAGCGGAAATGAATGTTCCGCCCTCTCGCAAGGCTAAGGTGCAGATAGCAACTGCTCATAAAGAAACCTTTAATATGGGTAATGCTTATATTTGCCGTTTAGGTTATGCCTCTGAGATAGAGGTTGGCGATGATTTTGCAAGCGAGGGTGCAGTGCGTGTTATTACTGACGATGCAACTGTTTATATGCCTATGAAAGAGCTTGTTGATTTCACCGCCGAGCTTGAAAGACTAAACAAAGACCTCAAAAAAGCCAACGAGGATAAGGAATTCTTTGAGAAGAAGCTAAATAATCAAGGCTTCTTGGCAAAGGCTCCGGCTCAGCTTGTTGAACAGCAGAAGGCTAGTCTTGCAAAGGTACTTGAAAAAATCAAAATGATTGAGGATAGTATCGAAGAAATTAAAAACAGTTAAGGTTTAAGAGGGTTGTTTTGCGCAACCCTCTTTTTAGGATAAAAAATGAATTATCAAGAAACGTTAAATTATATTCATTCCTTAGGCAATTTTTCAAAACCTGCAACCCTTTCAAGAATAAAACTGGTTCTTGAAATATTAGGTAATCCGCAAAATGATTTTAAAGCAATTCATATTGCGGGCACAAACGGAAAAGGCTCGGTTTCTGCGATGTTGGCGAGCATATTTAAAGAAGCAGGCTATAAAACGGGACTTTTTATTTCTCCATATATTATTGATTTCAGGGAAAGAATTCAAATAAACGGAGAGTATATTTCAGAAGAAAGTCTGGTTTCTTTATCTCAGAGGGTTATAGAAACAAAAATTGAGCTTACCGAGTTTGAATTTATAACCGCAGTAGCTTTTCTTTATTTTAAAGAACAAAATATAGATATTTTAATTTGCGAAACGGGTTTAGGCGGAAGACTTGATGCCACTAATACCTTAGAAAATTTGTCTGCCTGCGTAATAACTAAAATTGGTTTAGACCATACTGCTATTTTAGGTGATACAATAGAGAAGATAACAGAGGAAAAGTGTGGGATATTAAGAAATTGTCCTACTATAACTAATCCATCGCAACCTAAGGAAGCGTTAGAGGTCATTAAAAACAGAGCAAAAGAATTATATGTTCCAAGCTCTGCCGAGATTTTAAAAAGCGATATAAACGGAAATCAATTTATATATAAGGAAAAGGAATACGAAATTTCGCTTGCAGGCGAATATCAGGTTGAAAATGCGGTTACGGTTATAGAAACTGTTATTGCTAGCGGATATGATATTTCGTATACACATATATATAATGGATTAAAAAATACCTTTTTCCCTTGCCGTATGGAAGTGATTTCTAAAAATCCGCTTGTGGTTATAGACGGTGCTCATAATATAGACGGTGCTCTTTGCCTTTCAAAAGAACTCGAAAAGTTTTCAGGAGAGGTTACCGCGTTAATCGGTATGATGAAGGATAAAGATTGCGAAGAGGTTTTAAAATTAACCCTTTGCCACTGCAAAAAAGCGGTTGTTACTTCGTTGAAGGAACTACCTCGCTCGGCAAAAGCAGAAGAGCTTTATGAAAAAGCCCGAAAATACTCTGAAACCGAAATCTGCGAGGATTTGAACTTGGCGGTTTGCAGAGCTTTGGAAATTTCAGGTGATAAGCCCTTGTTTATTTTCGGCTCTTTATATTTGGCGTCTTCGGTAAGGCGAATGTTAAAAGAAAAAAATTAAATAATTTTAAATAGGTCTCTATTTGCGACATTATTTTTAAGTACAAGCCTTTATACTCATAGTAAGGGCTTGTACTTATTTTTTTAGGAGGTAAATTTATGTCGGTTGAAATTAATGTAACCGGTGAAGTGGTAACTGCCTATTTAAAAGGTGAAATCGACCACCACTCAGCAAAGGAAATCAGAGATAACATAGATAATGCCATTGAACTCAATATGCCAACCTTGTTAGTGCTTGATTTTAAGGATGTTGGGTTTATGGATAGCTCGGGTATCGGGCTTGTTATGGGCAGATATCGAAATTTGGTTAAATCGGGAGCAGAGCTTCATATAACAGGAGCACCGCCCCAGATATATAAAATTTTAAAACTTGCAGGTATTGAAAAATTAGCAAGACTAGAAGAAAGGTGAAAAAATGAAAGCAGAAAATAAATTTAGTATGACGGTTTTATCCCGTTCGGCAAATGAGAGCTTTGCAAGAGCTTGTATATCAGCTTTTGCCTTGCAATTAGACCCCACCCTCGAAGAAATAAATGATATTAAAACCGCCGTTTCCGAGGCGGTAACAAATTGTATAGTTCATGCCTATAAAGAGGGTATAGGCAAAATTTACATAACGGCAGAGATATTTGAGGCAAACATAATTAGAATAAAAATTCGCGATAAGGGCTGTGGCATTGAAAATGTTGAAAAAGCAATGGAGCCACTTTATACAACCGTAGGAGGTGAGCGGGCAGGATTGGGGTTTGCGGTTATGCAAAGTTTTACCGATAAAATAACTGTTCGCTCGGTTGTAGGTAAAGGTACAACTGTTACTCTCACTAAAAAGATAAGCCAAAGGTTTGGTGTAAATGGTTAAGCAAAAGGCTGAACGCGATAGCTTTATCGAGGAAAATTTAGGACTTGTCCATTCTATTTGCAAACGCTTTTCGGGCAAAGGTATTGAGTATGATGATTTATTTCAGGCGGGGTGTGTAGGTCTTATAAAAGCTACCGATGCTTTCGATGAAACTCGCGGACTTATGTTTTCAACTTATGCAGTTCCGGTTATAATGGGAGAGGTTAGAAGACTTTTCAGAGATGGCGGCGCGGTTAAGGTTTCGCGTTCGGTGAAAGAGCTCGGTGTTCATATAAACAGAAAGCGGGAGGAATTGGAGCAGAAATTAAATCGAGAGCCTGCGGTTTCCGAGATCGCCGAAGCGTTGGGGGTTGCTAGCGAGGAGGTCGCCGAAGCGGTTTGCGCTCTGCAAAGCACGGTGTCTTTAACATATACAGGGGAGGACGGAATAAAAGAAACCGATTTGCCCATTGTCTTTCCCGAAGAGGAAATTGCAACTAGATTAGAAATAAGCTCGGCAATAGAAAGATTAAATGAAGAAGAAAAAAGAATAGTCGATTGCAGATTTTTTAAATATATGACTCAAAGTAAAACCGCCTCGGTTTTAAATATGTCGCAAGTACAGGTATCTCGCGCAGAAAAGAAAATATTATTGAAATTAAAGGGAATATTAAAATAAATGGTGAAAAGTTACAAATAAACCGCATATTTCGCGCTTTTTTTATCTTTAAAAAACAAAATGAAAAAAATTGTAAAAAAAGTCAAAAAAAGTGTTGACAAAAGGGAAGGTGTGTGGTATTATAATCAGGCGCTCTAAACGAGGGGCGCAAAAAACGGACCTTGAAAATTAAACAACGAAGAAATAAGGACCCGACAATTCTCGAGAGAAATCAAGAGAAAAGTC
>JAFSIV010000010.1 GCA_017439585.1 Clostridia bacterium | reverse complement strand
GACATAATCTTGTTTCCTCGTTTCTGTATTTTTATTTTACGAAGAAACCTTGAAATACACAAATGTGTGGATGAAAAATATGTGTGTTTCTGCCGGTTATTCAATACTTTTTAATCAAGTCCGTTATGAACACCCGCACCAAAAAAGAAGTAACTTTTGTCTATCAAAAGTTACTTCTTTTTTTATCCAAGCCGCAGGCTTGGTATATCATCACGCGTCAGCGTGTATATCATCGCCGTAGGCGCATATCATCAGCCGAAGGCTGCATTGCCTGCGGCATGATAAGATACAACACTTCGTGTTGATGATATACCGCAACAAGTTGCGGATGATATGCAATTCCGTTGGAATTGATGATATACAAGGCGGATATGCTTTCTAAATTTGACACCGCAAAGGAGAATACAAAATGAAACTTTTTTTAATGATTTTAATTTATATTATTATTTTTCTTTTAATTTTATTATTAGGGTTAGCGCTTATAGGCGGTATTATTTTTCTTGTTATTTTCTTGGTTAAGAAGAATAATAAGTAAAAGAATAACGAAAATCCGAATGAAATAGTAATTGAAACCCCTGAACCTGCAACCGAGATAAAAGAAAATTATTAATCGAATTATTGTAATATAAAAACGCAGAAAAGCAAAATTAATATGCTTTTCTGCGTTAATTTTTATTTCCTTTTAAATTTATTTTTATACCATTTAAAGAATACCGCTATTTCTGCTATCATACAAACCGGTATGGCAACATAAGTATCAACAACCGAGTGTTGCTTGATAAAGGCGGTTGAAAGGCAGATTATAATGCAGAATAAAACGATAAACACTTTAAAGGTCCAATGTGCCGACTTTTCTTTTAACCAAGCTGATGCAATACCTATTGACATTGCAACATGAAGCGACGGGCAAACCCCTGTGTTAGTATCGGCAGAATAAAGCGCGCCAACCAAATCGGTTAACAGATTGTCTCTTGCAAATTCCTCAGGGCGAAGCATTTGCTTTGAGGGATAAACTATAAATATAACGGTAGCTATTAGCTGAACGATTATAAAATAGGTTTGAAGCGCTTTAAAGCTCTCTATACTGTAAAATAAAAAGTATATAAGCGAGAAAGCAATAAGAGCATACCATAAAACATAAGGAATAACAAATATTTCTGAAAACGGGATTATATCATCGAAAAAGCTATGAACAATATGGCAGTTTTCGTTTGGTATAAAGGTTTCGGTTAAATAATAAAGGGCAAAATATAACGGCCAGCCGAGTATTAGAAATAAATGTCTGAATTCGGGCGAGGTTATATTGTTTATTCGCAAGCCCTTGTAGCTTACAGTGGGTTTTTTCAAAATTGGCACCTCTAATTAAAGTCTGAAAATTTTGGTATTCTTTTAATAATAATTTTAGAAGAAATATATGCGAGAATTAAGGAAATAATGTCCTTTAAAACGAAGAAAAGCGAGCCTATGGCAAACGAGGATAATATATCCCCTTTTGAAACAATCAAAAGCCACAAAATGCCGATTAAATGGCAAAGCATAAGACCAGACGCACTTAAAGTTATATTTTTTAAGGTATTCGGGTTTTTTCGGCAAAATCCGCAGAAAAGACTTAAAAATAAAAAGCCGATAATATATCCGCCTGAAAGTCCAAAAAGTGAGCTTAATCCGCCCTTAAACTGCGAAAAAACAGGAATACCCACAGCGCCTGTGAAAATATATGCTATAACCGATAGCATAGACCATTTAGCTCCTAAAAAATATCCGCAAAAAGCCACCGCAAAGGTTTGCAGGGTTATAGGAACACCAAAGGGCGATTGTATCGAAATCTGCGAAAGCAGGGCTATTATGGCGGTAAAGAGAGCCGAAAGAATAATATTATGTATATGTTTTTTAGGTTTCATATATTTCCTTATATTAAGGGTTGTCAAAAAGGTTAAAATTTTGACAACCCTTAAATTAAATATAGTTTTTAATTATGCTAAGCCCTCTGCAACACCCATAAAGATAATTCCTGCGAAAACGGTGAAAACAACCGCATAATGTTTAAGCGAAAGCTTTTCTTTAAGGAAAATGCGAGAAAGCAATACAGAGAATACGCAATAGGCTGAAATCATAGGAGTTGCGACGGTTGGATTTCCGATATTATCACCTATCGCATAGATATAGAAGAACTGACCGGCAGTTTCGCAGAGACCGCCTGCAAGCTTCGGCAAATCTTCTTTGATTTTAAGCTTTTCGCGTTTAATAATGTAAACAAAGATAAAGGCAATTAAACCGCAAGCAAAAAATGTGTATTCATAGGCGATATTTGCATAGTCCTCGTTAACGATACCTTTGTCTAAGAGAATAGCGTCGGCAAAAGTGCCGAGTCCGTCTAAAATACAGTAGAAAATCGGGAAAAAGATAGCAATAAAGCTGCTGACATATTTTTTGTTTTCGCCTTTTTTGCTAAGCTCTGCGGCTTCTTGGTCGTTTTTCTTTTCAACAAAGGCTAAACCGATAACTCCTATTGTTACAAGGGCTATACCTATCCAGGTGAGAGTATCGGGAAGCTGTTTCAAGAAGATAAGACATAAAATACAAGCAACTGCACCCGAAGAATTGCAAATCGGCGAGGAAACCGAAAGCATAATATATCTGAGACCTATGTATCCTAAAACCATTGAGCCGATATAAAGGATTATTGCGGGAGAGTATTTTAAGAAGACAGCGGGGTCGAAACCGTCTCCTGCTAATATGCTTTTAACAAGCATAACAGTAGCGTGAACACCCATAATAAAGCCTACGGCTACGACTATTTTCCAATGACTGTACTTATCCTTTGGGTTTGAACCCATTTTTGAAAATAAATCTGAACCACCCCAGAAAAAGATGGTGATTAAAGCAAATATAAACCACATAAATTTTTAAATTCCTTTCTTAATATATTTTTAAAAAAGGAAAAACGGGGGCGGTCTGCGGCGAAAATGCCTGTTTAAAAGGATTTTTTTAAGTCGTTTAGTCATTTATTAGTCTGCTAATTTTTTTGCGAAATCAGCAAGCTCCTTATCGTTATAAAATTCGATTGTTATTGTTCCTTTGCCTTTTGAAGTTGGTTTTACTAAAACCTTTCTGTGAAGCTCGTTTTTGAGCGAAAGCTCAACCTCGCTATAAAAATTAGATTTTTTCGGTTTTTCTTTTTTGGGTTGCTTTTTAGCCTGCGCCATTCTTTCAAGCTCGCGCACCGAAACACCGAGCAATGCTAATCTAAACATTTTTTCTCTAAGCTCTGGGTCCGAAGCTGATAGCAAGGCTCTCGCGTGTCCCGAGGTGATTTTTCCTTGCTTTAAGGCATCAAGCTCGTCCTCGTTTAAGCCTAAAAGTCTAAGAGCGTTTGCAACCGCAGAACGCGATTTGCCAACAATTTCAGAAACCTTTTCCTGAGTTAAGGAATATTCGTCCATCAAAGCCTTGTAACCTAGCGCTTCTTCGACAGGGTTTAAATCCTCGCGTTGCAGATTTTCGATAAGAGCTAATTCCATAAGGGTTTGGTCGTCGGTATCCTTTATCATAACAGGAACTTCCATAAGACCTGCCAAACGGCTTGCTCTCCAACGGCGCTCACCTGCAATTATCATATATCTGCCGTTTGCGGTGGGCTTAACCACAATAGGTTGTATAAGTCCGTGCTTTGCGATACTGTCCGCAAGCTCAGATAAAGCCTGCTCGTCAAAGTCTTTTCGAGGCTGATTTCTATTGGGTTCTATATCGTTTAAATTAACCGTAACAGCGTTGTTGCTGTCGGTCGAGTTTTCGTTAAAAAGCGAATCAAGTCCGCGGCCTAAACCACCCTTTTTTACTGCCATAGTCTATCTTCTCCTGTTCTTTTTTAAAAATTCTTTTGCCAAATCGTTGTATGCTATACTTCCCTTTGAACGCTTGTCATAATACTGAATCGGCATACCGTAGCTTGGCGCTTCCGAAAGTCTGACAGCCCGCGGAATAGCCGATTTATAAAGCTTGTCTGCGAAATATTTCTTTATCTCTCCAACAACCTGTTGGGTTAGATTTAGTCTGCCGTCAAACATAGTCAGCACTATGCCCTCTATCTCTAAGGTTGGATTATATAGCCTTTTTACCTGACGAACGGTTGCCATTAACTGCGAAAGTCCTTCGAGAGCAAAATATTCGCATTGAATGGGAACTAAAACGGTGTCGCTCGCGTTTAATGCGTTTATTGTTATAAGACCCAAGGAAGGCGGACAGTCTATAAATATGTAGTCATATTGTTCTCTGAGAGAGGCAACCGCCATTTTAAGCTGAGCTTCGCGGCGGTCAATTTCGATTAAATCAACCTCGGTAGCCGCCAAATCTATTGAAGACGGAACTATATCAACATTTTTAAATTCGGTTTCCAATTTGGCTTTTTCGGCGGTTGAATTTCCTATGAGCAGGTCATAAGACGAAACCTGAACCTTTTTCTTGTTTATTCCATAACCGCTTGTAGAATTTCCTTGAGGGTCGGCATCAATAAGCAAAACCTTTTTGCCTGAAATACCTATCGCGGCGGCCAAATTAACGGCGGTTGTTGTTTTTCCAACACCACCCTTTTGATTAACAACGGAAATGATTTTTCCCATAAATATGCCCCTTTCGGCAGTTTTAGATATATGAAACCTAAAAATGTTTCATGTGAAACATTTGAAAATTCAGATTAGTTTTATTATATCAGTATTATGAGAAAAAGTAAAGTTAATAATATGTAAAATAATGCGCGAATTTTATTACGCATTATTTTACAGGTTAATTTGTTTTATCGCCCGGCTTGAAAATAAGCGCCATTAAAAGACCAAAAAAGACCGAAGCGGTGATTCCCGCGGCGGTTGCAGTAAGTCCACCGCTTAAAATCCCTAAAATTCCGTGGGTGTTAATCGCTTCTTTGACTCCGCAAGCCAAACTGTAACCAAAACCTGTTAAGGGAACGGTTGCCCCTGCCCCTGCGAATTTAACAAGAGGCTCATAAACTCCGATTGCGGTTAGTATAACCCCTGCCACTACGAATGAAACCAATATTCTTGCGGGTGTAAGCTTAGTGTAGTCAATTAGAATTTGACCGATAAGGCAGATGAAACCGCCCACCAAAAATGCCTTTAAGCAGTCGAGAAAAATGCTCATAAAACTTCCCCTTTTAGCAAAAAAAAAATAAGAATGTTTCATGTGAAACATTCTTATTTTTTGTCTTTTGTTTCAAAATATTCTTTAAGCTCGAAAGTATCCGAAAGTTCTTTAACCACTTCGTCGTATTTCAGATGGCGAACTCTTATGGTATCGGCGTTTTCACTACAAACCGTAAGCCTTACTCTGCAAATGCCGAGAACTCTATCCATTGGAAAACGGGTTATTTTTAATTGCCCTATATTATTTTTAAGGCAATAAAGCTCGCGGGTGTTAAGGAAATAATTGCTTTGAGCAAAGATATAATCGCCGAGTTTAAGCGAACCGCAAGTGTATTCGAAAAGACAGGTATGCGTATATATTATAAGGAAGCCGAAGCATACCATGGTTAAAAATTGAACAAGTCGGCTAAAACTTGGAAAAAAATAAGCCGAAAGTAAAGCGGCAGTTATCATAAGAAGCAGATAAATACCGGGCCACATTAAGAAAAGATTTTGTATCAAAGGTCTTCTTTCGGGTCTGAGTATTTTTCCTTTATGGGTTAAAAAAGGAAAAAACTCTTTAAAATCCTCTTGAATTTTCCGTCTCTTACCTGACGGCACAACCACCTGAGAAACCGATTTTGAGTTATCAAAACCGCCAACGCTTACCTTTAAGGTGTATCGGTGGAGAAGCCTAAGCAAAGGTGTTTGCTCGATTTTGATATTATTAACTCTCGTTCGACGGAAATGGGTTCTGGTTCTAACAAAGAAGCCCGATTGCACCGCTATTTTCTTTTCGCCGAAAGAAACCTTAAAGTTAATATGCTTTAAAAATGAATAAAGGAATGAAATCGCGTAAGACACGAGGATTACTAAGGAAACAATATTAACAATAGGCGGAAAATAGGTATGAAAACGGCTTGTTATATTGTTTATACCGTCGAAAAGAGCACGGTCAATACCAACACCAACAAGATTTGCTATCTGGCGAAGGGTTGGCACCCATATAATCATACCAGTCGCCGCCGAGGAGGTTGCCGCCGCCATAATAGCAACCCTAAATGCCGAAAAGCGAACCTTTGATATGGTTTTATCAGGGTATGTAATACCCAAAATTTCTTTTGCTTCTTTTAGCTTTAATTTAAACTGAAAATCGGATTTTCTCGTAACACCGGCTTCGGTATTTATTCGGCAGGTTGCCGCCCTGAACAGCATATCAAAAGGATTTTGTTCGGTTTGGATAGAGGAAAGCCTTGAAATTCTGATTTTTGATTTTTTAATAAAGAAAATGCCGGTTTTTATGGTTAAAAGATTATCCTCTATTATAAGCCGAAAGGTTATACATCGGGCAATTGCGATTGAAATGACGGTTAAAAAAGCAAGAATCTCCAAGACAAAAAGACCGGTTAAGCGCCGGTCGGTAAAATAACGGATAGCCGCGGTAATGAAAGGAAAAATCAAAACAAATAAGAATGGTTTTAAGAAATTAAAAACCATTAATGGATGAGCGCGGTAAACCTTTTTCATTAGTTACCCCCTACTCCAAGCTCGTCTATAAGAGAGGTAATATCTTCGTCTGACATATCAATTATAAATAGCCTAAAACGAGCCGCCTTTAAAAATAGTATCGAAAGACCGAATAATCTTGCCAAGGGGGTTTGAACGGTTTGGGAATGAATAAGACGGGAGAAAGGCATTATATGGGTGTTTTCTATCAGAACACCGCGGGTTATAACAACCTTACCGTCGAAAACGGTTATGCGGCAGCTTTTCATAAATTGAGGCAAATACCAAAAATTAGCAAGCAAATTTAAAAATAAAATAACCGAAGCTAAGATTATAAACACGAGCTTAGGCATTGGAATAGCGAAAAAGACGCACAACAAAACTATGGTTAACATAATAACTCTAATGCGCCAAAGGGTTAAGGATTTTTTTGGTATGGTATAGGTTTTCAAAAAAGCTCACCATCCTTTGCTTTTTGAAGATTATTTCTTGATTTTATCCCAGTATTCCTTGTGTTTTTGTTCGGTCTTATTATCGCCGAACTTATAATATTTCTTTGATTTTATACTATCGGGCAAATATTGTTGGTTTACATAATGCATAGGATAATCGTGCGGATATTTGTAGTTTTGACCTTTAATTTCCGCTTCATCTCCGTCAAAATGTTTATTTTGAAGCTGGCGAGGAATATCGCCGCCTATTCCTGCGCTTATATCTGACATAGCCGAATTAATCGCATTATAAGCGGAATTTGATTTTGGCGAGGTTGCAACCAAAATAACCGCGTTTGCAAGGGGTATTCTAGCCTCGGGAAGCCCCACCATTATAGCGGTATCAACCGCGGCTTTAACAATCGGGATTATCTGAGGGTATGCCAGTCCCACATCCTCGTTCGCGCAAACCAAAAGTCTTCTGCAAGCGCTTGGCAAATCGCCTGCCGCTAAAAGTCTGCCGAGATAATAAACTGCGGCATCGGGGTCGGAGCCTCGCATAGATTTTTGATAGGCGGAAATAATATCATAATGCTCATCGCCCTCGCGGTCGTATCTTACCGCGTTGGAGGACAAAATTTGCTCTAAAATATCATCGGTTATTTCGAGTTTATCGCCGTTTTCAGCGGTCGAGAGGCAAAGTTCCAGCATATTTAAGGATTTTCTAACATCCCCTGCCGCCGCAGTTGCCATTTTTCTTATCGATTCGGGCGAAATGATAATTTCTTTTTTAAGCTCTTCTTTTAAAATAGTTATTCCCCTATTTATAACCAATATTATATCGTCGGTCGATAGGGTTTTAAACTCGAAAACAGAGGAACGGCTTAAAATTGCTGAATAAACATAAAAATAAGGGTTTTCAGTGGTTGAGGCGATAAGGGTTATATCGCCATTTTCTATGTATGAAAGCAGAATTTGCTGCTGCTTTTTGTTAAAATACTGAATCTCGTCAAGATATAAAAGTATACCGCCCTGAGCTTCGATACTTCCGATATTCGAAATAATTTCCTTAATATCGGCGGTTGAGGCGGTGGTTGCGTTTAGGTGGTAGAGCTTTTTGCCGCAATTATCGGCAATGATATTCGCAACGGTTGTTTTGCCAACGCCTGACGGACCGTAGAAAATAAGATTAGGTATATTCCCCTGCTCTATTAGTTTTCTGAGGATTTTACCCTCTCCTAAAAGCGCTTTTTGACCTGCAACCTCGTCGAGCGTTTTAGGTCTTAGTCGGTCAGCTAACGGCGAACTCATTTTACCACCACCCATACGAAAAATAACTATATATATGTATATTATACTTTTAAAAACACAATAAGTCAATAAAAATCGGGTTATGAGAGCACTAAGGGAAGCCCTGCTGAATATTTTTCTTGCATTTGGAGTAAAATTATGGTATTATTGGTGCAGTTTAAGGGAGTAGCCGACGGATTTTCCGTTGCAAAAGGCGTCAATACGGTTTAAAAACCCGCTTTTGCATTAAACGGCAAGACTTTTACTGTGTTTTCTGGCATAGTAAAGGTCTTTTTTTATTCCCCAAAAAATGAGAGAAAGGTTGATTTAATGGAATTTTTGCAGAGCTTCGAATTTTTAATCGAAGGTATCAAAATGCTTTTTGAAAACGGCGGTTGGAAATACCCTGTTATGTGGTTTATCGGCGGTTTGCTTATTTTCTTGGCTATCCGCTTTGATATGGAGCCAACCTTGCTTTTGCCGATGGGATTTGGAACAATCCTTGTTAATATCCCTCTTTCAGGCGTTATCGGTAAAGACGGCGCGTTGACTACATTGTTTAACGCAGGTATCGCTAATGAACTGTTTCCGCTGATACTGTTTATAGGTATAGGCGCGATGATAGATTTCGGGCCGCTCTTATCTAATCCGAAGCTTATGATTTTCGGTGCGGCGGCGCAGTTTGGTATTTTCTTTACTTTGTTTGTTTCTTCTTTCTTCTTCAAGCTTCCCGAAGCTGCTTCTATCGGTGTTATCGGTGCGGCAGACGGACCGACTGCGATAGTTGTTGCTAATGAATTGTTAGGTCCTAAGAGCAATATAACCGGCGCTATAATGGTTGCGGCATATTCATATATGGCATTAGTTCCGATTATTCAGCCACCCGTTATAAAGGCGTTAACCACCAAGAAAGAACGCCTTATCCGTATGCCCTATTCCCCGAAAAGCGTTTCTAAGCTTACCAAGATTTTATTCCCCATAATTATAACTGCGGTTGCAGGCTTGGTTGCTCCTGAATCGGTAGCTCTGGTTGGTTTCCTTATGTTTGGTAACTTGATTCGCGAGTGCGGTGTGCTTAATTCTTTATCGGATACAGCACAAAATGTTTTGGCAAACCTTGTAACCATTTTCTTGGGCTTTACTATTGCTTGCCGCATGGAAGCTACCGAGTTTTTAAGACCTCAAACCCTGCTTATATTAGGCTTAGGCTTGGTTGCCTTTATTTTCGATACCGCTTTCGGTGTTATCTTTGCTAAGTTCTTAAATATTTTCTTGCCGAGAGATAAGAAGATTAATCCTATGATAGGTGCGGCAGGTATTTCTGCTTTCCCGATGTCAGGCAGAGTTGTTCATAAAATGGGACTTAAAGAAGACCCTCAGAATTTCTTGCTTATGCATTCTATCGGCGTAAATGTTTCAGGTCAGATAGCCTCGGTTATTGCAGGCGGTTTGATTTTAGGCACTCCGTTGTTTAGATAGAAAGGAAGGCTGAATTTATGTTGTTAAACTCTATTATTCAATATTCACCCGATAAAATGTTTGATAGTCTTAAATTTTTAGGGGTTGGAATGCTCAGTATTTTTGCGGTTATAGGGGTTATTATTTTGTTAACCGTGCTTCTAAATAAGATTTTTTCGGATAAAAAATAATTTATTGGTTTACTAATTGGAAAAACTGGTATATAATAGGATTATGGTGTTTGCCGTAATCCTATTTTTGTATTAATAAAATTTTTTAAATAATAGGATTAAAAGTTTCTGTTTTATGGTATCGGCTCCACTTGTCAGGGGAGCTGGCAAAACCAAAGGTTTTGACTGAGGGGTAGTTTAGATTTAGTTAATCTCTCCCTCCGTCTTTTTGCCTTATGGCAAAAATCCACCTCCCTCATCAGATGGAGGCATGTAGCCGAAGTTTCGGCGGTTGAATACGGGTGATTTTTATGGAGCTTAATTCTAAAACAATAAAGAAAATTTTGTTTATTATCTTTTGCGGTGCGATTATTTTCACCGCTGTCCAAAAGCTGCCGAGTATTTGGGCGGGATTTTCGGTTGTAATTTCCCTGTTTAATCCCATTATTGCGGCGCTTTGTATTGCTTTTGTTCTTAATGTTTTGCTGAGAGCTTTGGAAACAAAGGTTTTTGCATTTATGGGAAATAGCAATAAAAAGCTTGTTAACAAGCTGAGGCGACCTATTTGCTTGGTGTTAACCTATCTTATAGCCTTAGGTCTGGTTTCGCTTTTAATCCTCGTTATTATACCTGATATTATTGAAACTATAACCTATATTGCCGAAAAGCTTCCCTCTTTTGTTACAAAAAGTTATGCTAGGCTTGGCGATTTGCTTGTTAAATTTAAGCTTGATAAGGAAATTCTACCCGAAATCAAAATTAATTGGAACAGTATTTTCGAGACTGCAAAATCTCTTGTTTCAAATTATTATAACAAGATATTTGATGGAGCTATCGGTATAACAACCTCGGTAGTCGGCGGAGTTTATAATACGATTTTCAGCTTTGTTATTTCGGTTTATGTTTTGGCTCAAAAAGAGAGAATCGGCAGATTTGTTAAAAGGGTTATAAATGCTTTTATTCCCGAAAAACAAACAAAGGTGATTTATCATATTGCTTTAAGAACTGAGGAGTCTTTTTCAAGATTTATCGGGGGACAGCTTATTGAAGCGGTGATTTTAGGTCTGCTTTGCTTTGTTTGTATGCTGATTTTCAGATTACCTAATGCGCTTATCATTTCGGTGCTTATAAGTGTTACGGCGCTAGTCCCTGTTATCGGCTCAACCGTGGGCGTTATAATCGGATTTTTGCTTATAGTTATAACAAACCCTCTAAAAGCTATTTTATTTGTTCTGATTATATTAGTGCTTCAGCAGGTTGAGGGAAATCTGATTTATCCAAAGGTTGTCGGAAGAGCGGTAGGGCTTCCAGGTGTTATAGTTGTTTGCGCGGTGCTTTTAGGCGGTAATATAGGCGGAATTGTCGGCGCGCTTATTGCGGTGCCCACTGCGGCGGTGGTTTACACCCTTTTGAAAGAAGCGGTTGAAATAGCAAATGAAAAGAAAAAAATAAATTTTTCAAAAAAATAAAACCTTTTTAATTCCTCTTTCCCCTTATAGATGTAGGAAATAAAATTTCAAAAAATTCAAGAAGTTTAAGGAGAAAAATTTATGAAAAAAGCGGTAAAAATTTTAGCGGTTGTTTTTTTGGTGGCCGCGATAGTATCTTCACTTAGCCTTTCGGTGTTTGCTGTAAGCTATGATTTGAGTCAGTATATTGAGGAGAAAGGTATCCACACCAGTGTTGAGTTAGAGGTTGGCGAAACCCATACTCACGGCTCGGCTATTTGGGTTCAAAACGGTGGAGAATCATATTCGAGCAATGATAATGTTATCAAAGCTTTGGGCGACGGTTCGGTTGAAGCCGTTGGCGTAGGCACGGCTTATCTTATGAACCAAGGCTCAAGCGGTATGTATCAGATTATAGAATATACTGTGGTTGAAGCAAAAGACGAAGGTTTAACCATAGGCGGTTTATTGCCTACCCCCGATTCTGATGATGATTCTGATACCTTGTTGGAAGAAATTTTGCCCGAAACCGAAGACGAAATTGAAAGCGAAATTGTAAAAAAGAAAGGCATTCTTGGAACGATAGCAGGATTAGGCGCGACGGCTGTTACTGCAAT
>JAFSIV010000009.1 GCA_017439585.1 Clostridia bacterium | reverse complement strand
GAATAACACGAAAGGAAAATTAAAAATGAAACAAATTAAAAAACCTGACACCGCCATATTTTTTGGCACTTATAAAGAAATGATTTATAATTCCACACCTGAACAATGCAAAGCAATTATGACCGCTTTTTGTCAATATGCCTTTGATGACATAAACCCCACCGTATCGAGCGATATATCGCTCGTATGGGGTGTTATGAAAGGTAATATTGATAATGACTACAAGAAATATAATGAAAGGTGCGAGAAAAATCGAGAAAATGCACTCAAACGATACGGAAAAAGTGCAGATAATGACCCTGAAACTGTTACATATACAATTAACGGTCACGAGTTTGAATTGATATTTCCACCCGAAAACAAAGCAAATGTAATAAATGAAAAGGCATTTAAAGAATTGTTTGCAGAAGCAGAAGATGAGCCACAAAAAAGAATTAGATATATTTCCTATTTTGTTAATACAGGCAATAAAGAAAAATGGGAATTTCCTTACGAAGATTATGAAAAGGAAACTTGGAGCAAAATCTATAACGGAGATATATAAAATAAAGGGGCGAGAAATCGCTCCTTTATTTATGCGACCGCATACGATTGCAGTTTCCCTGTATTGTTTTGAAATGTTTTGGGTTGTTGTAGTAGTGTAGTGGGTTGTCCTGTTTAGTCCTGTAAAGGATTGTATTGGATTGTTGTTGTACTGCTTTGTGTTGTCCTGTCTTAGAGTGGGTTGTATTGTATTGGTTTTATAATATATATCATTAAATGCACAAAATAAATCCTCAATACCTATATCGGTTAAAATACCTTTAACCTCGTCAAAGGGCTGAGAATAACGCTGAGTTAAATATCTCATTGAAGCACCGAGCTCACCGTCAGGGCCGCCGTATTGACTGATAATTATCTGCGCATACTTAGGGTTAACATTTTTAATGTTTATTGGATACTGCAATTTCTTTTCATATTTCCACATGAATTTTAACCCTCCATAAAATTATTTTCCCAAGGCCATGGACCTTTGAGCCATTTCCAGCAGTCAGATGTTGGCACATCTTTAATGGTTGATATATAATCACCGTACTGTGCTTCGTAGCTTGCTATCGCTTCGGCTCGCTTGTTACGGTACTCGCAAAGAAGTTCCATAGCTTTTTGGTTTGTTGGGTGGGTGTCTAAAAATAATACTAATTCATAAATCGCAAAATCAATTTCATATATTCTTTTTTTTATTTCTCGTTTATTCATACATCATACCTCCGCATAAAAACGGTTTGTTTATATTAGGGAAAAGGGTTCCGCATTTTAAAGCCTGTTCCGAATTATAAACACTTTCAAGAGGTTGGCTGTCAACAAAAGCCATTGTTAAAATTCCGCCGTTTAGTTGTCTTGGTTCTGATACGCAAAAATCCCCGTCTATACAAGAGGGAACAATAACAGGTTTACTTGCATTATTGTTTCGGTTTGAGATTTTTTGCATTTCAAGAAGCTCATAAAGTCTTTTTTCCATTAGGACAGCTCCTTTATATTAAATAGGGAATATGATTGTCCCTTAATATACTATTTCGTTTTCTTTATTTTGGTTACTATGGTATAAAAAAGTAAAATATAAAGAAAATATTAAAAAGAAAAAATTTTAAAAAATTGCTTGCATAATATTAAGTTTATATATATAATAGATATAATCGGTAATTTTTGCTATTTTATTGATGATAGCTTAGATTTTAAGGATTAAAGCACTTGAAGGAGGTGCCGTTAGTGACTGCATATCAATGGTTTATTGTAGGGATGGGTATAGGCGTTGTTTTTATAGGTCTTATATCAATAGTTTTGCTTTGTAAAATAATTAGTGCTTTGTGTTCTATTGGCGATAACAAGAACAAAAAGGTTTCAGACACTGAGAAGAAAATTGCAAACACTGCCACAACAGTTAATACTGTTCAAATGCCAATCGAAAATCGCCAGGAAATTATTGCTGCCGTTTCTGCCGCGGTTGCAGAGGAATTAGGTACTGATATTTCCGCAATCAGAATTTTATCATTTAAAAAAATATAAGGAAAAGGTGTAAAAAAATTATGAAAAAATATAACGTTACTGTAAATGGTACTTCTTATGAAATAACCCTCGAAGTTGTTGACGCGGCTGATATTAAAGCGACTCCCGCTCCCGCCGCAGCACCCACTGCACCTGCAGCAGCTCCTGCTCCCGTAGCAGTAGCGCCTGTTTCAAATGCAAACGGAGAAAATGTTACTGCTCCTATGCCTGGAAATATTTTAGCTGTTAATGTTAGCAATGGCGCTACTGTTAAAAAAGGTGATGTTTTATTTATTTTGGAAGCAATGAAGATGGAAAACGAAATTATGGCTCCTTGCGACGGTACTGTTGTTTCGGTTAATGTTTCTAGGGGTTCTTCTGTTGAAACCGGTGCAACTCTTTGCGTTATTGGTTAATTGGTGACTTTCTATGGAACAGATGATAGGTTTTTTAAAAGAGACAGGCTTTTATCTGCTTTTTGGCAAGATTACTGAGAATTGGCCCTCTCTTGTTATGATTTGTATTTCTTTGTTCTTGCTTTGGCTTGGAATTAAGAAGCAATTTGAACCGCTTTTGCTTGTTGGTATAGCATTTGGTATGTTGCTTACTAACCTTACTGCTTTTACCCCGTTTGACGCTATGTATCATACTGACCTTTGGGCAAATTTTATGGACGAGGGCAGTGAGTTTTATCATAGCTATGGACATATAATGTCTAACGGCGGTTTATTGGATATTCTTTATATAGGCGTTAAAACCTGTATTTATCCTTGTTTAATTTTCGTTGGCATTGGCGCTATGACTGATTTTGAGCCTTTGATTTCAAACCCGAAATCCTTGCTTTTGGGCGCGGCGGCTCAAATTGGTATTTTTGTTACATTTATAGGTTGTATTTACTTGGGCTTCCCTCAGCAAGCTGCCGGTTCAATAGGCATTATTGGTGGTGCAGACGGTCCTACCGCTATTTACACAACCTCTAAGCTTTTCCCTGATTTGCTAGGTCCTATTGCGGTTGCGGCATATAGCTATATGGCTTTGGTGCCGGTTATTCAACCACCGATTATGAAGCTTTTAACCACCAAAAAAGAGCGCAATATTATTATGAAGCCTTTAAGAAAGGTTTCTAAAACCGAGAAAATTATTTTCCCGATTGCTGTAACTATTTTCGTGGCTTTATTAGTTCCTTCGGCAACACCTTTGGTTGGTTGCTTAATGCTTGGTAACCTTTGGAAAGAATCGGGAGTTTGCGAGCGTCTTTGTAAGACCGCTCAAAATGAGCTTATGAATATCGTAACCATTTTCTTGGGTATTTCGGTTGGTGCAACTGCAACTGCTGAGGCTTTCTTAAACCTAGATACTTTAAAGATTATGGCTATGGGTATTGTAGCTTTCGGTATGGGTAGCGCAAGCGGTGTATTATTAGCTAAATTTATGAACTTGTTTACAAAGAACAAGGTTAACCCACTTATAGGCTCGGCAGGTGTTTCGGCGGTTCCTATGGCGGCTCGTGTTTCTCAGAGCGTTGGTCAAAAGGAAAATCCGTCAAACTTCTTGCTTATGCATGCTATGGGTCCAAATGTTGCGGGTGTTATAGGCTCTGCTATTGCTGCAGGTGTTCTTATTGCGCTTTGTAAGTAATTTTTAGGAGTAAAGTAATGGAAAATAAAAAACTGTTTATTACAGATACTATTCTTCGTGATGCTCATCAGTCACAAGCGGCTACAAGAATGAAAATCGAGGATATGATTCCCGCTCTTGAAAAGCTAGATAAAATCGGCTATTGGTCGGTTGAATGTTGGGGCGGAGCTACTTTCGATGCTTGTATGAGATTTTTAAACGAAGACCCTTGGGAAAGACTTCGCACTATCAAAAAGCATATGCCTAATACTAAGCTGCAAATGTTGCTTAGAGGGCAAAATCTTTTGGGCTATAAGCATTATGCTGATGATGTTGTTGAGGCCTTTGTTGCTAAATCTATTGAAAACGGTATTGATGTTATCCGTATTTTTGATGCTTTAAATGATGTTCGTAATATTGAGCAGGCTATTAAGGCTACTAAGAAATACGGCGGTATTTGTGAGGCTGCTTTAAGCTATACCGAAAGCCCTGTTCATAACGAAGAATATTTTGTTAATCTCGCTAAGGAATTAGAGAGTATGGGCGCAGATGTTATTTGTATTAAGGATATGGCAAACTTGCTTCTTCCTTTTGATGCATATTCTTTGGTTAAAAAGCTTAAAGAAAATGTTAAATGTCCAATTCATTTGCACACTCATAACACAACCGGAACAGGTGATATGACCTATTTAATGGCAGTTCAGGCAGGTGTTGATATTGTTGACTGCGCTTTGTCACCATTTGCTAATGGTACAGCAAACCCTGCAACCGAGGCTTTGGTTGCAACCTTGAAGGGTACCGAGCGCGACACAGGTCTTGATTTAACTGCTTTAAGTGAGGTTGCGGCTCATTTCAGAACTGTTGCCGATAAAATGAAAGCAGAAGGCACTCTTGACCCCAAGGTGCTTAATGTTGATACCAAAACCTTAATATATCAAGTTCCCGGCGGTATGCTTTCTAATCTTATTTCTCAATTAAAGCAAGCAAATGCTGAGGATAAATACTATGAGGTTCTTGATGAAGTTCCGCGCGTTAGAAAGGATTTCGGTTATCCTCCGCTTGTAACACCAACTAGCCAAATTGTTGGTACTCAGGCAGTTCTTAATGTGCTTTCAGGCGAGAGATATAAAATGGTTCCAAAGGAATCTAAGGCTGTTCTTCGCGGTGAATACGGCAGACTTCCTGCTCCTGTTAATGAGGAGGTTCGCAAAAAGGCTATCGGCGATGATAAGGTTATCACTTGCCGCCCGGCCGATTTGTTAGAGCCTGAGCTTGAAAATTATGCCAAAGAAATGAAAGAAAAGGGAATAGGCAAATGCGCTGAGGATGTTTTAAGCTACGCGCTTTTCCCTCAGGTTGCTGAGAAATTCTTTGCAGTTCGTGATAAGGTGGAAGACGATAACGAAGTTAGAAATCTTATTGTCGAAGACCTTTCAAATTAATATGTATACAAAAATAGACTTCAATCACACTTTTGATTGAAGTCTATTTTAATGCTTTTATAAGTTTTTCGGCTGATTGAAAGCGTTCGTCGGGATTTACGCTAGTGCATTTGCGGATGATTTTGCCAGCTTTTCCTTTTGCCAGTCTTACGCTTGGGTGTTCGCCTGTAATCATAACATTAAGTAAAACGCCTACGGAATAAATATCAGTTCTGGTATCGCTTTGAGCCACACCTAATTGTTCAGGCGAAGCGTAACCAACAGTTCCCATTATAACAGTATCTTTGCTAGCGGCAGAAACTTTGCGAGCTGCATTAAAATCAATTAAAACAACTCTGCCATCCTTACTAATTATAACATTTTCGGGTTTTATGTCTCTATGCACCAAATTTCTATCGTGCAAAATTTTCAAAGCATTACAAACCGAACGGATAACCTTTCGCGTTCCAAAATAATGATATTTTCCGCTTTCCATTACTTCTGCTATGGTGATACCGTTTATATATTCCTCTAAAATAATTTGCCCGTCATCTAAATTTATAACATCATAAATGAGTGGCAAATTCTGAGAATTTATGCTATAAAGCTCTTCATAAGCCGAAATTTTTTCGGTGTAACTTCTTATAACCATATCGCGCTCGGTCGATTTGTTTCTGACTTTAAGCACCTTGCAGTTATTTTTTTCGCTAAGAACAGAAACTAGGGAATATACTTTAAAAAGTTCGGTTAGATATTGTTTTCTAGTCATTTTCTTAGCCGTTCCATTCTGCATATTTAGCGTTATAATTTGACGCGCTATTTTTATAATACCTATAATTTCGGTCGCTGCAATTTGCTGAACAATGGATTGTTAATGTCCCGTTGCGTTTAGAGGTTTCGGCAAATGCATACGCTTCGGTATAAATTGAATTGCCCTTAAAGTAAATATCGGTTAGATTATAACAATTTGCAAAAGCATTGTTCCAAATTGTTTTAACCGAAGAGGGAAGAACCACCGTTTTAACAGTATTACTTATATTATCCTCGCAAAAAGCCAACGGCATAATAGCAATAACCTTTTTGCCGTCCAATGTTTCGGGGATAATGTATTTGCCGTTGGTCGCGGCGGTTTTAACACCCGTTATAACAACCGAGTTTTCTAAATTTGCGTTAACCGAAAAATCATCGCCGTACTTAGCATCACGATAAATATATGTAACAGCTTTGCTTTCGTTAGTTATTGTATCAGTTGAGGAAGTATTGCCAGAATTGTCGTCTTCGGTATTATTGTTATTTGAAGTGGATGTAGAAGAATTACTAGTTGTTTCATTGTTTGATGGTTGGTTAGTACCATTTCCCTCGCTATTTGATGGGGTTTGAGGTTCATTAATACTATTTGAATTAGAATTTTTGTTGCTTTGAGATATATCGTTATTTTGCTCGTTTGTTATAGTATTTTCGTTTCCTGTAATAATTGAATTATTGGTAATAGGTAAACTGGAAGAGGTATCTTTTTTATTGTTATTCGGGTTTTTATTTCCAAAAATAAATATACCCACAAGAAATATCAGAAATGCTAATAAGGCGGCAATAATATAAAGCCACCGTTTGTTATTTTCTTTAATTGTCTCAATAGTTTCTTTTTCCTCAAATGAGGTCATACAATAAAGACAAAAGCGAGCATTTTCCTCGATTTCCGCCTTACATTTAGGACATTTTTTCATTTTTTACCCCAAGGTTTCTAAACCATATTCATAAAGTATTTCGTTTATTTCAACGACCGATAATTTCTTGCAAACACCGTATAAAACAATGCTGTCAAACGGAAGCTTAACATAAAGTGTTGAATAACCGGCGGATTTTAATAAGGTTTGGACCTCGTCTAATGTTAATTTCATTGCAATAGCAAGGCATAAAAGTTTTTTGCGTTCGGGTGTTCTAAGACCTGAAAAAATTTGATATGCGTAAACCTCGCTCATTTCTGCCGCGCGAATTACCTGAGATTTTTTAAGGTTATATTTTATGATTAGTTCCTCTAAAAGCTCGGATAAATTTGCTTTAACCATATAATCCTTATTTTCTTTATAAAAGGTTTTAAAATCAGGACTAAGACCTAGCTCTTCAACTATTTTTGTTGTATCTTTCAGCAAATTAAACACCAAATTTCAAATCTTTTCTTGGGTTTAATTATAATAAACAAGCCGCGTTTTGTCAACTTAGCATACAAAACACGGCATTTATTATATTTATGCTGACAGCATAAGACTTTTTTTAATTAATGTATTATATTTGAAACAAGAACGGAGGTAAACAAATGGAAAAAATTATAAGCAAACTATTTTCTGAATATCTTTCTGAGCAAAATATTGCTTTACAGTCTGAATATTCCTTACTTGCTAAGAAAGCACTTGTGAAAGAAAAAGAACTCAGAAACGAATTAAACGAAGAACAAACAAAATGTTTTGAGGAATTATTTGAAATTACCTCCCAGATACATTTTTTAGAGGTTAAAGATGCTTTTTTTAATGCCTGTAAAATAGGAGCAAAAGCATCAAAGGAATTGATTATTTAAGCTCTTGTTCAAGCTTTTTATATTCGGGTGTATCAAAAAAATCTATCATTGTTATTTCAAGACCGTCGCAAATTTTTTTAATGGTTACAATACCCGGATTTTTGCTCTCGCCGTTTAAAATGCTTTTAATAGTTGACTGCGAAATTCCGCACATATAGCTTAGAGCGTTCGGTGTAATTTTACGCTCGCGGCAAAGCTCATAAATTCTGTTTACTGTAAATTCGCAAATACCCATACTTATCACCTACATAGTTAGTATTTCTATATATAGATGATATATCACTATGTATCAATTTGTTAGTTATTTATCACTAATAGCCATTGACTTATCCTATCGAATAATGTATAATTAGTGATATATAACTAATTGATTTATTAATTTCAAACCGTGTAGAAATTATAAATGCCAAAAATTCGAGGCAAAATGCAAAAGATAAGTGGATAGTTCTGCATTATAAAAATAAAACAATTGGTATTACAACACGGGGCGATACGAGATATTTGTTAGAAGAAGATTTTAAAAATTTTGCGAATTGTGATATATGTGTTTGCGCGACACATTTGTATGGTGGCACAGTAAAGTTTATTGAGGAAAACTACTGTGAAAGCAATATTTTTTGGTTGAGAAAATCTGCGTTTAGTGTTGGTACAACCAATGAGGAAAAGTGTAGTGATTTAGAAACTAAATATCAATACTTTAACCAACGCCAAGCAGAAGATATGATGTATTTGATTAATGAATGGTTTTAAGATGGAGGAAATTTGGGATGAAAAAATTTTTATCAATCATTTTGACATTTGTGTTAATTCTGACGGTGTTGCCGTTTGGGTTATTTAACATGACCGCAAGTGCGGAGAAAGATTTTTATTATCACTATACTGTATCAGGCGGTGAAGCAACTGTTATTGCTAGCGAAATTCCCCTGAGTGGTCATGTTACAATTCCTTCAAAATTAGATGGATATCCGGTTACAAGAATAAAACAAAACGCCTTTGATAATTGTACAGAGCTTACAAGTCTTACAATACCTGAGGGTGTTACAAGCATAGGTAATTATGCTTTTTATGGGTGCAATAAACTTACAAGTGTAACAATGCCAAGCAGTATTACAAGTATAGAGAGCGAAGCTTTTGCTTATTGCACAAATCTTACTAATATCCACTTACCTGATAGTGTTATATCTATCTGTAGCAGTGCGTTTTATGGAACCGCATATTATAACAATTCTGCTAATTGGAAGAATGATATACTTTATATAGGATCTCATTGTTTAGACGCTAAAAACTCCATTTCAGGAAGTCGCACAATCAAGAGTGGCACAAAAACTATAGCTGAATACGCATTTAGTGATTGCTTAAATCTCAACTATATAACCATACCAAACAGTGTTACATTTATATCTGAATATGCATTTTATAATTGTCCTTCACTTACAAGTATTACCATACCTGATAGCGTTTCAAGAATAGATAGCTATGCATTTTATGGTTGCACTTCACTTGAAAGTGTTACTATACCGATAAGTGTAACAGAAATAGGAAGAGCAACTTTCTCTAATTGTAATAACATAAAAAATGTTTATTACGAAGGAACGAGTACGCAAAAACAAAAAATATCAATGGGTGCATCGAATAATTCTCTGACAAGCACCAAATGGTATTACGAAATTTGCACAGATACGAGGCAACATAGTTATGACGATATCTGCGACACCGTATGTAACGTATGCAATTACACGCGAGATTATTCTCATGACTTTAAATGGTTAATCGACAAAAACGCCACTTGCGCTGATACAGGTATCAAGCACGAGGAATGTTCAGTTTGCCACATAAAGCAAAACGAAAACACGGTGATTAATACAACAGGTAATCATACTTACGATAACGTATGCGACGGTGAGTGCAACGTATGCGGCATAATAAGAGAAATACCACATAATTTTAAATGGATAACCGAAAAAAATGCAACTTGCGGTGATACGGGTATCAAGCACGAAGAATGTTCGGGTTGTCATTTAAAGCGAAACGAAAACACGATGATTGATGCAACAGGTAATCATACCTATGATGATGTCTGCGATAGCGAATGTAATGTTTGTAAGGAATTAAGAGAAGTAGGTGAACATGATTATTCTTTGAACTGCGGCTTAACATGTATCCATTGCAAATATAGCAAAAAACCCGATGTTCCACAGGCAATAGAAGTTAATCACAATAGTATTATATTAAAAAATTACGAGGGCTTAGAATATAGTATAGATGGAATAAATTGGCAGATTTCAAATACTTTTAATAACCTTACTCCGAATTCCGAATATAGTTTTTATCAACGCGTTAAGGCTTCAAATAATGCTTTAGTGAGTGAAAGCAGTGATGGAGTTTCAATATTTACCAAAAAAGCTTTTAATATGAATTTTAATGCAAATGGTGGATCTAATACTCCTGCGACACAACTCAAGGGCGAAGGCGTTCCAATAAATATTTCTTCACAAAAGCCCACTCGTAATGGTTATGTATTTGTCGGCTGGGGTACTACAGAAAAGTGTGGAAAACAATATGCGCCAGGCGAAGAATATACCAAAGACGAAGACATTACGTTTTATGCTTTATGGTATGAGTTTGATGATTGTGATAATTGCAAAGGTACAGGCAAGGTAAATAAAATTTGTAGTCAATGTGAAGGAAAGGGCAGGTATGCAGAGCGATATTGCTTGTCGTGCGGTAGTAAGAATATAACTAACTATATTATGGGTACGGTGCTTGATGGATATAGATGTAATAGTTGTCTCAGTACGAATATTGGTATAAATTACATAGATTGTTATTCCTGTAAATACACAGGGAAAATTGAAGTGGATTGCAGTGTATGTAATGGAACACGCGGGGACGCTATAAAACCGACAGCGCCTATAATTGTTAGTTTTACCGATACAACGGTTACTCTTAGAAAACAAGAAATGTGTGAATACAGTAAAGATGGAGTCACATGGCAGGAAAGTAATGTTTTTTTAGACCTTCTACCCGCAACAGATTATACTTTTTATATTCGGCAGACTTCTACCGAAACAACCCCTTTTTCACCAAGCAGTTTGGGAGTTAACATAAAAACAGATAAAAGAAAACAAACACTTATCCCAATTGCCCCGACGGTGCAAAGCTCTACGGCAACTAGCATAACGCTTAATGCGGTTTATGGTTGCGAATATTCAAAAGACGGTGTGAATTGGCAGTCAAGCAATATATTCAGCGGTCTTTTATGCGGTGCGGAATATACCTTCTATCAAAGATATAAGGAAACCGAGACTACTTATGTCAGCAAAAGCAGTGAGCCATTTGTGGTTAAAACCGATAAGGGTATACAATCTAAGCCGTCCTCGCCAACTATTTTAAGCAAAACACATAATAGTGTTACTTTGACTGCGCTTAGCGGTTATGAATACTCCCGCGACGGTATAAATTGGCAATCAAGCAATGTCTTTTCAGAGTTAACACCTGAAACAAATTATATGTTCTATCAGCGAAAGGCAGAAACCGCCATATATTATGCAAGTGAAGCAAGTGCGGCACGGACCGTAAAAACTGATGAAGAACCTACCTACACCCTCGGTGATATCGACGGTGTTGAGGGAATCACAGATGCAGACGCAGAGTATATGCTGATGTATACTTTTTTCCCTGAGGATTATCCCGTTAATCAAGAGTGCGATTTTAACGGAGACGGTTTTGTTAATGATGCAGATGCTGAGCATTTGCTGATGTTTACATTCTTCCCGGAAGATTATCCGTTATACTAAAAGGAGAGTAAAGAAAAATGAAAAGAATAATTAGTTTTTTAGTTTGTATAGTTTTAATGATGTCGCTTTGTATAACCGTAAACGCGGCAGGAAGCGGAGCACTTAGTGGAAATACTTCCGTAACAGTTGGTAATAATATTGAATTTACAGTAAGTGTAAGCGGTTGCGGTGATGCAACTTCTATTGCGGTTGCGGTTTCTCATAGAGATAATTTTGAACTTGTATCAGGCACTTGGCTTAAAAGCGGTTCAATAACAAAATTTGATTCATCCACAAAGAAAGGTGCATTAGGAGGCCTTTCTTCACCTAATGTTAACGGAAACTTGTTCAAGGTGGTTTTGAAGGCTAAAACCGCTTCTGCAAGTTCGCAAAGCGTTAGCGTTAATGTCATAGCCAAAAACGGCTCAACTGAGATTATGAATATTACACCTTCAAAATCAGTTAAAATCAACTGTGCAACACATAATTATGGCAACTATTCAAAGCAAAACGACACCAACCACACCCGCACCTGCTCAGCTTGTGGTAACGTGGAAACCAAGGCACATACTTGGAACAGTGGCACTGTAACGAAAATAGCTAACTGCAAGGAAACAGGAACCAAGACCTACACTTGTACTGCAACAGGTTGCAGTGCTACAAAAACCGAAACTATTGCAAAAACAAACAATCATACATACGGCGGTTGGAGTCAAACGAAAACTCCTTCTTGTACTGCAAAGGGAACAGAAACACGCACTTGTTCAACCTGCCAAAAGGTAGAGAATAGGGATATTAAGGCAACAGGTCATACCTTAGGTGGTTGGAAAACTACAAAAGAGGCAACCTGCGAAGGCAAGGGCCAACAAACAAGAAGCTGTTCAAAGTGTTCTTATAAAGAAACACAGGATATTGATTCACTTGGGCATGAATTTTCTAATCCTGAAATAACAAAAGAGCCCACTTGCACCGAAACGGGTATTGAAAGCGGTAAATGCACCCGTTGCAAGAAAGAAACTACAAATGTTATCAAGGCAAGCGGACATAAGATGAGCGAAAGTGTTGTTGTTCTTGAACCAACTTGTACTGAAATGGGTAAAAAAGAAGGCAAATGTACCGTTTGCGGTGAAAAAGCAGAACAGAATATTTCTGCAAAGGGACACGCATTTGGTGAGGCGGTTATAACCAAGGAAGCCACTGAAACTGAGACAGGTATAAAAACCTATACTTGTAGCATTTGCGGAGAAAAAAGGGGAGAAGAAATTCCTTTTAAAAATCCAGAACCTGAGATACCAAATATTGAAGAAAAAACAGAAGAAACTATTGGCGAAGATGAAGATAAAAATAACGAAGGTAATTATGATTTTTGGATAATCATTGCAGTTGCTTCTTTAATTATTATTGGCGGTATAGTTACTACGCTAATTATTATAAAGAAGAAAAAAGTATAATTTTTTATACTAAAATAGACCTTTAAGGCTTTCGGGCTTTAAAGGTCGTATTTTTTTATATCAAATAATGCTTTATATTTGGCTTTTTTATTGACATTTTTAATTGTTTTCTATATAATAGTTGCGTATGCAACTATTTTTGTTTTGAGGTGCAAAAAAATGCCAAAATTTATGAAATCACTTAATAATATTAGTCGCTCGCAATCGGTTTATCGGGCGGCAAGGTTAAATGTTGATGGGATATGTCCACATCACCATACTTTTATTTTAGCTATAAGCAGGATGGCAGGTTGTTCGCAAGATGAACTTGCAAAAGAAATTTGCCTTAATAAAAGCACGGTTGCAAGAACATTAACTCAGCTTGAAGAAAAAGGTTATGTAAGAAGAGAAGAAAATTCGGGCGATAAGCGCAGTATGTTGGTTTATCCAACCGAAAAAATGTTGGAAATTTTGCCGCAGGTAAGATTACTAGCGAAAGAATGGAATAATTTGATTTCAAAAGATATTCCTAAGGATGAATTAGAGATATTTTTCTCGGTTTTATCGCGCATTGAGGAAAAAGCAAAAGAAATTACCACTAATCAGGAGAAGAAATAAATGAAACATATTTTGGCTTATCTTAAAAAGTATCGCTTTCGTATGGCGGTTGGATTTTTAATAAAAACTGTCGGAACATTAGCCGAGCTTATTTTACCTTTTATTTTAACCCATATTCTTGAAAATGTTATAGTAACTCTTAAAATCAATAAGGTTATTTCTTATGGTATTTTAATGGTAGCTTTCAGTATAATAGCTTGTGTTGGAAATATTGTAGCAAACAGAATGGCTGCAAGAGTTTCAACTGATTTTTCGAGAGCGCTCAGAAAAGACCTATTTTCAAAAACCCTCTATTTATCGGCAAGGGAAACCGATAGATTTACGATTCCGTCTCTCGAATCGCGTATTACCACTGATACATATAATGTTCATAATTTTGTTAATATGATTCAGCGTATGGGTGTTAGAGCGCCGATACTTCTTATAGGCGGTATTGCAATAACTCTATTTATGGACAAGGTTTTAGCACTTGTTATGATAGCAACCTTACCAATAATTTTCATAACGGTTTACAGTGTTTCAAAAAAAGGTGTTCCGCTTTATATCGGTGTTCAAAAATCGGTTGATAATATGGTGCGTGTTGTCAGAGAGGACGCTCAGGGTATAAGGGTTATAAAAGCGTTATCTAAAAACGATTATGAAAACCGCAGATATGATAAAGTTAACCGCGAGCTTTCTAAAAAAGAACGCCATGCAGGTGTTATAATGAGCACGGTTAACCCTATAATGACTCTTTTAATGAATTTAGGTATTGCGGGTGTTGTTGCGGTTGCGGCATTTCAGGTGGCAAACGGCAAATCCTCTGCGGCAACGGTTATTGCTTTTATGCAGTATTTTACTTTGATTTCAATGGCGATGATGTCGCTATCGAGGATGTTTGTTATGTATACAAAATGCGCCGCCTCTGCAAACCGAATATTTGAGGTTATTAATAATCCTGATGACTTTTATATAACCGAAAAAAGCGAAACCGTAACGGATTATTCGCATATTGTTTTTGATAATGTTAGTTTTTCTTATCTTGGCAAAAAAGATAATTTAAAAAATCTGAGCTTGACTATTAAAAAAGGGGAGAGCTTGGGTGTTATCGGTGCTACCGGCAGCGGAAAAACAACATTTTTAAAGTTACTGCTCAGGTTTTATGATGCCTATTCGGGAGAAATTAGAATTAACGGTCAAAATCTGAAAAGCTATTCAAGAGAAGAATTAACCTCGATGTTTGGTGTTTCTTTGCAAAATGATTTCATTTATGCTGATACTATTCTTGAAAATATTTGTTTTGGAAGAGATATACCTTATGAGGAAGTTGTCCGCGCCGCTAAAATTGCCCAAGCGCATGATTTTATAACCTCTTTTGAGGGCGGATATGATTATATGCTTTCTTCAAAGGGTACAAATGTTTCAGGCGGTCAGCGACAGAGGATTTTAATAGCGAGAGCTCTTGTGGCAAGACCCGAAATTTTAGTTTTGGACGACTCCTCGTCTGCCCTTGATTATAAAACTGATGCCGCTTTACGACAGGCTTTAAGTGAAGAATTATCAAATTCAACCGTTATTACTATCGCGCAGAGAGTAAGCTCGGTTAAGTCTTGCGATAAAATTTTAGTTCTCGAAAATGGAGAGGTTATAGGTTATGGAAAGCATGAGGACTTGCTTGTAAACTGTCCTGAGTATAAAGAAATCAGCGACTCGCAGATGGGAGGTGTCCTCGTTGACTGATAAAATGAAATCTAAAAACGAAAAGAAAAGGTCTGCCGAGAGAAGAGGTATTGCTATTCGCCTTGGCGGTTATGTTATCAGACAGTGGACATTGTTTATTCCCGCTCTTATTTTCACACTTTTATCTAATCAGTTATCTTTATTAGGTCCTAGATATTCGGGTGCAGCTATTGACGCGATAGAGCAGGCAGGCGGGGTAAATTTCCCTGAGGTTTGGAAAAATGTTATCATAATGATAATTTGTTATGCTTTTTCGGCGTTGCTTTCCTATCTGTTGGCGGTGGTTATGATTCATTTAAGTCAACGCATAATTTACAGAATGAGAAAAGAGCTTTTTGAAAAGCTAAACACTTTACCTGTTGGCTATTTTGATAAGAATGCAACGGGCGATATAATCAGCCATTTATCTTATGATGTTGATACAATTAACAGCACCCTTTCGCACGACCTTGTTCAAGTTATGACCAGTATTTATACTGTTATAGGTTCTCTTATATTTATGTGGCAAATATCAAAGCCTATGATACTAATTTTTGTGTTTACGGTTCCGGTTTCGATTTTATTTACTAAATTTCGCTCTAAAAAGGTTAGACCTTTGTTTAGGCTTCGTTCCAAACGGTACGGTGAATTAAACGGATATGCCGAGGAAATGCTATCAGGAGCCAGAAGTATAAGTGCTTATGGCAGACAAGAGGTTATCTGCTCTCGTTTTAACAAACGAAATGAGGACGCCATGACCGCTTGTTATAACGCCGATTATAATGCGGCTTTATTATATCCTACTATAAATTTGATTAATAATATTTCTATATCGCTTGTTGCGGTTTTTGGAGGAATACTATATATGTATTCTCAAAGCGGCAAGGTTTTGGCAGGTTCGATATTTTTTATTTCACTTGGCGGCGTTGCGCAGTTTGTTCAGTATTCAAGGAAATTTGCAGGTCCAATAAACGAATTTTCAAATATACTTCACGAATTTCAGTCGGCAATTTCGGCGGCAGAGAGAGTTTTCAGGGTTTTAGATGAAGAGCCAGAGCCTGAGGATGACGAAAATCCGGTTGAATTTAATGATGTAAAAGGTAATGTTGATTTTGAAAATATAACCTTTGGTTATGTTCCTGAAAAGACAATTATAAAGAATGTAACCATTAATGTTAAATCGGGTCAGACTATCGCCATTGTAGGTCCAACAGGGGCAGGAAAAACCACAGTTATAAATCTGCTTATGCGTTTTTATGACCCTCAAAGCGGTGAAATTCGAATGGATTCTTTGCCCGCTTTAAAAATAAGGCGTCGAGACCTCAGAAAAGCCTATACAATGGTTTTGCAAGACACTTGGTTATTCCATGGCACAATTTATGAAAATATTGTTTATGGCCGTGAGGATGCAACTTCCGAGCAGGTGTACGAGGCGGCTAAATCAGCAAAAATTCATAATTTTATTGAAAGCTTACCTGAGGGTTATGATACCGTTATAACAGATGACGGTGTTAATATTTCGAAAGGTCAGCGTCAGCTTATAACGATAGCAAGAGCGATGCTATCAGACGCGCCCATGCTGATACTTGACGAAGCTACTTCAAATGTTGATTCAAGAACCGAGCTTCAAATTCAAGATGCTATGAATTCTCTTATGAAAAACAGAACCTGTTTTGTTATAGCTCATAGACTTTCAACCATTCAAAATGCAGATACTATTTTGGTGGTTCGAGATGGTGCGGTTACAGAGCAGGGAAGCCACGATGAACTAATAAAGCTAGGCGGTTTTTATAGCACACTTTACAATTCTCAATTTAAATAATTTCAAATTTTATTTTTCCTCAAAAAATGTAAAATACGACAAAAATTACCGCAAATAAAACTCTTTATTCTTCATAAGATAGTATTGCAAACGCAAAAACAAAATTTTATAGGAGAGTAAATAAAATGGCTAAACATGTAGTACCTGAGGCAAAAGATGCACTCAACCGTTTTAAGATGGAAGCTGCTAACGAGGTTGGCGTAAACTTAAAGCAGGGTTACAATGGCGACCTCACCGCTAAGCAGGCTGGTTCTATCGGCGGTCAGATGGTTAAGAAAATGATTGAATCTTACGAAAACAGCATGAAATAAGATTTAATTTATTTAAAAAGTCCTTCTTTATGGAGGACTTTTTGCTTTATTTATACCTTTTAAAAATTTAAAGTTTATGTTATAATATTTTTATCATTTTTAAAAACAGGTGTTATATGAAATTTGAAACTGAAATTATAAGAAGTAGTCGAAAAACGGTTGCAATCGAGATTAAGGAAAATAATAAAGTTATTGTAAGAGCACCGTATTTTGTTAGCGATTTAAAAATAGAAGAGTTTTTAAATCAAAAGAAAGGTTGGATTTTAAAGCATATTTCTATAATGGAAAATAGAAATGAATTTTCTAAAAAATTAACCCCGCAAGATCTTGAAAATCTAATTATTGAGGCTAAGGAAAATATACCTGATTTAGTTTCATTTTTTGCCGAAGAAATGAGCGTTGAATTTAATAAAATACATATTCGTTCTCAGAAAACCAGGTGGGGAAGCTGTTCTGCGAAAGGGAATCTAAATTTCAACTGCCTTTTAATGTTATGTCCTTTATATGTTAGGGAATATATAGTTGTTCACGAATTATGCCATTTAAAAGAATTAAATCATTCAAAACGGTTTTGGAATTTGGTTGAAATATATTATCCTGATTATAAAACAGCTAAACTTTGGCTTAAAGAAAATGGCAGGCAAATAATTGGAAAATTGGGTTAAATTTTTTTATTAATCTCGCTTGAAATAGTTTGCGGTTTGTGGTAAAATAAATTGATTATATATAAAGGGGAGTATATCTTGTTAAAAAACGAACAAAAAGCTTCGGTTTTTTTAGAGCAAGAGGTTTATATAAATAAGGTTTCAAAGCTTTTGCCACAGATATATGAGTATCAGCCGAAAGCTGCAGTTATAACCTTTGGCTGTCAACAAAATGTAAGCGATTCTGAGCATTTAAAAGGTATGCTCTTTAATATGGGATATAATATAACAGAAAACAGCGAGGAAGCCGATTTTATTATATTTAATACCTGTGCTGTGCGTGAACACGCTCAGGACAGAGTGTATGGTAATATAGGAACAATTAAAGCCTTAAAGAAAAATAATCCAAAGCTGTTGGCTGCGGTTTGCGGTTGTATGTCTCAACAGGAATCGGTTGCCGAGAAAATAAAGAAAAGCTATCCTTATATTGATATGGTTTTAGGCACTCAGGTTTTTCATAGATTGCCTGAATTTATTTATAAAAGGTTAAGCGGTTCAAAGCGAATTTTTGAACGCGATTTGCCTAATGAAGAAATTGTTGAGGATATTCCCGTTTTAAGAGACGGTAAATATAAGGGTTGGCTTCCAATAATGTATGGTTGCAATAATTTTTGCACATATTGTATTGTTCCTTATGTCAGAGGCAGAGAGCGTTCTCGCGAGCCTGAAAAAATCCTCTCAGAAGCTCGCGAAATGATAAATGCAGGCTATAAGGAAATCACTCTTTTAGGTCAAAATGTTAACTCTTATGGCAAGGATTGTGCTCACGGGGTAACCTTTTCAAAGCTTCTTCGTATGATAAATGATATTGAGGGCAATTTTGTTATCAGGTTTATGACCTCGCATCCAAAAGATTGCACCGAGGAGCTTATAAACACTATCAGTGATTGCAAAAAGGTTAGCCGCCATTTGCATTTGCCGTTCCAAAGCGGAAGCGATAGAATTTTAAAGCAAATGAACCGTCATTATGATAGAGAGCATTATTTGAACCTTATTAAAATGGCTAAGGAAAAAATAGAAGATGTTTCGTTAACATCCGATATTATAGTAGGTTTTCCGGGCGAGACTTATGAGGACTTTAAAGAAACTTTAAGCTTAGTTAAAGAGGTTGAGTTTTCTTCGCTTTTTACTTTTATTTATTCTCCGCGAGAGAATACTCCTGCCGCTTCTATGCCAGACCCTGTAACAAAGCAAGAAAAGGGAGTTTGGTTTGATGAGCTATTAAAACTTCAAGAGGAAATCGCTCTAAAAAATCAGGACAAGTATTTAGGCAAAACCTATAAGGTTATTTGTGACAGTGTTGAAGGCGAAGGTCTGTTATCAGGTCATACTTCGGGTACCGCAAGTATTGAGTTTGAGGGAGATGAGTCTCTCTTAGGAAAGTTTGTTAATGTTAAAGTAACATCGTGCGATGGTGCACTTAAAGGTGTTGTTATATAAATATAAATTTTAAAAGAGGTATTAAAAAATGGATGTAATTGAGCAAGTTAGAAATTTAGGAAAAGCTATTCAACAGGACGTGCGTTTTATTCGCTTTGCAAAGGCTCGTTTGGCTAATGATGAAGATAAAGAACTTCAAGCCGCTATCGGTAATTTTAATATTATCCGTATGGAGCTTGATAAATTAATGCAAGCTGACGAAAGAGACGACGCAAAGGTTCAGGAATTAAATGAAAATTTGCGCAAGGTTTATGGCGATATTATGTCTAGCGAGGCTATGGTTGAATATAACACCGCTAAAGCAGAGCTTGATATTATGGTTAATGAAATTAATACTATAATCTCCAAAACCCTAGATGGCGAAGACCCCGAAACCTGTGAGGCTACCGCTTGTACAGGCAGTTGCTCAACCTGCGGTGGTTGTCATTAATTTTTTAGATTTTAAGATAAGGGAAGTTTAGAAATGTCCAAAATATCTCCAATGATGGAGCAGTATTTAGAGATAAAAGAAGCAAATAAAGATAGTATTGTGTTCTTCCGCGTTGGCGACTTTTATGAAATGTTTTTTGATGATGCTAAAACCGCTTCCGAGGAGCTTGAATTAGTGCTCACAGGTAAGGATTGCGGTTTAAAGGAACGCGCTCCTATGTGCGGTATACCGTACCATAGCTGTGACGCTTATATAGCAAGACTTATTGAAAAAGGCCGTAAGGTTGCTATTTGCGAGCAGGTGGAAAATCCTGCGACGGCTAAGGGAATTGTTAAAAGAGAAATCGTTAGAATAATAACTCCAGGAACGGTTATTGAAAACACTATGCTCGACGAGGGTGTTAACAACTACCTCGCCGCTGTTTGCATTTCAAAAAATGATACTTCTATTTGTTTTACCGATGCTTCAACCGGAGAATGTTTTATAACAACCCTTTCAAATGATAAAAAAATCCATAAAATCTGCGAGGAATTAGCAAGATTTAAGCCTCGTGAGGTTTTAATTACCGAAAAATCGGTTAAAGAAAATAAGGAATTATCAGAATTTTTTGAGGATACTCTTTCCGGTGTTTTAACTTTTAGAAATGAAACTTCCTTTAATCCTAAGAATACAGAATCTCGCATACTTTCTCATTTTTCGGTTATAAGCACCGAGAATTTAGGTATCGAAACTGAAAGCTCTGCCTCTGCCGCTTTGGGTGCAGTGCTTGAATATTTATATGAAACAGGTGTTTCAGGCGATATATCGGTAAATAAGGTTGAAATTTATACTGATGAGCAGTATATGAAGCTTGATATGGCCGCAGTTAGAAACTTAGAACTTATTGAAACTATGCGCTCTAAATCTAAAAAAGGCTCGCTTTTATGGGTGCTTGATAAAACCAAAACCGCAATGGGTAAAAGACTTTTGCGAGGTTTTGTTACTAAGCCGCTTTTAAATATTGCCCAAATAACTGCAAGGCAAAATGCGGTTGACGAGCTTTTCTCAAAAACTATTTTGCGAGGCGAAATAGGGGAGTATTTAAGCGGTATTAGAGATATTGAGCGCATTATGACCAAGGTGGTTTATGGAACTGCAAACGCAAGAGACTTAAATGCTATTGCTAATACTGCGGTTAATTTTCCTGCGCTCAAATCTTTGTTGGCAGATGCAAATTCTAAGCTTTTAAAAGAAATTTATAATGATATTGATGCGCTTGATGATATCAGAGAACTTATTTTCTTAGCTATCGAGGAAAATCCGCCTCTATCGGTTAAAGATGGTAAAATGATTAAAAGCGGCTATAATGCCGAGCTTGATTCATTAAAAGGCGATTTAACCAACAGCACCGATATTCTGGCAGAAATTGAAGCCAGAGAAAAAGAAAGAACCGATATTAAAAACTTAAAGGTTCGCTATAATAAAGTTTTCGGATATTATATCGAGGTTACTAATTCTTTCCTTGACCGAGTGCCAGAGGATTATATAAGAAAACAAACTCTTACTAATTGCGAGCGCTTTATAACCGAGGAATTAAAGCAGATAGAACAAAGGCTTTTAACCGCGAAAGACCGCTCTGAGCAATTAGAGTTCGAGCTTTTTGATGAAATCAGAAAGAAAACGGCAAACGAGCTTATTCGTTTCCAAAGAACCGCTTCTGCGGTGGCTTTGCTTGATGCATTATGCTCGCTTGCAAATGTTTCGGTGGAAAATAATTATTGCAGACCGCTTATAAATAATGACGGTAGCATTAATATAATTGACGGCAGACATCCTGTTGTTGAAAAGGTTATAAGAACTCCTTTTGTTTCAAATGATACATATCTAAATATCGGTGATAACCGTTCTGCTATTATAACAGGACCAAATATGGCAGGTAAGTCTACCTATATGCGCCAGACAGCGTTGATAGTTTTGATGGCTCAGATTGGTTGCTTTGTTCCTGCTTCTTCGGCTCAAATCGGTATTGTTGATGCAATTTTTACCCGTGTTGGCGCTTCGGACGATTTGGCATCAGGTCAATCAACCTTTATGGTTGAAATGAGCGAGGTTGCGGATATTTTAAAGAATGCAACCAAGAAAAGTCTGCTTATATTAGACGAAATTGGTAGAGGAACTTCAACCTTTGACGGTATGTCTATTGCGAAAGCGGTGCTTGAATATGTTAATGATAAGAAAAAACTCGGCGCTAAAACCTTGTTTGCAACCCATTATCATGAGCTAACTGCTATGGAGGACGAGTTTGACGGTATTAAAAACTATAATGTTGCCGTTAAAAAACGCGGCGACGATATAACCTTCCTCAGAAGAATTGTTAAAGGTGCGGCTGATGATAGTTACGGTATTGAGGTTGCAAAGCTTAGCGGTATTCCAGAGTCGGTAATATCCCGAGCAAAAGCTATTTTAAAAGAGGTTGAAAACGATGGAATAGTTACCTATAAAACCTCTTCGGAAACTGATATGCAGTTGCCATTAGAAATGCAAAATGCAGAAAGTATTTTAAAGGAACTTAAAGCAATAGATGTTAACACCTTAACACCTATTGAGTCTATGCAAATTTTGTTTGATATTTGCAATAAAGCAAAAGAATAAATTAGAAAGCAAGGTGACAGAATGCCGAAAATCAATTTATTGCCTAAAAATGTTGCAGAGCTTATAGCCGCAGGTGAAGTTGTAGAAAGACCGGCTTCTGTTATAAAAGAGCTCGTCGAAAACTCTATTGATGCGGGTGCAACCGTAATAACGGTTGAAATTCAGCGCGGAGGTATAGGCTTAATTCGTGTTACAGATAATGGCTGCGGAATAGCTTTTGAGGATGTTCCAACCGCTTTTTTAAGACATGCAACAAGCAAAATTAAAACCGATGCAGATTTAGACGCTATTGCAACATTAGGCTTCAGAGGTGAAGCTTTGGCGGCAGTTTCTTCGGTGGCTAAGGTTGAAATGCTTACTGCAACCGAGGATAGCATTTGTGGAACTCATTATAAAATCGCGGGCTCAGAAGAAATTCTTTATGAGGAAATTGGCTGCCCTAAGGGAACTACTATTGTTATAAAAGACATTTTTTATAATACTCCTGCCCGTATGAAATTTCTTAAAAAGGATGTTTCGGAAGGTAACGCTTGCGCCGCTGTTATAGATAGAATTGCATTATCTCACCCCGAAATATCGTTTAGATTTATCAGAGACTCTAAGCAAACCCTTTCCACTTCGGGAGACGGTGAAATTAAATCTGCGATTTATAGTGTTTTAGGCAGAGAATTTTCTGCTTCATTGATTGAAGCCGGCGGCGAAATGTCAGGTGTTTCGGTTTCGGGTTATATCTGCAAGCCGATTGCCTGTAAGCCGACCAGAAATAGCCAGTATACCTTTTTAAACGGTCGACTGGTTCGTTCAGGAACGGTTGTTGCCGCGGTCGAGCAGGCTTATAAAAACAGCGCTATGGTTGGAAAATTTCCTTGCTTTGTTTTATATATTAACATTCCTTTTGAGATAGTTGATGTTAATGTTCACCCTGCAAAAACCGAGGTGCGTTTTTCTGATGAAAAAAGAATTTTTGACGCGGTCTATTCGGCGGTTAAAAATGCTTTGATTTCGGGCGATACAAGACCTCAGGTTAAGCTTAATACCCCTGCTTTTGACCGTTTTAAAAGTATGACTACCGAGGAGTATAGACAACAGGCTATTGATGTTAAGCCAAAACAAACAATAGCTGAGCAGATTTATTCTAAACCGATAAATGCTCAAAATATTACAAAACCAAATAATTCTGCAAGGGTTGTTTTTAAGGATGAAACAAAGCCTAGCTTTGCAGATAGATATTCTTTTGTCTCGCCTGAGGGTAATAAGACCGAGCCGATGACAAAAGAAGAATATACTAAAACTTATGTGCAACCAAAAGAAGAGAAGGTTGACATAATACCTGAAATAATCGAAGAAAAAGAGCCAATAATCGTTATTGGAGAAGCTTTTTCAACATATATTATTGCTCAAATGGGTAGCAGTATTTTTATGATAGACAAGCATGCTGCTCATGAGCGAATTTTGTTTAATGAATTAAAGCAAAATAAAAAAATAGAGGTTCAATCTTTGCTTAGTCCCTTGTCGGTTACATTAGGCAAAGAGGAATACGATGCTATAATAACTAATACCGATATTTTAGAAAAAAGCGGATTTGAAATAGATGATTTTGGAAACTCAACTGTTCTTGTGAGAGCAATCCCTGTATTTTTAACAAAATCGGATATTACCTCAGTAGTTTCAGAGGTTGCCAATTCTATTATAAAATCTGGAAAAATATCAACCGAAAAAGAAGAAGACCTTTTGCATACAATAGCTTGCAGAACAGCTATAAAAGCCGGAAATTATACAAATATAACCGAAATGAAGGCATTAGCAGAAAAGGTTTTGTATTCGAGTGATATTATGTATTGTCCGCATGGAAGACCGGTTGCATTCGAAATTAAAAAACGCGAGCTTGAAAAGCAGTTTGGTAGAATACAATGAGCAAGATAAAAACAGTTTTTATTGTAGGACCTACGGCATCGGGCAAAACCGCTTTAAGTATTGAGCTTGCAAAAAGCTTTGGCGGAGAAATAGTTTCTGCCGATTCAATGCAGATTTATAAGGGTATTCATATAGCTTCTGCTGCGCCCGACGAGGATGAAAAGCAGGGAATTAAACATCATTTGCTTGAATTTTTAAGTACCTATGAGCAGTATTCAGTTGCAGATTATGTTGCTTCCGCAAAAAAGGTTATTGAGGATATTAATAATAGAGGCAAGCTTCCGATTATTGTTGGCGGAACGGGGCTTTATATTTCTTCATTGCTTGATAATACTGAGTTTCTTGAAACCGAGACCGATTATGATTTGCGAAAAGAATTAGAAGAGCTTTATGATACTATCGGTGGAGAAGAAATGCTAAAAAAGTTAGCCGAGTTTGATGAAGAATCTGCTAAAAAGCTTCATTCAAATGATAAAAAGCGGATAGTAAGAGCGTTTGAGGTTTACCGCCTTGCAGGTAAGACCAAAACCGAGCAAAACGAATTGTCTCATAAAATTAAGTCTAATCTTAATCCGTTAATTTTAGGAATAACTTATAATGACCGCGAGCTTTTATATAACCGAATAAATCGCAGGGTTGATATTATGTGCCAAAATGGTCTTTTAGAGGAAGCAGAAAAAACCTATAAAAGCGGTAATAATAAAGGTGGTTTTCAGGCTATCGGTCATAAAGAGCTTTATGAATATTTTGATAATGAGTGTTCATTAGAGCAAGCAAAAGAGAATTTAAAGCAGCAAACAAGAAGATATGCTAAACGCCAGCTTACATGGTTCAGAAGAAACGAAAATATAAATTGGCTTTATCAGGATGAAACCGATAATATTTTAGATAAAGCCAGAACGCTAGTTGAAAATTTTTTAAAGGAGGAATAAGCTTTGAAGGGTCAATCAGTATTAAAATTCTTTTTGATGCTATTGGCGGCTGTATTTGTAATAAATCAGCTTTTAGCGGTATTTTATAAACCTATAAAAACCGAAAATGCAGTTTATTATACCGCTTGCGACGGTTTGGATATTACCGGTGTTATAGTCCGCAACGAAACCCTTATAAGCTATTCAGGCGGCGGTGTTATGCACTTTGTTGTGTCAGATGGTAACCGCGTTGCAAAAAACGGTGTTATTGCTAATATTTATGATAGTGAAGCCGATTCCTTAAAGGTTAGCGAGCGTCAGGATACTGAGCAAAAAATTGCCGAAATCGAGGAAATTTTGGGATATAACGATATTGATACCGCAAACCTTGACCTTATGAAATTAAAAATCGACGAGCAATTAAACGAATTGATTTTAAATTCCGCTTCGGGAGATTTTTATGATGTTAAAAATTATTCTAACGAGCTTTTAACCGCTATTTGGCGTCGACAGGCGGCTATGGGAGAAAATACTGATTTTTCTTCTCAGCTTGAAAGCTTAAAAGCTAAGCTTAATAATAGCTTGCCATCACCAAAGCAACTTATCAGGTCGGATAAATCGGGCTATTTTGTTTCAACAACTGATGGATACGAAAATGTTTTAACGGCTGATAATATATCTAAAATAACACCTGAATTTTTAGATGATGTAACATCCGAGGAAAAGCCCTCAGATGTTATTGGAAAAATAGTATCAGATTATGATTGGTATATTGCGGCAAAGGTTTCGGTTGATGAATCTTTAAAATATAAAGAGGGCGAAATTTTAAAGCTTAAAACTGCGATTAAATCTTCGCCTGAGCTTAAAGTAACTGTTAAAAGAATTAATACCTCTGAAATCGACGAAAATGCGGTTATAATTTTTTCCTGTAATGAAATGAATAGTGAATTGGCTTCTATGCGAAGCGGTCCTATGACTATTATTAAGAATGAATACAGCGGTCTTAGAGTGCCGCGCAAGGCTTTGAGAGTTGTAGATTCGGTTCGCGGAGTTTATGTTTTAAGCGGTATGCAGGTTAAATTTGTTCCTGTTAATATGATTTATTCTAACGATAGCTATATAATTTGTGAAAAGGTGGCTAGTGAGAATAATGAATTAAGGCTTTATGACCGAGTTATTGTGAAAGGAAAAAAGCTTTATGATGGAAAAATTATCGGCTAAGGAATTTGATGCTAATTTAAAAGCCGTAAACGAGCGATTAGATATAGCTCTCAAAAAATCGGGCAGAAATAGAAAAGATGTTATTTTGCTTGCGGCAATTAAAACGGTTGATGCCGAAACGGTCAATTATGCTATTGAAAACGGCATTGATTATATTGGTGAAAACAAGGTGCAGGAATTTTTATCTAAAAATGATAGTATTAATTCTGCTCATAGACATTTTATTGGTCATTTGCAAACCAATAAGGTTAAGGATATTATTGATAAGGTCGAGTTAATTCAATCGGTTGATAGTATTAAGCTTGCAAAAGAAATTTCAAAGCAGGCAGTTAATAAAAATTTAAAGATTAATATTTTGCTTGAAGTAAATATTGCAAACGAGGAATCAAAATGGGGCTTCGAAGCTTCAAGTTTAGAGCAAGATATTAAAGAAATTGCCGCTTTGCCTAATATTTATATTAAAGGTTTAATGGCAATTCCGCCGATTTGCGAAAAAAACGAAGAAAATCGCAAATATTTCCAAAAAATGTACAAACTGTTTATTGACATTAGAGACAAAAAAATAGATAATAGTAATATGGAAATATTATCTATGGGAATGTCAGATGATTTCGATATTGCAGTCGAGGAGGGTGCTAACTTAATTCGCTTAGGTACTGCTCTTTTCGGCAGAAGAATATATTAAAATTTAAAGGAGAGATAAAAATGGGATTAATGGATAAAATCAAAAACATACTTGTTATCCCCGATGAAGAAGAATTTGAAAATGAGGTTGAGGAAACCGCTGAAAAGGTAGAACCAAAGAAAAAGCCTCAGCCGGCCGATAACTATTCTGCTCCTCGTCGTGCCGAATCTTCACCGAGAGTGGTTGGCGGTAATAAAAACAAAACTGTTAGCTATAATCCTGCTCAAATGCAGGTTGTTCTCGTTAAGCCTGAAAGATACGAGGATGTTAGATCAATAGCTGACCATCTTAACGATAGAAAAACCGTTGTTTTAAATCTGGAAAATGCTGATTTGGAAATGTCTCGCCGTGTAGTTGACTTTTTAAGCGGTGCTACATACGCAAACCATGGCAATATTAAAAAGGTTTCTAACGGAACATTTTTAATCGTTCCAAACGGTGTTGATATGATGGGCGAGGTTTTCTTAGAGGACTTTGAAGAAAGAAATATGTATCTTTAATGCAGTCTGAAATATTTCTTGCTCGCATTGCTGATACAGTTGATATCTGCGAGAAAACTAACAAACCTAAATTTTTAGGCTTTTTATCGCTTGAAGAAGCAGTTTTTGCAGAAAAAATTCTTGAAAACAAAAAGGCAAGTTATTCATTTTTCGGCGGATATGATGAAGCCGAGAGGATTATGCTTGGCTGTTTTCCTGAATATATAACCGAGCAAAAATTTCCTATAACCGCGATTACTTTTAGTTTCAGAAAAGAATATAATCTAACCCACAGAGATTTTTTAGGAAGTCTTATGGCGCTTGGAATCGGCAGAGAAACGGTTGGCGATATTCTGGTTGAGCCTGAGCGCGCTGTTGCTTTTGTTACAAATGATATTGCAGATTATATTCTAAACGAGGTCAAGAAGATTGGCAGGGTAGGTGTGTCGGTTAGTATTAGCGCAAAATTTCCTTTGCCATCAAAAAGCAGTTTGGCTGAATTTAGCTGTACGGTAGCTTCGGGAAGGTTAGATTCAGTTGTGGCTTCGCTTTGTAATTTTTCAAGAAATGAAGCATCTCAGAAAATTGCTTTGGGTTTAGTTTCGGTAAATTCTGTTCAAACAGAAAAGTCAACTAAACAGATTTCAGGTGGAGATGTTATAACCGTTAGAGGAAAAGGCAAATTTATAATAGAGTCTTTATGCGATAAAACGCGCAAAAACCGTATTGTTTTAAAATATAAAAAATACATTTAAAGGTGGTTTTATAATGCTTAATGCAAATGAAATTAAAAATGTTAAATTTGCAAAGGCTATGGGCGGATATAAGCAAGAGGAGGTTGACATCCTCTTAGATAAAATTGAGACCGATTATCTTCAATTTGAACGCTCAATAAGAGAATATGAGAGCAAAATCAAAGGCTTAGAGGAAAAAATTGCTGAGCTTAAAGCTTCTCAGGATAGTATTCAAAGCGTTTTGGTTAGCGCTCAGGGTCTTGCTGACCGCATTGTTAATGATGCTAAGGTAAAGAGCGAGGAAATCATTAAAAGCGCCGAGAGAAATATTGTTGCTATAACCGAGCAGGAAAAGCAATTAGCTGAGGGCTTTGAATTAAAGGCAAAAGAACGCAAGGAAAATCTTGAAAAAGAGCTTGCAGATATGATTAAGACCGCCGAACTTAAAGCTGAAAGCATATCTGCCGCCGCTACTGATAGTGTTGAGCGTCAGCAAATATTGTTTGATAAGCTTAAAATGGAGGTTGCCGCTTTTAAATCCGCTATCTCCGCAAAATACAAGGAGCATCTTGAAATATTAAGTCAAGTTCCCGATTCTGTTCCCAATGACCCTGTTTATATGGCAAAGGTTGTTTCTGCCGCTATCGATAACGCTCCAAAGGCAGAAGATTTTATTCCAAAGCCTGAAATTCCTGATATTTCAGATATAACTAATGCTATTGCAGAAGCAGCTGAAATTGCTGAAACCGAGGAAGATTCTGAGGCTGGCTTTCAAGTTGACTTAACGGAGGAATAATTTTGTTATCTTGCGTTTTAGCAATTGTTTGCGGTTTTTTGGTTTTAGTTTTAGACCGAATTTCAAAACTTTTTATTTTAAACAACTTTGATTTAGGCGAGGGCTTTATTGCTATAAAAGGTGTTTTAAATATAGTTTTTGTTAAAAATCCCGGAGCCGCTTGGGGTATGTTTGGTGGAAAAACCTTGCCACTTATAATTCTAACCTCAGTGGTTATGGCAGTTTGTATTTTTGTTTTAATTAAAATCGGTAAGAAAAATCCGCTACTGTTTTGGTCGCTCGTGTTAGTGGTTTCTGGTGGACTTGGAAATTTAATAGACCGAATTTTTTATAATGGATATGTTGTTGATTTCTTGCAGTTCGGTTTTTGGACAAGCTATCCTGTATTTAATATAGCCGATTGCGCGGTTGTTATCGGCGGCGGAATGTTAGTACTGTATTTCATTTTAGATTTAATTAAAGACGTTAGACTTAAAAAGACTATAAAATCCGAAAATGCATTGGAGTCCTATAATGGAGATAATTGAAAAGCTCTATGAAGAAACCAAGCCTATAAGGGTTGATGTTTTTGCGGCAAATGAAACAGATATTTCCCGCTCGCGAATAGCTTCATTAATCGAATCAGGCAACATAACCGTTAATGACAAAAGCATTAAGAAAAATGCCAAGCTTCAAAGAGGGGACAGGATAAAAATAATATTACCAGACCCCGAGGTTTATGATATAAAAGCCGAAAATATTCCTCTTGATATTTTGTATGAAGATGATGACTTATTAGTTGTTAACAAGCCTAAGGGTATGGTTGTTCATCCTGCCGCCGGTAATTTTGACGGAACACTTGTTAACGCTTTAATGTATCACTGTAAAGATTCATTATCGGGTATCAACGGTGTTATGCGTCCCGGTATTGTTCACCGCATTGATAAAAACACCAGCGGACTTTTAATGGTTGCAAAAAATGATGCGTCTCATATTTCTTTAGCTGAACAAATCAAAGAACATTCTTTTACAAGGGAATATATTGCCGTAGCTTATGGCAACTTTAAAGAAGATTCGGGAACAGTTAATGCCCCGATAGACCGCCACCCTGTCAACCGCAAGCAAATGGCGATAGTTAAAGGCGGCAGAGAGGCGATAACTCATTTTGAAGTTCTTGAAAGACTAAGTGGGTTTACATTTCTTAAACTTCGTTTAGAAACAGGCAGAACTCATCAAATAAGAGTACATTTAGCAAGTATAGGTCATCCTATTGCAGGCGACGATGTTTACGGTCCTAAAAAGGTGATTACTGAGCTTAAAGGTCAATGCTTGCATGCTCGAAAAATCGGTTTTATTCACCCTAAAACAAAAGAATATATGGAATTTGAAAGCGATATTCCCGATTATTTTAATAAATTTTTACTGAGGTTAAGGCGTAATGGGTAGGTTTGACGGATGTATTTTAGCCTGTGATGTTGACGGCACTTTAATGTCCAATGAATACATAAACCCGAAAAATATCGAGAAAATTGATTTTTTCGTTAAAGAAGGCGGAAAGCTTTCCATTTCAACCGGAAGGTCTATTCCTGCTTTAACCAGTGTTTTAGAAAAGGTTAATAATATTGGTCCTTCGGTTGTTGCAAATGGCGCGGTTGTTTATGATTATTCGGTTAATAAAATCTTGTTTCAAGAAGAATTTAGTAAAAATGATTACTATATTGCCGAAATTGTAAAACAATGCGATTTAAATGTTGGTATCGAAGTTCATTGCGGTACCGAGGTTTTCACCCTTAGAAGAAACGAAATCGCAACTATACATCAGAATTATGAAAAATTTGTTGCGCCTGATGTTGATTTTAAAGATGTTGCCTATAAAAAGTGGAATAAGGTGCTTTTTGCCTGCGAAAGCTTGCAAGACCGCGAAATTTTAAAAGAAATGCTTTCTCAATATGAAATTGAGGGCGAATTTATTTCAACCGCAGCTTTTTTAGGTGGTACTTGGAATTACTATTTAGAGCAAGTGCCAAAAGGTGCTTCAAAAGCTAAAGCTCTCGAAAAAATATGCGAAATTTTTAAAATTCAAAAAGGTAAATTATTCGCCATAGGCGATTATTATAATGATGTTCCAATGTTAAAATCAAGCGATATTTGCGCAGTGCCATGCGATGCTCCTGATGATGTTAAGGCGTTAGCCGAGTATATCACTTGCAGTTGCAAAGACGGTGCGGTTGCAGATTTTATTGATTATTTAACAAATGAGGCAAAATTTTAAATTGAAAGGAAGAAAAAAATGGATTTCGAAGCTAAAAGAGAATTAGAAATCACAGCCTGCAAGGTGAGAATGGGTATTTTAGAAGGGGTGCATAGCGCTAAATCGGGTCATCCGGGCGGTTCGCTTTCTGCTACCGAAATTATAACCTATCTTTACTTTAAGGTTTTAAATATTGACCCTGAAAATCCGAAAATGGAAAACAGAGACCGTTTTGTTTTATCAAAAGGTCATGCCGCTCCTGTGCTTTACTCAGTACTTGCGCAAAGGGGTTTCTTTAAGCCTGAGCTCATGTCAACTTTAAGAAAGCCGGACAGTATTTTGCAGGGACATCCTGATATGAAAAATATTCCGGGTGTTGATATGTCAACCGGTTCGCTTGGTCAGGGTATTTCTGCCGCAGTTGGTATGGCATTGTCTGCTAAGCATTTCGGTAACGATTTTAAGGTTTATGCTGTTTTAGGTGATGGCGAAATTGAAGAAGGACAGGTTTGGGAGGCTGCTATGTTTGCCGCTAACAAAGGTCTTTCTAATTTAACTGTTTTTGTTGACTTTAACAATCTTCAAATCGACGGTACTATTGCAGAGGTAAACTCTCCTGAACCAATTGATAAGAAGTTTGAAGCATTTAATTGGCACGCTATTATTGTTGAAGACGGTAATGATTTCGACCAAATCGAAGCAGCTGTTAATGAGGCTAAAACTATTGATAAGCCGGTTGCAATTATTGCAAAGACCATTAAGGGTAAAGGTGTTTCCTTTATGGAAAATGCAGTTAATTGGCACGGTGCCGCACCGAATGACGAGTTATTTGAACAAGCTATGGCAGAGCTTAAAGCCAAGCTCGAAGAGTTACAATAAGGAGGATTAAGCTAATGTCAGAAGTTAAATCAGTTGCAACAAGAGTGGGTTTTGGTAACGCTCTTAAAGAATTAGGCGCAGAAAGAGACGATTTTGTGGTTTTGGATGCCGATCTTGCCGCCGCTACTCAAACAGGTGCATTCAAAAAAGAATTTCCCGATAGATTTTATGATTGCGGTATTGCAGAACAAAATATGATTGGTATTGCCGCAGGTATTGCCGCAACAGGCAAAAGAGTTATTTGCAGTTCTTTTGCTATGTTTGCAGCAGGCAGAGCTTTCGAGCAGATTAGAAACTCGGTAGGTTATCCGCATCTAAATGTTATTATCGGTGCCACACATGCAGGTATCTCGGTTGGTGAAGACGGTGCAACCCACCAATGCTGCGAGGATATAGCTCTTATGAGAACTATCCCCGGCATGACCATTATTAACCCTGCCGACGTTACTGAGGCTAACCTTGCTGTTAGAGCTGCTATGGAGCATAACGGTCCTGTTTATATGAGATTTGGCAGACTTGCTGTTCCGGTTGTTTTCGACGAGGATTACAAATTCGAAATCGGCAAGGGTGTTGAGCTAAGAAAAGGTAACGATGTTACTATTATAGCTACCGGTCTTATGGTTAACGAGGCGCTTATAGCTTACGATATGTTAAAAGAAGAGGGAATAAGCGCTCGCATTATCAATATGGCAACAATTAAGCCTCTTGATAAGGATATAGTTCTTAAAGCCGCTAAGGAAACAGGTTGTATTGTTACCGCTGAGGAGCATTCGGTTATTGGCGGACTAGGTAGTGCAGTATGCGAAGCATTATCTGAAGAAAATCCTGTTCCTGTTGTTAAGCTCGGCGTTTATGACGAGTTTGGTAAATCAGGTGCTGCACCCGTGCTTTTAGACGAATTTGGTCTTAGAGCTGTTAATATCGTTGAAAAAGCTAAAAAAGCAATTTCCCTTAAAAAGTAATTAAAGCTTTCAAAGTCGCTCTTAAAAGGGCGACTTTTTTAGTGATTATAAAGCTTTAAAACGTTGACAAATACATTACTTAGAGGTATAATATATTAGTTAAAATATCGTTTTAAGGATGTTAGATTATGCAATGGACTTCATTAAATGATTTAAGAGAAAAATATCTTAGCTTTTTCGAAAGTAAAGAGCATTTGCGTTTGGGTAGCTTTTCGTTAGTGCCTAATAACGATAAATCTCTTTTGCTTATAAATTCAGGTATGGCACCTATGAAAAAGTATTTCACAGGCGAGGTTACTCCTCCTAAAACCAGAGTAACAACCTGTCAAAAATGCATCAGAACGCCCGACCTTGAAAGAGTTGGTATTACAGCACGCCATGGTACATTTTTTGAAATGCTAGGAAACTTTTCTTTTGGTGATTATTTTAAAAAAGAAGCTATCACTTGGGCTTGGGAATTTTTAACCGTAACTCTTGAAATCCCTGCTGAATTGCTTTGGCCTTCTGTTTATGAGGAGGACGATGAGGCTTATGATTTCTGGCGAGATGTTATCGGTGTTCCTGAGGAAAGAATAGTTAGAATGGGAAAAGCGGATAACTTCTGGGAGCATGGAACAGGTCCTTGTGGTCCTTGCAGTGAAATATATTTTGACCGTGGCGAGAAATACGGTTGCGGTAGTCCTGATTGCAAACCCGGTTGTGATTGCGACAGATATATGGAAATCTGGAACAATGTTTTCTCTCAGTTTAATAATATGGGTGACGGAACTTATACCGAGCTTGAACATAAAAACATTGATACAGGTATGGGTTTAGAAAGACTTGCTTGCGTTATGCAAGGGGTTGATAATATGTTCGAGGTTGATACTCTCCGTAATATTTTAGATAAGGTTTGCGCTATTTCAGGAAAAGAATATGGCAAGGATAATAAGGTTGATATTTCTATCCGCGCTATAACCGACCACGCAAGAGCAGCAACCTTTATGATTAGCGACGGTATTATTCCTTCTAATGAGGGTAGAGGCTATGTGCTTCGCCGTATTATTCGTCGCGCAGTTAGACATGGTAAATTAATTGGTATTAACAGAGCTTTCTTTATGGAACTTTGCGATGTTGTTATAAATGAAAATAAGTCGGGATATCCTGAGCTTGTTGAAAAGAAAGAGCTTATCACCAAGGTTATTGTTAATGAAGAAGCATCGTTTAATAAGACTATTGACCAAGGCTTGTCAATGCTAGAGGAATTAACCAAAAACGGTGGTATGCTTTCAGGTGAGGATGCCTTTAAGTTGTATGATACTTATGGCTTCCCGATCGATTTAACAATAGATATTTTAGCTGAAAAGGGTATGAAGGTTGACGAGGATAAGTTCAAGGAATGTATGAACGAGCAAAGAGAAAAGGCTCGTTCTTCAAGAAAGGCTTCTGATGGCGAAAGCTGGAAGAGTGATGGTATTACCTTCGAAAATATCCCTGCAACTAATTTCTTAGGCTATGCAGATAATTATTGTGAAGCTAAAATACTTGATATAGTAAGCGAAGGCGAGCATGTTTCAACCGTAAATAAGGGCGAAAAGGCTGTTATAGTGCTGGATGCTACTGTTTTCTATGCCGAAAGCGGCGGTCAGGTTGGCGATAGCGGTATTATTGAGATTGGAGAAAATGTTTTTAAGGTTTCTGATACTCAAAAAACTGCTGATGGTATTTTCACTCATAGCGGTAAAATGCTTGAAGGCTCGATTTCGGTTGGAGATAAGGTTAAAGCTAATTTTGACTTTAATAAACGCGAGGCTATTCGCCGTAATCATACTGCGGCACACCTCTTGCAAGCTGGCTTGCGTTCTATTTTAGGAACTCATGTTGAGCAGGCAGGTCAGTTGGTAAACGCTTCAGCTGTTCGTTTTGACTTTACTCATTTTTCGGCTTTAACTGCTGATGAGATAGAAAAGGTTGAATATTTTGTAAACAACGCTATTTTAAGCGGTATTGCTGTCTTAAATGAAGAAATGCCTATTGCTGATGCTAAAAAAATGGGTGCTATGGCACTGTTTGGTGAGAAATATGGGGATCTTGTTCGGGTTGTAGCAGCAGGTGACACTTCGGTTGAGCTCTGCGGCGGTACTCATGTTGATAATACTGCAAAAATTGGTCTTTTCCATATAATTTCTGAAACAAGCGTTGCCGCAGGTGTTCGCAGAATTGAAGCGGTTACAGGTCATGGCGTTTTAAATGTTTTATATGATAATATTTCGCTTTTGAAGAATACGGCTGATGTCTTAAAGGCTCAAAATGTTGCCGAGGTTGCTAAGCGTGCAAATGCAGTTGTTAATGAACTTAAAGAAACTAAGCAGTCTCTTGAAAAGGCAGAAAGCAAGCTTGCAGGCTCAAAAATCACCGATATTTTAAAGGATGCAGAAATTATCGGTAATGTTAAATTAATAAAAGCTAGGCTGGATAATACTTCTCCTGACGAGCTTCGCAAAATGACCGATACCATTAAAGCAGAAAACAGCGATACTATTGTTGTTTTTGCGGCGCAAAACGGTGAAAAAATTACCTTCTGTGCGGCTTGCGGTAAGGATGCTGTTGTAAACGGTGCCCACGCAGGTAACCTTGTTCGTGAAGTTGCTAAAATTGCCGGAGGTAATGGTGGCGGAAAGCCTGATAGCGCTATGGCAGGCGGTAAGGATGCCGCTAAAATTGACGAGGCTTTGGCTTCTGTTACGGAAATACTTAAATCTCAATTAAAATAAGAGGTGTTTTATATGGAAGACTGTTTATTTTGCAAAATAGTGGCAGGGGAAATACCCTCAACTAAAATTTATGAGGATGAATATGTTTATGCCTTTGCAGATATTGCTCCTCAGGCTCCTTTTCATGCGATTGTTATTCCAAAAGAGCATATTTGCTGCGCTAATAAAATAACTAGTGAAAACAGCTTTTTAATCGGTAAAGTTTTTGAAGCTATTCAAAAAATTGCCGAGAAGGAAAAATTAGAAGATGGCTACCGCGTTGTTAATAACTGCGGTGAAAAAGCGGGACAAACAGTATTCCATATTCATTTTCATTTACTTGCCCGCCGCGATTTAGGTTGGCCACCCGGTTGATGAAATTTAAAATGCAAAGTGCAAAATGCAAAATTGAGGAGAAAATTTTATGTCTGAATATTATAGAATGAAAATAGCAGGTCTTGAAAGAGACCTTGAAAAATTTCCTGTCAGCGATAAATTAGATATTGCCGCTTTCATTATTTTCGGGGATGTTGAGCTTACTATTAAAGGATGCGAGGAACTGCTTAAAAAAGTTCCTGAGTTTGATATTATATTAACTCCTGAGGCTAAAAGTATACCGATAGCTTATGAAATGGCGCGTCAATCAGGTAAGCCTTATGTAATCGCTCGTAAAGGGGTTAAGGTTTATATGCGCAATTCTATCGAGGTTTCGGTTAATTCTATTACCACTAAAAACGAGCAAAAGCTTTATTTGGGAGAAACTGAGGTTAATAAATTAAAAGGCAAACGCGTGCTTATTATTGATGATGTTATAAGCACAGGTGAGTCTTTAATTGCCGTTAGAAATTTGGTTAAGAAAGCGGGAGGTATTGAAGCTGCTTCTTGTGCGTTCTTAGCTGAGGGCGATGCTGCCGAACGGGACGATATTATTTTCTTAGAAAAATTGCCTTTATTCTTTAAATAATAAATAACAAACGGAGACTTTTCTTAATGAAATAGTCTCCGTTAATTTTACCCATCATAATCCTCAATAGCGCTTACAGCTTCCTCGCGTGTTGCAAATGCTATGCCGTTATCTAGTTGTTTTTTATCGCTTGTAGGCAAAGTATCAAGCATAATTGAGCCATAAACCTCAATTATCTGGTCGCCATTATAAAGAGCAACATTATTTCCATAAGAATGAAGTATCCAGCTTGCAGGATTTTCCTTTTTGCTTGATACAACAAAACCTATTGTTACTATAATTGAAGTTATTGAAACTGCAACCATAATAATCACGAGATATGTTTTTAGATTGTTTAGTTTTTCCATAAGTATCACCCTATGAAGTATTTTTGCCTGAAACTATAAGTATTATACATTTCATAATATTCAAGCAAAAAAATAAGGTGCAAAATTCAAAATTTTTCAGGCTTGATTTCTAAGAGCAGAAGTATAATACAAGCTGCCATAACCGAAAAAGGACGATAATTATTGCTTAGTTCTATTTTAAAATCGGCAGGCTCTATCGTTTGCCCAAATAGAGAAACCAAACTTCTTTGAAGGCAAACTAACATACTATTTTCATTTATACTTGAAAGAGTAACGGTGCTTTTAAGATTTAAACCGCAGGTAATAGTTTGAAGTTTGTTTTTTTCAAAGGTTTTTAAGGGCTTTTTAGCGCCACATTCGCAGATACCTATTGTTCCAATTGGTATTTTTGTTTTTGATAAATATTCAAAATTATCTGCAATTAAAATAATATTTTTATTCCCGAAAATTTTTATCGGTTTTGAGAGAAACAGAACCGAAAAATCTCCTATACCCGAAAACACGGCGCTTTCAGTAATAACCGAAGCACCGTGCTTTTTTAGAATTTCGGCAATTTCTTTACTTTCTTTGCATCGAGGTCTTGAAAAAACAGTAATCATAATTTCACCGAAATTAGTATTTGCAATAATTTTTAAATTATTTAGCTTTTCTTTTAAATGGTATTGCAACCAAAACACCTGTGAATACGATACCTAACCAAACAAGAAGCAAGTTGTTCCAACCGATAGCTTTTACAGCGTTTGCAAATATTATATTTGCAATAGCAGCTGCCATATAGCTTAAGAAATCTAAATATCCTGTTGCGGTTGAAATTAGTCCTGTTTCGCTAAGACTTGGGCAATAAACACTCCACATAATTGTAGCGGCACCGTTAGCGGACATAATTGCAAGAACCATTATGATTATATTTAATACAGGGCTTGATTGAGGAATAAAGAATACAAATATAAAGAAAATTGTTGAAGCAACGAACATTATAAACAATGTTAAATTCATTTTTCTGCCTAAAAGTTCGTATATAAAAATGGTAATAAAGGTAGTTAATGAAATAATGAGGGTTGCTGCGGTAAAGATTTTAGCTGAATCTCTGTCAGAAAATTTTAAGTATTGGTTTATATATGTAGGTAGCCAAAAAACAACCGAGGTTCTGAGAATACCTGTTATAATAGAAACGAATGAGTATTTAACTATTTGATACTTAAATAGAATTTTAAAACTTTTTGTTTTTTTCTTTTCTTCGGTTTTATTTTCGTTTTTAATTTTAGTTTTTATAATGTCTTTTCTTTCTAATGTAAGGAAGAAAATAAAGCATATTAATGCCATTATAACGAGTGTTGCGCTGCTTACGGTAAAAGCGCTTTGCCAAACTAGGAATGAGGCTAAAAAACCTGCGGTTGGCGAGCCTAAAAGGGAAGAGAATGTGAAACCAACATTGCAACGAACCGCATAGATGTGTTTTGTGTTTTCAGCAACAACCTTAACAAGCGGGGCATAAATCATAGATAGGAAAAAGCCTGTTGCAGCATAAGCAATAGTAGCGGCTAAACGCTTATCCGCAAAAATTTGGAAAGAATAGTTTGTTATACCCGCGCCTAAAAGTCCAATACATATCATCCATCGAGCTTTTATTTTATCGCCGATAGCACCGTTAATAAGTTGACCTACAGCATAGGTAACAAAGTATATAGAAGAAATTGAACCGATAAATTTTTCGGAATATCCTTCGCCTATCATTTGTGGTGTTACTGCGCTTAAAATATTTCTTGCAATATAAACTGCAAAGTAAGCAATAGAACACATAGAACCTAGCAAAATAGCGGCTTTTAAATTTTGATTAAGTTTTTTTATAATGCAACAATCCTTTATATTTATTTAAGTTCTGCTATTGTAACTCCTGCTTCACCTTCACCGAAAGTTCCAAGGCGGTAGGATTTAACTGCTTTATGCGTTCTCAAATAGCTTTGAACTGATTTTCTTAAAATTCCTGTGCCTTTTCCGTGAATAATCCTTATAGATTCAAGACCGGAAATTAAGGCATTATCAATATAGCGGTCAAGCTCTAAAATAGCTTCGTCCGAAGCCATACCTATAAGGTTAACCTCACCCGTAACATCACGCTCTGCATTTGATTTTAGTCCTGTAACATTTCGGGTTTTCTTTTTTTAGGTTGAGCTTGCAGTTTTTGATTTGTATCTTAAATTATCAAATCCCACCCACATTTTAATCGAGCCAGACATAACAAAGGCTTGTTTTTTATTAAGGTTTATATCAAGCACAGTTGCATCTCTGCCAATATCAGCAACAATTACTATATCTCCCTTTGAAAGCTCGGTTACAGCCTCTCCGGAAGCATTTTTAGACATTACAGGGTCGGCAGTATCTTCTAAATCTTTTAAGGTGGATTTATAAGCCTTGCGAGCCTTTTCGGCAAGCTCGGCTGCATTTTGAGCGGTAAGCTGTTTCTTTAATTTTTCAAGCTCATTTAATAAAAGAGAGGATTTATAACGAGTTGTATCTATAATACCGCTTGCAGTTTCGCGGGTTTTTTCCATAAGCTTTTCCTGAGCTTTTTGAAGCTCATGCTCTTTTTGGTCTGCTTTTTTCTTGGCATCTTCTAGCTCTTTGCGAAGCTTTAAAGCGTTGGTATGCTCGCGGTCGGCGGCTCTTCGGGCACCTTCGAGAGCGGCAACAACTCTTTCAAATTTCATATCCTCGTCTGCAACCTGCTCTTTGGCGGTTTCAATTATATCACCATCAAGACCAAGTCTTTTCGAAATTGCAAATGCATTTGACCTACCAGGCATACCGATAATTAGTTTATAGGTTGGTTTCAGGGTTGAAACATCAAATTCGCAAGATGCATTTTCCACCATATCGGTATCAATAGCGTATGCTTTTAGCTCGGGATAATGAGTGGTTGCAACGGTTTTGCTGCCATAAACCGATAATCTCATTAATATTGCTTTTGCAAGGGCAGCGCCTTCAACAGGGTCAGTACCCGCGCAAAGCTCATCAAATAAAACAAGCGAATTATTGTCTGCATTATGAATAATATTGATAATATTTTTCATATGAGAAGAAAAGGTTGAAAGGGATTGCTCAATACTTTGTTCATCACCAATATCGGCAAAAACCTTATCAAAAACTGCAATTTTGCTTCCGTCGTCAACCGGAATCATAAGTCCGCACATTGTCATTAAAGTTAATAAACCGATAGTTTTTAAAGTTACAGTTTTACCTCCGGTATTAGGACCGGTAATAACTAGTGTGTTATAATCTTTGCCGAGTCCAACAGTAATCGGAACAACCGATTTATAATGGATAAGCGGATGACGAGCATTTTTAAGATATATTTGACCCTTTTCATTTAAAGAGGGAATAGAGGCCTTCATTTTATAAGCAAGCTTTGCCTTGGCAAATATCAAATTAAGCTCGCAAAGGGCAGAAAAAGAGGTCTTAATGCTATCATAGAAATTTCCGGCTTCCGCGGATAATTCGGTTAAAATTCGCTCTATTTCTTCGATTTCGCGAAGCTTCAAAACTCTGATTTCATTATTGGTTTCAACAACGCTCATAGGCTCAATGAATACGGTTGAGCCGGTTGAAGAAGTATCGTGAACGATACCGTTTATTTGACCTTTGTTTTCGATTTTAACAGGAACAACATATCTGCCGTCTCTTTGAGTAACTATTGCTTCCTGCAAATGTTTGGCACTTGGACCGTGAACAATCTTTTCCAAGATATCGCGGATTTTTGCCGATTTTGCTATGATTTTACGGCGAATATCATATAAAACAGGGGAGGCATTATCGTTTAATTCTTCTTTATTTTTTATAACAAAATTAATTTTATCTTCTAAAAATTTGTTGGGATAAAGAGTATCAAAAAGAAAATCAATCGCAGTATTTTGCATACTCTCACAGTTTTCTCGCCAATCCTTTAACGAGCGTATAACCCTAAGCGTTTCGCAAACATCTAAAAGCTCGGCAAGGCTTAAAACACCACCCGACTGCGCTCTGGCCAATGCGGAATTAACATTTACTGCCGCGCCGAAAGAGGGGGAAGTGTATCTAGACATAAAAAGATAAGCCGCCTCGGTTCTTGAAAGCAGAGTTTTAACATTTTCTATATTATTTTCGGGTAAAATTTTAGTTGCATTTTCAGTGGCATCCAAAACAGTTGTTTCGTTTGCCAAAAGCTCTAAAATTTTATCTAGCTCTAAGGTTTTCAAATATCTTTCGATATTGTATTTCATAGTTGCTCCTTAATAGTATTATAAAACTGCAAAGCAGAAAAATTATAGTCGGTTTGAGTTGTTAAATAATTCTCGGTTATTTTTGATAACATATCTGCGCTTTGATTTGGAATTTCAAAAGAATAAAGGTTTTTAAATTCCGAGAAAACAATATGCCTTAGCGCAGATAACAAGGTCTTGTCAATAGCAACGAGGTTGGTTGGTTTATTACATTCACTGCAATAAAGCTTACCTTTTTCAAGGCTTAAAAACATAACATTATCTTCAAATTTTCCGCAACCATCACATGCGATGAGATTAGGCATATAACCGCAAATGGTGGCGGTGCGAAGCTCGGTTATAGCTTTTATAAGAGGGGGATATCGTTTTTCTTTGGTTAAGAAATGCAGAGAATTTAAAAAGAGCCTTAAAAGTTCTTCGTTTGGAACATCATCTTCTGCAAATTCTAATGCCAATTCGCAAAAATACTGCGATAAGGTTAAAATTTCAATATCGCTTCCCATAGTAAAAAAAGAAGCCGTGGGGGTTGCTTCGAAAATTCTGAAAGTACCTTTTTTATTCAGAATAGAAAACGCAGAGTATGTAAGCAGGCTAGTGCCTGCTGCTTTTTTTGATTTAATGTTTTTAGCACCGGATGCGAAGGCTTTGATAATTCCGTGTTCGCGGGTAAAAATAGTGATTAATCTATCACTCTCGCCCACATTCATTTCCTTTATTACCAAGCCCTCCGCAGAAAACCTCGTTTGAGACAGAGGCATTTTTCTTTTCCTCCTTGAAGGAATTTTTATATATCAGATAATCGGAAATAGCGCCAGATTTGCAGAAATTTTCCCAGTAAATATTTTGTTCCATATAAAAAACTTCCATTAGGGCGACAAGAGCCAAACTTGTTACGATTTCGCTCGCCACCTTTATTTGCCTTTCTTGCGTTTATTTTTGTAAGGCGCCAAGCCTTACTGCAAATTTCACGCTGCGCCTTTCAAAAAAAGGTGGCAGAGAGAAATTCTTCGACCTGAAATTGTTTAATATAATTTTATGTTTTTTATATGGAAATATAATAGGAAAAATCAGTCAAGTCCAAAGGTGTGAATTAAACCTTGGCGGTTTCGCCAATCCTCTTTAACCTTAACCCAAAGCTTAACATTGGCTTTTATTCCAAAAAACTTTTCAATATCTTTTCGAGCTAGCATACCGATTTTTTTAAGCATAGCACCGTTTTTGCCAATGATAATGCCTTTATGAGAATCGCGTTCGCAAATAATTGTTGCTTCAACCTCAACAATAGGCTCACCACTTGCGGTATCGCGCTCAATAAACCTTTCAAGGTCTACCGCAATTCCGTGTGGCACTTCCTTATCAAGCGAGCGCAAAAGCTTTTCTCTTATCATTTCGGCAACCATAACCTTTTCGGGCTGGTCGGTAACATCATCCTTATCAAAATAATGAGGAGACGGTTTAGAAAACTTATTAAGCTCAGAGACTAAGCTTTCAGTTCCGTCACCCGTTTTGGCAGAAAGCGGAACAACCGCCTCAAAATCAAAATAAGAGGTGTAATTTGTTATTATTTCAAATAGCTTGTCTTTTTGAGGCAAAAGGTCGATTTTGTTAATTGCCAAAACCGCTTTTAGCTTTCTTCGTTTAAGCTCGTTAATAAGCTCGGCTTCGGCAGGGGGAAGAGAATTATCTTCCTGTTTGAATTGGGTTACCGCTTCAATAACCAAAACAGCAACCTCAACATCGGACATACCGTCTCCAACCGCCTTGTTCATATTGCGGTCCAGCTCGTTTCTCGGCTTATGAAATCCAGGGGTATCAATGAAAACCAGTTGAGTTTCATCCCTTGTTAAAACACCCATAATACGAGTGCGGGTGGTTTGCGGTTTATTAGAAACAATCGCAACCTTTTGACCTAAAATTCTATTCATAAGGGAAGATTTTCCAACATTTGGTCTTCCGATAATTGTTATAAAAGCAGATTTTTGTTCCATAAAAATTTCCTTAAATTTTATTGATAGCAAGACCTAGCGCTGTTAAAACATTTTCTTCTTTTTCGCGCATAGTCATTTGTTCAAGACCGCCGTTTTCATGGTCATAACCTAATAAATGCAGCATCGAATGAACGGTTAAAAATGCGATTTCCCGTTCAATACCGTGGCCGTATAAATTGGCTTGCTTTAACGCATGGTCGATAGAAATCACTATATCGCCAAGCATTATAGCATTAGTTTCAGGGTTACGGTCAAATTTTCCGTTTTCACCTAAGGGGAAAGAGAGAACATCGGTTGCAGAATTAATATTTCTGAACTGCGTGTTCATTTCTTTAATTTCATCATCGCCCACTAATGTAACATCAACCTCAGCTGAATCTTCGATACCTTCAAGCTTTAAGGTTGCATTGCAGGATTTTCTAATTAAAAGCTTAGTGCCTGTTGGAATTTTAACATTCTTATATTTTGTTACAATATTAACCTTTACGCTCATTTTTTTCAGAATTCCTTTCGTATGCTTTTATAATTTCTTGAACTAATCTGTGTCTCACGACATCTTTACCGCTAAGTCTTGCAATAGCGATATCATCAATATTTTTTAATATGCTTACCGCTTGCTTTAAGCCTGAGCGTTTACCGTCAGGCAAATCTATCTGAGTAACATCTCCCGTTACAACCGCTTTTGAATTGAAGCCTAAACGGGTTAAAAACATTTTCATTTGCTCGCAGGTTGTATTTTGCGCTTCGTCTAGAATAATAAAACTATCGTCAAGTGTTCTGCCTCGCATATAGGCTAGGGGAGCAACCTCGATATCACCGCGCTCTTGGCATTTTTGGAAATTTTCTGCGCCGAGCATATCAAAAAGGGCATCGTATAACGGTCTTAAATACGGGTCGATTTTTTGTTGCAAATCACCTGGCAAAAAACCTAATCTTTCTCCCGCTTCAACCGCAGGACGAGTTAAAATAATTCGGCTGACCTGTTTTTGCTTAAAAGCATTAACCGCAAGAGCTACTGCTAAATAGGTTTTACCGGTTCCCGCAGGACCAACACCGATAGTTATGGTATTATTTTTAATCGCCTCAACATATTTTTTCTGTCCTAACGTTTTAGGTTTAACAGGTTTACCCTTTGAAGTTATGCAAATACAGTCAGAATCGGTGATTTCGCTTAGCATATTATCCTCATTGTCTTCAACTAACGAGGCAACATAATCTATATTACTATCCGAAATCGGTTCACCTTTTTTAATCATAGTAATTAGTCCCTCAACGGTTCGAACCGCCATTTCAACATTTTCTTTTTCACCTTTGATTTTCACACAACTTCCGTGAGAGGTTATACTAACCTCGTGGCGCTTTTCAATGCGTTTTATATTTTGGTCGAAATTGCCGAAAAGAGTTATCATTACTTCAATTTGCTCAATATCAATATTTTGTTCAAACAAATGCGTTTACCTCTATATAATTATTTAGTATAGTATAACACGGTTTTTGTGTATTTACAATAGAATTTCATAATTTTTTAGTATTATTTTCACGAAAAATATTGCAATAAACTAGAAAATTTGATATACTAAAAAACAGTTGATTTGAAATGGTGTGTTTATGAAAAAGCTTTTAAGTTTAATGATTGTTATTTTATTGTCATTTTGTTTTATTGGTTGCAATAAAAATGAAGCCGGAATTAATAGGGAAAAGGTTGTTATAAATCTGCCTAGGGATAATTCGGTTAATGGTTATAGAACCGGAAAATCAGGGAATATTGATGATACTGTAATTTCCGCCGACGATGTAACCGTAATTGATAAATATGTTCCAAAGGAAAATTCTGATTACCAATATTGCGTTAATAAAAACTCAGGTGTATTTCATAAGATTTCTTGCGATTCGGTTTCTAAAATGAATGAAACAAATAAAGTCTATATAAAAGATAAATCTGAGGCGATTTTAAAAGGTTATAAGGCTTGCAAAATTTGTAATCCATAAAATTATTTAAAGAAAGGGAATTTATATGAAAAAATTTCAGAAAATCTTAGCAGCTATTTTGAGTTTGGTATTCATTGTGAGCGCTTTTGCAGGGTGCACAGAAAAGCATAAAGAATCTAAGCTTTCTACTTTAACTCACGATAAGCTTCCTCAGTATGAGGGCGATGGTTTTATTTTGTATGAGTTAGTGGAAAATGATAAATATGTTCAGATTATAAACGGTGAAGCTAAGGAATTTGATGTTTATTATCAAACTCTTATTGATGCTGGATTTATGGAGCACGCGAGTAACCAGATTGGTGAAAACAAGTTCGCAACCCTTAAAAACCAAAACACAATAGCAACTTTAAGTTACAGACCTTTTTATAACGAGATAAAGGTTGTTTCTGAAAAAAGAAACGCTCTTTATCCTCGTGAAAAAGATAATAAGTATAAAAGTAAAGATATGCAGTCTTTGTTTACCGGTATTAAAGGTGAAAATGTTCTTTCTTATTCAGGAATGGGTATTGTTATCCGTCTTGATGACGGAAGTTTTATAATAATTGATGGCGGTGGCGGAGATAAAGACTCGGTTGATTCTAACAAACTTTTAAATATTCTTAAAGAACAGTCGCCAAAGGATACCGAAAAGCCTGTTATTGCGGCATGGATTTTCACCCATCCGCATAGTGATCATATCGGTATGTTTAATTATTTCTCTGATGATTTCCATGATAAAGTTATAATTGAGAATTTTTATTATAATTTCCCAGAATCTAATAGGGGTTATGGCCATTTTGAAGAATGTATGAAAAATTATTATTCTGAGGTTGGAACAATAATTCCTCATACTGGTGATAGATATTATATTAGAAATGCGGTTGTTGAGGTTTTATTCACTCTTGAAGATTTATATCCGAATACATATAAAGACGGAAAAATTTCTGATGTTAATCAGTCTTCTTTAATTTTCAGAATTGAAATTGAAGGTCAAACCATTATGATAACCGGCGATGTTCATACTATGGGTCAAGAAAGAGCTTGTAATTGCTTTGGTGATTATTTAAAGAGTGATATTCTCCAAATGGCGCACCATGGTCAAAATGGTACGGTTGAATTTTATTCAACTGTTGACCCAACCTATGCAGTGTTGCCCGTTTCTTATTCCGCTTATGAAACGCACTATACATTCAATTCAGCAAATAATTGGTTAATCAAGAGCAAAAATGTTCGTCAGTTCCTTGATTTTGCTAAATATAATGTAACTTTTGGCTTGCCTTATAATCCCTCTGATAAAGAAATTCAAAAGCGCGTTCCTGATTGGACTACCGAAATGCCTACCTATCCAACCTTGAAGCCTAAAACGGTTAAAGCGGCAAAAAGCGTGCCTGAGGCTTGGTTTGATTTGGGCTTTAAGGACGGTAAGGCTTATGATAAACTTGGTAATTTAACTGTCTCTATGCCTGCTGGTACTATCGGCGAAACAACCGTTAAATATAATGATAAAGACTATAAATTAACAGCTTTTAACGGTGATGCCGATAATGAAGGATTGCTTGTTAATCTGCCTTTTAAAACTGCCGACGAATACAAAAATTGGCTAATGAACGGCAGCACGCTCGAATTATTCCTTCAAATTAATAAGGGTGCAGATTTTGAAGATGATGTTAGCTCTAAATTAGGCGCAACATTGTTTGGTAATCTAAATGTTGGCGGCGCATCGCTGTGCTATCGAGATTATGGTGAAAGAGGTCAGTTGCAATTATTAATGGGTGCGACTGCAATTAACGCCGCAACTAATCCTTGGCAAAATCTCGTTTGCGCTGCAAGACGCTGGCCGAACGAAGGACCTACCTTTATGAGTGACGGCAGCTTAATTCACCTTGTTGCAACATACGATAAAAAATCAAATCAAATGCGAGTTTATATGAACGGAATTCTTTCGTCATCTGCTTCATTTGGTAACGGTGAATTTAATATAGGAAATGCAGGATTTGATGTTTTGGGTATCGGCATTAACCCATCTAATCCTGAGGAAAACTTTGGTAAAACAGGTAATTTCACCGTTGTTGGTGCAAAGCTATATAAAACCGCTCTTAATGAGTCTCAGGTTTTGGCAGAGTATAATAATTGTATTAAAGCAATAAAGAAATAAATTTTAAAGGACTTAGGGAAACCTAAGTCCTTTAAAATTTAATTTAACAATATATTATTTTAAAGTTTTAGCGTGAAGTCCTGAGCAAGAAATCGGTTCGTTGCCGGCATATAAATGTGAAGTATCGCCGATTCCAACAAATATCCCATGCGCTATCGGGCGCGAGGCGATATGCTGTTCCATATAAATTGTGGTAACCGAAGAGGGAGGAAGGAATATTGAGTTCCATACGGCAATTAATGGCATATTGAGTATATGCGCAATAATAGAAGTTCCAACGCCAAAATGGCAAAACAGCGCGATTGTTTTTTCCTTTTTGGCATTTTCCTCAATCTTAAATAGATTACCCTCGCGGATATATCCGTGTTTTGCGATTAAACTATCAAATTCCTTGCAAATGCGCTCGTATGTATCATAAACATCGCAACCGTTTAAAACCTCACTATTTTGCCACTGATTTATATCATAGAGTGTGTTATCATTAGCCCAGATTTCCGGTGGCATATTCCAAGGAGATTTCATTTCTTTGTAAAAATCAGTATTGTATTCAAACCCTAGCTTAACAGGAAATTCCTGTAACCAATCAAGCACTACAGGCTCAATACCAAATATTTCGGCGGTTGGTTTTGCGGTAAGCTTGGCTCTGCCGAGAGGGGAAACATATATATCGGTTATGTTCTCCTTTTTCAATTTCTCAGCTAAAAGTTTAACCTCTCTCTGACCTTTTTCGGTTAATGAATCGGTTGGGTAGTACGGGTCGCCATGGCGGATTATAAGCATTTTCATATTTTTTCTCCATATTTTATGATAATAACATTATATCATAATTTGGGGATTTTTCAAATAAAAATAAAAACGGACACATAATGGGCTACAACCTATTTATGTGTCCGTTTTTCTAGCTTTATTTAATTTTCTATTTTATCGAAAAAGTTTTGGTTATTTTTTTATCGCTAAAACTGAAAAGTTCTTCAACCTCAACTACTATGTCGGTGGTTGTATCATTAAGTTCGTAAGCGACTTCAACATCTAAATTTGCATCTTTTTTAATTTCTTTAGTTTGATTATCAGCAGAATAATTAGCATTATCTTTTAAAATATAAGCATTATTTAGACCAATATCATTTTGATATGCTATGGTATCAAAAGCTGTGAAGAAAGCGGTTGGCTGTTCACTATAATTAGTAAAATTATATTTAACAATAACAACTGATTTATCATCGAATGATTTTGCAAGTCTGCAACTTAGTATTTCTACCTTATAATCTCCTAAATTTGACTTATTTTCTTCTGATTGTACGGTCCCTTTTCCTTGCTCAACTGTCTCTGATTCGCCACTGCCAAGTGCAAATATTCCATAAGCACCAATTAATAAAATTGCCAAAAACAAACTGATAACTTTTTTCATTTTAAACTCTCCTTAATGAAATTAAACTTACTGTTAAAGAAGCCAGAAAATATAGCGCTATGTCAATAATATCTCCTGTTCCATTAATCACTTTGCAGATTTGTAATATTTCATATATTAAACCGAAAAAGAAAGATATTCCTGAATATAAAAATACATCTATATTTTTTTTAGGATTTAATATAACACAGAGTCCACAAGAAAGACTAAATGCCCATAAAAAATCAGGCAAATAGTATTTTGTAAAACTATTTTCAAGGCATATAAATATGCTTTTCAAAAAAGTTAAATCAACGAAACACATAATTATATTAGAAATATATGTATTCTCCCTAAACAACGCATATATTAATGTACCTGTGCAAATTGACAAAATGCATCCAAAAGTTAAGACTAATTTATTTCCAGAAATCTTTAACATACTAATATTATAGTCATAATTATGACTATTGTCAAGAGAGAATTTTAACTTTATGCTAATAATATAACTATAATGTTTAAGGTGGTTTTGTTTTTGATCAGTTATGCTCCTTTTTGGGAAACATTAAAAAAGAAAAACATTACATCATACACATTAATAAATAAGTATAATATTAGTAGTGCAACTATTGATAGAATAAAAAAAGGCAATGGTATTAGCACGATGAAAATTGATGATTTTTGTCGCATTTTGAATTGTGAAGTATCTGATATCATTAAATATGTTGAAGAATGATTTTCAAATAATTGTTAAGAGTTTTATATTATATTAGGTGATTTTATGTATTATCCAAGATTAAAGGATTTACGCGAAGACCATGATTTAGTTCAAAAAGAAGTTGCCGCCTATCTTTCTATTGACCAAAGGGTATATAGTAATTACGAAACAGGCAAAAGGGAAATACCAACAAGGTTTGTTGTTGCTCTTGCAAAATTCTATAAAACCTCAAGCGATTATATTTTAGGATTATCTGATAATCCTAAAACAAGATAAAAAGGACTTGGAAAATTCCAAGTCCTTAAATTTTTATTATATCTTTTTGTTTAAGCTTTTCTTTTTTATCAAAATTCGTACGGTAATAACTATTGTTAAAGTAATAATTGCAGGAATAACTAAATAGGGAATAGACGATAATGCAAAAGCGAATAAAGTTGTTATGATTTTTCCAACATTTTTAAATCCTTTGATAATATTGTTCCAAATATTGCTCCAATATCCTTCGGATTTAACCTCGCGTTCTACTTCATAAACGGTTAGCGATACGGTACTGTAACTTGTTTTATTTTCTAAGCTCTTTAACTGAGCGGTATATGATTCAATTTCTGCTCTTAAATCTGCTAGTTGCTCTTTAACAGCAAGCAAATCTGTGATATTGTCCGCCTGTTTCATTATTTCAATGAGACTTTCTTCTTCGGCTTTGTAAACCTTTATTCGAGCCTCAATATCCACATATTCTTCGGTTACATCTTTCACACTTTCGCTTCGGCTCTGAATCGTAGCATTTTCAGAAGCATAATCAGTAAAATTGTCGGTTTTACCGACAGGTATTCTAATGGTAGCGGTAAATGTTCTGAAATCCGAACTGTTTGATTCGTCCGAGGATTCTATGTAACCGCCGTTTGAAACTACTTTTTTTCGAATACCATCAATATAATTATCATAATCTTTTGTTTCGGCAGTTAGAGAAATTTCTTTTATTAGTTTGCGCGAATTAATAGCCTCATCTTGCAAAACTTCATCAGAAACAATTCCCTCGTTTTCATAAGCAATATCACTTTTAGAGGCGGTTTCGCTACAACCGCAAAGCATTGAAATAATAAGAATAATGCCAATAGCTAATGTAATGACTTTTTTCATAAATACACACCCTTTCATAGTTTAATTATATAATAAATCTACACATTTTGCAATTAAAATTAAAAAATGGCTTGGAGAAATCTCCAAGCCTTTAATTTATGCAATTAGAATTACTTATTAAGCGCTTCGTTAACTGCAACTGCACATGCAACAGTCATACCAACCATTGGGTTGTTACCCGCACCGATAAGACCCATCATTTCCACATAAAGCGCAGTTCCTACGCTTTTAAGAGGTCTAAAAACCGAACATTGAACACATCACTTGTAGTAATTTCTGCCCACATTATAGAATCGAATCAAACAATTGTCCAGTAAATAATCCGATATCAAATAATTACAATAAAACAAATTATTGCAATTTATTGGTAGCAATGGTATAATAAAATGTACGAAGTCATGTTACATATTTTTTGCACAACTTCAGTATATGTATTTTTATTATAGGTGGAAATTAAAGTGTTAAAAAGAATAATTTTATTATTGTTAATCTTGCTCATGTTTTTATCAGGATGCACTAAAGAAAACGATATATCCCAATATAATAGTTCATCTTTAGAAATTATTGATAATTTTTCTAAAGAAATGGAATCAGCAAATGTAACCGATATTTCTCTAGTTAATTACAAAGATTTTGGTTTTATAAATAACTATGGATTATATGAGTGGCTATTAATTGATAAGTATGATTTTACAGATATTAATAATCCATATGTATCAGTAATTAGAGAATATAATTCTAGTGATGAATATGCAAAAATTGAATATCATGTAATTAGCTTGGAAAATAATTTTTATGAAAAAAGAAACTTTGAAAATTATGTTAATATAATAAAAGAATACTTATTGCCTGCATTTAAAGGAAAAAGAGAATCAGGTGAATTGGATGTTTTATCTGAATATCAAACCGTTAATAATTATTTGATTAAAATTCCACAAGATTATGACCATGATATCATAGAAATCAAAAATGTTAAATGCGAAAAAAATATTCCAATTGTTTCAGTTGTACGAGAAGAAAATATAGGTTCTTTTAAAAATTTTACTTATGATGAAGTATATATTCCAACAAGTTTTATTGATTTTTCGAGAAAAATCTATGTATCGGTAAACGATACGCTAGTTGAGATTAGATATTATATAGATTCACAATATTTGGAAGGTTTCTCTGAATAAAATTAAATTGATAATTTGTAAAAAAATAAGAATTGGTTAATATATAAAAAACTATAGCATTTAAAAATTGAACGGTTTTGAATTTTGTGTCATCCACCTTTAAATTTTGATATAACGAAAAATATTTGTAAATAGTCATTATGCCTAAAATACTTGAATACAAATAACAAAAAGGACTTGGAGAAAATTCTCCAAGTCCTTTTTGTTACGCATTACACATTCCTAATTACGCATTACTTATTAAGCGCTTCGTTAACTGCAACTGCGCAAGCAACAGTCATACCAACCATGGGGTTGTTACCTGCACCGATAAGACCCATCATCTCAACATAAAGTGCAGTTCCTGCGCTTTTGAGGGGTGAATAAACCGAACATTGAACACATCATTTGTGTTAATGTCTGCTCACATTATAGAATCAAAACAAACAAATGTCAAGTAAAACAATTCAATACTATTTAATATAAATTGATGGGGAGCGGCACAAATTAAAACCAATAGGTATAAATTAGTATAAATCAGTATAAATTAACAACTTTCATACTTTTGGTTGATGTCGGCAAGGAATGTCTTAAAATCTTCGACCACTTCGGGCGGATTTAATATTGTTGCTTTCTTGCGGAAGCCGCAAATCCAAGAGTAAAACATATTACTAACTTCAACATTTACATGAATTTTAAAATGTTTATCATCATCAGGGGTATAACTTGCTCCATTTGCTCCAAATCGGTCGATAACGATGTCGAGAAGGTCATTTGTGAACCTTATTGTAACATTCTTTTCTTCGCCACCAAACATAGAAAAAACGCGCTTTGTAAAATCTTGCATATTTATATCTTTGTAGAACTCCGCTCCCTCGCGGAGTTCTATTGATTTTATAACATTATCCATTCTGTCAATTCGGTATGTTGTTATATATTTTCCATTGTAGGCTAAAAGATAAAAATTGCCCTCATTTATAAGTATTTTAAAAGGACTAACAGTATAAAAAGCGCCATTTCTGCGTGGTGTTTGCGCCTCGCGGTTTTGCAGGGTGTATTTCATATACTTAAATTTAATCTTTTTATTTTCTTTGATAGCGGCATTTATTGTGTTTATGTATGAAAGTATATTGTTATTATTAGTCTTTGAGCGGTCAACTAAATATGTTTCATTATTCAAGTCTTGATATTGCCATTCACTACAAAATTCTGCTATTGTTTCAAACAATCTTTTTTCTTGCTTTTGCGATATAAATCGAGCGGAATGTATGCATTCAACCAATAGTTGTAAATCGCTAAATTTGCAAGGTCTTTTGGTTACTTTATATCCTCTTTCACCTGACCCATCATATTCAATTTTATATGGTATCCGCTCACCATCTTCAACCTCGTCAAAATCGTTAATTACTTCTGCCGAATAAAGCCTTTGTAATTCTTTTATATCTCGACCAATAGAATGTACATTTGCTTCTATTCCATAATTAGATAGTTGTTTTTTGATTTCGCCTATCTTCAAAGGGTGGTCTTTATCTGTTTGTCTTAATAGAATTTGAAAAACAAGTAATGCCTTGTGCCTTTGGTTATAACTTCTTCCTGCCATTTGCAACACCTCTTTTATATCATACCACAAAACAAACCAATAGCAAAGATAATATAAATTAAATTATTGATATTTGCTTGCGGCGGTGGTATAATTAACACATACCACACAAAATTTAATATTTCTATACTATTGAAAGTGCACATTTTTATTTTGGTAAAAATGTGGGCTCTATTTTCGCATTTTTGATAGTGTAGAAAATTTTGTGTGGTAGCAAATCGAGGTCTGCATTTTTCGGTGTGTGCAACTTCGTTTGCACACACTTTTTTATTTTTAGGGGGAAAAATTATGTATGTAAGTATTAGAAATTGGACATTAACTGATGATAAGATTATTGTGAATAAAAAAGAGATACCATTATCATCAATTATAGACGCTAACCATCGCACACCAAAACCCAATGATAAATATGGTGCAATTACGATATTTTTGGGAAGTGGAATGTATGACTTTGAAATTCTTTATTATCCTTTAAGGCAACAGAATCAACGAGAAGAAGGAGAAAAAGCCGCAAAATATATTTTAGATTTTGTTAGCGTTGAAAAAGAAAGAAAAGTAATTGAAGAAAAAGATCGTAAAAAACAACCAAATTTTTTATTTATAACTTTCATAACATTTGCTATTACTTTATTTATTGCATGGTTAATTGGAGTAACATTCTTTGGATGGAATGATAATGCAAATAAATCTTCAAAAACAAATTACGAAACTTGTGCTATGTGCGGTGACAGAGTGCCTGAAGATGATATGCGTGGCAAATGGTGTAAAGATTGCCAAAATGATGCTTTTGGCGAAGATGGTTGGTATGATAAAATAAAAGACTAATACATAAAAAAGTTGGGAGCGGTTTTGTGCCGCTCCCTTTTAGTTTTCCAATAGTGAAAGATATTTGTAAATGGTTGTTCTGCTCATATCGCAAACCCTTGCAAACTCGCTTATATTTAATTGTTTCGCTTTGTATGAGGGATAATGTCGCATAAAGTTTTGGGGAATGTCTTGTGTAGTCATTTGCGGTCTGCCGATTACTTTCCCTTTGGCTTTGGCATTTGCCATGCCTGAGCGAACTCTCGCCCTTATCATAGCAAGTTCTAATTGACTAAAAACACCTGCCATTTGTAAAAAGGCTTCGGTCATTGGATCTGCTTTGCCCTCGCGGCAATCCATTGTTATACTTCCCACAATTATTAGTCTTAATCTTTTGGTGCTTACAAGGTCGATAATCTCACAAAGTTGTTGTGTGCTTCTTGCAAGTCGCGGAACTTCAAGAACAATTATTGTATCACCTTGTTTTGCCGCTTCAAACATCAAGGCTTGTTGTTGCTTGATTTTAGAATCTCCATGTTCATACTCTACAAAGATTTCCTCTGCACCTGCCGCTTTCAGTTCGCGGACTTGTCTGTTAATATCCTGCTTTGTTTCATTTGTGCTGCATCTTGCATAACCATAATTCATAGTGTTTTACTCCTTTGTTTTTCTTCGATATTATTATACACCTAAAACAAGTGTAATTCAATTCGCAAAACCAACAAATATTACACTCAATTCTTGTGTAATTATTACACTTGAAACAAGTGTTATTTTGTGGTAATATAATTGCAGAGGTGAAAGTTATGTTAAAATATAAAATTGATGTTCTCGCAACACTTAAAGAAAAAGGTTATAACACTAACAAGATTAGAACTGAAAAGATAATGGGTGAAGCAATGCTCCAAAAGATAAGAAAAGGCGAAATGGTTTCTTGGTCTATTTTTGAAAAACTTTGCGACCTTTTGGATTGTCAACCTGCGGATTTAATTGAGCATATAAAAGAATAAAAAGGGTGTTCAATAAAACAGTTGCTTTTGTGAACAGTTTAAAACCACGCAAAACCGCACAAAATACCGCCGATTTTGTTCAAACAATTCACACCACCTTTTTGTGAACACTTGCACAAAATAGTGGGGTATGCTTTCAGGCAAAAAGTATCTGTTTTCGCCTTTGGTGTTATTGTGTGGCACTCCGCGCGACCAAAAGCATGAAAAATCCAAAATGACGATCTTTGCGGTTGTGTTCGATTAGATAATAAAAACAAAAAATGCGGTTGCCGCGCTCTTGTTCCCTTAATTTTGTTTAAGAGTTCATTTGAGCGGCAACCGCAATCTTTATTTAAAGTCTTTTAAAATCTCATCTAATGCTAAATCTAAAGTCTTTTTAAGGCTTTTTTCCATTATACGCATTATCTCTGCTTCTAAAACAGATTTTTTCTTTTTCTTCTTGTCCTTTTGGTTATTATTCTAACTCATTTTATTTTTATCTCACTTATAATGTTAATATTATTAAATTGGTTTTCGAGTTCTTCGCGTTTTTTTCTTTGTTCTTCTACTAATAGGCGGTGTTTTTTGCGTATTGCAACTTGAATTTCCCAAGGCTCAAAACCATCCAAGTGCATATTTCTATAATAAGGCGGAATATACTACTGCATTGATTCAATAAAATTCATAAATTACACTCCTTTTGGATTTCATAAACTGATATTTCAAATCAAGCGGCACAAAGTGCCGCGATTTTGAAACTATCAGTTTTCATTATATAATAAAAATTGCATACGCATTATTAAAGATATTTGATAAACAAAAAAGCGGTTACTTTTTACTTCGTAAAATATATCACCATATATTCAAAGTAAAAAGTAACTGCTTTCTATACATTATTCCAAAAGGCAGAAGCATTGGCTATTTGCCCAACACATCTATAAAATTGTTCGCCCTCTTTAATTGTAACTTTCTCTATATCAAAAGCACCCATCTCTTTTAATGCCTTTTTTGCTTCTGTTATTGTGCTTTCAGAAACTCCTATACACACACTTATCTGTCTATTGGTAAAGAGGGTTTTACCATTATCAAGCAACCAAATATAAACTTTTAAAACAGTTTCCCAAGCAACAGATTGAGTGTAGTTGTGATGTAGGATTTCAGTTATATATTTGCGTTTCACATCAACTTTATTTGCCTGCAATATTTCTTTTTGCAGAGTTGCGGTATAATTATTTTTGTTTAATTCTAAATTGATAACATCTTGTTCGACAAGACTTTTTAAAGCCTTGCGCAATTTGTTTTTAGTTTTACTTTGTATCGAATGGTTAAAGTATCTGCACATATCACTTGCATTTCCTAAATTTTTTCCTATGTCTGCAATCATAAGCAACATTTTAAATTCGGCTTTCGGCAGGCTTAACCATTCAATATCAAATGTTATTAAATCTTCTTGCATTTTAATCGCTCCTTTTAAGATACTTTTTCCTCATCCTCTTGGGGAGCGGCTTCCGCAAAAGGAATAATTTTATCCTCTTTAAGAATTTTACATTCTTTATAATTGGGGAACTGTTTCACAAACCAATCCCTAACAAAAGCATAAGGACTTTTCGCACATTTTGATTCAATCTTTGTGAGTTCAAACAAATAAAGCAATTCATCAACATTCATTTCGGTCTGTCCTTTAATATAACTTTCCATATTAGCATAGGTTAAGCGCTTATTTGCATTGCAAGTTTTTGCGTTGCGACCTGCGCGAGTTATTATTTTAATCTTTGGAAAATCTTTGCGAATTTCTGCAACTAATAAATATTCTTTAGATTTTGGAATATTGGCGGCTTCTGCAAACTTATAATTCATATATAGTGTGTTTGTTGTAAAATCAATTTCATAACCTCTAATTTTCTTTTCCATTGTTATCAATTCCTTTCTTTAATTAAGCAGATATTTCTTGTTCATCATTTGTATTTACAATTTTTAATTTTGCTTTTGCTTCGGCTTGCTTT
>JAFSIV010000008.1 GCA_017439585.1 Clostridia bacterium | reverse complement strand
TCATTTTTACACAATAAAGGGGGGGTCGAACCCGAGAGGGTTTTGGCGCGAAAAAAGTTGCCTGCGGCAAGTTTTTAGCCAAAAACGGCGCAGTCGGGTACCGTCGCAAAGCGATGGTCGACAAGCCTAGTAGTGCGCGAAGCGAACGGCGATCCCCACCATCTCCACCAAACTTAAAGGACTGCAGAGTCGTTAGATTTTGCAGTCCGTCATTTTTACACAATAAAGGGGGGGTCGAACCCGAGAGGGTTTTGGCGCGAAAAAAGTTGCCTGCGGCAAGTTTTTATTTATTTTATAGTGGCTTTTCTGTCGCCATAACCCACAAACGAAAATGGCTTCGCCGTTGATTCAATAAAGAGCGAGTATGAAAATTTTTAAAATGGGACAAAAAACGCTGCCGGTTTTTACCGACAGCGTTTTAACCTTAAAATTTATTTTTTGAGTAATTTTGTATTTTCTTTTGCGGCTTTATCAACTATGCTAAAAATCTCTTTTGCAGATTTTCCTTGAAGCTTGTCCGCATTCTTCTCAATGTAGCTCACAACAAATGAGAGAACCTGGTTGTTTTTAAGCTTTTCGGACATAAATTCAATAATACCGTCAATTTTATCTTTATCAATTTTGCCCGAATATATCGTTTCGGATAATGCAATAACTGCCTCACCGATTGCGGCAACAAAGAACCCTGCAACAACGGCATTTATAACGCTGCCTGCAATATTAGGTATGGTTTTTAAGGTTCCAACCAAGGCTTTTGCGACATTGGTTATAGCCGCGGAGCCTATAACGGCGGTTACTAAATCGGCTGAAAAATCAATACCGTAAATTTTAAGGATACCTTTTGTTAAAGCGGTTTCTAACGGCACTAATATCAATGAATCCGCAATCGAAATCGGAGCCGCACCAACAACAATTCCCGCCGTTGCAGCACCTGCGGTTAAAGCATTAGCGGTGAACCTCTTTTGTTCAAGTATCATTCGGTTGCGGTTTTCGGCACTGATTTGTTTGGCTTCATCAAAGCAATCAAGAGTAGCCTCGCAAAGCTCTTCAATACCCATTTGCTCAACAACCTCAGATTTTATATAGTAAGGCTCGGCAACAACGGGGATAACCTCTTGAAGATTAATAGTTTTGTTTTTTGAAAAGGCTTGTTTTACCGCCTCAACATTTTCTTCAATCTCGGCCTCAGAAAGAGATTTTGTTATAACAGCAAAAACAGGTATATTTTTCCAACCCTTAATTGATTTATTCATCATTTCAATATTCTCTGTGAACACTCTTTTTGAGCAACCGTCTATACAATACCAAACCGCATCTATCGACGGCTCGTCCCCTTTTTTATCTGTCTTGGCAGAGAGCTGTTTTTTGGTAAATTTCTTAACCTGCTTAATGGTTTTTTGCTGCTCAAACCATTTGTATTCAAAACCCTTTGTATCAATACATTGAATGGGCCAGGTTGAAGATTCATAAACATCAATATTCTGGGTTACACTGCCGCCAACTGCGGTTTTAACCTCAGCACCCGAAATAGCTTTTATAAGGGTGCTTTTTCCTGCTCCCGAATTTCCTAAAACCAATACATTCATTTTTCTTATATCTTCCATTTTTCGTCTCCCAGTTTTAAATTTGAAATTAAACTTTCTATTTAACACTTTGTAATTTTCGCGAATGGGTTTCTAATATTTATATTATCATATATTTATAATTTTTGTAAAGTTATTATTTTAATAATATCTAATTATAGATTTAGCGATTGACTTTAAAATTTAAATAGAGTATTATTGAAATATATTTCCGCTCGTGGCGCAGCTGGATAACGCAGCAGATTCCGATTCTGAAGACCGGGGGTTCGAATCCCTTCGAGCGGGCCAATTAAGAGGAGAATCAATCCGTAAGGATTGGTTCTCCTTTTAATTTATCTATATTTCCGAAGGGATTCGAACAAGGAGGGAGCGAAAGCGGAAGAAAACAACCTAAATGGTTGTTTTCGCCGACGGGGCAACGAGCGTAAGCGAGGCGATAGGTGCGGGAGCACCGAGACAAAATCCCTTCGAGCGGGCCAAAAAGAAAAGCCGCTTTTTAGCGGCTTTTCTTTTTGTACTCTTATCTCTTCTCTTTTATCTATTCTCTAAAATATCAAGCGACTTTTCCAGATAAAAGATAATAGATAATAATTTCGGTGCCGGCTTTGCCGACGAAATATAAATGATATGTAATGGTTCGAACAAATAGGCTAAAAAACACATCAAATTTGTTAGAGAGCGGTGCGTTGCTAATCAAAATTCATTCAATTTCCAAACTTTATATTGACAAAATTTTCTTTTTAACTTATAATACCTTTGTTTTAAAAAAGGATAAAAAGGAGTTGGTTTTTTGAGAGACTACCTTGCAAAACGCCCCATGCTTCTTTGTTCGATTATCTGTTGTTTTATCTCGGTAGTCGGGTTTTATTCTAACAAATCTTTAATTTTATACGGTATACTGACCGCCATCATAATCGGCGGTTTATTTTTTTATAAGGCAAAACCTGAATTTATTTTTGTTGGTGTTTTTGTTTTTATAATGATACTTTCAACCGTTAATATAACTGCTAAAATTAAAAATCAAACTAAGCTCGACGGACTTTTCAGCACCGCCGAGGCGGTTGTTGTTCAAACCGAAAATAAAAATAATTATAGTGTTGCGGTCGTTGAAATAACCGAGAGTGATATTATTGCGTCGGGCAGTAAAATAAATGCTTACTGTTATGGCGAAACCCTAAAAGTCGGCGATTATATAAAAGCCGACTTTAATCTTAGCAAAATAGAAAATCCTTATAAAGCTTCTTTTTACAGCAATAAAATATTTCTAACCGCAAATATAAGCGATGTTTCGGTTTTGGATAAAAAAGATAATCTCCTCGTATTTTTTGAAGATATCAGAGAATATATCAGAAAAACTATATTTTCGAATACAGATTATGCCGAAGCCTCAACCATTACCGCATTGGTTTTCGGAGATAAAAGTTATTTCACCAATAACTTTTATGTATCGGTAAAACGGGCAGGCGTGGCGCATAGTATGGTAGTCTCGGGTATGCATCTTGCTATAATAGTTTCGCTTTTCACTAAATCTTTCGAGAAATTTATTTATAACCGATTTCTCAGAGGCTTTACTATACTTGCTGTTGTTATAATTCTAACGGCGGTTTGCGGATTTACAATGTCAATGTTCAGAGCGGGAGGCACATATATAGTTGCCGCTTTGGGACTAATGCTTAATAAAGACAACACCTCTGAAAACGCTTTGGGAACAGCAACCTCAGTAGCTCTGATAATCTCGCCCTTTGCAATTTTCAATGTGGGTTTCAGGCTATCGGTGTTATCAACCTTCGGCATATTATCGGTGGCACTTCCTATATGCGATTATATTAAAAGAAAAGAGCTTTTAAAATTTAAAATATCGCAAACGATTTTATTCGCATTTATAATTAATGTAAGCGCAACCCTTTTCACTATGCCGACACTTATAAATACTTACGGTGAAATTTCTATTGTTTCGATTATAGCAAATCTTATGATTTCATATTTTATAACTCTGCTTCTTTGTTTTTCGGTATCGGCTTTAATAATTAATCCGATTATACCGTTAATATCAGAGACGATTTTTTCACTCTGCAATTTATTAGCAAAAATAGTTAATAAAATTATTGAGTTTTTCGGAGGATTAAGCTTTTCCTCGGTTAAGGTCTCTAAATATGTTTCCTTAGCTTCAATAACCTTGATTTTTATAATTTTTTATATGATGGCAAAGGTTAAAGAGGGAGAAGATAAAATAAAAAGAGAGCTTGTCTTAGAAAAAATTTATAAGGATGCTAAAAACTATAAATCAAAACGGTATTTTAATATTAAAAAATAAACTTTACAAATTAAAATAAATTATTTATAATAAATATAGTTAATCGAAAACACCAAAGAGGTATTTTATATGAATAAATCAAAATCGGTTAAAATATTAAATATTGTTATAAATATATTTATAGGATTGCTTATTGCATTTGTTATAGGTCTTCCTTGGATGATTTCCTGGTATGTTGAAACTATGCACCGCCCCGCAACCCTCGCCGCAACCGTGCTGGTTACCTGTTATCCTTGCGCTCCCTTTGCAGCGGCAGCTCTTGTTAGTTTAAAGAAGCTCGTTAAGGTTTCTGCAAAAAACGGACCTTGCAATAAGGAATGCTGCGATTTGTTGTTCAGAATTGCTGTTTGCTGTATAGTCATTGCGGTAATAACCGTTGTTGCCGGAAAGTTTTATATGCCTTTTTGGATAGTATGCGCAACCTTCACCTTTGTAACCCTTTTAGTTATGGCTCTTAGAACTATGCTTTATACCGAAAGCGAAGAAGAAAACATAGAGGAAACCGACGAAGATTAAATTAGAATAAAAATAAACTACTAAAACCGCCTGAAAAGGCGGTTTTTTGTTGCAAAATTCATTTTATTGTGTTATACTGATTAAGCTACAAACTCACATTAAAATAAAATTTTGCGCCTTCATATCGTTTTGAATGGGGAATAATACTTTTGCAAAAAAGTATATTCCTCTTTTTACCCTATTCTCCAAGCGATTGAAGGTAGTGTGAGTGTGTAGCAACATTTAAGGGGATATATTTTTTATGGTGTATTCTCTTAAAGGAGGGTACACCTTTTTTATTTTGGGAAAATTATGAGGAGTAATACAGTTTGCTTTTTCGGTCATAGAAAAATAAACGAAACTGAGGAATTAAAAATAAGGCTTTATAAAACAATAGAGAAGTTAATTAAAAATGAAAATGTTGATACATTTATTTTTGGAAGTAAAAGTGAGTTTGATGATTTATGCCTAAAAATAGTTACAAAAATAAAAGAAAAACACCCTAACATAAAACGAATTTATGTTAGAGCAGAATATGAGATTATTAGCGAGCAATATAAAAATTATCTTTTAAAAAGCTATGAGGAAACCTATTATCCCGAAAAAATTAAAAATTCAGGCAGAGCGGTTTATGTTGAACGCAATTTTGAAATGATAAACAAAAGCCAAATTTGTATTGTTTATTATAATGAAGAATACAAACCAAAAAACCGCAAAAGCGGAACAAAAATAGCATTAGATTATGCAGTTAAACAAGGAAAGCAAATTATTTATTTTCCAATATAAATTCAGATTGTAGGGTGCGGCAATTTTTGTCGCCATAACCCCCAAACGAGAATGGATTCGCCGTTGATTAAATAAATATTGAGTATAAAAATAGTAGGGGAGTGTTTCCCGCCGTTTTCTTTATACAACAAAAAACCGCCTGCTTATTAGCAGACGGTTTATTTTTTAAGTACACTTAAAATTAACTGATTATTCAGCAGCTTCTGTGTTAGCTTTCATCTTCGGAATACCGCTATCGATAGTGCCGTAAGCAGCATTGTACTCTTCTTCGGTCATCTGAAGAACCTGAATACCGAGAATGATACCCATGATAGCATTGATCATACCAATGATGCCGCAAGTTACGAAAGCAAGAACGATTTTAAGAATACCTGTCTTAGCGTCGCCCTGAATGAAGTTCGGAACACCATATGAGTTGAAGAGAATTGTAAGAATACCAAAAGTAGTCTTATTCATTACGGAAAACCTCCTTAAAAATTTTTTCATTTATAATTATATCATAAATAACCTTAAAGTCAATACTTTTTCGCATAAATATTACATAAATCGACCATTTTTGCAAAGATTTATTCTATTAGTTAAGATATATGCGAAACGATTGAATATTATTACATTTCAAATGTTGAATAGCTGAATTTATCCCAAGAGAAAATCACTTATAAGCATTACTGAAAAACCAACCAGCAGAGCATAAGTTGCGCCGCGCTGGTTACCGCTCGAATGGGTTTCGGGTATCATTTCGTCGCTTATAACATAAAGCATAGTGCCGCCCGCAAAAGCTAACGCAAACGGAAGCACCGCGGCGGAAATGCTAACCGCAAAATAACCGATAAATGTACCAACAACCTCAATCAAACCTGTTGCTAATGCGGCTATAAAGGTTCTTTGAGGTGATACACCCGCAAGAAGCATAGGCGCTATTATAACCATACCCTCAGGTATATTTTGAAGCGCAATACCGCCTGCAATTATAAGCGCCCTTGCATTATCACCCGAACCGAAACCAACACCTGCGGCAATACCCTCGGGCAGATTATGTATTGCAATAGCTGCCACGAAAAGCAAAACCTTGTTTAAGTTCGCATTTTTATGAGCCTCTTTTTCAACACCCATTATCTTATGCAAATGAGGCACAAGCTTATCTATAAGGTTAAGACAAAGAGCACCTGCGAAAATACCCGAAACGGTATAAATTATACCGTATTTTCCGCCATATTCCAAAGACGGTAATACAAGACCTATAACTGCCGCTGCAAGCATTATACCCGAAGCAAAGGACAAAACTATATTAGATATTTTTTCGGATATTTTGCGGAATATAAAACCTATAAGCGCGCCTATAACGGTTGCAAGACCAACGCCTAGGGCGGTTATTAAAACAAGCTTCATATTTTACCTCCTAGTATAAATCAGTTGATAAATATCTGTCTATTCCGTCGGGAAGAAGAACTACTATATTTTTACCCTTGTTTTCTTCTCTTTTAGCAATTTCGGTTGCCCCGAAAAGCGCCGCACCCGAAGAAATTCCCGAAAGAACACCCTCGGTTTTGCCTAAAAGTCTTGCCATTTCATAAGCATTTTCCGCCGACACAGAAATAACCTCGTCTATAATATCCTTGTTTAAAACCTTAGGAATAAACCCTGCGCCGATACCTTGAAGTTTATGAGGACCAGCCTCTTTTCCCGATAACACCGCCGAGCAATCAGGCTCGACCGCAACTATTTTTATATCGGGGTTTTTAAGCTTTAAATATTCACCAACGCCTGTTATAGTTCCGCCTGTTCCAACACCTGCAACAAAAATATCAACCTTGCCTTCGGTTTGTTCCCATATTTCAGGACCTGTTGTTTCAAAATGAGCCTTAGCATTAGCAGGATTTTCAAACTGCCCTGCAATAATACTACCTTCAATCTGTTCGTTTAATTCTTTGGCCTTTTTTATAGCACCGCTCATACCGAGCTTACCGTCAGTCAAAACAAGCTCTGCACCGTAAGAAGAAATGAGTTTTCTTCTTTCTTTTGACATACTGTCAGGCAAAACGATAATAAGCTTATAGCCCAAAGCTTTGCAAACCAAACCGAGACCTATACCTGTGTTTCCTGAGGTTGGCTCTATAACCGTTGAGCCTTTTTTAAGTTTTCCCTCTTTTTCGGCGGTTTTAATCATATAAAGCGCGGCGCGGTCCTTAACCGAGCCGGCGGGGTTATAGCTTTCGAGCTTTGCAAAAACCTTAGCTTTAAGCTTTAAATTATCCGCAAAATTTTGGCAATCTAAAAGCGGTGTATTTCCTATAAGCTCTAATTGAGATTTATAAATTTTATTCATTATATATACCTTCACAAATATCTTTCTTAGAATTTATGATTTTAATCCTTTTAATTTCACCCTCAAAGGATTTTTCTGATTTTATGAAAACACGGGAGTAATTTTTAGTGTATCCAAAGTTTAAACCGTTTTCATAGGTTTCGAATAAAACTTCAAATTCTTTTCCTATTTGAGACGCTAAAAATTCCTGTTCGGTTTTCTCGCAAACCGCCGCAAGCCTTTTGCTTCGAGACGATTTTTCGGCATTTGTTACCTGATTTCCAAGACCGTAAGCTACCGTTCCTTTTCGGCGCGAGTAAGAAAAAATATGAGCCTTTGCAAAGCCTGCCTTTTCACAGAAAGCCAGACTTTCTTCAAATTCTTGCTCAGTTTCTCCCGCAAAACCTACCATTATATCGGTGGTTATTGCCGCATTTTCAAATGTATTTCTTATTCGGCTTATTAAATCATAATAAAACTCGGCAGTATAATGCCTGTTCATTCTTTTTAAGGTTTTATTTGAGCCCGACTGCAAGGACAAATGAAACTGCGGGCAGAATTTCGGCTCATTTTTAAATCTTTCAAGCATTTCATCAGTTATATGGTCGGGCTCTAATGAGCCTAATCGCACCCTTTTTATCCCCTCAACGCTTGCAACCGTTTCAACCGCATCGCAAAGGTTTATATCCTCGCCCTTGCCGTATGCCGAAAGGTTAATACCAACTAAGACTACTTCAATATATCCGTTTTTAGCTAGTTTTTCTGCCTCGGCTTTAATTTCGCAAAGCGGCTTTGAACGAACCCAACCTCTCGCGGTTGGAATGATACAATAACTGCAATACCTGTCGCACCCGTCCTCAATTTTCATATAAGCGCGGGTTCGCTCAGCAAAGGAGGAAACACTGGGGGTATTAAACTTGTCCCCCCTGTTGTGCGGACAAATTTCAACCATTCTTTGCTTCTTATCAAAAAACTCCTCGCAAAGCGTTAATATTTTGCTGACATCGCGGTTTCCAACAACAATATCCGCACCCAAAAGACCTGCCGATTCCTCAGGAAAGGCTTGTACCATACATCCTGTTAAAACAATAAGCGCATTTTCGTTTTCTCGGCGAAAGCGGTTTAAAATCTGCCTTGTTTTTCGGTCGCTCTCGGCAGTAACAGTGCAAGAATTTATAACCGCAACATCAAAGCTTTCACCCTGACTAGCTACGGTATAGCCCGCTTTCTCAAAAGCCTCGCGCATAACCTCGGTTTCATATTGATTCACCTTGCAACCCAAGGTGTAAAAGGCTATTTTCATATATTCCTCCGAAATGAATACTAAATATCAAATTTATTATACACTTAAATTTCTTTTATTTCAATTACTTAAATGTTAAAAATAAATTTAAGCAAGTTATATTTATACTTGACAATATTTACTTTCGGTGCTATAATTTGCTTGCAATAGGGAGCTCGATGAAACTCGGGCTGAGAGGAAATCCGCTTTTGCTATGATTTCGACCTTTAACCTGATGCGGATAATGCCGCCGTAGGGAAATACGAAAAAGTATTGCCGCAGGTGTATTGCCTGCGGCTTTTTTGTTTTCTCGGAAAAATCAGTATTGCGATATTAAAGGAGGAACAAAAAATGAAAGAAATCCAAAAAAAACCAGTCTACAAACTAACTCTCGCCGCAATATTTGTGGCACTCGCCACCGCTTTGAGCTTTATAAAAATTTATAAGCTCCCATTAGGCGGCTCGGTTACACTTCTCTCAATGCTACCCATAGTTTTATTGCCGTCAATACTCGGCTTTAAATGGGGAATAGGCTCTGCCTTTGTTTATTCTCTAATTCAGCTATTTTTCGGCATCGCTTTTGACGGGCTCTTCGCTTGGGGACTTTCTCCCTTAGCCTTAATCGGAACAATATTCCTCGATTATATTTTAGCTTTCACCGTTTTAGGTCTTTCGGGAATATTTGCTAAAAAAGGTTATTTAGCTCAGGTTCTGGGTTGCGGTGCAGTTATATGTGCTAGATTATTGTGCCATTTTATTTCAGGGTATATAATCTTTGCAAATTTTGAGCAGTTTGAAATTTTTGGCAAAACTGTTATGAACAGTCCTGCACTCTATTCAATTTGCTATAACGGAACATATATGCTCCCCGAACTTGTTTTAACCATAGTAGCAGCGGTAGTTCTTTTCAAAATCCCCGCTATTAAAAGATTAATGGTTTTATCCGATTAATCAAGCATTATTTTCTTGCTCTTTAAGGCTATCGTATTCCCGCGCTATTTGATACCAGGTAACAGGACCTACCGCGCCCGAGGGCTCGATTGCGTAAAGTCTTTGTATTTCTCTGACCGCCGCTTCGGTCTGGTCGCCGAAATATCCTGTTACTGGCAAGGTTGGAAAAGCGGGAATCCGCTCGCCGATATAATTTATATAGCTTTGCAAATCCGAAACCGAGCTGTTTCTCATTCCCTTAGTTAAAAAATAACCGGGGTATAGCTTTGCATTATCCCCCTGATAACCCTCAGGCAAGGAAGCTACCGTTTCGGTATAAATTCGGTCTATTGTGTTCCAGGTTGCAGTATCAACAACCCCTGTTACAGGCAGCCCGTAATACTCTTGAAATCTCTCAACCGCCGCTATGGTTGCAGGGTCAAACTGGGCAGTTCGCGGAACAGGGGATAAAGCTGAATTAAAGTATGCTATAATACTTAAATAGTATTGCAGTGTTCTGACCGGAACTCCGCTGCTTCCCGCCGAAATTTCGGTTTCAAAGGGAACGGTTGCTTCGTCGAGAGTTATACCCTCGCCCGCAAGCTCGGCTAAACCCTTAACACCCGAATAATATCTCTTTATGGCATACCAAGTGGCTTTATCCACCTGACCGCTCTGGGTTAAACTAAATACTTCCTGAAATTTCCTAACCGCCGCTTCGGTGTCCAGACCGAAAATGCCGTTAGGATTTTCTATTTTTGGTATAGCAGGGTAGTTTTGCGCTATTCGGTTAAGCTGTACCTGAATAAGTCTCACATTGTTACCCGAATCGCCAACCGCGAGCGGTACTCCCGGATAAGATTCCCCCGTAAAGCTTACAGGTGCGTTTTCTACTATACCGATATCGTCTCCGTAATAATTTTGCAAAATGGCGTAAGGAGTGAACCCTCTTTCTGCTAAATCAACGCTTCCCCATTGCGAAAGACCTGCGCAGGTTGAGGTTGTTCCGTTGCAAAAGGCGGTAAACAAGGGTTGAACACTGCCCTGACGGACAACATAATCATTAAAAATATCGTCAACTATTTGGCTTATGTTTTCAAAAATTTCGCGGTCAGGCACAAAGGCTTGGTCAAACTGAGTTGTGTTTGTTATATCGAAATTATATCCCCGTGAGGGATACCATTCGGTATAAATTCGGTTTAAAGCAAAGCTTATAATGGCATAAATATTAGCTCTTAAAGCCTCCTCAGGCCAGGTTGGGTAAATCTCGCTTGAAGCAACATTTTTTATATAATCGGTAAAAGGAACTGTAACATTCTGTGCCGCCGAATCGGGCGCGCCTAAATGCACTGTTATGTTTTGCGGAATTACAGGTGTTAATACCTCAGGCATAAATATTCCTCCTTATTTATCCTATAAATCAGCATTTTCGGACACATTATATATAATAGGTCCTTTTTGTTCTCCTGCGGTTTCGAGCAAAAGCATATTAGCTCTCTGCAAAGAGGTTATACCCTCAAAAACAGGAACATTTAAAAAAATACTATCAACATATCCCTCTGCTTTAATCTCAACATTATATTCGGCATAAGGCAAAATCTTGTTTTCGCTTTCGAGTGATAACTGTCGGTCGGGTGCGGATAAATATATCGGCTCGGTTTTGCCGCTTTCGTCGGTATAAACGCTGATTATATTCTCTCTCGTCTCATTCTCACCCGAAAAAACCGTGACAAAAGCGTTTTTTATCGGGTAAAGCGACCTCACCGCCGTTACCAAAACCACCAGCGCGCCCTCGTTATTGGCAGTATTGTCAGCAACAGGACTTATAGTTTGAACCGCTTTTTCTACGGTGGGAAATTTTCGCTTTGCATAAGTATTAAACATTTCATTTTTATATTTTTCTATTAACTTTTTGTCCATAAAAACGCCTCTCAACTTAATTTTTCAATACATTATATAAAAAAATTTGCAAATTTGTGAATTATACTTGCATTTTTAGGCGGAAGTTGTTACAATTAAATCATCAAAGCTACGGAGGTGTATTTTGATGGCTTACAAAATTTCTGATGCTTGCATTAGCTGCGGCGCATGTGCAGCTAACTGTCCTTGCGAGGCTATCGCTGAAGGCGATACTCAATATGTTATTGACGCTGATAAGTGCATCGATTGCGGTGCTTGTGCAGCAGGTTGCCCTGTTGACGCTATCTCTGAGGGTTAATTAATACATATTAATTAAAGCTTCAAACGCCTTGCAGTAACTTTTACTGTATGGCGTTTGTCATTTAGAGGCTTTTCGACAAAAAGCCTTATTTTTCGAAAGGAGGATTTTCGTGGATAATATTAAGACTATCGCAAAAAATAAAAAAGCATATCATGAATACTTTGTTATAGAAAGCTTCGAAGCGGGAATTTCTCTTTCGGGAACTGAGGTTAAGTCGATTAGAGCAGGCGGAGTTAATTTAAAGGATGCTTGGTGCAGTATAGACGAGGGCGAGCTTATTATAAAGCAAATGCATATAAGCCCTTACGAGCATGGTAATATTTTTAATCGTCCGCCAGCCAGAAATCGCAAGCTCTTAATGCATAAAAGAGAAATTATGCGTCTTTTCGGAACGGTTAAGCAAGAGGGCTTGGCGCTGATTCCGTTATCGGTTTATTTTAAGGGCTCTCTCGTTAAGGTGCAGCTCGGTCTTTGCAAGGGTAAAAAGCTTCACGATAAACGTGAAACCGCTGCAAAACGCGATGCCAATCGCCAAATCGACCGCGCAATGAAAGAACAAAACAGATAAACTTCTCACCTTATACTTTTCTCCCCACCTCTTCACTATTACTTCTTACCTCTTACTTCATATCCGGGGGTGTAAAGGTTTCGACGGGGATTTTGAAATATCGGAAGCGAGCAGCGGTGCGGAACCGCTATAAAATCCGTATTAAAAATTAACTAACAACAATAAAGTTGCTTTAGCAGCCTAATTTGGCTGCTCATCCGACCGAAGACCACCGCGGCTTCGCAAGGGTGTCATTTTAGCGGTAAATGTGAACGGCGGATTGTCCCCTTCGCCGTCACACAGTAGGGACTTTCCAATATATTAGCCTGATGTTCGGCGAATATTGAGGGAATTTAAAAGAACATCTGCGCTCGGAGATGCCGATACGGATAGATTTTCGGACAGGAGTTCGATTCTCCTCACCTCCACCAAGAAAAAAAGTCGCATTTGTGCGGCTTTTTCTTTTTGTACTATTATCTCTTCTTTATTATCTATTATCTATTCTCTAAATAATACGCGACTTTTTCAGATAATAAATAATAGATAATGGATAAGAGTATCGGTGTCGGCTCTGCCGACGAAAAATAAAAAATATGTAGGAGTTCAGTCTGATACAGTGGGATTTTAAAAAGACTTGGGAATTGTCTATCCCTTCCATAAGAAGCAAAAACCGAGCAAGGTTTTCCTTGCTCGGTTTTTGCTATAAATTAAACTTCATTTTAAGCATTAATCGTTGCAACCTAAAAAGCAACGCACAAGACAGGCAGTTGAAGTTACTATAAGGAAAAAGAAGAATAAAAGCGCACCGGTAAGAATAGCACCGATAATACTTGTTGCTGCAAAAGTAACCCCTAAAAAAACAATAGAAAGCAATATTGTTCCGAGTATACCTATAAGTGCCGCCGTAACTATACTGCATAAATCCTCGCAACATCTATCTCTGAAAAGAGCCGCCGCAATAAGAATCACAGCAAGATATACAACCGCAATACCAAGAAGCACCCATAAAAATGCAGGGGTTAAGGTAATAACGGCAGTTATAGTGAGAAAGGCTGTAATTATACCTATAATAAGACTCGCCACCACCGCAATAACTGTGCAACCGGTCCTGCATCTTCTGCATGATGTTAACATAACAATTCACCTCCCACTGTATACTATGCGAAACGGCTATATAATGTCGAAAACATAATATACATTGAGGAGGAGATTTTATCTATATTCTTAATGCCTTATAAATTATCTGCTGAATATTATCTTTTTAAGTATGTTTCGGTTAACTAAAAATTGTATAAAAATCACGGTAATAAGGGATATTTGCCTTTGATTTTGCAGCGGCAAAGTTATTTATTTTTTAAATGCGAGTAACGGAACTGTCTTGGTGAGGTGTGGGTAATATCTTTGAAAATTTTGTTGAAAAATTTAATGTTGGAATATCCTACCGCATTGGCAATATCTGTAATGCTCATATCGGTTTCTAAAAGCATAACACAACTTTCAGAAATACGCTTTTTCTGCACGTATTCAGTAAAGGTCATACCTGTTTCCTCTTTGAATTTATTACTTGAATAGGCTAAGGAATAATGTTTGGCTTTGCAAATATCGCTCAGAGTAAGATGACAGTTATAATGAGTATCTACCATTTCCATAATTGATTTGGTTAATGGGCTTATATCCGAAAGAGGCGGTAATTGCCTTATTGTGAAAAATATTAATTGTGAAAGTAGATATTTTAATATTTTAAGGCAACCTATTTCCTGTTCTGAGTATTCAATAAGCATATTTTCAAAAATGTTTTTTACTCTGCCGTTCTTATCGTGAAACAAAACATTAGCAATACTTTCATTTGAGTACAAACGGTCAATCTTAAACAATAACCGCCTTGCCAAATCATCATATCCTTCAACATCAACAAAAGTATCATCAATTAATTCGGGTAAAAACAGACAGTTAATAATAGTGAAATCATTGCAGTCATAATAGGTGTGGGTGGTTTGATAGTCAATAACCATATAGTCGCCGGCTTTTAAGGTATGCACTTCACCGTTAATGTTATGTACAGCCGTTCCGCTCACGACATAAAAAAATTCCAAAAATTCGTGACTGTGCCATGGAACAGGGCAGGTGTTTTCCATTTTTATAACATCAATTTTACCATGCAACAATTCATCATTGTATTTTTTTGTTGAGAAAAAATATGAAAACATAAAATCACAACCTTTTTTAAAAAAATGGGTATGAATATAGTATAATACATTTTTCTTTGAATTGCAAAACAATTTTACAGAGATTGTTTTACAGTTATGTAAAAATAATACATAATTGTAAACAATGGTCAAAAAAATGTAAAAACAGCACCCACTTTATAGTTAAATCGGTGACAGAATAGACCGAATAGAAGTGTTATAATACAATTGGAATTCAAATGCAATGATTAAATTTAGTAAAAATCACCATAAGATACAAATGTTTTATAATAATTGATTTTACAATATAAAATTTAAGTATATTTGTTTTTAACATTATTTGTAAAAAGCAAACAATTGCGGGTTGAAAGTATTTAATAGATTAAAATCACCGCCAAAATTGCAAAAATCTATACATATTTTTTCGCTATGAATATATAATTCGTTTGTAATATATAAATACCACCGCGTTCGGTGGCTTAAACTGGTCAAAGAAGCTTGCAAGCAGAATTACGAATTTAAGCTGTTTTAAAACGGCTGATCGTCGGCAGCACGGTCAAGGTGTGTTGCCTGGTTCTGCAAGCGAGTCTTTGTAATAAATATTTAGGAGGATTTTAAAATGAAGAAAGCAATTCCCCATTTATCCAAAATTATCAGTATTGTTTTATCCATGGTAATTGCTTTTGCATGCTTTGCGGTTATGCCATTAACAGTATCGGCGGCAGATGCAACTCATACTTCCATTGCACCTACGCTTGAAGAAATGGTAATTCCCGAAAGCTCCTGGGTTGAAAACAACTTATTGCAAAAGACTGAGGTTACAGGAGGTGTAAATGTTAAGTTTAACGATGGGAATAGCATATATCCCGGCGGATTGAGAACATATTATAATAGAGCCCTTAACCTTGACGGACTTTATCTTGATTTTGCCAATTATGTAAGCACAGATGAAACTGATACCAGAAAAGGCTTCTCTGTATTCTTCGGTGAAGGAGATAGCAAGCTTTCCCTTCATTTCGCCTTTGATTTCTTTGGCATTACTAATGCCCTGTGGTACAAGATAGGCAGCGGGGAAGATTATGGTCAGCAACTTTGTTCTGATGCAGCGCTTTCCTATAACAATATTAAAGGAAAAGCATTCGGCTTATATCTTGATATTGACGATGCCGGAAACCTGAACGTAACCGTAAATGTTGAAGGCGTTTCAGTGTGCAACGGAAGCATTCCGGCGGCTGATGTTGCTGCCAGCGGAATAAACACTGCTTCTGCCATAATGTACATAGGAGATAGTATTCTTAGTGCTGGAGCATTTAGTGTTGATTTTCTCGGTTATGCCCGCGTTGCAGAGCCGGATCACGCTGTAACAGCACCCGCACTTAGTGAAGTTGTAGACCTCGGTTATTGGCCCGGTATAATTGAGAGAACAGAGGTTGCAGACGGCGTAAAGGTTAACTTCACTTCCAATGGCGGTTTGTTCAATGACGGATACAGAGTATATTTTGATAAGGATCTTAACCTTGACGGACTTTATCTTGATTTCGCTAACTATACAAGTAAACTGGATTTTCAGGATGGATATAGCGGTTTTTCACTCTGCTTTGGTGATGGTCCCAGCAGTCTTACCATCCAGTTCGTAATGAATATATCAGGATTTGTTAATGAAATCCGTTACAGAGCCGGTAATGACAATTACGATTTAGGAACAGTGCTGTATACAAATACTGCAATTTCCTACAATAATTTCAAAAATAAGAATTTCTATCTGTATTTTGATGTTGATAATGCAGGAAATCTTAATGTTAATGTAAATCTTTATAACGGTGAGACTGTTCTCAGCGGTGCTTCAATACCTGCATCTGCTGTTGCAGCCAGCGGAATAAATACAGCCGCTACCAAAATGTATATTGGTAACAATATCGGTCAGGTTTCGGCTTACAGTATTGATTTCCTCGGCTATGCTCAGGTTGAAGCAGGTGGAGACAGCGGTGAAATAGAAGATGGTTCAAACTTCGGCTATAAAATCAATTCCGCAAGTGCATCAGATTTTATTTGGATGACAGATTGGTGGGGCAGCAGCGTGGCTGCGACCGACCTTGCCGACGGCGGTGTTAATGTTGACTTTACCGGCACTAATAACAACGGTGGTATGCATACAGGCGGATATCGTTGGTTATATAACAAGCAGCTTTCTCTTGATGGACTTTATTTTGAGCTTGGTAATTATACCACAAGCGGCAACTGGCCTGCAGCTTTTGGTGTAAGCTTTGATAATGGTTCTGACAATAACGGCGATGAAGGAAATCTATGGCTGTTGTTTGACTGTAATTATTTGCAGGGCGGCACCCTTTTCTATACCAATAAGAATGCCAGTCAATATGCTGCTTTATATTCAGGTGTAGGCGAGCTTTGGGTAGAGACTATAAGAGCTAATAATTATAAAATGTATGTATATACAGAGCTTGATGATGAGGGCAACCTCTGCGTTAATCTCGGCTTTGATAACGGAAGCGTTTATACAGGAGCAAATATACCCGCAAGCGTATTGGAAAGCTTTGGTGTAAACACAGCTTCTACAAGACTTCGTATTTGTGCGGCTTCTCCTGAAAACTTAGGTTGTACTTTAACTTATAGCATTGATTTTTACGGCTATTATCAAGGTATGGAAAGAATACCTACCGCACAGGATGTATGCACTGCAATTGATGCCTTAGGCACAATTACTGCTGACAGTGACCGTGAGGTTAGAGAAATCTTTAAAATGTATAGCGAGCTTTCGGATGCTCAAAAGGCACTGGTTAGCGATGAATATGTTGCAAAATATTTAGCTGCTGAGAGTGCTCTTGCAGCAGCAATTAAATCGGCAGACGCAAGCCTTGTGAAATTCAATGCAAATGCAATGCACTTTAAAACCGGCGCAGGCGGAAATATAACCAATTGGGCAGAATGGCTTACTCTTACTGACCTTTCGGCAGGCGGTGTAAATCTTGCCTTTAATAATTCGCCGGATGCTGTTATTGAGTATCCCGAACAGAAATTTGATCTTAACGGACTAACCTTGCAGTTTGATAATCTTACTCTTGAAGATAAGAGCAAGCCCTTTAAGTTTACTCTTTTCAACAATGAGGATTATGACGAGTATCAAGGACAGGGAACCGACGGCTTGATATTCAGTATAGATACTACTGCCGGAACTCTCTCTGTTGGTAATGCAATCTATACAAGCGATTTGCTCAAGTATGAAAATCTTAACGGCAGACGTTTCTCTATTGAGTTCAGTGAGTTTGGAACTGATGAGGATTATGAAATCAATTTTGTACTTACATTAAAGGTAGGCGCCGAGACTGTAAGCTGGGATGTTTCTTACGAGGATACAGACGGATTTACATATTTCGATGTAGAAAACAGTGGAAATTGCCATATTGTATTCAAACCTTCAATTTGGGGTCAAACCTATTCCTTTGACCTCGTAGGCTACAAGTACAGTGGCTATTCAGGCGGAATTAACAACAGTGATTTAATGCCTGAATATATTCCTGTTACACAAACTGAGGTTGACGCAAACGGTACACCTACTTGGGCAGACGATTTAATTATCGCTGAGGTTAACCCCTTAAAGCTTGGCGGAGACATTGCCGCACTCTATCCTGTTTTAGAGCATTTAGAGGAAACAGGTATCAACGCATTATGGCTTTGCCCGATTTACGATACCGAAAATTCATCAGCTACCGATGTTACCTATTCCAACCTTGGTATTCATACTATCAATCCTGCCCTTACAGGAACAGAGAATTATGAAGAGGGCTGGCAGATATTTGCTGACTTTGTTGAAGAAGCACACAAGCATAATATCCGTATATTCCTTGATGTTATAACCTGGGGATGCGCTGATAAGACCGCACTTGAAACTGTTCCGGGCTATTCAAGCAATTGGGTATATGCTTATGAAGACGACTATATGTATAACTGGGATAATACCAGTTTTAAAAACTGGTTTATTAACCAGATGGTAACCCTTGCCGAGACTACTAATGTTGACGGTTTCCGTTATGACTGCGGTTATGAATACTGCGGTATTGGAGTACTCGAAAGTATCAGAACAGCTTTACAGAATAAAGGCAGAAATCTGTTTATGATATCCGAAAACGCAGAAGGACGTTCTTCAAACGGCAAGACGGTTTACGATACCGAACAGACCTCTTTGATAATTAACGGCAAAGAGGGTCGTGATTACCTCGATTATATTGCCACTAATCCTTATATAAACGGCGATTTAAGCCTCATAGATACCGTAAAGAACGGAACTAACCTTAATGCTGCGGGCGCATATAAGTACTACACTACATGTCTTTCTAACCACGACGTTGGTGGTACTGTATTTAACTCCAGTGAGCTTGCAATTGGTTATCAAACCCTTTTCTCACCAACAATTCCGATGTGGTATTTGGGTGAAGAAATCGGCTGGGAGATTGCAAAAGGCGAAATTCTTTACTATCAGGATCTTTCTTCATGGAAATCAATTCTTTCTGCAAATGCAGAATTCTATGAGAATGTTAAGCAGATGATTCGCATCCGCAGAAACTACAAGCAGATTTTCGGCAATTTTGCTAATAAGCTTACCGACAGTAATATCTGCAAGGTTGAGCAGACTAACGCAGAAATCACATTGGAAAGCTATGCACGTTATGCAGACGGAAAGGCTATAATCGTTGTAGGTAACGAAAACGCCTCTGCAAAGACTGCAACACTCTCTATTGCTTCTGCACTCAGCAATATGGGTCTTAATAAGCAGTATTCGGGTTATGTGATAACCAACGCTATGACAGGTGAGGTTCTTTATGATAATGCACAAAGAACAGGCCTTACATCTTTGAGCGTTAGAGTTGAAGCAGATAGTGTTGCTGTTATTGCTATTGAAGAAAAGGTTTATGACCTTGACGGCGATGGTTTGTTTAACTCAATTGATTTAGTGACTTTAAGAAAACAATTGATTTCAGGTATAATTGATAATCTTGTTTTCGATATTAACGGTAACAAAGCTGTTGATATCACTGACCTTATTCGCGCTAAAAAGATTTTAAATGAAAATCTGCTTTAATAATGTAGGATTTACAGATAGCAGATAGAATTTAAATAAGCATATTAAGCTTTTTATGTCAATGGGCGGTTATCCGCCCATTGACAGCAGTTGATAATAATGGAAAAGGATAAATTTTTTATTGAAATGAGTGTCTTGCAAAATTAAATGTTATAATTTAATTTTGCCAAAGCCACAATTATTATTGATTTATAGGCTGGTGAAAGCCAAATATATTATACCTTGCAAAAAACAAGAATAAGTAAGGTGAAAAAAGGGCGACAAATTGGAAATGATTTGGTTTTCGCCAGCCTATACAATTAAAAAAGATAGGAGTATTACCGTGTCGATATTTAAGAATATAAAAATAACAAGAGCAGCCGCCGTATTTATGGCGTGTTGTCTGCTAATAACACAGTTAATGGTCGGCTCTGCGGCGTCAGAGAATCCGTCTGAATTTGTGTATATGTCTACCGATGCGGCAAGAGTGTCGAATTATGCCGCTTCGACCGTAACCAGATGGGCTAAAACCGCATTGGTATTATCAGATGTTGATGGTGCCGAGGCTGCCGGTCTTAACTATTCTTTTTTAAGTAAAAGTAAAGAAGCTACTCATTTTGAGGGCGTTAAGGACGATTTGGAATTTAACCGATTAACTTTAAAGTTTTCAGGATTTGAGGCAGATAACGCTTCAAATGCTACCTTTACAGTAAGATTTTCGGATAACACTTCATCGGGCGTATCCTCTTCGGGTAAGCTAAATAACGGTGTTTACACATATTTGGCAGTAGTGCTGAATTCTGAGGCTGGTACACTTACCGCAAAATACAATAATAAAAGTGAAGTGATTATAAGCGATAACGTTTTAAAGCTTGATAATTTAAAAAACAGAGAATTTACCTATTATTTTGAATTTAATGATGATGACGGTGCAGATGTTACAGTAACCATTGGGGATACCGTCCTGAACGGCGAAATTGGTCACGAGGCATTTGATTATTTAAAAAACACAGCAAAAACCTACACTAATTACGGAAAAACTTCTGTTTTGATAGGTCCAGGAAAGGATTCAGCGGTATTTAAGCTTACCTTTGTTGGTTATCAAAACGGTATAGATACAGCTGATACCTTTTTATCGGGATTAAAGAAGCTTTCTGTCAGCAGTACAAGATTGGCCTCAGAGTCAACAACAATCGGCGCCTGGAAAGCTAATTTCTTGCGCGAAGATCTTAATAACGGAGGAATCCGTATTACCTGTAACAACGCTGTTGCCGAGCAACGCGACGGAATATACAGCAATGTTTCTCTTAACGGACTTTTCTTGCAGTTTAGCAGATTTATTACCGATGATACAAAAAATAAGCTTATGCTTCGCATATCTGACGGTTTTAATGATAACGGCTATGACACTTGGTGCAAGGGCGGAATTGAAAATAAGGGTGATTTTACTTTCCTTGGAATTGTTTTAGATACCGCGGCGGGCGAGCTTATTGCCAAAGCAGGCGGCGAGAGTGAAGTGATTATAGCTGATGAGGCGCTGAAATACAGCAATATTTCAAGATCGCGCTTTTCTTTCCATTTTTTAAGAAACGGTGATGGGTCCTTCAAGCTTTATATGGTGGTCGGCGGAAAATCGTTGGAGGGTACGGTTTCGGCAGATATTATTTCTAAGGCAACAGCCCTTACCGATTATAAAAACTGTGGTATTCTTGTTTCCGCAGCAGAGGACTCAACAAGCTTTGTAACTGATTTTATAGGTTATAAAACCGGTGTTAGAAGGGTGGACACTACCGCTGTAATTACAGCTATCAATAATATAGGTACAGTTTCACTTACTAATCTGGCAGCAGTGCGCGAGGCAAGATCACTTTACAATGAGCTTGGTGATGATTACAAGAGCCAAGTGACAAATGTTGATATTTTGGAAAAGGCAGAGCAGGAAGCTTCCAAGCTTGCAGCCGAGGCTGATAAAAATCTTACTTATGTAAATAAAGCCGGACTTCGACTATCAGGTCATAGTAATTCGGTTGTTTCCGATACGATTAACAAAAATTGGGCAAACAAAATCAAAATAACCGATATTTCTACCGGTGGTGTGCATATTGCCTTTACCGATGCTATTGCGGGTGTCCGTGACGGTTTAAAAACCAATGTAAATCTTAACGGTCTTACTCTTCTATTCGATAATTTCTATTGTGAAGAGGGTAATGATGCTTATTTTACGGTTTTCTTCGGCAATGGTGATGTGGATTGGGGCTGTGATATAGATAGCAGTGTGGCCCTTACTTTAAATCCTGATAATGGAACTATAACAGCAAGTCCGTCTGGTGAGGTTGTAATAAAGAGCGATTTGCTTTTAGCGGACAGTATCAAATACCAGAGAATGATTTATGAATTCCTAGATAACGAGGACGGCACATTCACTATGAATGTTAAAATCAAGGGCCAGGTGCTTTCCGGTGTGATTGATGATTCTATTGAATCGGGTTCAGAATATCTTTCAAATGCTAGTTCTTGTATGATGGGATTTTCAAATATAGCCACATCCACATATTCAATAGATTTTGTAGGCTACCGTTCGGTTGACAGTCTTTATGTAGGTAATGTAAAAACCACTATTGAGCAGATTGATTCTATCGGTGAAGTGGATATCAATAATGCATTACCTATACGCAAGGCAAGATATATGTACGAAAGTCTTACTGATGAGGATAAGTCACTGATTACAAATTACAGCACCTTAGTTGATGCGGAAAATAAATTCTATGAGCTTTGTGCGATTGAGGATTTGAGATTGGAATATTACACAAGTTCAAATTTCCTTTTGTATGATGAGGATTTGTTCTATGGTGTATGGAAGAAGAATTTCACCTTGAAGGCACTTCCAACAGGAGGCACAAGATTTGTGTTCGATAATGCTATACGCAATATCCGTCAGGGTATTGAAGTAAAGGAAGGGCTTTCAGGCTTTAAGATGCAGTTTGACAATATTACAACCAATAATGCTGCTGCCTGCACCTTTATGATGGTAATAGGCAGTGATGGAGTCAATGGATGGGGTCCGGAATACAGGGATAACTTAGTAGGAGAATATTATGATTTTCCGATGTATCTGGTGCTGGATACCCAAAACGGCAGAATAATTGCCAAAACTGTTCTGAATGAAACAATTTGCGATACAGTAATAATCGAGGACGATATTCTTAAAATAGATAACATTAAACTACGCCGTTTCTCCTATGCTTTTAAACTTATCAATAATAAGGATTATGAGCTTACGGTTACGGTAGGAGATAAATCTGCAAAGGGTACGATTAGCAACGAACTTATAAAGAGAACCGCCCTTTATGACTGTATAGACACAACCTGTTACATAAATATAACTAACTTTGCAACAGCTAACTACACCTTTGATTTTATAGGCTTTTATAATTCCTCCTACGATTCGGTTATAAACGAAGTAATCGAAGCAATCGATGCTTTGCCGAAGGTTATCACCGAGGATGATATCGAGGATGTAAGGAATATAGAGGATATGTATATAGCATTGCAGTATAAGCACCGCAGAATTATTAAAAATTATCCGGTGCTGCAAGCGGCACTTAACAAGGTGTATGAGCTTGAAAGCGAAGATATTTCCTGGATAGACGATATGCCGCTTAAAAGCAATGGGCAACCGCTTTACGGTGAAGAGTCAATTCCATAAGCTGTAATACACATCAGGAGGTAAAAAAATGAAAAATAGAATTATTTCAATTATACTTGCTACTTGTCTTGCCTTCGGTATTACAGCAGGTCTATCGAAAAGCAGTTTGTCGGTTTCTGCGGCGAAAGATAAACAGTATATTGACAATTCGTCGCTTGTGCCGAAGTATATTCCCGTTACTGAAACTAAGGTTGACGAGAACGGTACTCCAACCTGGTTAGACGAGCTGATTATTATGGGTGCGAATTTGCACCGTGTTTTAAATGATGACGGTGCAGATGAGGGAAAGCCAATACAAAATTTGCAAACACCAAACAATAATGCTATAAAGCTTTTGGATCATTTGAAGGAAATGGGCGTTAACGGTCTTTGGGTTAACCCTATTGGCGACCGAGGAATTGATTCAAATGGCGATGTAATGGGTAACGGTTATGCAAATCTGGGAGTTAATACAATCGACACCCAGCTTACCGGTACCGATGATTACGAAAAGGGCTGGAAGATATTCGCCAATTTTGTTGAAGAGGCTCATAAACGAAATATCAGGGTATTTATTGATGTAGTATCCTGGGGAATTCTCGCTGATGGTGAAATGTATCAACTGCATAAGGAAGATAAGAAATGGTTTACCTATGCATATTCTTCAAGCGGTGAGTCGGTATATTTCAACTGGGACGACAGTGAATGGTTTACTGACAACGGCGAAATCGGTCTTAAAGAATGGTTTGTACAGAATGTTGTTAACATACAGCTTGCGACAAACTGCGATGGCTTCCGTTACGATTTGGAGCCGGATGAGGCCGGACCGTTAGTAGACGGTGAGGTTAAAAAACGTCTGGCAGCTAAGGGAAGAAATATTCTTAACATTTCCGAGGGTAATAATGACCGTGGCGGATTTTACGATTTAGAGCAAGGCAGTCTTGTGGCACCAGATGAGCTCAAAAATCGCGCAGCTTATGATTATTTAGAAGAGCTTCCAATTTTAAAATACTATAATTTTGTTGACTGTATTAAAGAAGGTCTGCATATCGGAAGCGAAAACTCAAGACTAAATGACGAAGGCGGTATGTATAAATATTATACACAATGTGTATCCAATCACGACTATACTGAATATCCTTCCGATAATAATCTGTTGGTTATGGGTTACAGTGCCATTTACTCACCATTTATACCGGTATGGTATACCGGCGAGGAAACCTTGGCAGAAAAAGTGGTTGGTAAGGCGGTGCTATACGATACACCGCTTGATTGGGAGGCCGATTTAAAAGATCCGCAGGCGAGAAAGTTTTATGAAAATGTAAAACAGATGATTCGTTTGCGCCGTACCTATAAGGATTTATTTGTTTGCTTTGATGGACAATTCAAAGATACCAATATCTGCAAGGTTGAGGTTGAAAATTGCGAAGTAATACAGCCTTATGCACGTTATTCTAAAAACCGTGCGGCGCTTATTATACCTAACTTTAACCTTCATACCCCTGATGCTGTTATGAAGGTACATATGCCATTTAAGGATACCGGTCTTGACCATTACAGCTATTACCGAGTTACCGATATGATTACCGGTGAGGTTATTGTAAAGGGAACTGCCGAGCAGATTGCAACCTTCAAAATAAAGGTGCCTATAAATGACCAGAGAGTTCTTTTGGTAGAGGCAGGCGGTAAGTTTGAAGCTATAATAGAAAGCATTTCCGACGCTATCTTCGGTGATGATGAGGAAATTTTAGAGGCTGAGGATAATGCAAGCACCAGTAAAAAGAAAAAAGTTGTTTATTACAAGAAAAGGATGAAATCAGCAGATAGTATTTTTGGCATCATTCTTTTGATTATTATAATAGTTGTAGCCGTTGCTGTTGTATCAGCCGGTGTGATACTATTTATCATAATTAGAAAGCGACGGAAAAAACAACGATTGAATTAAGCGATTTATATGGTTTAAGGGAAGCATTTTATGAGTAAAAGTAACCAGGAATTACATAAAAACGGTGCTATATGCTTTTGGAGCTGGAATGACGCTTTAGAAAAGGATGAGCTTATAAATCAGATGAGGGATTTTGCCGAAAACAGATTTTCGGGTGTTGTTATTCATGCCCGTGCCGGTTTAAGTATCCCTTATCTGAGTGAAGATTGGTTTAATTGCTATCAATGGGTTCTTGAAGAGGCAGAAAAATTGGGACTGGAAGTCTGGATTTATGACGAAAACGGTTGGCCCAGTGGTTCTGCCGGCGGAAAGGTTGACTCTCTTGGAGAAAAGTATGAAATGAAAAGTCTCAGCTTTTCTTTTGGTAAGATGCCAGAGAACGGCAAATTAGTGGCGGTTTATCGTAAACACAAGGGAGAATATATCAGAATTGCATACGAGCAGGGAACGAAAAATGATTTATTCTGTTATTATGTGATTGAAAAGGACTATGTGGACCTACTCTCAAAGGATACCGTAAAAAGATTTATTGAATTTACCCACGAAGAATATAAGAAGAGATTTAGCAAATATTTCGGGTCGGTTATTAAAGGCTTTTTTACTGATGAGCCACAGGTTAAGGTATTTCCTTGGAGCGAAAAGTTAGCAGATGTATGGCGCGAAAGGCATGGAAATGAGCTATGTGACTTTTTGTGGCTGCTCTTTGATAACAACCCACAAAGCAAGCAGTTTAATAAAGATTACAGAACGCTTGTCAACGATTTGTTGTATAAGAATTTTACGCTACAACTGTCAGATTGGTGTGAAGAAAATGGCTTAATGCTTACAGGTCATTTTGCAACCGAGGACGGACTTTACAGTCAAATGGTAAGTAATGATGGAGTAATGAAGCAGTACAGCTGTATGCAGTTGCCGGGAATAGACCATTTGGGTAATCGCAATACGAGTCCTGTTTTAGAAAAGCAGGTATCAAGTGTGGCGCTTCAGTTTGATAAAAACTGTGTTTTAAGCGAAACCTTTGGATGTTCAGGCTGGAACCTAACCTTTTCGGATATTGCTTACGGCTGGGGAAGACAATCCGCTTTGGGTATTACAAAGCCCTGCTTTCATCTTTCAGCCTATTCTATGCTGGGAAGAAGAAAACGAGATTATCCTGCATTCTTTTCATATCAGTCGGTTTGGTGGGAGCAGTTTCCGGAAATGATGAAGTGGGTTGACCGACTCAACGAAAAAATGACCGAGGGTGAACGCTTAACTGACATTTTGGTGATTTCACCGTTAGAAAGTGTGAAAATGAATTTTGCCATCGGTATTAATGATGCAAAGGCAAGGGAATACAGCAATGAGTACCGTGCACTTTTAGAAAATCTAATTGATATACAGCTTGATTTTGAATTGGCAGACGAAAGCTATATATCAGATATTGCCTATGTGGAAAGTGACGCAGTTCTTCATATCGGGAAACGAGCATACCATACAGTTATCGTACCTTGTTGTGAAGTTTTAAATGAAAGCACTCTCGCATTGCTGAAAAGCTTTTCAGAGGCAGGCGGAAAGATATACTTTATTAACGGCAAGCCGTTATTTCCCGAAGCTTTTGAGTCGGTCTTTGATAAATGCAAAACGGTAAGAAACTATCGGAACGCTTTGCTTAAATGGTCGTTTTCTGAGGGTATAAGACGCTTTGCTACCGTTTCTCACAAGGAAAATGGCAATCTGTCACGCGGGGTGTTAATTCATTCTAGAAGTATAAAGGACGGAAAGCGTTACCATATTTGGACTGATAGGGATTTTTCAGCAGAAAACGCACTAATAAGAATAAACGATGTGGATTTGCAAAATAAAGCGGTATATTTGCTGGATTTACAGTCTAATGAGCGAGAGCTGATTCCGTTTAAACCCATTGATACAGGCGTTATGTTTACACTTCCGCTGGTAGCAAGGGATAATAAGATTATTGAGTTAGCTGAGTATACCGGCGGGAAACAGTTTCCGTTGGTTAAGAGTACAGATAAGCTGTATGATAACTGTCAGGTTTTGTTAAGCGACTCGAATGTGCTGACTTTGGATTATAATTCAATATCTATTGACGGCTCGGAATTTAACGCTGCTGCCAATACTGTTAAGCAGTTGGATTTTCTGTATTCGCAACTTGAAAAAAACAGCAAGCAGAGCTCTGAAATTATAGTGCGATACTTTTTTGAATGTGATAAAGCGTTAAAAACCGATGGAATTAAGCTAGCGGCTGAAACAAAGTATGCAAGCGGGCTGATGGTAAACGGAAATAGCATTTCTTTAAGAAGTGATGAATATTGGGTTGATAAAAGTATCCGATTGTACAATATAGGTGAGTTTGTAAAAGCGGGAATAAACCATATTGATATACAGTTTCCGGTTTCATCCGAAAAAGGTTTGGAGTATGGTTTTGAAAGTGTAAGAAACAGATTCTTCTATAAGGTTGAGCCTGAGGCAGTATATATACTGGGTGACTTTGATGTAAATACCAGAGGCGCTATTCAGGATTTCGGATATATGTTCAGCGTAATAAATAAAGGCTTTGTTCTTACAGATCCAAAAAAGAAAAGCATTGGAGAACTGACGACACAGGGTATGTGGTTTTACAGAGGGAGTGTCGAATATCGTTTTGAATTGGATCATTGCACAGATGGGGAGCGCACCTTTATTAAAATAGAAGATGCCAATGCAGCGGCGGCGAAGATTCTTATAAACGGACACTGCAAAACGGTCATATTTACCGACGTAGAAACCGAGGTTACTGATATGCTGATACCGGGAAGTAATGAGGTTTGCGTATCACTTATTGGAACCAACCGAAATCTGTTAGGTCCACATCACCATATAAAAGGAATAACTGCTATGGTGGGTCCAAATACCTTTGAAGGTAAATTAGGCTTTGAGGATTTTGTTAATCCGGAAATTAAAACCTTAGATACATTGACAGATGATTACAGTTTTATTCCTTTTGGATGCAACGGTTTTCGTGTAATTACCCGTAAATGATTACGGGATTACATAAATAAATTAAGGAGAAATTTTATGAAAAAGCAAATTAATATGATTTTAGTTAGGGGTATTGCATTTGTGCTTATGCTGGCACTTTTCGTTTTATCCTTCTCAGGTTGTAAAAAAACAAATGGCGAAGACATGTACAGTGTTTATTCTACTGTTGAGTGGGTAGAAGATGAACAGGGTGAAGGAGATTCTTCCGAAGACGGTGGTTCTGGAAACAATGCTTCTTCAAACAAGGACAATTCATCAACAACCGGTTCAAGTGGAAATTCAAACACCAAGGTAGAAACAAAAGGCAAGACCTTTACAATTATGTCTGCTTATTTGCCACAAAGCAAAAGCAAGGCTCAGTATACCTTTGAAAAGTTGTTCTGGGAGCGAGCTGCTGAGGTAGAGAAACAATACGGTGTGAAAATTAAGGTAATCAGCGGTTATCCGAATACTAACAATTTGGCTGCACTTATTATGGCAGGAAAAAAGGTTGCTAATATACTGGAAACTAACGTAGAAGATATCACTGCTTTGGCTTCTGCGGGTTATATTATACCCTGGGATGATGTTGCCGGTGTTAATGTTAAAAATCCTAATTTCTGGCCGGGATATACTAAAGCGGCTACACTTGGTACAAAGCATTATGGCGTTCAGTTCGAAAAACCGCCTGAGCTTCGTTTCTGTATGGTTGTAAACAAGACTCTTCTTGCTAGCAAGGGAATCAAGGCCGATGACATTTATACTCTCGTGGAGAATAAGAAGTGGACTTTTGCAAAATTCCTTGAATATGCAAAGGCTGCAACCGATACCTCAAAGGGTACCTATGGCTTAGGCGGTACACCTGCTAAGGTTGCTCAGATGTTAATGGCAGCAAACGGCGGTAAGGTAGTTACCATTAATTCCTCAGGTAAGGCAACTGCTACCTATACAAGCAAAAATATTAAAAATGCATTGGATTGGATGTATGATTTGGTAAACACCAACAAGGTATATTATACTGTATCGGCTCAGTTTGAGGACGGTCAGGCAAACAACGCTGCTCCTGATTATACCCAGGCATTTATTGACGGTAAGCTTGCTTTCCTTATGGACGACTCATGGGTACTTAACCAGCAGATTCGTCCAAAGATTGCTAAAAAAGGAAATAACATAAGCTACGGCTTACTCCCCGTACCGCTTGGACCCGATGCCGGAAATAAAGGCTATAACAGTTTAAGCTCCTATGCTCGTGTATTTACCATTACAAAGACTAATACCGAAAAGGATTTTACAGCGAAAATACTTAATGCTTTGGCAGAGTATCCTAAGGGATATGATAAGAACAGTTGGCAAGATGAAGTTGCTGCCGACTATTTCCAGAGTGGCGATACCAAGAGCCTCAATATGTATCTTAAATTACTAGCAAACATGGAATCCGACCCTGGCGTAGGACTTCCCAGAGTTTACAGTGCATTCATTGAATCGGCTATGGAAACACCGATTTTCTACGATAAAAATACACCTAGTGCGGCAATTGACGCGATTGGTACATCTTATAACAAAACAATCAGTGAATTGTTTTAATAGCGTTTGTTAGTTCGTATGGTCACCTTTAAGGTGGCCATACGAATAGTAATACGGAGGATAGTATATGAAATACGGTTGCGTAAGAACTATAAAAAGAACAGGCTTACGAATGTTGGCACTTGTGTTGGTGCTTATAATGGCATCAACTTTTTGTGTTATAGAAGCTTCCGAAATCGTAGCGTTTGATTGGAATGCGATTGAGCCTTCGCAGGAAAAGGAATCCTACGAAGAGTATATTAACAAATTTCAGTCCGAGGAATATTCGAAGGAAACGGTGAAATTAACTGCCCCACAGGCAAGCTTTGATAAATATGGTAAATCATATTATGATGATGACTGTGAGGGTAGACCCGGAGTGTATCAAGCCGAGGGTGAAGCTGTTTCTTGGAGCTTTCAGGTGAAGGAAAGCGGATTGTATTACTTTAAGTTGGAGTATTTTACGGTTAAGGGAACTGGTGGTTCTATTGAACGAAAAATAAAGCTTGACGGCGAGGTGCCATTTGTAGAAGCGGAGAGTTTTTCCTTTTCAAGACTTTGGCATGATTCCAAGGATGAACCGGACATTGATATTCAAGGCAATGAAATTATGATAGAGCAGGAGGAATTTGCCGATTGGACAGAGCAATATGCATTGGACCCCTCGGGTTTGATATCTTCTCCGCTGTGTTTTTATCTTTCTGCCGGTCAGCATACAGTAACGCTTGAAAGTATATCTGAGCCAACGGTGATTGGCTCGGCAACCTTTGTCTCACCGGTGGAATGTGAGACTTATTCTTACAGTACGGTTTCTAAGGGCTATTCCAAATTTTCGTCGGTTAAATCTGAATCTACAATTACTTTGCAAGCAGAGGATGCCGATGTAAAATCCTCCCAAATGCTATATGCTGTTTCTGACAGAACCTCTCCAACGGTTGAGCCTTATTCACCGTATAAAATTTTATACAATACAGTAGGCGGCTCAATGTGGTCTAATGCTGACCAGTGGATAGAATGGAAATTTACTGTTAAAGAATCAGGGCTATATGCAATTTCTTCACACTTTAAACAGGCGTTTAAGGATAGTCGAGGCTGTTGCAGAAGGATTACTATTGACGGTGAAACACCTTTTACAGAGGCAGAATGTTGGCTTTTCCCTTACGGGACAACATGGCAATCCGCGTATTTTTCGGATGAAGCCGGAAAACCGTATGAATTTTATTTAGAAAAGGGCGAGCATACAATAAGAATGTCGGTTTCGCTTGGGGATTACACCGATGTTATAATCAAATCAGATGAACTTTTAAACGAGCTCAACGGCGTATATAGACAAATTATTGCCGTTACGGGCGCTAATCCCGATCCATATCGCGATTACCGATTCGATAAAACCTTACCAGATGCAATCGAGCAGATGAAGGTTCTTAGTAAAGGATTAAAGCAACTGGAAAAGGATATTTTTGTCATAGAGGGAAATTCGGCATCTATGGTAGATGTCAAACGTTTGTACACAAATATTGATTTAATGCTACGTGATACAGATAAGATATCTGTCAGACTGACTACCTTTAAGGAGAATATTGCTTCTTTTGGTACATGGATTAACGAACAGCGTGGCCAGCCTCTGCAGCTAGACTGGATTCGCCTTTCTTCGTCTTCCGAAGAGCTTTCTGAGGGAGAGGTTAACTTTTTTAAATTGGCTGCGCATTATTTTAAAAGTTTCTTTTCATCATTTGTTATGGACTATGCGATAATAGGTCAAACTGAGATTGAATCCGATAAGGAAATAACAATATGGTCGACTACCTCTCAGGACCAAGCGCAAATTCTACGTCAGATGACAAATTCTAATTTTACTCCCAACACCGATATTGCGGTTCAGGTGCAGCTTGTGGCAGCTACTGCACTTCTGCCATCTATTCTTGCTCATAAGGGACCTGATGTTGTGTTGGGCATACCGCAGGCGGATGTCAACAATCTTGCATTGCGCGGTGCGGCAGAAAATCTTTATAATTATTTTGATGAAAGCTATCTTAAAGAACAATTTCACGAATATTCGTTGAATGCTTTTAGTTTCCGCGATGGAATATATGCTATGCCGGAAGTTCAAACCTGGACAATGATGTTTTATAGAAAGGATATTTTGCAAGAGCTTAATATTCAAGCTTCGGATTTGAGCACTTGGGATTCGATTCTTGAGACTGTTCTACCAAAGCTTAAAAAAAGTTCGCTTTCTTTCGGTCTGCTTCCGACTATAGATAATTATATAACATTTTTATATCAAAACGGCGGTTCACTTTATACCGAGGACACAAAGAAGTCCTTACTAGCAAGTGATGCGGCAATAGATAGTATGAAATTGTTTTCAATACTCTATAAGGAATACGGTTTCGATATTTCTTTTGACTTTGCAAACCGATTCCGCAACGGCGAAATGCCGATAGCTGTGGTTGATTTTACAATGTACAACAATTTAATGATGTTTGCACCGGAGATAAAAAATCTCTGGGGAATGCTGCCGGTTCCGGGAACGGTTGGCGAGGATGGAAACGTAAGTCACCTTGCAGTTACACGTTCAGCGGGAACAGTGTTAATGGCAGATTCTGACAACAAAAAAGCTTCGGCAGAATTTTTGAAATGGTGGGGAAGCTCAGAAACTCAGGACAGCTTTGGCAAAAGTCTGGAAGCTATTGTGGGCTCTGCCGCCAGATATAATCCGGCAAATAAGAATGCTATGAAGCTGGTAAGATGGAACCAAGATATGAAAGACAGTATGTTATATCAGCAGGAAAATCTTAAAGAGTATACCGAGGTGCCGGGTGGATATTATACCTCACGATTGTTCGAGTTTTCTTTAAGAAATATCGTATATGAGAATTACGAAGTTAGAAAAACTATGAACGATGCGGCTAATGATATAACTATTGAGCTTGAAAATAAGAGAAATGAATATAATCTTGAATAACAGAAAGGGGTAAAAATATGAAAAAGAATAATAGTATTGCTTCTTTCTGGAGACGTTACAAAGCCGATTACCTATATATATTACCGTTTATGCTGATATTTTTTGTATTTACGGTTTTGCCGGTTGGTATTTCAATGATTTTAAGTTTCACAAGATTTGATATCGTGCAAGCGCCGGTATTTGTAGGTCTTGATAATTATTTTCGTTTGTTTTTAGATGACTCACTGTTTCCGATAGCCTTAAAAAACACTCTTTTGTTAGCTATCATAACAGGTCCCGCCGGATTTATGTTAAGCTTATTGCTTGCTTGGATTCTCAATGAGCTTGGCGACAAAACCAGAGCAATTTTAACACTGTTGTTCTATTCTCCGGTTATTAGCGGAGGCGCTTACAGTATATGGGCGATTATATACAGCGGTGATGCATACGGTTTTTTAAACGGAATACTAATGAATCTGGGAATTGCATACAAACCTATACAGTGGCTAACCGATTCGGATTATATGTTAGGCTCTGCAATAGCTGTAATGCTTTGGATGAGTTTTGGTGCGGGATTTTTATCCTTTATTGCCGGATTTAAGAATGTAGACCCTAAAATGTATGAGGCTGCGGCTATCGACGGCATAAAAAACCGTTATCAAGAAATGTGGTATATCACTCTGCCTTCAATGAAGCCGCAGTTGATGTTTGGTGCAGTTATGAGTATAACCGGAGCTTTCGGAACAGGAAGCGTTATTACGGCGCTTTATGGCTTCCCAAGTACCAATTACAGTCTTTATACAATGGTGCATTTATTACAGGATTACGGTAACGTAAGATATGAAATGGGATATGCTTCGGCTATTGCAACAATATTATTTGTAATTATGATGGCTATTAATATGATTGTGCAAAAATTGCTTGCGGGCAAGGATGAATAGGAGGAAATGCGATGACAATCTCAAAGAATTATTCAATCAAGAAAAAGCATTTCCGTAGAAGAACCTTTAAAAGTTTGAATCGCAGTAAAAAGGTTAACCGTTCGAAAACAGGAACAATTACATTAACGATGGTATTGCTTGTGTTTTCGATATTTATGGCTCTTCCAATGCTGCTAATGATTTCAAATGCCTTTAAGCCGCAAGATGAATTGTTCGTATTTCCACCCCAGTTGTTTCCGACTAATCCAACATTTAAAAACTTTAAAGATATGTTTATCGTTATGTCGACCTCTAATGTTCCGTTCATAAGATATATCTTTAACAGCTTACTTATTACCGGAGTGGGTACGGCAGGTCATATTATATTATCCTCAATGTGTGCTTACCCTCTTGCCAAGAAAAAATTCCCAGGAAAAAGTTTTCTGTTTAGCTTAGTTGTATTTTCACTTATGTTTAATGCAGATGTAACGGCAATACCTAATTATTTGGTAATGTCTAAACTTGAATGGGTAGATACATACTTAGCTTTGATCGTACCTGCTTTCGGTATGTCATTAGGATTATACCTTATGAAGCAGTTTATGGAGCAGATACCTGATTCGCTTTTAGAGGCGGCAAGAATTGACGGTGCAAATCAAAATTTGATTTTTTGGAGAATAGTAATGCCTAATGTTAAGCCTGCTTGGCTTACATTATTGCTTCTTTCAGTACAGTCACTTTGGCCCATAGGAAGCAACAATTTTATTTATAAGGAAGAATTGAAAACTCTGCCTGCAGCTTTGAATCAGATTACCGGTGCCGGAACCGCAGTAAATATTGCCCGTGCCGGCATAGGCGCTGCTGTGGCGGTGTTTATGATGATTATTCCTATTGTTATTTTTATTTTCAGTCAGTCAAATGTTATAGAAACTATGTCGGCTTCAGGAATGAAGGATTGATATTCAGGAGGGGAAACTATTGAAAAAATTTAGTTTTATCGTCATCTGTGCAGTTCTTTTATCCTGTGCTTTTGCGCCTATGGTTTCTGCTACTGTGGACTATACACCGGCTTCGGTGTATGAAACATACATTTACGATTCTGACGGAGAGCCAATCGGTGTTTCTGCGGCATATGAAACGCAAAAAGTTGTATCGACCGGATTTAGTGAGCCGACGGATGTGTGTGTGACCGATAATGGAACAATTTATATATGTGATTCCAAAAACGGACGTATTGCGGTAACAGATTCACATCTTGAAAGCTTTGAGTATATTCAGAACTTTGCATTTGAAAACGCACAGCATAGTTTTTTAGAGCCCAAGGGAATATGGGCAGATAACGACAGCTTATATGTATCCGATTCAGGTAATGCGCGTATAGTAGCATTTGAAATAACAAAACAGGGATACATCTGTAAAGATATTTATAAGCGTCCGGTCATACCAATGCTGGAAGAAGATTATCAGTATGTACCTATTAAGCTTACGGTTGATTCTACCGGAAAAATGTATGTTATAAGTAAAGGAATAAATTTGGGAGTACTTGTGCTTGACGAAAATGGGGAATTCATGAATTTTGTTGGTGCCCCAAACGTTGAGCCTGACTTGGCGGAGATATTATGGAGAAAAATAGCCACCAAGGAACAGCTTGCTAATATGGAGTCTTATGTTCCAACGGAATATAGCGCTATAACGATGGATGACAACGGATTTTTATATGTTGCCTCCCAAACCTCCAAAAAGGTTCCGGTGGGTAAGCTTAACAGTGACGGTGACAATATTCTTGTCGAGCCTTATGATGGCTACGGTGATAGCGTCTATTTGGGAAATACTACATATGAACCGTATTTTACTGATGTTGCTTTATATGATTCCGGTAAAATAGGTGAGGATATTTACTTTGTGCTGGATTCATTGCAAGGAAAAATATATGCCTATACAGAGGACGGTATGTTGCTTTATGCTTTCGGTGGAAACGGAAATCAGAAGGGTCTTTTTTATTCCGCTTCGGCACTTGAATATATACCTGCAACAGCCGGTGAGTCTGCAAAGCTTATCGTAACCGATTCATTTAAAAATTCAATTACCGTTCTTTCGGAAACGGTATTTTCTCAAAAGATTTTAAGCGCACTTTCCCTTTATAATAACGGAAAATATGAACTCGCAGAAGAGGCTTGGAATGAGATTAAGGATATTGATTCCAGCTATCTGACGGCAGATATATGTCTGGCAAAAATGTTGCTTTATAAAGAGCAATATTCTCAGGCGCTAAAAAAACTAAGCGTTATTCGCAGATATGACCTGTATAATGACGCTTTTAACAAAACTCGTGATGGATTAATTCGTGAATATTTTCCTTATGGTATTTTATCGGCAGTTGTCCTGATAGCAGTATTTATCGGAATAAGAGTTGTGATAAAAAAGAAAAAATTAGGTTCGCGACTTGCACAAAGCGATGGTTATCAAAGCTTTAAGTATGCGAATTATATTATGATACATCCCTTTGATGGTTTCTGGGATTTAAAGCACGAACGCAAGGGTAATGTGCGGACAGCTACTGTGATTGCAGTATTATTCTTTGTGCTTTATGCACTGAACATACAGTTCGGGGGATATATCGCAACAGAGGTTTCCCCTGGCGAAGAACGGGTAATATTTAAAGTTCTTATGCTGCTTTTACCGTTGTTGTTCTACGTTGTTGCAAACTGGTGCTTTACTACTTTGATGGATGGCAAGGGAACCTTAAAGGACATTTATATAGCAACCTGCTATGCTTTAAAGCCTTATGTTATTTTTGCTTTGCCGTTACTGATTGTTTCAAACATTGTTACGGTGGATGAATTGGCATTCTATACATTTTTTAAAACGGTGTTAGTTGTTTGGGTATTGTTTTTGCTGTTTGCAGGACTTATGATGACCCACGATTATACTCCGGGCAAAACGGTAATTACCGTTATATTGGTATTAGTGGGAATATGCTTGATTGTATTTTTGATATTACTTGTGATAAGCATTGTGCAAAATATCAGTCAGTTTGCATATAACACCTATAAGGAAATTTCATTCCGTTCGTATTGACAAAAAGGAGGACTTGCCTTAATGCGTTGCAAGAGGATTTTGGCCCTTTGCATTATATTTACAATATCAATGCTTAGCTTTACAGGTTGTGGTAATACCGATACAAAAGGAAATGCTGTAAAAGCGGATGTTTCAACAGCAGATGATTCCGATTGGGAGCAGGTATTTGAAAATGTTGTATTGGAAAACGATAGAATTAAATTTGTTCTTAATTCTAAAACAACTCATTTTACTGTGACCGATAAGCTGTCAAATAGGGTAGCTTCATCTGTTGCATCCGGAGAAATTCAATATGCCTCGGAGCAGATAAGTGCAAAAATGAATTCTGAGGTTAGTATTGTATATTATTCTGAGCAAAGCGATGCCTATTATATGTATTCGCAAACCGACAGTGTTGCCATAGAAAATTATAAAATACTTACTGACGGTGAAGCTGTAAGGGTTTATTATACCATGGGCGAAAAGGATAATTTTGTACCTGAGGCCTTTGATGAGCAAAGCTTCGAAGAACTGTTGGAACAGTTTGAAGACAATTTAATTGTTCGAAGGTTTAAGAGGTATTATACATATTATTCGCCTGACGATTCGCCGGAGGATATTGCCGATGTGGTTGATAAATATCCATTTATTAAAAAGAAAGCCGGATATATTGCAAATGAAAACCTTACAGAGATTGATTGTGCGGATATTTCCTCTTATCTTGATTCGATAGGCTATACACAGTCAAAATATAAGACGGTTGCTGATAAGTTAGGGATTGAGAGTACAAATACAAGCACCAATCCCGGATATACTATCCCGCTTGAATACAGTCTTACTAATGAAGGATTTAATGTAAAGGTATTAACCGATAAAATAGTTGAGCGTACAGATGAATATAAGCTTCAAAGTATAGAAGTATTACCGTTTTTTGATTCTTCCTTAGAAGAAAACGGCAGTTATTTTGTTGCTGACGGAAGCGGAGCATTGTTTGATTATAACAGCGGTCAGCAACAGGCGGTATTCTCATGCTATGGTAACGACTATTCACTCAGAACTGAAAAGCTTGATGCATTTGAACAGAATACCGTAATGCCTGTATATGGCTCCACGGTGAGTGGCGGAGGTTTTTTTGCAGAAATTACCGAGGGCTCAGAAGTAGCAGAAATAACCGTTTCACCATACAGTATTTCTTCGCCATTAAATCATATTTACACCACCTTTGTAATGCGTAACATAGATGTAAATGATTATTCCGATATGGATATACCTATATACAATCTTTTTCAAAAGAAATTGGCAAATACCGTTCCTACGATTGAATACTGTATGCTTACTGCCGAAAATAACAAATACAGTGATATGGCAGAAATTTATAGAAAAAGGCTTATTGAACGCGGCGAATTGAAGCCGGACAACAGCAAAAGCGATCCGGTTTATATTGATTACCTTTGCATGATAACCGAAGAAGAAAGTATGATGGGAATTCCGTATAGCAAGAAAACGGTTTTATCCACACTTGGCGAAATAACCGCTTCGGTGGAAAAAATGATAAATTCCGGAATTGGTCCGATAGTTGTAAGGCTTATAGGGTACAGTGATAACGGCTATGAGCATGAGGTGTATTCTGATTTTAATCTTTCCAAAAAGGTTGGTACGAAGGAGCAACTGTTAGCCTTGAAGGCTCTGCTTAACGAAAATGGCGGACAGCTTTATCTGGATACTGATATGCTGTTTGCATACAAAGGCGGAAACGGCTTTACGCCTTCTACTGATACGGCAAGATATTTGAACAGACTTCAGAATTTGCGTAGCAGCTATGATATTGTTACACATAAGTATGATTTGGATTTTGGAAACAGATATTTTATTTCACCCAGTTTGTATGATAAATTTTCAGATTCCTTGATAAGCTCGGTTCATAAGGAATTTGGAAGTGATAACTTACCGGGATTTTCTTATGGTACAACAGGAATGTATCTTGGTGCAGATTATAATAAAAACTGCCGAATTGATAGGGTAGAGAGCGGGTCGCTCGTTAACAAAACACTTAAAAAGGTGAATGATAAGGGCGTTTCTATGATGTTCGATGTTGGAAACGGTTATGTTTTAAAATATGCTGATCATATTTTAAATTTACCTTCTGTTTCGTCTCAAACTGATGCTCAAAGTCAAAGTGTACCATTTGTACAAATGGTTATGCATTCGTATATCAATTATGCCGGTGGACCATATAATCTTTCGGAAAATCCACAAAACAGTATTCTTAACACTATTGGATATTCATCCTGCCTGTACGCTTCTTTTATTACCCGTTCCGACTCTCTTATAACCGAATCGGATTATAAAAGTGTGTGGCGTTCTTTAAGCGATACAGACCGTATTGATGACTTTATTAAAAATGCTCTTGCTTTAAAGAAGGTGCATTCAAAGATAAACACAAGCAAAATGATTAAGTACAGTCTTGAAGGAAATGTGAGCAGGACGGTGTATGATAACGGCTGTACGGTTTATGTTAATTACGGTGCCTCGGATGCGACGGTAGACGGAAACATAATTAAAGCCCATGATTATTTAGTGAAAGGATGATGTTCAAATGTTAAAAAAGAAAGCTTCATTGTTTGAACGGCGAGCACGCTTTGGATACATTTTTATTCTTCCGCTTATAATCGGTGTTTTTCTTGTTTTTATTCCGAATTTGATACAGACCTTTATATATTCTGTAAGCACAATAGACACCCAGCATAATTTTTCTACCGAGTTTAGCGGCTTTTCAAAATATGTGGCTGCTTTCAAGTCGGATCCGGAGTTTTTGCCGATGCTGGTTTCCAGCATTAAAACCTGGATTATAAATGTTCCGGTTATTATTATTTACAGTCTGCTTATGGCGACGATTCTTAATCAGGATTTCAAGGGTAGAGTAATTGCAAGAATTATATTTTTCGTTCCGGTAATCCTGGCGGTTGGAGCACTTTCATCTACTGACAGCACCGCAATGTATTACAGCGGTGCAGGACAGGCGATAGACGTGGATTCGGCAAATGCTTTTACGGATATGTCGGCTTTACTGTCATCGCTTAACTTCCCGAAGGTGCTGAAAGATATAGTAACCGATGCGGTTGATAATATATACGATATTGCTTGCAGCAGCGGACTGCAAATATTTATTTTCCTTGCAGGACTTCAGGAAATACCCGTTTCAGTATATGAGGCAGCTTCTATCGAAGGTTGCAGCAAGTGGGAACTTTTCTGGAAAATAACTTTACCGATGATAACTCCGCAGATTGCTGTAAATGCCGTTTACACAATCTCTCTTGTGGCAGACAGTGCAGACGGTATGTTCTGGTATACCAATGTTCTGGCATTCAGTGAAAATCAGTATGCACTGGCAAATGCAATGAATATAATTTACTTGTTGGCTTTGGGAATTTTTGTGTCGATTATTCTTCTTATAATGAAAAAGATTTCGTCCAATATTAGCAATTAGGGTGATAAAAATGCAAAACAAAATTAATAATGACAAATTGCGTGCAAAAACCTTTAATTTGATGTATGCTTTATTGCGTTTTATAATTATATTCGGACTGGGATTTATCATAGTAAAGCCACTTTTGGCCAAGGTACTGCTTTCCTTTATGAGTCCTCAGGATCTGCTGGATAATACGGTAAAGCTGATACCGAAAACACCTTCACTGTATTATTGGAAAAAGATGCTGGATCAGATTTCATTGCCGACAAGCGTAATAAATTCGGTTTTGTTATCGTTTTTGGTAGCTGTTGTTCAAACAGCAGCTTGTACGGTAATAGGTTACGGACTTGCCCGTTTTAAATTCAAGGGAAGCGGTTTAGCCTTTGCTTTTGTTATAATTATGATGATTGTTCCGTATCAGACAATCAATATTGCGCAGTACCAAAGTTTTGTTAATCTATCGGTTTTCGGAATAGAACTTGTTGATACCTTTTGGCCTATCTTAATTCTTGCTTTTACGGGATTAGGTATTCGCGAGGGACTATACATTTATCTTATGAGAGAAAATTTCAAAGGCCTCTCGAATACTCTTGAAGAGGCGGCATATATTGACGGTGCGGGGGTATTTAAGACCTTTTGGGCGGTTATGCTTCCAAATGCCCGTACAATGATGACAACCGTATTTTTGTTTTCATTTTGTTGGGAATGGACAGATACGGTATATCCAAAAACCTATCTTGTTGATACACCGCTGTTAGCAACGGCGATTTCAACAGTAAGTGTAAGAAATGATCTCGCTTGGGATAATATTGGAACTCAAATGGCACAATGTGCCGCAAGTTTATTCGTGGCAATACCTTTGATTTTCCTTTTTGTACTGTGTCAGCGTTCTTTTGTAAAAAGCATATCGCAGACAGGTCTTTCGGGCGGCTGATTTATATTTGGTTTAATTATTATACGGGAGTAGATGTAAATGAAAAACAGCGGGTTAATAGCAGATGGTAAATGGTGTATTACAGAAAATAAATACGATTTATCTACTGAGCCAAATGTGGCATCACTGTTAACTACAGGAAATGGATATATTGGAATAAGAGGAAGTCTTGAAGAATATGGCAGCTTGCGTATTCAGGGTTGCTATATAAGAGGTGTAATAGATAGTATTGTTGATATGCGTCTTCCTTATTGCGACAATATGTACATGAAAAAATACTATTTTAATGAAGACAAATTGAAAAAATTCGAGCAACAGGAATGTATTATCAATTTAATAGACTTTCTTTTAATCAGGTTTACTATTGACGGCGAAACCTTTTATCCTTGGGAGGGTAAGGTTTTAGAGTGGAAACGTACACTTGATATGAAAAATAACTGTTTAACAAGATATGTTCTCTGGGAAAATGAAAAGGGAGATATAACTGAGTTCAGGTTTGAAAGATTTTCAAGCTTTGCCGATGACCATATCTATGCTATAAAAGCCTCCTGTAAGCCGATTAATCACAATAAGCCTATATCTATAATGAGCGGTCTTGACTGTCGTACAAAAACGTACGGTCAGCATACAACCATAGCACAGTATTCCAAGGCAGATGAAAACGGTCTTTTGCATGAATTACTAGCGGGAAGCAAATACAAATTTGCCTGCTGCACCGGTGTGAAGCAAGCATTTTCGGGCAACTGCAATCCGGAAATTGAATCTGTTTGTAATGAGGATTTTATTGCTAATATATACTCCTTTAACGCCCAAAAAGGCAAGACCTATACTATTGAAAAGAAAATATATATAATTACTTCTCGCGACACAGATGAAAATTTGAGGCAGTGTGTTGAAAATCAATTAGAGGCTTTAAACGAAAAAAGCTATGATATGCTTTTTGCTGAAAGCAAAAAGGAGTACACCGCTTTCTTTGATCGCATAAATATTGATATTGAAGGGGATGATGAAGCGGATAATTCCGTTAGATTCAGCAATTACCATACCTTGATTTCAATAGCCAGAAATGATGCGGTTCATAGCCTTTCGGCAAAAGGTTTAACAGGCGAGGTTTATAATAATTTTGTTTGGTGGGATTCCGAGGTATATCAGTCGCCTGTATTTATGCATACAATGCCGGAGCTGGTTGCAAACACTTTAATATATCGCTATAACAAGCTTGATGCTGCAAGAAAAATTGCCGCAAGCGAGGGAAGAAAGGGTGCAAGATTCCCGTTTACTTCTGCTGTGACCGGTGAGGAAACTGTTTGGGCATATACCCGTCATCCTTTTTTACAAATACATATAGTATCTGATATAGGTATTGCTATACTTCGCTATTTGACCTGTACAGGCGATAGAGAGTTTATAAAAAAATATGGTCTTGAAATGCTGCTTGAAATAAGCAGATATTGGGCAAGCAGAGTTGAATGGTCAGACGAACGCGGCGCTTATGTTATTAATTGCGTAACCGGAACGGATGAACATCATCCTTACGTTGATAATAACGCGTACACTAATTATTGCGTTAAAAGGGTATTGGACGGAACCCTTCAACTGTGCGAGGAAATGCCGATAATTGCAGAAGAAATAAAAGAAAAAATTGGTATGACTCAGGACGAAATACTTGATATTGCGGCTGTTGCCGAAAAGCTTTATCTGCCCATAGATAATATAACGGGTATGATTCCTCAGTTTGACGGTTATTTTGACCTTGACCGTGAATTAGAGTTGCAGGGCGGCAGCACAGCGAAAAGCTTTCAGATGAAACAGTCCGGTCTGTATAACAAAAGTCAAGTTATTAAACAACCGGATGTTATGTTACTATTTTCATATATGGATATGCCCTTTAACGAAGCGATTTATCGACGCAACTGGGATTATTATGAAGCCAGATGTGAAGCTTCCTCTTCGCTTTCGTATCCTGTTCATGCAATTTGTGCTGCCGATTGCGGTCAGCCTGAAAGAGCCTATAAATATTTAATGAAAACTGCCAGACTTGATTTGGATGATGAGCATGACTGTGCTCATGAAGGAATTCATACAGCCTGTGCAGCAGGTGCGTGGTTGTCGGTAGCGAGAGGGCTTGCCGGACTGAAATTGAAAAACGATGGAATTGAGATTAATCCTTCCTTTATACCTTGGTGGGAGAGTGTTTCATTTAAAGCAGAATGGCACGGCATAGGCTTTTCGGTAAAGCTTGATAATATGAAAGTAATCGTTACAGTTTTCAAGGGCGAAAAATCGCTTCCCGTAAGCTTTATGGGTAATAAAACAGATATTGAACCGGGAACTGAGGTTAACTTTTCTTATAATGTATGCGAAAAAATGGGAGAAAAGGTATGAAATTTAAAGCGGCAATTTTTGATTTAGATGGTGTTATTGTTGACACCGCAAAATATCATTATCTTGCGTGGAAACGCCTCGCAGCATCTTATGGATTTGATTTTACAGAAAAGGATAACGAAAGGCTTAAAGGCGTCAGCCGTATGGCTTCGCTGGAAATTTTGCTTTCAATCGGTAATATAACCCTTTCTGAAGAAGAGAAGATAAGTGCTGCTGAAAAAAAGAATGCATGGTATTTGGAGTATATCACCAAAATGACGTCAGACGAAATCCTGCCGGGAGCGCTTAATTATTTGAAGGTCTTAAAGGATAACAATATCTTAATTTCGTTAGGCTCTGCGAGTAAAAATGCTCCGTTAATTATCAAACGGCTAGGGTTAGAGGAATATTTTGATGCCATAGTTGACGGATATTCCGTTCAAAAGGTAAAGCCTGACCCGGAGGTGTTTTTGGTTGCGGCACAAAGATTAAATATGAAAGCAGAAGATTGTGTTGTGTTTGAGGACGCGCCGGCAGGAATAGAAGCAGCTATTGCTGCAAATATGCAATGCGTAGGTATAGGTGATAACGAAATTTTGTCAAAAGCAGATATCGTTATACCGGGTTTGTATGCAGCTGAGGAAAGGGTTGGAATTGGACAGTGAGTGAAAAAATTAAGTTTTTTAAGGATGAAAAAATCAATAATGGTTTTAAGGTGCATGGAGCAAGGCATGAGGAAGGCATAGTTGCCAATTATCCCGGCTTGAACAATGCGGCTAGTCAACCGGTTTGGACTTTGGCACAATGGGGTGTTTATTGCAATCCGTTAAAAGATTCAACTAAACGCGTTAATCTTGAAAACGGCGGATTTATTTATGAGACACCGTCTATTAAAATCACCTCTCACCCTCAAAATGACGAGTATGATTTGCGTATGGAGCTTTGTTCAACCGAAGAATATAAGGGACATGTTAGAAATTATGGTGAAGATTGGTGTCATATTCTTTTGGAGCAGGGAGATTTATGCTTTGATACACCTTTTTTAGGAGAGCTGGACGAACTCAGATATACAGCAGATCTTAGCATAGATTACTGTGACTGCCGTATGAAAAAAGATGTTTTTTCTCATAATACACATTCCTGTCAGGTTCATCAGTATTTAACTGTTCAGGATTTGAAGAAAGGGCATTTTATGTGGTTCGGAATTCCTTTTTATGACCATCGCTATGAGGTGTTTCCGGGATATATAGGTATAGATTCCGGAAAGGAAGATGCTTCCGGACAAATAATTATTAACCATGCTCAAAATGCTTTTAGCAACGAAAAGGTAATAGTTGGCGATTGGGTGCATTACGATGTGGATTTGCTTCCCTTAATAAAGAAAGCCATCGAAATTGCGTGGGGATATAATAAGTTTTTGGATGCCGACCTTAATGACATAAAAATTACAAGCACAAACATAGGCTGGGAAATGTTCTATGAGTTTAACGGTGCTGTTAAAATAAAAAATATGCAACTTACAGGTACTAAACGCTGATAAAATGCAATTTTTAAAACGGTCTTAAAACTTTAATGCTTTGAACAAACATTACTATTTTTGACTTTGAATAACAAAGTGAAATGAGAATTAGAATGGAATTATTATTCAAAAATACAGTAAGTGCCGAAAGACAATTAAAAGATAATGAATATATAAGGTTTACTGATGCTAACAACAGCGGTGTTCGTGTGATGTTTTTGGGAAATTCCATTACATTACATGGCATAAAGCCTGATATTGGCTGGCATAACTTTTGGGGAATGGCGGCCTCAGCTGAGGAAAAAGATTATGTTCATATTTTAATGAGATATATCCGTAATATTGATTCAAACGCGGCATTTTGCGTATGTCAGGGTTCAAAGTGGGAGGTTAATTATTTAAGCAATATTGACTTTTACAGTGAGTATGCTTCTGCACGTGATTTTGGTGCGGATATAATTATTGTAAGGCTGATAGAAAATTGCGACGCGGTAGGTTTTAACGGCAAGAAGTTCAAGGAAGAACTTATGCATTTTATTAAATATCTTTCGGGCGAAAAATCGCCGAAAATAATACTTACAACATCGTTTTGGCGTCACACGGGCGATCTTGCTATTGCTCAACTGGCTGAGGATAGGCATTTACCGTTGGTGGAGCTTGGAGACCTTGGTGAAAACAAGGAAATGATGGCAATAGGATTATTTGAACACGAAGGTGTTTCAATTCATCCCGGGGATAAGGGTATGCAATATATTGCTGATAGAATTTTTAAATGTATAAAAGAGAACAATATTCTTTAAATTAAAACTTAAAAAACCTCTTGTGTTTTAGTAATATGGTTGTTAAACCATTACTAGTTATACAAGAGGTTATTCTTTTATTTTAGTCTTTTTGGGATTGCATTAAGCGCACCCTTTATGATTAAAATATAATCATATTTTGAAAATGCTACTTGTTTTTTTGCAATTTATACCTTGTTCGGTATTTTAAAGGCGTGGTTCCTGTGATTTTGAGAAATGCTCTGTTAAAAGAGCGAATTGAACCAAAACCGACCTCTTCGGATATATCAGCAGTTTTTTTATCAGTAGTTGCGAGTAAATCACAAGCCATATCTACTCTAAGCATATTTATACAAGTATTAAAGCTCATATCCAGCTTACTGCTGAGCAGATGAGAAATATGATACTTGCTTAGGTGGAGATTATTGGAAATATCATCAAGGGATATTTCCTCTGTAAAATTATCGTTGCAAAAGGTAAGAATAGATTGGAGTGTGGAATTATCGGTTTTAATTCGTGGCTTTAATTCCATGTTAGAGAGCAAATTTCCAATAATCTGGTTTAGTATCCCCGCAATAACGGTATTTTTAAATTCACCTTCGGCAGAATAAAGATTTTCTAAAAGCTCAGTAATGCATTTATGATTTTTGGGGTCAATGCTATTTTCGGCAGGAATAGATCCGTTCAAAGTTTCCTTTAATTCAAAAAACACGCTTGGATTAACTATAATAATATAATAATCTCCAAAACTTGTATTTTCGTAATAGTGAATTTGATTTGGAAAGCTTATGAATAACTCACCGTTTTTAAGGGTGATACACTGTCTGTCAGCGTATGCGGTGCATCCACCTTTTTTAATGTAAACAATTTCAATTTCTTTATGGAAATGAGGTGTGGGGATGAGTGTTGGGGCTTTTTGTATTCTTATAGCCTCAGACTTAGGCTCATATATAGCTTTTTTCATTCGGTCACTTCCTGTGAGATATGATTTCTTATTTTAACATAAACATCTAAACTTTTCAACTAAAACCGCAATATTTGGCTAAAAAGTAATATAATCGTGACTTGAATAAAGCGAATAAAAATAATACAATGTAGTTATAAAGGATAAATGTACTAATTTTTTCTCAAATAAGACTTCAAATTATGATAAATGTGACGATTTTTAATGATTTTTTTATAAAAGGCAAGAAGAAAAAGTGGCTAAAATTTATCCCTACAGTATACCTGAGGCTTAGCAGACTGTTTTTATTTGTGTTTGCTTAGAGTGAAAAGAGACGAAACTGTCACTCTAAGTCCTGGCTATAATCTATGGAGGTAATTATGAAAAAGGTTGCGGTAATCGGATACGGTGGTCAGGGAGCTTGGCACTGTGACCAGATTATAAAGAGTGATGTGGTTTCTCTTGCGGGAATCTATGATATAAAGGAAAACAGGAGAGAGGCAGCAAGAGAGAAAGATATATTTGTATATAGCTCCAATGAGGAGATTTTTGCAGATAAAAGCGTTGATATTATTGTTGTTGCAACTCCTAACGATGTTCACGAGGCTTTGGTTGTTTCAGGTCTTAAATCAGGACATAATGTTATTTGTGAGAAACCTGTGGCACTGTCGGTAGAGGAGTTTGACCGTATGGTTGAGGCTCAGAATGAATCGGGTAAGCTATTATCAGTTCATCAGAACAGGCGTTGGGATGTGGATTATTTAGGTGTAAAGAGTGTAATCGAGAGCGGTGAGATAGATGAGGTTATAAGAATCGAATCAAGGATTCACGGTTCGCGCGGAATTCCAAGTGATTGGAGATGCGAAAAAGCGCCCGGAGGCGGTATGATACTCGATTGGGGTGTTCATCTTATCGACCAGATGTTAAAGCTTATCCCCGAAAAAATTTGCACTGTCAGTTGTTATACAACCCATATAACCAATACCGAGGTTGATGACGGCTTCCGTTTAGAATTAGGGTTTGTTAGCGGAAAAACTGCCTTGGTTGAGGTTGGTACATATAATTTTATTGCTATGCCAAGATTTTATATGCAGTGTAAAAACGGCTCGCTTTATCTGAGCGATTGGAAAACTAAGCCGCAGATTGCAAAACTCACCAGATGGATTGAAAAGGATGTAACTCCTGTTCAGAATGCCGCAGGAATTACTAAAACTATGGCTCCGAGGGATAATCTGACCTTGGATATTTATGAAAACGAAATTCCAAAAAGTGATGTTCACGAGTTTTATCGCAATTTCTGCTTAGCGATTGATGGAAAATGCGAGCAATATATTAAGAATTGTGAGGTAAGAAGAGTTCTTTGTGTTATGGAGTCAGCCTTCTGTTCTGCCGAAACACTTACAACTCTAAAAACTGATATATGATAAAACTAGCAACCATAGGCACGAGCGGTATATGTCAGCAGTTTTTAGACGCAATGTCTCTTACAGGTGAGTTCAAACTGGTTTCAGTATATTCAAGAACTGCACAAAAAGGCGAAGAATTTGCCGGTAAGAACAACTGTAATAAGGTGTATACCGATTTGTTTGAAATGGCAAAGGATAAGAATATAGATGCTGTATATATTGCAAGCCCTAATGTTTTTCATTTTGAGCAAAGCCGAATTTTTCTTGAAAACGGTAAGCACGTTATCTGCGAAAAACCGATAACATCAAGTCTATCGGAGTACAAGGAATTAAAATCTTTGGCGGATAGCAAAGGTCTTATATATATGGAAGCTATAATGTCCCGTCATAATAAAAGCCGTGAAATGCTTTTATCCGGTATAGAAAAAATCGGGGATATCAGAATGGCGAGAATAGATTTTAATCAGCGTTCAAGCCGTCTTGATAGTTTTCTTTTAGGGGAACAAATTAATATCTTTGATATGTCGCTCCATGCAGGAACACTTATGGATTTGGGTATTTATTGCGTTTATGCGGCGGTTGATTTATTCGGTATACCAAAGGCTATAACAGCCAAAAGTAATTTCTTTTCCAACGGCGCAGATTCCTCGGGATGTGCTATTTTCGATTACGGCGGTTTCTCGGCTGTTTTGACATATGGAAAAAGCGGTCAGAGTCTTATTGGAAGTGAAATAATAGGAGATATGGGAACAGTTAAAATTTCTTCGGTGTCTCTCTATCAGGGGATTTCTCTTTTTAAGGACGGAAAGGAAACTGATTTATCAGAGCAAGAGACCAGGGTTCAGATTATGAGCTATGAGGCTAAGGCTTTTGCCAATTATATATTAAGATTTAATCAATATAAAGAAGAATACAGTAAGGTTTCATCGCTTTGTGCGGATGTTCATTATTGTATGGATAAAATCAAGCAATCTGCCGGAATAATTTATCCGGACAAAATATAAAAAGGAGCATATATTTTATGAAATTAGGTGTTGTATCTGCTATTTATGACGGTTTCACCTTTGAGGAAATGATGGATGATATTTCTAAAAACGGTTGTAGCTGTGTAGAAGTGGCTTGCTGGCCTCAGGGCAAGGCAGAAAGAAGATATGCGGGTGTTAGCCATATTGATGTAGAGAATACATCGGCTGAGTATATAGCATATATCAAAGATTACTGTAAAAAAAGCGGTGTTGAAATATCTTCCTTGGCTTTCTATCCTAACAATATGGATGGAAATTTGGAAAAGAGAAATGATAGTATTGAGCATCTAAAAAAGGTTATCAATATGAGCGCTCTTTTAGGAGTGAATATGGTTACTACCTTTGTGGGACGTGACCAGAATAAAACCGTTGAGGAGAATCTTGAAATATTTAAAGAGGTTTGGCCTCCTATTGTAAAGCTTGCAGAAGAAAAGGGAGTAAAAATCGCAATAGAAAACTGCCCGATGCTCTTTGGTAAAGACCAATGGCCAGGCGGTCAGAATCTTTTTACAACTCCTGCTCTTTGGAGAAAGATGTTCGAGATAATAAATAGTGATAATTTCGGCATCAATTATGACCCGAGTCATTTTATTTGGCAACAAATAGACTATATTAAGCCTGTTTATGAGTTTAAGGATAAGATTTTCCATGTTCACTGTAAGGATATAAAGCTTTATACCGATAAGCTTAACGAAGTTGGTGTTATGGCATATCCGCTCGAATATATGTCACCCAAGTTACCGGGCCTTGGAGATGTCAACTGGGGTAAATACATATCAGCTTTAACCGATATCGGCTACGATTCATTTGTTTGTATTGAGGTAGAGGATAAGGCGTTTGAAAGCTCAAAAGAGAAAATTCTTAATTCAGTGAAGGTAAGCTGTCGGTATCTCCGCCAGTTTGTAATTTAAAACTATATTTTAGGAGGAAACTAAAATGGCAAAAGTTGCAGGATTGGATGCATTTAAGGAAAATCAAGAAGTAGAGGTTATTGATGCTTCTAAAAAAGTAAAAATCGGTATTATAGGTACAGGTTGGATTGCAGAATCACATATATCTCAGTATCTAAGAATGCCCGATGTTGAAATTGTAGCATTGGCAGATATTGTACCCGGTAAAGCAGAGGCATTTGCAAAGAGATTTGAAATCGAGGGCGCACGTATTTATGACTCTGATGAGGCTTTAATTGCCGCTGAAAAGGATTTGGACGGCGTGAGTATCTGTACATACAACACCCAACATGCTCCCTGTGCTATTCACGCATTGGAGGCAGGAATAAACGTAATGCTCGAAAAACCCTTTACCGTCACTCTTGACGAGGCGATTGAGGTAATGAAGGCTGAAAAGAAATCGGGTAAGATTTTAACCATCGGATTCCAGCCCAGAATGAGCGAGAATATGCAGATGATTAAAAAGATAGTAGATTCCGGCGAATTGGGTAAGGTTTACTATATTCAGGCAGGCGGCGGTCGCCGTAGAGGTATTCCCACTCCTTTCGGTACAACCTTTATTGAAAAGGAAACCGGAGGTCTCGGTGCATTAGGCGATATTGGATGCTATTCTCTTGATATGCTTTTGGGTGCGGTGGGTTATCCAAAGCCTTTAACCGCTACCGGTTATGTTTCTGATTACTTTGGTAAAGACCCGGCTTACTATCCCGGTCATCCTGAATATGCCGAAAAATTTGGTGTAGATGATTTTGCAGCAGGCTTTGTTCGCCTTGAAGGAGATATAGTTCTGGATTTCCGTATTTCATGGGCTATGCATATGAACACCTGCGGTGATGCACTTATTTTAGGTACTAAGGGTGGTCTCAGAATCCCCTCTACTGAGTGCTGGAATGGTGAATTTGACAGACCGCTTATCATTTATAAGACCTTGGGTGACCAGACAATAGAATATTCAGTACCGCTTAAACCGGCGGGTGACCTTTTCTATAATAAACTCCGTTCCTTTGTAGATGCTATTAAGAACGGCGGAAAGGCTACCGTTCCATCAAGCGAAATCGTTATTAATCAGGCTATTCTTGATGGTCTAGTTCGCTCTGCAAAAGAGGGTAAGGAAATAGAGATAGTTATACCAGAAGTATAAGGAGATATAAAAATGGATTATTCTATTCAGCTTTATTCGGTTCGCGATTCTATGGAAACGGATTTCGAGGGTACATTAAAGAAAATCAGCGAAATGGGTTATAAATATGTAGAATTTGCAGGCTTTTTTGGTCGTACGGCGGAAGAAGTAAATGAAATTTTAAAAAGATATAACCTTAAAGTTTCAGGTACACATTCGTTCCTTGATGAGCTTGTGAATAATTATGAAGAGACCGTTGCTTTTCATAAGGCTATCGGTAACAAGAATTTTATTGTTCCAGGTTTTGATCTTTGGTCTCAGGAAAATCTTGATGGTGTTATTAAAGCAATAAACGAAATTTCTGCTAAACTTAAAAAAGACGGTATAAATTTAGGTTTTCACAATCATGCAAGGGAATTTATTGTTAATGAAGACGGTTCATTTCCCTATGATCAGATGATATACCGAACCGACATTATGCTGGAAATAGATACTTACTGGGCATATGTTGGAATGAAAAATCCCATAGCACTAATGGAACGCCTTAAAGATAGAATCGGATTTATTCATATTAAGGATGGTTCGGCTGACGGTAACGGCAAGCCATTAGGCTTAGGCGAAGCACCGGTGGCAGATGTTTATAAAAAGGCTGTTGAAATGGGTATTCCTATGGTTGTTGAGAGTGAGACCTGCAATCCTACCGGTCTTGACGAGGCTGAAATCTGCATTAAATATTTGCGCAGTCTTGAAAAATAAGGTTTAGGAAAAAGGGCTATAAAATTTTCAATAGCTTTACAGCTTTATTCTGTACGCGACGATATGTATGGAATCTAAAAATACAGACTTAGAATAAAAATCCCTCTCGGATGTGAAGATAATGTCACATTCGAGGGGGATTATTCGTGTTTGATTATAGTGGGAATAAGGTGATTAAAGAAGTCTCGCTTTGTATAAAATTCCTTTTTTATTGCTTAATCAACAACAATGTGTCTTCATATAAACAAAACCTTGTTGCAAGGCGAAGTTCAGATCCTCTACACCTTCAAATTCTAATGTGATATATCCATCATATCCATTACTCTTCATTATAGAAATGCATTGTTTTATCGGCACAATTCCATGACCTAAAACAGTACCTCTAATAAAGTTGCCTCCACGTGTTTGCATAAAACCGGCTCCCGGATAACCCTCTTCACCGTTTTTGAAAATGAAATCCTTAGCATGCAAATTAAATGCATAAGGCGCACATCTACCAACTGCTGTTGCAGGATTTTCGTCCACACAAAGAAAATTACCCATATCAAGCTGAATTCCAAAGTTTTCATCTGCAACGGTATTTACAAGCAACTCTATTCTATCGGAGTCCTGGCAGAAAAACCCATGGTTTTCCACAGCGGTTCTTATTCCCTTTGACTTAGCGTATTGGGTTATTTCTCTACAACCGTAAGCAAGGCGGTCAAGTACATTAACAAAGCCGTTATATCCGCGTTTGTTATTTAAAAACGAGAATGTTGCGTCGTGACGCACGAGTTTAGTTCCAAGTGCTTCTGCCACATCAATCTTTGCTTTTATTCGCTCAATTTCTTTATCAAGGTCGCCACCGCTACCTGAAAGCAGATCCGCAGAAATGCTATACCCCGATATTTCGAGTCCAACTCTTTGAGCTTCAGCTTTAATTGCTTTGGCATACTCGAGCTCGGTTTGGCCTTCGGGAACATCAAGGTCGGTGAATTCTATTGCATCAAAGCCTATATTTTTAGCTTTTTCAATAATTGTGAGGTGGGTATCACCATACTTCATCATCATAGACGCAAAACTATAAGAAGAAACTGATGTTTTCATTTTAATCTCCATTCTACCGTTATATGTAAACACAAATAGGGATTAAATCTCCATAACGGCAAGGAAGATTAACACAGCATGTTATTCGGTTGCCACGCAAACGAATAGAATAATACTGTCCCCATATTGTGTTAATAGCACAATTTTTTAGTTATTTAATTTCTACTTCATGACCTGTTCTTGCCGATTCATAAGCCGCATCGAGTATTTTCATAAGTAGCACACCTTCTTCGGCGGGGGAAATACATTCCACATTATCACAAACGCAATCAAGGAAGTGATGAATCTCGCCAAAAAACATTCCGCTGTTCAAAAAGCTTGAGTCCGTAGTACATTTAAGGCTTGTGTTAGTTAAATAACCGTTTTCTTCGGTAAACATCTCTATATCAGAACCTATAATCGCGCCCGCCTTATCGCCGAACAGTTGAACTGTACCCACATCCTCTTTAATATTAAGGCTGAAACTTGCTTCAAGTGCCATAACCATTCCGTTATCAAATCGGATAAGTGCAGTTGCTAAATCCTCAACATCAAAAACTGATTTTTCCGAATCAATACCCCAACGAGTATTAAACTTTAAATGCTCGCGGTTACCTAATTTATTAAAGGTTGCTGCATAAACCGAAACAGGCTTAGGTCCTCCCGAAAGATATCGTGCTAAATCAATAACATGCACACCCAAATCAATAAGCGGTCCACCTCCGGAAAGTTCACTGTCACAGAACCAACCCTTAGGGGCGCCTGCTCTTCTTAAATATGTAGCTTTTGTATAATATATATCGCCAAAATTACCATTATCAATAAAATCCTTGATAACCTTTGCATCATTGCCGTAACGACGAACAAAGCCTATCATTAATAGCTTGCCGTTTTGCTCTGCGGCTTTTTTCATAGCTTGAGCTTCTTGGGCATTCATAGCCATAGGCTTTTCACAAAGTACGTTTTTACCTGCATTAAGAGCTGCGATAGAACATTCGGCATGAGAATTATTCCATGTGCAAACACTTACAACATCTATCTCGGGACAATTTTTTAGCATCTCGTCCTTATCAGTGTAGAGATGGGTGACACCAAACTTCTCGCCAACACTTTTGAGGCGATTCTCATCAATGTCACAAAAAGCATATAATTCACAGCGCTCATCTGATAAATACGCAGAAATATGTGCCTGTGCAATCGAGCCAACACCAATAATAGCAACTTTAATCTTTTTCATAGTTAATTCTCCTTTATCTTTCTTGTAAGAAATTCAAATGCGGTTTTTATATCTGAGGCCGGATTTTCTCCTACCTCGCGTTCAATAGTCAAGAAGCCTTTGTAGCCTATATCTTCAAGAGCTTTAAGATAGTTATCAAAATCAACCTTACCCTTTCCGAGCGGAACCTCCTCAAATGCCTTGCCCCATGCTTCTTCCTCAGTGGCTTTTTCTACACCATAAATAATCTCGGGTCTAACATCTAAAAGTTTTATACCATCCTTAGCATGAGTATGAACAATATAATCTTTAAGCGTGTATACTGCCTTAACCGGATCATCGCCCGTTACCATAACAAAGTTTGCTGGATCAAGATTTACCGCCACACCTCTTGAATCAAGAGAATCTAAAAAGTCTTTTAATACCATTGCTGTTTCGGGTCCGGTTTCGATAGCAAAATGTGAGTTTAGGCTATCTGCAAATTCGGCGAGTGTGTAGCATGCCTCCTGCATAACACCATAACGCGAATGCTTTCTATCAACAGGAACAACGCCAATATGGGTAGTTACTATATTAGTTTCAAGTTTAAGCGCCAGTTCCATAACGCGTTTCAGACGCTCTACGCGTTCCTTATTGCGTTCTGAATCAGACAGACCGCCGAAATCACCGCAAAGAGCCGAAAATACCAATCCGTTTGATTTAACAATGTCTAGAATTTCTTTGATTTTTTGTTCGGTTAAATTTTCAGGCGCCATCTCACCCGTTGTTGTATACATCTGGATTCCTTTGGCACCCAATTTGGCTGCGTTTTCAACCGCCTCTTTGAACGGAAGTTTAAAGGATTCAACCATAACTCCGATTGGAAAATTATACATTTTCATACACTCCTTCATTTATGTATATTTTAATTATATTAAACTTAATAGTAAAAACAAAGCAATAAAACCACTGATTATTAACACTATCTTGCTTTTTTTAATGTTCTGTTATATAATTTGTAAAAAAGGAGTTGTTTAAGATGCCATATGAACACCACGGTAATCATTATATAGATAATAATTTAAGAATAATTTATCATATTGATACCCTTTGCAGTAACGAAAAAATATGTATGCATTGGCACAAAAACATCGAGCTTTTGCTTGTAATAAGCGGTACTCTCACAGTCATCTGCGACGGCATTGAAAACACCTTTAAAGAAAACGATATCGCTGTTATCAATAAATATCAACTGCACGAAATGCTAACCTCTGACGACAAATGCACCTACCATTGTCTTATTATTTGGAGTGATATGTATGGTCGCTCGTTTTCAGAGCTCCCAAACAAAAGCACTGCTCCTGCCGCCCTTGACATATATAAAAGAATTCTGAACGAGCTTAATAGTCAACCAAACAATTTCAAAGATGCCGTTGAGGGATATTGCAAGGTTTTACTTTCAATAATATCGCGCGAGAAAAGTATTAATATCCAAGAAAAAATCCCAAATAAAAAGATAGAGCTTGTTAAAAAAACCACCGAGTATATTTATGATAATTTTTCCGGAGAGCTTACGCTTGATAATATAAGTGAATATATGAATATCAGTAAATCGTATTTATGTCATATTTTCAAGGAGGTAACGGGAAACACCATTAACCAATTTTTAAATATTGTTCGTTGCACCCACGCTAAAGCCAAGCTTAAATCGGGTGAATGCAATGTGTCGGAAAGTGCCTATCAAAGCGGATTCCAAAATCTATCATATTTTTCAAAAACCTATAAAAAAATTTTTTCTCATTCCCCAACTGATGATTTAAAGATTAACATTAGCACAAAGCAATACATTAAACAAAAGGGCGATTATGAGTCGCCCGAAAATGTTAAAACCTGACGGGACGTCGAAGGCATTATCCAATACAAAACAACTAAAATTTATTATATTGTCGCTCATGCCGCGACGGGCACGCCCTTAACCAAATTAATATTGAGTATGAAAATTTACCGTTTTATATAATTTTAATTTTAACAGGCTTATTTAATTTTTTCGCATAATCTATCATTGATTTTGTGCCCTTGCTTTTTTCGTTCCAAAAACAGATTACATAATCGCTGATTTCTGCCATTTGCTTATTTCTTATAGGTCCTGCGCTTTTGCCGTATTTTTCCCAATCGGCAGGGTATTTTTCAATCCTGAAACCATTTTCTTTTGCATACCGCTCTCCAATAGCATCTGCACCTCTGGCAGCGCCCGAAACAATAATAATTTCATTTTCTTTTCGAACATTAGATAAACATATATCAATAAACTCTTTTGCTTGTTCGTAATTTTCGTAATCTCTGCAACCTGCAATAACAACTCGTTTGGTTGGTAATTTTTTATTTTCCATAATTCACCTCAATAAAAAAGCACACCCCGAAAGGTGTGCCGAAAAAGTGTTTACCCTCAGTTTGTTGCGACGCAAACTAACTCCAACGAGGGATAAGGGAAACACCTTTTACCAAGGTATTTTCCCGTCGTTAGAGTTTTTTATTCAGTTTGCGTCGCAAATAAATTTTACCATATATAAAAATAAAAATCAATATAGTTTTTATATGGAATAATTAATAATCCCTGTAACCTGCAATAACAACACGTTTAATCATAATCCATTCTCCTTATGGGGATTATATCCCCTTAATATTTGAGATTATAATCCCCATAATAATAAATGTCAAGGGGGTTGTTTTATGATAGTGTTTGATAAATTATGGATTACGATGAAAGAAAAAGGTTTTTCTACCTATAAATTGCGTGAAAAGTGTGGCATTGATAGCAAAACCATAAGAAGACTAAAAGCGAACGAAAATGTGGAGACTAAAACAATAGATAAACTATGTTCCGTATTAAATTGTAAAATTGAAGATATTGCAGAATTTATTAAAGACAAAAAATAAAAAATGAATTTACCAAACCGCAAACCAACAAGGTTAAAAGATTATGATTATAGCCAAAACGGATATTATTTTATATTGATACTAACCCTCAAAAATGGAAAGAGGATTGTTTTTATACTGAATAGCAAAAGGCTTGGGATTTTCCCAAGCCTTTAAAATTTTTAATTTTTTATCTTTTCGATAGCGCCTTTTTCGAGTCTTGAAACCTGAGCCTGCGAAATACCGATTTCGCTTGATACTTCCATTTGGGTTTTGCCCTGCATAAATCTAAGGGATAAAATAAGCTTTTCGCGGTCGGATAAATCTTTTATTGCCTCCTTGAAGGCAATTTCGTCGAGCCAATTCGTATCGTCGTTTTTATCGCCGAGTTGGTCTAATACATATATAGTATCTCCGCCGTCGGAATAAATTGGGTCGTAAATCGACATGGGGTTTACGATGCTTTCGAGCGCGATAACCACATCGCTTTTCGGCATACCCAACGCTTTTGCGATTTCTTCAACGGTGGGTTCTTCCTGATTTTCTCTTAAAAGCTGTTCTTTGATTTGCATAGCTTTATAGGCGGTGTCTTTGATAGAACGGCTTACTCTTATGGAATTATTGTCTCTGAGATAACGTCTGATTTCACCAATTATCATTGGAACGGCATAGGTTGAAAATCTGACATTTTGGGTTATATCAAAGTTATCTATTGCTTTAATTAGACCGATACAACCTATTTGAAAAAGGTCGTCAATATTTTCGCCTCTGCCTGTAAATCTCTGTATAACGCTTAAAACGAGTCTTAAATTTCCGTTTATAAGCTCGTCTCGGGCGAGGGTATCGCCCTGTTTTATTTTCTTTAAAAGCTCCTCCTTTTCTTTTTCCTTTAATAAAGGTAGCTTTGAAGTATCTACCCCGCAAATGAAAACCTTATTGTTATACATTTTAAAGCCCTCTTTGATTCTTTTTTCAATAAAATTATTGCCTTTAACTTAAAGGAATACACCTATAAAATATTTTTTGTTTCGACAAAAAAGGCTTGTATTTTTAAAAAACATTGTTATAGGGCTTAAAATTTCGTCAAATTGTTTGAATAGCAAATATAAAATTTGTTAAAAATTAACTTGAATAATTTTAAATTTTTAGAAAAATAGGGCTTGACTTATGGATTTTTTTAGTATATAATTGTAAATTACTAATGATGATGGGGTATTGTGCACTTATTATATTTTTAAGCCCTTTTTAGCGAATTATAAAACACCACAATATCTATCGTCAAAGCTTGTCTAATGGCACTAAATATGCCGAAATTTTGCGGAGGAGTGATTGTATACCTATGAAGTCAACTTCAATGGTAAAACCCGTCAAGTTAGGTAGCAATGAGCGTATGACTTTTTCTAAGATTAAAGAAGTCATCGACATGCCTAATCTTATTGAAATCCAAAAGGACTCATACAAGTGGTTTGTTGAGGAAGGTCTGAAAGAAGTTTTCAGAGATATGTCGGCTATAACCGATTATAGCGGTAACCTGCAATTAAGCTTTATTGATTACCGTCTCGACGATACACCGAAATATGATGTTACCGAATGTAAGGCTCGCGACACTACTTATGCCGCTCCCTTGAGGGTTACAGCCCGCCTTGTAAACACCGAAACCGGCGAGATTAAGGAAAGCGAAGTTTCTATGGGAGATTTCCCCCTTATGACCGAATCGGGAACATTTGTTATCAATGGTGCAGAGCGTGCGATTGTTTCGCAGTTGGTTCGTTCACCGGGCGTTTATTACGCTGTTAAGGTTGACGAGAAAACCGGCAAAAAGCTTTTCTCCTCTACCATTATTCCTAATCGCGGAGCTTGGCTTGAATATGAAACATCTGCCGCAGATGTGCTTTATGTTAGAATAGATAAAAACCGCAAGCTTCCTATCACAACATTTGTTAGAGCCTTAGGTCTTGGAACAAATGATATGATCAGAGAGGTTTTTGGAGAGGACGAGCGTTTAGCCGCCACCTTGGATGCTGACGATACAAAGTCGGTTGAAGAGGCTTTGGTTGAGGTTTATAAAAAGCTTCGTCCTAGCGAGCCTGTTACCATAGAGGGTGCTAAGAGCTACTTAGAGCAATTATTCTTTGATGCTCACCGCTATGATATATCTCGCGTTGGTCGTTACAAATATAATAAGAAGTTAAGCATTTCCGGTCGTATCAGAGGTGCTGTTTTGTCGCGCCCTGTTGTTGACCCGATGACCGGCGAAATTTTAGCAGATGCTGATACCACCGTTTCTAAGGAGCTTGCTCTCGAAATTGAGAAGAAGGGCGTTAATCAGGTTTATATTAATGCTATGGACCCAGAGGGTAATGTTAGCGAGGTTAAGGTTTTATCAAACGGAATGGTTAATCTTTCCGATTTCGTTGATTTTACCGCGGATGAACTCGCAGAGCTAGACCGTCTTGGCATTAACGAAAAGGTTTCCTTTGAAGTATTAAAGGCAATTATCGAAAACAATGATAATAAAGAGGACATTCGCGCCGCTTTATTAGAAAACGCTGATGACCTTATCCCGAAAAATATTGTTATTGATGATATTTTCGCGTCAGTTAGCTATTTCTTAGGTTTGGCTCATAATGTCGGAGAGGTTGACGATATTGACCACTTGGGCAACCGTCGTATCCGTTCGGTTGGAGAGCTTTTGCAAAATCAATTCAGAATCGGTATTTCCAGAATGGAAAGAGTTGTTCGCGAGAAGATGACCTTGCAGTCGCAAGACCCCGCAGCTATCACTCCGCAGTCGCTAATTAATATCCGTCCTGTTGTTGCCGCTATTAAAGAATTCTTTGGTTCTTCTCCGCTTTCTCAGTTTATGGACCAAACAAACCCGCTTTCCGAGCTTACTCATAAGCGTCGTTTGTCGGCATTAGGTCCTGGCGGTTTGTCAAGAGACAGAGCTTCATTCGAAGTTCGAGACGTTCACTATACACACTATGGCCGTATGTGTCCTATCGAGACTCCCGAAGGTCCTAACATCGGTCTTATCTCCTACTTAGCAACCTTTGCAAAGATTAATAAGTATGGATTTATTGAAACTCCCTTCCGCAGAGTTGAAAACGGCAGAGTTTTAGACGAAGTTGTTTATATGACTGCTGACGAAGAGGACGATTATATCGTGGCTCAGGCTAATGAGCCTATTGACGATAAGGGTAACTTTACTCGTACAAAGGTTAATGCCCGTTATCGTGACGGCTTCCAAGAGGTTGAGGCAAATCGCGCAGAGTTTATGGATGTATCACCTAAAATGGTTGTATCCGTTGCAACTGCTATGATTCCTTTCCTTGAAAATGATGATACCAACCGTGCGCTCATGGGTTCAAACATGCAGAAGCAGGCAGTGCCGCTATTAAAACCCGAAAACCCGATTGTTGCAACCGGTATGGAATATAAGGCTGCTATCGATTCAGGCGTTGTTGTTTTAGCGCGCAGAGCTGGTGAGGTTACCTTTGTTTCGGCAGACAGTATTACTATTCGCGCTAAAAACGGCGAGCTTGACGATTATAAGCTTATCAAATTCCTGCGTTCAAACCATGGCACTTGTATTAACCAGAGACCTGTTGTTTCAGTGGGTCAGCAAATCGCTGAGGGCGAGGTTATTGCTGACGGTCCTGCAACCTCAGGCGGTGAAATTTCTCTTGGTCGTAATGCCCTTATCGGCTTTATGACTTGGGAAGGTTATAACTATGAGGACGCTGTTTTAATTAACGAAAGACTTGTTCGCGAGGATATTTACACCTCTATTCATATTGAGGAATATGAGCTTGAATGTCGCGATACCAAGCTTGGACCTGAGGAAATAACAAGAGATATCCCCAATGTTGGCGAAGATGCTCTTAAAGACCTTGACGAGCGCGGTATTATCCGCATTGGCGCCGAGGTTTCCGCAGGCGATATTCTTGTTGGTAAGGTTACTCCTAAGGGTGAAACCGAGCTCACCGCAGAGGAAAGACTTCTCCGCGCAATATTTGGTGAAAAAGCCCGCGAGGTTAGAGATACCTCTCTCAGAGTGCCTCACGGTGAATACGGTACTATCGTAGATGTTAAGGTGTTCACAAGAGAAAACGCATCCGAGCTTAGCCCCGGTGTTAATGTTGTTGTTCGTTGCTATATTGCTCAGAAGCGTAAGATTTCTGTCGGCGATAAGATGGCAGGTAGACACGGTAACAAGGGTGTTGTATCAAGAATACTTCCAAGCGAGGATATGCCTTTCTTACCCGACGGTACTCCGCTTGATATAGTTCTTAATCCTTTGGGCGTTCCTTCCCGTATGAATATCGGTCAGGTGCTTGAAGTTCACTTGGGCTATGCCGCAAGAGCACTTGGCTGGAATATCTGCACACCTGTATTCGACGGTGCGCACGAGGAAGACATTAGAAAATGCTTCAATATGGCTGAGGAATATACCAAGGCTGATGAATATAAATTTAAAGATACAGCAGGTCTTGATTTCTCTCGTATTCCTTTGAGAGAGGATGCTAAGACTCAGTTGTTTGACGGTAGAACAGGTGAACCTTTTGATAACCCTGTAACCGTTGGTTATATGTATTACCTTAAACTTCACCACTTGGTTGACGATAAGATTCACGCCCGTTCAACCGGTCCGTACTCACTTGTTACCCAGCAGCCTCTTGGCGGTAAAGCTCAGTTCGGCGGTCAGCGTTTCGGTGAGATGGAAGTTTGGGCACTTGAAGCTTACGGTGCTGCTTATACCTTGCAAGAAATCCTAACCGTTAAGTCGGATGATGTTGTTGGCCGTGTTAAGACCTATGAGTCTATTGTTAAGGGTCAGAACATTCCGAAGCCGGGCGTTCCTGAGTCCTTTAAGGTTCTTATTAAGGAATTGCAGTCTTTGGGACTTGATGTTAAGGTGTTAGACGAGTTTGAGGAAGAAATTGACTTAAAGCAAACCTTTGATGATGATTTGGATATTGGTTTGCCGTCTATCCCCGAAAACGAGGATTTCTCTATGGAAGAAGAATTTAAGAGTGAAACCGTTGTTGATACTCTCGCAGGCTACGGCTTAGAGGATGAAAACGGCGAGGCTATCGCTTTTGATAATGATGACGACGATTTTTCAGGCGACGAGCTTGAAGACGATGAGTAATGGAGGGCAATTATGGCAGAAATTGAATTTGAATCAATAAAAATCGGACTTGCGTCTCCTGAACAGATTAGAAGCTGGTCATACGGCGAGGTTACCAAGCCGGAAACTATAAATTACAGAACCTTAAAGCCCGAGCAGAGCGGTCTTTTCTGCGAACGCATTTTTGGACCTCAAAAGGACTGGGAATGTCATTGCGGAAAGTATAAGCGTATTCGTTATAAGGGTAAGGTCTGCGAGCGTTGCGGCGTTGAGGTAACACGCGCTAAGGTTCGCCGTGAGCGTATGGGCTCTATTGAGCTTGCAGCTCCTGTTTCGCATATCTGGTATTTCAAGACTATCCCATCCCGTATGGGCTTAGTTCTTGATGTTACCCCCAAAGCGCTTGAACAGGTACTTTATTTCTCTCAATATATCGTAACCGATCCCGGTTCAACTCCCCTTGAAAAGAAACAGCTTTTAAATGAAAAGCAATACCGCGATATGCGCGAAAAATATGAGGATGATTTCGAGGCAGGCATGGGTGCTGAGGCAATCAAGAAATTGCTATGCGAAATAGACCTTGATAAAACCTGCGCAGAGCTTCGCGAGGAGCTTGAAACCGCTTCGGGACAGAGACATCTTCGCATTTTAAAGCGTTTAGAGGTGCTTGAAGCGTTCAGACAGTCGGGTAACCGTCCTGAGTGGATGATACTTGATGTTATTCCGGTAATTCCGCCTGATTTGCGTCCTATGGTGCAGTTAGACGGTGGACGTTTTGCAACAAGTGATTTAAACGACCTATATAGAAGAGTTATTAACCGTAACAACCGTTTGAAGAGATTATTAGAACTTCGCGCTCCTGATATTATCGTTCGTAACGAGAAGAGAATGCTTCAAGAAGCGGTTGACGCTCTTATTGATAACGGCAGACGCGGAAAGCCGGTTACCGGTCCTAACAACCGTGCCCTTAAATCCCTTTCTGATATGCTTAAAGGTAAGCAGGGCCGTTTCCGTCAGAACCTTCTCGGTAAGCGTGTTGACTATTCAGGTCGTTCGGTTATCGTTGTAGGTCCTGAACTTAAAATGTATCAGTGCGGTCTTCCTAAGGAAATGGCGCTTGAACTCTTTAAGCCCTTCGTTATGAAGAGACTTGTTGAAACCAAAAAGGTTGTAAATATTAAGTCTGCAAGAAAGATGGTTGAGCGTGCTTCAACTGAAATTTGGGATGCTCTCGAAACGGTTATTAAGGAACACCCCGTTCTCTTAAACCGCGCGCCAACACTTCACAGACTTGGTATTCAGGCATTCGAGCCTGTTTTGGTTGAGGGTAAAGCTCTTAAACTTCACCCCCTTGTTTGTACAGCTTATAATGCCGACTTTGACGGCGACCAAATGGCTGTTCACGTGCCTCTCTCAGCAGAGGCTCAGGCAGAAGCTCGTCTTTTAATGCTTGCTGCTAATAACCTTTTAAAACCCTCTGACGGTAAGCCTGTTGCTGTTCCTACTCAGGATATGGTTTTAGGTTCTTACTATTTAACCATTGTTAAGGCTGATGAAAACGGTACTAACAAGATATTCAGAGATAAAAATGAAGCTATTATGGCTTATAATGACGGTGTTATCGGTCTTCATGCTCCTATCAGAGTTAGAATAACTGATGGCGAGGGTGCTTCAAAGCTTATTTGGTGTACAGTAGGTTTCATTATTTTCAATGAATCTATTCCGCAGGACTTAGGTTTTGTTAACAGAAGCAATCCCGATACCGCCCTTGACCTTGAATGGTGCTTTAAGCTTAAAGACCCAACCAAAACCGTTGTTGAAAGCAATGATGATATTATTCAGAATAAGGTTGGCAAAAAGCAATTAGGTAAAATAATTGATAAATGCATCACCATTCACGGAACCAGCAAATCAGCTATCGTGCTTGATAATATCAAGGCTACCGGCTTCAAATATTCTACTAAGGGCGCTATAACAGTTGCGGTTATCGACGCTGTTATTCCTCCTGAGAAAAAGAAGATTTTAAGCGATGCGGAAAAGGATATTGATTTTGTAACAAGAGATTATCGCCGCGGTCTTATTAATGACGATGAGCGAAGCCGCCATGTAATTGATATCTGGAACAAGGCTACCGAGGATGTTGCAGACGCACTTAAAGGCAACCTTGATGAGTTCAATCCGATATTTATGATGGCAGACTCCGGTGCCCGTGGTTCTATGGCTCAGATTAGACAGCTTGCAGGTATGCGCGGACTTATTGCAAATACCGCAGGTAAGGTTATTGAAGTTCCGATTCGTGCTAACTACCGTGAGGGCCTAAACGTTCTTGAATACTTCATTTCCTCTCGTGGTGCGCGTAAAGGTCTTGCCGATACCGCTCTTAGAACGGCTGACTCGGGTTATCTAACCCGTCGTCTTGTTGACGTTGCGCAGGATGTTATCGTTCGCGAGAACGACTGTGGAACCGAAGAAGGCTTAACCGTATTTGATATTAAAGACGGTAACCATATCTTAGAGCCTTTGGCAGAGCGTCTTGAAGGCAGATACTTGCTTCATGATGCAGTTCATCCTGAAACCGGTGAGGTTATCTGGTCTAAGGAGGATATGATTACAGGCGATGCTGCTCAAATGATAGTTGATGCAGGTATTACCAGTATTGAAATCCGCTCTGTGCTTACTTGCCATAGCCATCACGGTGTATGTAAAAAGTGTTACGGTCGTAACCTTGCAACCGCAAAACCTGTTACAACAGGTGAAGCAGTTGGTATCGTTGCTGCTCAGTCTATCGGTGAGCCCGGTACTCAGCTTACAATGCGTACCTTCCATACCGGCGGTATCGCATCAACTGAGGATATTACTCAGGGTCTTCCCCGTGTTGAAGAGCTTTTTGAAGCCAGAAGACCTAAGCGTTGCGGCTTAATCGCTAAGATAGACGGTACTGTTCGTATTTCTGAGGAAAAGAAGAGCAATGTTATCATTATTACTAATGACGAGCTTAAAACCGAGGAAAAGGTTACTATTCCTTACGGTATCAGACCGCTTGTTAGTGATGGCGACTTTGTTCATGCCGGTGATATGCTTATCCCGGGTTCTAAGTATCCGCAGGATATTTTAGAGGCTCAGGGACCTGAGGCAGTTCAACAATATATTATAGCTGAAATTCAAAATGCATATCGCACACAAGGTGTTGATATCAACGATAAGCACATTGAGGTTATCGTTCGTCAGATGATGAAGAAGCTTCGCATCACCGATGCAGGCTCAACCGATTTGTTGCAGAATGTAAGCTATGAATATAAGGAAATTTCAGATGCTAATAAGGCAGTTCAAGCTCGTATTGATGCGGGTGAAGAGGGTCTTACAAAGGCTACTTATCAAGCAACCTTGCTTGGTATTACCAAGGCTTCTCTTGCAACCGAGTCCTTCTTGTCCGCCGCTTCCTTCCAAGAAACCACCCGTGTTCTTACCGAAGCTGCTATCAAGGGCAAGGCAGACCCGTTATTCGGCCTTAAAGAAAATGTTATTATCGGTAAGCTTGTTCCTGCGGGTACAGGTATGAAGTGTGAGGAAATATCTCCCGCTAAATACAACCAACCTGAAGAGGAAGAAATCGAGGAAACATTAGATTTTGTCGAGGAAGCAGTTGAAACTGCGGAAGCTTAAAATTCACTTTTAAACCCTGTTGTGAAAAACAACAGGGTTTATTAAGACAAAAAATAAAAAATATGTGCAAAACATATATTTTGTAGTTTTGTTTAAAAAATAACACAATATATTGTTGACAAAAGTCAAAATGTGTTGTAGAATATAATCAGCTCATACGACTGACGGATTTTTTGCAGATAACTGCAAGGGAGTATGAGCTGTGTTTGCCGACCGTCTGGGCGATTCAGTTTTTATTTTAAGCTGAGTCGCCTTTTTTAAACTGATAATCTTTTCGGAGGAAATATAATGGAACATAAAAATTGGAACGGATTTAAATCGGGTGCTTGGAATGACGAAATCAATGTTCGCGATTTTATTCAGTTGAATTATGCCGAATATAAGGGCGAGGGCGACTTTTTAAGCGGCGCAACCGAAAGAACAAGCGCTTTGATGGACAAGCTTAATGCCCTTTTTAAATTAGAACGTCAATATGGCGGTGTTTTGGATATTGATACTGCAACTGTTTCCTCTTTAACCAGTTATTCTCCCGGTTATATTGATGAAGAAAACGAGATTATTGTTGGTTTGCAGACCAACCGCCCCTTAAAAAGAGGTGTTAATCCCTTTGGCGGTATGAGAATGGTGCGTCAGGCTTGCGAGGCTTACGGATATAAGCTCAGCGAAAAAATCGAGGAGGAGTTTCGTTACAGAACTACCCATAATGACGGTGTTTTCAGAGCATATACCGACGAGATGCGTTTAGCCCGCAGATGCCATGTTATAACAGGTCTTCCCGATGCTTACGGCAGAGGAAGAATTATAGGCGATTACCGTAGAGTAGCCCTTTACGGCATTGATAGATTGATAGAAGAAAAGAAAAATGATATGGCTAAGTTAGAGGGTGAAAACTTTAACGCTGAAACTATCCGTCTAAAAGAAGAAATTTATCGCCAAATTCTATTTTTGGGTTATATGAAGGAAATGGCAGAGATGTATGGCTTTGATATAAGCGAGCCTGCAAAGAATGCCCGCGAGGCTATACAGTGGACCTATTTTGCGTATCTTGCCGCTATTAAAGAGCAAAACGGAGCGGCAATGTCCTTAGGTCGCGTTAGCACCTTCTTCGATATTTATATCGAGAGAGATATAAAGAACGGCGTTTTAGATGAAGCTTCGGCGCAAGAGCTAATAGACGATTTTGTTATGAAACTTAGAATGGCGCGTCATTTAAGAACACCCGAATATAACGAATTGTTTGGCGGCGACCCAATGTGGATTACTGAGGCAGTCGGCGGTATGGGTGAAGACGGCAGAACCTTGGTTACAAAGTCTAGCTTCCGTATTCTTAATACCCTTTATACCCTAGGTTCTTCTCCTGAGCCTAATTTAACGGTGCTTTGGTCTAATTCCTTGCCTGAGGGCTTTAAGAAGTTCTGCGCAAAGGTATCGGTCGATACTGATTCTATTCAGTACGAGAACGACGATGTTATGCGCGATATTTACGGAGACGATTATGCTATTGCTTGCTGTGTTTCGGCTATGAAGGTTGGCAAGCAGATGCAGTTTTTCGGCGCGCGTTGTAATTTAGCTAAGCTTTTGCTTATCGCTATTAATGGTGGTTATGATACAACAAGCGGTATTCATATCGGTCCTCAGATGCCGGTTTTAGACCGCGAAAAGCTAGATTATAACGAGGTTATGGAAAGAATTGATATTTATTTAGGCTGGCTTTGTAAGCTTTATGTTAATACAATGAATATCATTCACTATATGCACGATAAGTATGCTTATGAGAAGTCTCAAATGGCTTTGCATGATACTGATGTTGAGCGTTTTATGGCTTTCGGTATCGCAGGTCTTTCGGTTGTTGCCGATTCTTTGAGCGCTATCAAATTTGCAAAAGTTAAGCCTATAAAGGATGAGAACGGCTTTATCACCGAGTTTAAAACCGAGGGTGATTTCCCAAAATTCGGTAATGACGACGATAGGGTTGACCTAATTGCAAAAGAAATGACCCATAAAATGATTACTGAGCTTAGAAAAACCCCGACTTACAGAGATGCTATTCATACCTTGTCGGTACTCACTATCACCTCAAATGTTATGTATGGTAAAAATACAGGTGCTACTCCTGACGGCAGAGAAGCAGGCGCAGCTTTTGCCCCCGGCGCTAACCCAATGCATAACCGCGAGGAGAGGGGTGCATTGGCTTCCTTGAACTCGGTTGCAAAATTAAGCTATGATGATTGCCGAGACGGTATTTCTAACACCTTCTCAATCACCCCTGATACCCTTGGCAAAACAGATGACGAGAGGGCAGAAAACCTAGTTGCTATTTTGGACGGTTATTTCTTAAAACGCGCTCACCATATAAATATAAATGTTTTGAACCGCGAAACCTTGATAGAGGCTTATAATGACCCTGAGGCATATCCGAATTTAACCATTCGTGTTTCGGGGTATGCGGTTAACTTCCATAAGTTATCTAAGGAGCAGCAACGCGAGGTTATAAGCCGTACATTCCATGAGGCAATTTAGTTTGATTTGTTATTAAAGATTAAAACCGCTTAGCTAAAACTAGGCGGTTTTAAAATAAGAGGAATAAAAAATGAGCTTAATAAAAGGTAAAATTAATTCTATTCAAACCCTCGGTACTTTGGACGGACCGGGTATCCGCTTTATAGCTTTTTTACAGGGCTGTAATTTAAGGTGTGGTTGCTGCCATAACCCTGAAACCTGGGAGTTTTCGGGCGGTGAGGAAATAACGGCTGAGGATTTAGTTCAAAACGCTTTGAAATACCGCGAATATTTTGGTGCAAAGGGCGGAATAACCCTTTCGGGCGGTGAGCCTTTAATGCAGGCGGAATTTGTTAAAGAGGTTTTTTCTCTTTGCAAGCAAAAAGGGATAAACACCTGTCTTGATACCTCGGGAAGCATTATAAACGAGGCAGTTTTAGAAGCACTTGAATTTACTGATTTTGTTTTGCTTGATATTAAATATACAACCGACGAATTATACCGCGAAAATGTTGGTTGCGGTATTGAAAAACCGCTTGAATTTTTAAAGATTTTAGAAGAAAAGAAAATTCCTTACCGCATAAGGCAGGTTATAATACCAACCTTAAATGATACAGAGGAAAATATTAAAGGTTTAAAGAAAATAACTGAAAATCTTAAATTTTTAGAAAAAACAGAGCTTTTGCCATTCAAGAAACTATGCAAATCTAAATACGAAGATTTGAAAATTCCATTTAGATTTGAAAACATATCGGAACCCGATAAAAATATTATGAAACAGTTAGAGGAAAGGTTAGCAAGATAAATTCTTGTTAACCTTTCCTTTTATATTTTAAAAAAATCTTGTAAAAACGGTCGAAATATGGTATACTTGATAAGCGTTTGACAATATAATTTATATTGTGTATAAGTTTCGAGTAAAATGGGGGATAATATGCGAGCGGACGGTACTAAACTTAAAAATATTGACCCGATGTATAAGGTTGCGGCTCATATAATGAAAGAGCGTATCGATGCTATGAATATGGTCACCATAGAAATACCATATGAGCCTATTCAAGCTTATGTTAATAAAACGAGAAAAGAGGGCAGAGCGGTAAGCCACATGGCAGTTATTATTGCGGCTTATTTGCAAACTGCGGCAGAATATCCTGAGGTAAATAGATTTATTGTTAACAAAAAGGTGTATGCCAGAAATGAATATTCGGTTGCTATGGTTGTTTTAAAGGGTGAAGACGGCCATGGAACAATGTCTAAAATGTATTTTGAGTTAACCGATAATGTTTTTGAAGTGAATCGCAAAATTGAAGCGTTTGTTGAGGAAAACCGCAATTCTCCCGATAATAACGGCACCGAGAAAATGATTAAATTCTTACTCAGCGTTCCAGGTCTTTTAACGGTTGGTGTGCCTTTCTTCAAGCTGTTAGACCGTTATGGCTTGCTTCCTAAAAAGATAATAGATATGTCTCCTTTCCATAACAGTCTTGCAATTTCAAATCTTATTTCGATAAGAACTAATGCTACATATCATCATTGCTATAATTTCGGAACAACCAGTATTTTTATGACAATGGGGAATTTAAAGGAAGTACCTAAAAAACAGGGCGATGAGATTGTTTTAGAAAAGGTATTGCCCTTAGCGATTACTATGGACGAAAGAATATGTTCAGGCGCTTATTTTGCGGCGGCTTTCAGAAAAATGGGTAAGCTTCTTAAAAATCCCGAACTTTTGGAAACGGCACCTGAAAAGATTATTGAGGATTCGGGCATTAAAACAAGAAAAAAGAAAAAATAATTTCGGAGGTTTTTATTATGGCAATTTTAGTTACAGGCGGTGCAGGTTACATAGGAAGTCATACCTGCGTTGAAATGTTAAATGCGGGATATGATGTTATTGTTATTGATAATCTTGATAACAGTAGCAGCGAATCTCTGAAGCGAGTTGAGAAAATAACCGGCAAAAAGATTAAGTTCTATGAAGAGGATGTTAGAGATAAAGATGCCTTGCGCAAGATTTTCTCTGAAAACACCATTGAAGCCGTTATCCATTTCGCAGGTCTTAAAGCGGTTGGCGAGTCGGTTGCTAAGCCTGTTTTATATTATGATAATAACCTTATAAGCACTTTATATTTGCTCGAAGTTATGGCGGAATTCTCGGTTAAGAAAATTGTATTTTCCTCTTCGGCAACCGTTTACGGTGTCGCCACCGAAATGCCTTTAAGAGAGGGTATGCCTCTCGGCGCTATTAACCCTTATGGCAGAACAAAATATTTTATCGAAGAAATGCTTCGCGATTTGTTTATAGCAGACGATAGCTGGTCTATTGCACTTTTGAGATATTTTAATCCTATCGGCGCTCATAAGAGCGGTATTATCGGCGAAGACCCCAAGGGTATTCCGAACAATCTAATGCCTTATATCAGTCAGGTTGCGGTTGGAAAGCTCGAAAAGCTTCATGTTTTCGGCAATGATTATAACACTGTTGACGGAACTGGCGTCAGAGATTATATCCATGTTGTAGATTTAGCGGTAGGTCATGTTAAAGCGGTTGATTGGGCGCTTTCTAATATCGGATGCGAGGCATTTAATTTAGGCACAGGAAACGGAACCAGTGTTTTGCAGCTTCGCGATGCTTTTGTTAAGGCTTCGGGTATTGATGTTCCTTATGTTATCGACCCTCGCCGTCCCGGAGACCCTGACGAGGTTTATGCAAAGCCTGATAAGGCAAGAGAGGTTTTGGGTTGGGAAGCTAAATTCGGTATTGACGAAATGTGCGAGGATACTTGGCGTTGGCAACAGGGAAATCCTAACGGATATGAAAAGTAAATAAAGTTTTAAAGGCTGTTTCGCAAAATTGCGAGATAGCCTTTTTGTATAAGCTTCTCTGTCACCATAACCCCTTTTAAACAATTTATTAAGGTTAAAATTCTTATTAGAAAAAAATTAAAAATATTAACAAAATGTCTTTATTTTTGAGAGTTTATATGATATAATCTATTATGTATAATTATGTGAATATTTATTTGCGAGGTGAATGTCGGTGGCAAGGAAAATTATCTGTTTGGGATTAGTATTTTTAATAGGAATAATGCTTTGCGGATGTGATTTTTTGGCAGCCGACCCAGCCGAGCTTTTAACCCCTCCTGCGCTTTCGGGAGAGCTTAATCCAATAGCAGATGTAATAAAGCAGACGGCGGGGGAAAATTATGTTTTCAAATATCCGTCCAGAGGTAATTATCGCTCGGCGGTTATCAGAGAGGATATTAACGGGGACGGTCTGCTCGAAGCCTTTGCTTTTTACAGTACCTACGAAAACGAAAACACAACCATGAACTTAAATTATATCGGGTTAGACGGTAGCAGCTGGCAGAGCTTTGCAGTTCAGAAGATAGTTGCAGGCTCGGTTGATATGCTTGATTTTTATGACCTCGATAATGACGGTATAAAAGAGCTGATAGTTGGTTGGCAGATTTATGGAACGAGCGAAATGCAGTTAGCGGTTTATAATTTGGAAAATGAAACCTTAACTCAGCGAATGCTCGAAAGGTATACCCATTTTTTAGTTTGCGATTTAAATGAGGATTCTAAACGCGAAATTCTTATTATAAATGCAAATACCGCCGAAAGCAAAAATTCGGCTTCGATTTTTGAGCTTACTAATGACGGGGTTACCGAGGTTTCCTCTTGCGAGCTTGACAGTGCATCAAAAACCTTTTCAGAGCCGATATTATCAAATTTATCAAACGGAAAACCGGCGGTTTATATTGATGAAATTAAAGGTGTCGGCGCGGTTACCGAGGTGCTTTATTTTGATAAAGGAAAGCTTTTAAATCCCCTTTATTCTCCCGATACAAAGGAAACCCTTTTAACTCTGCGTTCGGCAAGCTTTTCAACCACCGATATAAACGGCGATAATATTTTGGAAATTCCGGTTCAAAAGGATGTTCCTTCGGTTACCCGTTCTGATTTAAACGAAAAGCTTTATTTAACCCAGTGGTGTTCCTTTGGAGGAGAAAATCTTGTTTGCCAGCAGACCGATATGATAAATGTGGTTGACGGGTTTGCTTATACAATTCCTGATAAATGGACCGATTCTATCGCAGTTTTAAAGGATACTGACAGAGGTATAAGAGAAATATACCGCTATGATAAGGAAGAAGCGGTTGTTGGCGAAAGTCTTATATACTTTAAAACGGTTAAGTTATCCGATTGGGAAACCGGCAAGCATAAAAATGAAAAACTAAGCGAGATTATGACTAATAACAGTTCGGTTTTCACCTGCCGAATTTCCGATTCCGCTAAAAAAGAGGGTATAACTCTTGAAAAGGTTAAAGCGGCATTTAAATTATATGAATAGGAGAAATGGTTTTGAAAAATATTCTGATAGTTGAAGATGAGGTTGCAATTAGAGAGTTTGAAGCAATAAACCTTAAACGTGTTGGCTATAATGTTACCGAAGCCGGCTCGGGCGAGGAGGCTCTTGATATTTACGATAATTTAGGCGAAAGCTTTGATATAGCCTTGCTTGATATTTCAATGCCGGGTATGGACGGGTTTACTCTTTGCAAGGAGCTAAGAAAGAGAAGCGAAAACCTAGGTATTATAATGTTAACTGCCAGAACTCAGGAGATGGACAAAATAAGCGGCCTTATGCTCGGTGCAGATGATTATATAACAAAGCCATTTAGCCCAACCGAGCTTTTGGCGAGGGTTGATTCTTTATACCGAAGAGTTGAAATGCAAAATCAGAGGGTTGTAGTTTCCCCGAGCGACGATATAACATTAGGTGAGTTTACCTTAAATCTCAGAAAGAGAACCTTGCAAAAGAATTCGGTTAACATAGAGCTTACTCAGGTTGAATTCCAGATGATAGAGTATTTCTTTAATAATCCTGATGTTGCGCTTGATAGAACCGATATTTTAAATAAGGTTTGGGGCAGCAATTATTACGGCGAAGAAAAAATTGTTGATGTTAATATGAGAAGACTTCGCAAAAAAATTGAGGATGACCCGTCAAACCCGAAGCATTTGGTTACTGTTTGGGGTATGGGTTATAAGTGGAACACCAGATAATCAAATTTAAAATTTTGGAAAGGAGAGTGCAATATGCAGCTTGAAATAAAATTCAAAAGTATAGCGGCAAGATGGTTTATTAATATATTTATTATTGTTGCGGCGGTTGTAACGGCTGCGGCGGTTGCGCTTTCCGTTTTGTTTGCTTCTATTTATACCGAGCGGATTGAGGTTTTGGCAGGCGATTATGCTTATGAATTTTCGGCATTAAACGGAACCGATAAAATCTCATTTTATGATACCGCAATAAATATTGCAGGCGAATTTGAATATAAAAACAAAATTGAGGTTCAGGTGCTAGATAATGAGGGGAATTTGGTTGTTTCAACAACCGGTTTCCAGACCTTTACTGATAAAATGCCTGATTATTACGAGGCGGTAAAATCCAAAAAGGATATTGTTAGAAAAAGCGAAACGCAAGACGGCGAAAAGATTATGGCGGGAACAACCCTCATATACGATTCCAAGGGCAAGGAATTAGGGGCTTACCGTTGGATAACCTCAATGCGTTCTTCTAATAAAATGATTTTCGCATTTACAACAGGTATGGTGGTTGTGGCGCTTGGTATTATGGCTTTCTTTGGATTTTCGGGTATTTTCTTTATAAAATCCATTGTTCAGCCGATAAGAGATGTTAGTAATATGGCGCGAAAAATCGCGATGGGTGATTTCGAGTCTAGAATTGATATCAAGAAAAATGACGAAATTGGTGAGCTTTGCGATACCATTAACTATATGGCATCGGAGCTTAGTCTTGCTGAAAATCTTAAAAACGATTTTATATCCTCGGTATCGCACGAGCTTAGAACACCGCTTACCGCTATAAGAGGTTGGGGTGAGACTGCAAAAATGTCCTTAGATACCGACCCTGAGCTTGTAAGTAGGGGACTTGATGTTGTGCTTTCCGAGGCGGACAGATTATCAGGGCTTGTTGAGGAGCTTCTTGATTTCTCGCGTATGGAAAACGGTAAGATGACTATGGTGGTTAAACCCTTGGATGTTACTATGCTTCTTCGAGAGTCGGCGGATATGTATGTTGAGCTTGCTAAAAACAACGGAATAGATTTGGCGTTCACCGAGCCTAAGGAAGCACTTGTTATTATGGGTGATACCAACCGCTTAAAGCAGGTATTTATAAATATTATAGATAATGCGGTTAAATATACCGAAAACGGCGGTCAGGTGCTTATAAGTCAATTAAAAGAAGAGGCCTGTGTTAGAATTTCGGTTACCGATACGGGACTTGGTATTCCCAGCCAAGACCTTGAAAGAATTAAGGAAAAATTTTATAAGGCAAGCAACTCGGTCAGAGGCTCTGGTATAGGTCTTGCGGTTGCGGACGAGATTATAAGACAGCATGATGGTCTTTTATTCGTTGAAAGCACCGAGGGTGTTGGAACTACGGTTACGATAGTATTACCCCTTTACGAGCCGATTGAGGAGGCTCAGCCGGAAGAGGAAGAAAAAGAGGAAAACAAGGAGTTATAAAATGGCAAAATATACTTCAATAGGCGGTCAGGCTTTGATAGAGGGCATTATGATGAAAAGCCCCGAAAAGACCGCTATGGCAGTCAGAATGCCAAACGGCGAAATAGATGTTACAAAGTCTAAGACTAAGAGCATTAAACAAAAATATAAGATACTGGGTATTCCTATTGTAAGAGGTGTTGTGGGCTTTATTGAGTCTATGACCGAGGGATACAAGGCTATGATGACCTCTGCTGAAAAATCGGGCTTTACCGATTTAGAGGAGGACGGTAAGGAGCAGACCGAAAAGGATAAAAAGAAGACTAACATATTTGTTACTGTTGCTATGGTGGTAGGCTCGGTTTTGGGTGTTGCTTTGGCGGTGGCGCTTTTTATGTTTTTGCCTTGGGTTTGTGTTAAAGGTATTGAAAAGCTTTTCGAAATCACCCTTTCTAATATTGCTAAATCTGCTATTGAGCAATTTATAAAGCTCTCGGTTTTTGTTCTTTATATGTTTGCAATTTCATTTATGAAGGATATAAAGAGAGTCTTTATGTATCACGGGGCAGAGCATAAAACCATTTTCTGCTATGAAAAGGGATTAGAGCTAACGGTCGAGAATGTTAGACTTCAAAGTCGTTTCCACCCAAGATGCGGAACCTCCTTTATGATTTTGATGATACTTATAAGCATTGTTTTTTCAACCGTGGCTCAAATACTTTTAGACGGTGTTTATGATAATGCACTTTTTTGGATACTTATTAAAATCGCTTTAATACCTGTTATTTGCGGTGTTGGATATGAGGTTTTGAAATTCTGCGGAAGATATGATAACTTCTTAACCAAAATAATTTCCGCTCCGGGACTATGGATGCAAAGAATAAGCACCAAAGAGCCTGACGATGATATGATTGAAATCGCAATCGCGGCGCTCAGAGCTTGCGAGCCTGAGACTCCTGATGTTAACCGCGATATAGATAAAAAAGAAATAGAAGATACCGAAAAAGGAACAGAGAATGACGATATTTGAGGCATATAACAGCACAAAGAAAAAACTCGAAGAATGCGGTATTGAGGATTATGTTTTCGAATCCAAGCAGATTATTAAACATATAACAGGTCTTTCTGCTACCGAAATTTTAACCCATTATAACCGAGATTTAACCGAGTTTCAGGAAAATAATTTAATAGCGCTTGTTCATCAGCGCGAGGTTAGATATCCGCTTCAATATATATTCGGCGAATGGGATTTTTACGGAAGACCTTATTATGTGGGCCCCGGTGTTTTAGTTCCAAGGGCGGACACCGAAATACTTGCAGAACAATGCACTAAATATCTTAAAGAGCGAGAAAATGCCGAAATACTTGATTTGTGTTCGGGGAGCGGTTGTATCGGTATCACCTTGGCGCTCGAATGCAAAAACAGTAATGTTTCATTAGTTGAAAAGTATACGGAAGCTTCAAGATATTTAGAAAAAAATATTAAAAGACATAATGCAGAAAATGCGAAATTCATAAAAGGTGATATTTTCGAAGGTGCGGCTAGCGATAAAAAATACGATTTAATTGTCAGCAATCCCCCTTATGTTTCGGATATGAGTGAAATATCGCCCGAAACCACTTTCGAGCCTGAAACCGCTTTAAAGGCTAAGGACGAGGGATTAGAATTTTATAAGGCTATAACTAAAATATATAAAAATTCCTTAAAGCCAAACGGAATGCTTTGCTTTGAGGTTGGAATAAATCAAGCGAATAAGGTAGCCGAGATAATGAAATCAGAGGGCTTTGAGGATATAACCGTAACAAAGGATTTAAACGGTATAGACCGAGTTGTTTCGGCAGTTAAAAATACGGAGGTAATTTAAAAATGGCTAAGGTTCAAAATGTTAAAGCTCCCATAAAAAAGGTTGAGGCAGAAGAAAAGGAAAAAGCTATTTTAACCGCGATGGAGCAAATTGAAAAGAAGTTCGGCAAAGGCGCGGTTATGCGCTTGGGCGAAAATGCTTCTATGAATATTGAACATATTAAAACAGGTTCTTTAACCTTGGATATTGCTCTTGGTATCGGCGGTATTCCTAAGGGAAGAATTGTTGAGATTTACGGACCTGAGTCCTCAGGTAAAACCACCGTTGCGCTTCATTGCGTTGCCGAGGCTCAAAAAGCAGGAGGCACTGCGGCTTTTATAGATGTTGAGCATGCATTAGACCCAGTTTATGCCGCTAATTTGGGTGTTGATATTGATAGTCTTTTGGTTTCTCAGCCTGATTCGGGCGAGCAGGCTTTGGAAATTGCCGAGGCCTTGGTGCGCTCGGGCGCTATCGATATTATTGTTATCGACTCGGTTGCCGCTTTGGTAACAAGAGGAGAAATTGACGGTGATATGGGAGACAGCCATGTCGGTCAACTAGCCCGTCTTATGTCTCAGGCTTTAAGAAAATTAACAGGCGCGCTTTCTAAATCTAACTGCGCCGCTATATTTATAAACCAGTTGCGCGAAAAAATCGGTGTTATGTATGGCAACCCTGAAACAACAACAGGCGGCCGCGCGCTAAAATTCTATTCGAGTGTTAGAATAGATGTTAGAAAGGGCGAACCGATTAAAGACGGTAACGAGATAATAGGTAACCACACAAGAGCTAAGATTGTTAAAAACAAGGTGGCACCACCCTTTAAAACTGCCGAGTTTGATATTATGTATGGAACAGGTATTTCCCATATCGGCGAGGTTATTGATGTTGGTGTTGATGTTGGAGTTTTAAAGAAATCGGGCGCTTGGTTCTATTACGGTGAAACAAGACTCGGTCAGGGCAGAGATAATGTTAAAAAGCTCTTTGAGGAAAATGCCGAGCTTGCAAACGAAATCGAAGAAAAGATTATGGCTATTGCAACTGATGACTCTAAGCTTGTTTTATCGGCGGCAGATACCGATAATGAAATCGAGATTATGCCCTCAGACCCACCTGCCCGTCCTCGTAAAAGCGTTGATATTGATATCGCGGTTGACGAATAATGAAAATTTTATCTTTAAAAAAGGATAAACGCCATTTAGTTAAGGTTATTTTTCTGGACGGTAGTGAAATTTTATTAGACCAAGATGTTTGTTTGGATTTCTCTTTGGCTAGTGAAATGGAAATAGACGAGGAAGATATTAAAAGGCTTAAATTTGAGTCTGATTATATAAGAGCGAAGTCGAGAGCGTTATGGTATTTAGACCGTTCGGATTATACCGAAAAGGCTCTTTTTGAAAAGCTTATAAAAGCAGGGTTTCAAAAAGAGGCTTCGGCAAAAGCTATTGCAAGGCTTATTGAGATAGGCGCGATAGACGACCGCCGTTTTGCCGAGAGATATTTTGAGCATTTAACCGAAAAAAATCTCTCAAAAAGAGAAATTGTTTCAAAGATGCTTTTAAAGGGTGTTGATTTAAATCTCGCAAAGCAAATCGCGTCAGAAAATGAAGAAGATAATGAACAAAGCAAAATATCCGCGCTTTTAGAGGGAAAATATGCTTATAAGCTAACCCTTGAAGGCGGAAAAGAGAAGGTTTTTGCCGCTCTTATTAGAAAAGGTTTTTCCTTTTCTCAGGTTAAAACGGCTATGGCAAAATATTTCGAAGATATAGAGTTTAGTGAGGAATATTAATGTATAAGGTTTGTATGGTGTCGCTTGGATGTCCCAAAAATCAGGTTGATGCCGAGATAATGCTTAGTCTTCTGCAAAAAGGTGGTTTGGAGATAACTCCTGCCGAGGCAGAAGCAGACGCTATAATTATCAACACCTGCGGATTTATCGAATCTGCAAAGGCAGAGGCTATTGAAAATATTTTGGAAGCCTCTAAGTATAAGGAAGAGGGTAATTTAAAGGCTCTTATCGTAACAGGCTGTTTGGCTGAGCGGTACAAGGATGATGTTACCGAGGAAATCCCTGAGGTTGATGCTTGCGTAGGGCTTGGTTCTAACAAGGATATTGCAAGGATTGTTATAAACGCTATCGAGGGCAAATGCGAAAACTCTTATGGCGCGAAAACCGATTTACCTTTATCGAATGACAGAATTTTAGGCGGTATGCCGTTTACAGCATATCTTAAAATAGCAGAGGGCTGCAATAACTGTTGCACTTATTGCGCTATTCCTAAAATCAGAGGAAATTTAAGAAGCAGAACTATTGAGGACTGCGTTGCTGAGGCTAAGAAATTAGCCGAGGGCGGTGTTAAAGAGCTTATAGTTGTGGCTCAGGATACAACGGCTTACGGTGAGGATATTTACGGTGAAAGTAAACTTCCCGAGCTTCTTGAAAAATTATGTGAAATAGATGGTATCCATTGGATAAGAACACTTTACACCTATCCTGAAAGAATAACCGACAAGCTTTTAGATACTATAAGTAAAAACGAAAAGCTTGTTAAATATTTAGATATTCCCTTGCAGCATATAGACGGTGAAATTTTAAAGAAAATGAACCGCAAGGGTAATGAGCAAAGCATTACCGAGTTAATTGAAAAAATCAGAAATAAAATTCCTGATATAACTTTAAGAACAACCTTTATAACAGGTTTCCCAGGTGAGACCGACGAGCAGTTTTGCTCTCTTGCTGAATTTGTTAAAAAAGTTCGCTTTGACAGGCTCGGTTGCTTTACTTATTCTGCTGAGGAGGATACTATTGCGGCAACCCTGCCAGAGCAAATAGACGAGCAAACCAAGCAATCCCGTATGGAAAACATAATGGAAGCTCAAATGACCATTGCCGCCGAGAAAAATGAGGAAAAGATAGGTCAAGTTGTTGAGGTTTTGATTGAGGGTTGGGAAGATTATATAAAATGCTATTTCGGAAGAACAAGTGCAGATGCACCTGAAATAGACGGAAAAATTTTCTTTATGTCAACAAAACCGCTTAAAATAGGCGAGTTTGTAAAGGTTAGAGTTAACGACTCAATAGATTATGATTTATTAGGAGAGTTAGAAGAATGAACACACCGAACAAATTAACATTAGCCAGAATGATAGTAACCCCGATTTTTATGGCAATTATGCTGATTGAAGCTTTGCCGTATAGATTTTTAATTTCTGCGGTGATTTTTGCTGCGGCTTCGCTTACCGATATGATAGACGGTAAAATGGCAAGAAAATATAATCTTGTTACCGATTTCGGCAAATTCTTAGACCCGCTTGCCGATAAAATGCTAACAACCTCTGCTTATTTAGGCTTTGTTTTTGTTTTCAAAGATACTGCTTATTGCTGGCATATGATTGCTATTTTATTTATCTTGTTGTTCCGCGAATTTATGGTATCTTCATTAAGACTTGTAACCGTTTCGGCAAGCTCTAAGGTTGTTGCCGCTAATATCTGGGGCAAGTTAAAGACTGTAAGTCAGATGGTTGGTATTGTTGTAGCATTAGTGGCATATACAGTTATAGGTGATTTTGGTGTTACCGCTATTGCGGATATTTCTAATATCGTTATTATTGCATTATTCTGGATTTCAGCTTTACTTTGCGTTATTTCAGGATTTATCTATCTTATGGGCTCAAAGGAATATATTGACCCTACAAAATAATTCGGTGGTGTAAATATGTTTAAGAGGCTTATTGAGGATGTAAATGCGGTGCGCGACCGCGACCCTGCTGCCAGAAACTTTTTTGAGGTGTTGTTTCTTTATCCCGGTGTTAAGGCGATAAGAATGCACCGCAGAGCGCATTTTTATTATAAACATAATTTGCATTTTTTAGCGCGTTATGTTTCGCAGAAGGCGGCGAGAAAAACAGGTATTGAAATCCACCCCGGCGCTACCATTGGCAGACGCTTGGTTATCGACCACGGAACAGGTATCGTTATCGGTGAAACTACTGAGATTGGCGATGATGTGCTTATATATCAGGGCGTGACCTTGGGCGGTACGGGTAAAGATACAGGGAAAAGACATCCTACTATCGGAAACAATGTTATGATTTCTGCCGGCGCTAAGGTTTTAGGACCTTTTAAAATCGGGGATAATTCCCGCGTTGCCGCAGGTGCGGTTGTGCTTGAAGAGGTGCCGCCGAATTCAACCGTTGTTGGTGTTCCGGCGAGGGTTGTGAGACAGGACGGAAAACGAGTGGCATTAGACCAAATTCATATTCCTGACCCTGTTAAAATTAAAATGGATGCTCTTGAAAGCAGAATTGCAGAGTTAGAGGCTAAGTTAGGAGAGACTAAATAATGAAAATTTTTAATACTTTAACCAGAAATAAAGACGAGTTTGTGCCGATTAATGAGGGCGAGGTTAAAATTTACGCCTGCGGTCCAACCGTTTATAACTATATCCATATAGGTAATGCGCGCCCGCTTTGCGTATTTGATGTGCTTCGCCGTTATTTTGAGTGGCGCGGATATAAGGTTAATTTCGTTCAGAACTTTACTGATATTGATGATAAACTTATAAACAAGGCAAATGCAGAGGGAATAACCGTTCCTGAGGTTGCCGAAAGATATATAGAAGAATTCTGGACCGATGCTAAGGGATTAAATGTCAGAGAAGCTACCGTTCACCCGAGAGCAACCGAGAATATCGAGCAGATTCAGGGTATCATTTCTTCTCTTATTGATAACGGATATGCCTATACTGCCGGTGGCGACGTTTATTACAGAGCTAAGAAGTTCGAAACCTACGGTAAGCTATCTCACCAGCCTCTTGAAGATTTAGCGGCAGGTGCTTCCGAGAGGGTTGATTCGGGTGATATCAAGGAAGACCCGATGGATTTCTGTCTTTGGAAAGGTGCTAAACCGGGTGAGCCGTTTTGGGAATCTCCTTGGGGTAATGGCAGACCGGGTTGGCATATTGAGTGCTCTGCTATGGCAGGAAGATATTTAGGTAAAACTATTGATATTCATTGTGGCGGTCTTGATTTAATCTTCCCTCACCATGAAAACGAAATTGCCCAGAGCGAGGCGGCAAACGGCTGCGATTTTGCTCATTATTGGATGCATAACGGCTTTATCAATGTTGATAATCATAAAATGTCTAAATCCTTAAACAATTTCTTTACTGTTAGAGATGTTGCGGATAAATTCGGTTATGAGCCGATTAGATATTTCCTCATTTCTTCTCAATATAGAAGCCCTATTAACTATTCGGTTGATATTATCGAGCAGGCTAAAAATTCTCTCGAAAGACTTTATAACTGCCGCGATAACATTGATTTTGCCCTTAAAAATGCTGAGGATGGCGGCGAAATTCCAAGCTTTATCGAGGAAAGAAAGAATGAGTTTATCCTAGCTATGGAGGACGACCTAAATACTGCGGACGCATTGGCTGCGATATTTATGCTTGTTAGAGATATAAACTCTGCAATAGCCTCGGGTGCTAAGAAAAAGGAAATTGAGGCTTTTGCTGATATTTTCGACCAGTTAACTGGTGTTTTAGGTTTAGTATATAACAGAAAAACTGACGATTTGGACAGTGAAATCGAAGCCTTAATTGAGCAGAGAACTAATGCTCGCAAGAATAAGGACTTTAAAACTGCCGACGAAATCAGAGACAAACTAAAAGATATGGGTATTATTCTTGAAGATACCCCGCAAGGCGTGAAATGGACGAGAATTTAATTAAACGCGAGCCCTTGGGTAACGGCTTTTTCGTGAATGTATCGCGTCATCACACCTTTGGGACCGACGCGGTGCTTTTAAAAGCCTTCTCAAATGCAAGGAAAAATGATAGCCTTGTTGATTTAGGGACAGGTTGCGGTATAATTCCGCTTTTATGCTTGCGAGACGGGCTTTTAAAAGAGGCTTTCGGGGTTGAAATAAGCGAGGAAGCGGTGCTTCTTGCAAATAAAACCGTGAAAGAGCTTGAAATTAAAAATTTCAAAATAATTCATAGTGATTTAAAGGATTTAAAGGGAAAAATAGAGTTTGGGCGCCATAATCTTGTTACCTGCAATCCACCTTATAAGGCAGAAAATGCGGGAATTAAAAATCCCGATAAGGTTGATATGATAGCGCGCCACGAAACCGCCTGCAATTTAGAGGATATTGTAAGCGTGGCTTCTAAGCTCTTGCAAACCTCGGGCAGATTTTGCATTTGCCACAGACCTGAAAGGTTATCTGAAATATTTTGTCTTTTTTCAAAATACAAGGTTGAGGCTAAGAGGCTTAGACTTGTTTGCCAAAGAAAAGGCGAGGAGCCTTGGTTAGTTCTCGTTGAGGGCAGAAGGTGCGGAAATAAAGGTCTTAGAATTGAGCCTACCCTTTATGTTGAGGAAAACGGCGAATTTTCAAAGGAAATGATAGAAATTTACGGGAAATATAAGGAGGCGTACCTATAATATGAGCGGAACCCTTTATGTTGTTGGTACTCCGATTGGTAATATGTCCGATTTTAGTCCGAGGGCGATTGAAACGCTTTGCAAGGTTGATTTTATCGCCGCGGAGGACACTCGGGTTACGGTTAAGCTGCTTAACCGATTTGAAATAAAAAAAGAAATGCTTTCTTATTATGAGCATAATAAAAATGCAAAGGGAAACCTAATAATAAGCAGAATTTTAAACGGTGAAAGCTGTGCTTTGGTCTCTGATGCGGGTATGCCTGCCATATCAGACCCTGGTGAAGATTTAGTAAGAGAAGCGCATAAAGCAGGGATAAAGGTTGAATCTGTGCCGGGTCCCAGTGCGCTTATAACTGCGATTAGTATTTCGGGTTTTCCTTGCGGCAGATTTTGTTTTGAGGGTTTTCTTTCGATGAACAAAATTAACCGCCGAAAGCATTTGGACGAGCTAAGACGCGAAAAGAGAACTATGATTTTTTATGAAGCTCCCCATAAGCTTCCTGCAACCTTAAAGGATATGCTAAGTTATTTTGGAGACCGAAAGATAATTTTAGTCAGAGAGCTTACTAAAATTCACGAAACAGTTCATCAAACAACTCTCAGCGAGGCAATAGGTTATTATGATGAGAATTCCCCGAAAGGCGAGTTTGTTTTGATTATTGAGGGATTTTCAGAAGAAGAAAAGCAGTATACATTGGAAGATGCTTTGAAAATTGCTGAGGATTTAATTAAAAACGGTGAGTCAACCTCGTCTGCCGCTAAAAAATCGGCTGAAATGACAGGTATTAAAAAAGGAGATATATACAAAGCCTTAATTGGCTAAGGAGAAATTATGAGCGAAAAGGAATTTAATAATTTTCCCTCAGACGAGGGGAAGTCGGATTTTGAGGATATAGTTTCATCCTCTTCTATGAAAAATACCGAATCTAACGAGGCTTATGCTCTTTCGGATTTTTCCTCTATTGGAAAAGGAAAATACAGGAAAAAACCAAGAGGCTTTAAGGGCTGGTGGCAAAAACGCAAGGCTTGGCAGAAGTCAATGCTTGTTGCGGCAGTTTCTTTAATACTTATATTGGCTATCGGTCTTGGAACATTTTTTGTTGTTTTTGATTATAATTATAATAATATCAAGAAGGATGATTTGGGCTTCGAGAACGTTATTGATGAAAAAATTGTTAATATCGCTTTGTTTGGTATAGACACTAGAAACACCAAGTCCTTCAAAGGAAATTCCGATAGTATTATGATACTGAGTCTTAATGCCGATACCAAAAAGGTTAAGGTTATTTCGGTTATGCGAGATTCATTAGTGCCGATAACTTATAACGGAAAAACAACATATTCTAAAATAAACAGTGCTTATGCTAAGGGCGGTCCTGAGCTTGCGATTAAAACCCTTAATACTATTTTTGATTTAGATATATCTGAATATGCAACCGTAAACTTTTTTGGTATGGTTGATATTATAGATGCGGTTGGCGGTATTGACGCTGAGCTTACTTCGGCCGAGGTTAGACCTGTAAAGCAATTTGCTTACGGATTAAATGCTTGTATATCAGAAATCTGTAATCAGATGGGAAAAGACCCCTCGAAGCATTATATAACCAAGTCAGGTAAGTATCACTTAAACGGTGTTCAGGCGGTGGCTTATTCCCGTATTCGTTATGTTTCAAATATTTGGGGAACTTCTAACGATTACGGCAGAACCGACCGTCAGCGTCATGTTATGGAGCAGCTATTTAATAAGGCTAAAACACTTGAAAAATCCCAGTATATAAAGCTTGTTAAGGCACTTATTCCTTGCACCGAAACCTCGCTCTCATATAACGAAATTATTGACCTTTCTTTTTCTATAATTCTTAAAAATCCAACCTTTGAGCAAGCGAGAATTCCTATGCAGGAATATGTTATGCCTTCTCCCAGCACAAGAGCAGGCTCGGTTGTTTATTATGATTTAGATTTTGTAACTAAATTGCTTCATAGCTTTATTTATGACGAGATAACTCCGGAGGCTTATATAGAAGCTAATGGGGTTGAAAAGAACGATTGGTATAGAAAAGAGGTTGGTGTTTATGTAACACCGAGTACCAATAGCGGCACAACCAATTCGAAGCCTACCGAATCGGAAGAACCGATTGAATCGGAGGATACCACCACTACTGAACCGCAAGAGCCGTCGGATGAAAGCGATGTTTCGGATGAAAGTGATATTTCTTCGGATAGCAGTCCAACCTCGGATAGTACGCCTACTGATAGTTCAACTCCTGAGGAATCAAGCTCTGAGGTGACAAGCTCAGACGATTCAAGCTCGGTTGTTTCCGGGACGGAATAAAATATAAACCTCACTTCCAAAAGAAGTGAGGTTTTGTTGTATAACGGAAACCACGCGATAGTAGCAAAGTTCAAAAGCGGTTAACCGATGAAGTATTTTATTGAAATAGAGATTGTCGCTCATGCCGCGACAGGCACGCCCTTTCTTATGTGGGCGAAAAGAAAGGGCGAAAAGATTCGCCTAAGGGGGAATTTCGATTTCCCCCTTAGGTGACAAAATTTATTCACATAAAACCGCCGCCAAAGAATGAAAACAATGTTTTCAATTTGGCGGCAAGTTTCGGGTGCTTTTTAGAATTGTTGCTGTCACCTTAACCCCCTTAAACGACAAGGGCTTTGCCCTTGACTCGATTACAGGTAGCAAATAATAGATGCAAGGCTAACAGGTCAACAAAAAGCGTACTTGTGCGTCACCAGTATGGGTTAGGCTATATCCGAAAATGAAATACCACACGCATAGCGTGTGGTATTTCATTATGTTATGTATAAATTATTTATTATAACAACTAAATTTTTCTTCAATGTTTTCTATCTTTTTCTTTGAGGTTAAAAGGCTTACAACAGGCACTATAATAAGACCACCAAGCATTGCGAAAACACCCGAATAGAGCGAATTTGTAAAAATAAAATCTAAAAGGTAATTATCAAACTTAATTCCGCAAACGCCTATAAGAAGCTGAATAAGCTCTATTCCTGTTCCGAAAATGAAGCTTGCGAGCACTGCGGCACGAGTGGTCTTTTTCCAGTATAAACCATATAAGAACGGGGCTAAGAAAGAGCCTGCAAGAGCGCCCCAGGAAACACCCATCATTTGAGCGATAAATACTGAATTTTGCCAAATGCTATCCTTTAAAATTGCAATAACAGCCGAAACTGCAATAAAGAAAACAATAAATAATCTTAAAATCAGTATGCTCTTTTTATCGCTAACCGCTTTCTTTTTCTCAATAGCGGGTTTAATAACATCAAGCGTTAAGGTAGAAGAAGAGGTTAAAACCAATGAAGATAGGGTAGACATTGAAGCCGAAAGAACTAATACGATAATAAGAGCAATTATTACGGGAGCCAGATTTTCGAGCATAGTAGGTATTACCTTATCGTATAGCACAACGGTATCATTTTTGGTTATAAAGCCCGCCGCTTTCATATCTGCAAAATAGAGCTTTCCAAATCCACCTAAGAAATAACAGCCACCGGCAACGATAACGGCAAAAACGGTTGAAATAATCGTTCCTTTTTTGATAGAGCCTTCGTCTTTAATAGAATAGAATTTGCCAACCATTTGAGGAAGTCCCCAAGTGCCTAATGAGGTTAACAATACTACTACAAGCAGGAATATCGGTTGAGGACCAAAAGCGGAGGTAAACTCAGGACCTTCTGCTTTATTAAGCGATTTAATAGCCTCGGTTAAGCCACCATTTTGATTTAGCACTGCGAAAATAACCGAAACAATACCAACCAGCATTATAATACCTTGAATGAAATCGTTAATTGCGGTTGCCATGTATCCGCCGAAAATAACATATACACCTGTTAACACCGCCATAACAAGAACGATAATCCAATAATCAACCTTAAATACATTATTAAATAACGAGGATAAACCGTTGTATAGCGAGGCGGTATAAGGTATAAGAAATATAAAAACTATAACCGATGCGATAATTTTTAAGGCAGGGGAATTATACCTTTTTTCAAAGAAATCGGGCATAGTTTTTGAGCCTAGGTGCTGAGTCATAACCCTTGTTCTTCTGCCTAAAACCATCCACGCCAGAAGCGAGCCGATAAATGCGTTTCCAAGGCCTATCCAGGTTGAAGCTAAACCGAAGTTCCAACCGAACTGACCTGCATAGCCAACGAAAATAACCGCCGAAAAATATGAAGTTCCAAAGGCGAAAGCAGTAAGCCAAGGACCCACCGAGCGACCGCCCAGAACAAAACCGTCAACATTAGTTGCGTGCTTTCTGCAATATAAACCAACACCAATCATTAAAGCGAAAAAACAAATAAGCATTGGAACGGTTATCCAAACGGTTGCAGAATTAGTAACATTGGCAGATAATAAATGCTGCATGCAATCAACTTCCTTTTATAATTTAAAGCGCAAAAGTATTTTGCCTTGTATATATACTTTAACACTTTAAAGCGTTATTGTCAATAGGGAATTTGGAAATTTTTATAAATTATTGCTTTAATTTTTCAAGTAAAGCCTCACAGCCGCGCGTAATATCATTAAGGCAGGTCTCAAAATCGTCTGAATACCAAGGGTCTGCAACATAGCCGCCGTCTGCAAAATCAAGAAGCAAATGAACTTTATTTTCGGTATCATTGCCTATAATTCTTGATAAGTTTCTGATGTTGTTTGCGTCCATGCAAATCAGATAATCATATTTTTCATAATCGGATTTTTTAACCTGTGTAGCTCTTTTTTCGGAATAATCAATTCCCAAGCGGTCTAGTATTCGGGCGATTGGGGGATAAACGCGGTTACCTATTTCCTCGGTTGAGGTGGCACAAGAGGCAATATAAAAATCGTTTTCTAAACCTTCCTTTTTAACTAAATTTTTCATAATAAACTCTGCTAACGGACTTCTGCAAATATTCCCGTGGCAGATAAAAAGTATTTTTATCATAATTCAACCTCTTTCTAAATTGTTATATATTCGGCTCCCTCTGATGAGGGAGCTGTCAGCGAAGCTGACTGAGAGAGATTTATCAACCTCAAAATTTATGTATTCGCACACACCTTTAAAATTACGGTCTATATCTAAATTGCAAATTCTTAATATTTTTAAGTTCATATTTTCTAACGATTTTGTTCTTATTTTATCTTTTTCAATTTGTTCCGAAGTATAGTGCCCACCGCCATCTAGTTCGATTATAAGTCTTGCTTTTGCACAATAAAAATCAACAATATAGTTACCTATTGCTTTTTGCCTTTGAAATCGAATAGGACAACTTCTTAAAAATTCATACCAAAGTTTTCGTTCCCAAGGTGTCATATTTTTTCGAAGAGTTTTCGCAAGAGGAATATTAGCCTTATTATATTCTTTCATTTTTTCTCTCCCTCCACCGCAAGCGGTCCCCCTCCCTCGTCAGAGGGAGGCTATAATTTTTGCAACTTTTAATGTGAAAATTTTTAACTATTTAAATATTTATTCAAATAATTTAAAACCCGTTTTTTATCGGCGGACCAGAGTGGTGCTATTAAATCGCGTTTTGCACCGTCGCCCGTTATTCTATGAACAACTATGTTTTCGGGGAGGAGGTTTATGCATTTTTTTAAAATTTTGGCGTATTTCTCGAGTGTTAAACATTCGAATTTTTTCTTTTTATAAAGTTCTTCAAGCTTTGTACCTCTTAGAACATATAAAAGGTGGAATTTAACACCGTCTGTGCCGCAAGAAACCGCATCGGCGGTGGTTTTGAGTATGTCCTCCTCAGTCTCATTTGGAAGACCTATAATTATATGGGTTACAACCTCTAAATTTTCTTGTTTTAGTCTTTTAACCGCGTCAAAATAAATCTCGGTTTTATAGCCTCGATTAATAAAATCGGCGGTTTTATCATTACTTGTTTGAAGTCCCAGCTCAATGCTTACGGGCTTTATTTTATTAATTTCGGATAAAAGAGTTATAACCTCTTGGGGCAAGCAGTCAGGTCTTGTGGCTACCGCGAGGCCGACGATATAATCAGGTTTTATCGCGGCATAAAAGAGTTCTTTTAAGGTATTTATGTCTGCGTATGTATTGGTGAAAGACTGAAAATATGCAATATATTTTTCACTTTTTATTTTAGCTTTAACCTTTTGCTTGGCTTTTTCGAGTGAAAGTTCAATATCCTCCCCTGATTCTGCAAACTCGCCTGAGCCGTTGCCTGAACAAAAGATACAACCGCCCGTGCCGCAGGTTCCGTCTCGGTTAGGGCAGGTAAATCCCGCATTGATAGATAATTTATAAATTTTAGATTCGAATTTTTCTATATAATATTCACTTAGCGTTTTATACATATCCTCACCTCTCGTCACCCAAATTATACTGTAAAACTAAAAACCTTTCAATAAAATTTTTTTATAAGACACATTTCTATCATTTTTTCACACTCTAAGGAATATAATTAAAAAGATAAAAGAATAAGGAAACATAAATAATCAGATTTGGATTGTTCTTGTTTGCTTAAAGAAAGTGAAAGCTAAAAAGAAAGGTGATTTTAATGATTATTTACAAGCCAGAGGGATATGCATCAAATGCTTCAAGAGGAAATTATACCTCTGCTGATTTGGCAGAGGCAAAAATTACTAAGGCGGTACTTGAAGCGCCGGTTATAATGTGCGACGCGGCGCATAATTTAGTGGTTAATCTCGGTTGTATGAAAGGCATTATTCCAAGAAGTGAAGGTGCTATCGGTATAACCGAGGGGTATACCCGCGATATTGCTCTGATTTCCAGAGTTGGCAAAACGGTATGCTTTACGGTAACCTCAATTACTGCCGATGAAAATGGCAGACCGTATGCTTTGCTTTCTCGAAGCGAGGCTCAAACAATATGCCGCGATTATCTGCTTACAAATCTCAAAATCGGAGATATTATAAATGCAAAAATAACCCATTTGGAAAGCTTTGGTGCTTTTTGCGATATCGGTTGCGGAAATATAGCCTTGCTTCCTATTGATGCAATTTCGGTTTCGAGGATATCCCATCCGTCTGATAGATTTTATGTTGGCGAAAATATAAAGGCAGTTGTTAAAAATATAGCAGCTGACGGAAAAATAACCTTATCCCATAAAGAACTTTTAGGAACTTGGGACGAAAATGCGCAGATGTTTTCGGCAGGGCAGACGGTTACGGGCGTTGTTCGAAGTATTGAGGATTACGGAATTTTTGTAGAAATTGCACCTAATCTTGCCGGTCTTGCAGAGCCGAGAGCCGATATAAAGGTGGGTTCGCAGGCAAGCGTTTATATAAAAAGCATTATACGAGAAAAAATGAAGATTAAACTTATTATTATTGACAGTTTTGATAACTCTTATTCACCCGAAATAAAATATTTTATGAACGACGGAAATATTTTAGAATGGGAATATTCTCCCGATATTTGCAATAAAAAAATATTTACAAGATTTTGCGGGTAAAAAACGCGCGATAATAAAGTTTATTATATAAGAAAAACCGCCATAGATTTATGGCGGTTTTTGAAATTTTTAAATTAATAATTCTCTTTTCTCTGCTCGAAATAGCTTTGAGGATGATTGCAAACGGGACAAACCTGAGGAGCTTTTTTGCCGATAACCAAATGTCCGCAATTTCGGCATTCCCACATAATTTCCTCTGATTTTTCAAATACCTTTTGCATTTCGACATTGTTTAAAAGTTTAAGATATCTTTCCTCATGAGTTTTTTCAATTTCAGCTACCATTCTGAATTTTGAAGCTATCTCAGTAAAGCCCTCTTCCTCTGCCTCTTTTGCAAAGGTGGCATACATATCGGTCCACTCATAATTCTCGCCCTCAGCGGCAGCCTTTAAATTTTGAATAGTATTACCTATACCGCCTAAATATTTAAACCACATTTTAGCGTGCTCTTTTTCATTATTAGCGGTATCTTGGAAAATTGCCGAAATTTGTTCAAAGCCTTCCTTTTTAGCAACCGACGCAAAATATGTGTACTTATTTCTTGCTTCACTTTCACCAGAAAAAGCGTCTCTTAAATTTTGTTCAGTTTTAGATCCTTTTAAATCCATTTTTATCACCTCATAGAATATTTTTATTTTCAAATAATTAAAAAATTATTTTAAAAATCCGTTAACGATTTGCTCCTCTGCCTCTTGCTCGGTAAGTCCCAAGGTCATAAGCTTTATAAGCTGCTCGCCTGCAATTTTACCTATCGCCGCCTCGTGAATAAGCGAAGCATCAATATGATTTGCAGTAATCTCAGGCACTGCTGAAACATGAGCATTATCCATTATAATAGCATCACATTCAGTATGACCTGAGCAGATATTGTTTCCGTTTATTTTGGAAACGAAAAGCTGATAAGAATCGTCCTTCGCAACCGAACGGGAAACCACATTTGCGCTCGAATTTTCACCGTTTAAATCAACCGTAAAATCGGTTGCGGCGTATTGCTTGCCATGAGTCATAAGCTTTTCTTTAATAACAAGAGTAGCATCACAGCCTAGCTTTGCAGTTGTTATCCTCTTGGTCGAATCAATGCCTTTTATTTGGGTGGTTTCCATTTCCATATATCCACCATCCTCAATATTGATAACGGTGGTCGGATTCATAGTATTTTCACCTGTTCCCTCACCCGAGCCATAATGCTTTTCAACATATTTAATTTTAGCATTTTTGCCAACATAAAAGGTATGAATACCGTCATGCCCTGAATTTTCGCCGCCGCAGTTATGTATACCGCATCCGGCAACTATTTCAACCTCGGCATTTTCGCCGATATGAAAATCATTATAAACCAAATCAGTAAGACCGGTTTCGCTAATAATAACAGGGATATGAACCTTTTCGTTTTTAGTATTGGGTTTAATTATAATATCTATACCTGATTTATCGGTTTTAGTTACAATATCAATATTTTCGGTAACATTTCTGGCAGCCAAACCGCCGTTTGCGCGAATATTGAAAGCTCCGCCAACATTTTCATCCATATCGGCGATTATCTTTAATAGTTCAAGCTCTGTATTATTCATTATTCGCCCTCCATGCTATCAACCAAAACCTTGCAAGCGGCTTTTGATTTGCCTAAAAGCTCAGGTAAAATATCCTCGGTTTTGCCCTCGTTTATAATATTGCCCGCAGAAACCACAATTATTTTATCGGCAATGTTAAGAATTCGCTCTTGATGGGATATAATAATTATTGAGCCACCCAATGTATTATGCATTTTTTCAAAAACCTTAATTAAACTGTTAAAGCTCCAAAGGTCGATACCAGCCTCAGGCTCATCGAAAAGGGAAATTTTGGTAGAACGGGCTAAAACGGTTGCGATTTCAATTCTTTTAAGCTCACCGCCCGATAAAGAAGCGTTAACCTCGCGGTTAATATAATCTCTTGCGCAAAGACCTACCTGAGACAAATAATCGCAAGCCTCAGTAATCCCAATTTCCTTGCCTGCGGCAAGACTTATAAGGTCATGCACCGTAATTCCTTTAAATCGAACAGGCTGCTGAAAAGCAAAGCTTATACCTTTTTTTGCGCGCTCGGTTATAGATAAATCGGTTATATCCTCGCCGTCAAGCAAAATTTGACCAGAGGTTGGTTTTAATATACCTGCTATAATTTTAGCCAAGGTTGATTTACCGCCACCGTTTGGACCGGTTATAACCGAAAAACCATCGCCGATTTTAAGATTTATATTTTTAAGTATTTCCTTTTTGCCATTTTCACCTTCGGCAGAGAAAGAAATATTTTTAAGCTCCAGCATTTTAGAATCCGCCTTTTTAAACTCATATATATTTATATATATAATAACCTCTTTTTTCTAAAAAATCAATAATTTGTTAAATATTTAATTTATAGTAGAAATTTTGGTTTAAATATAGTAAAATATAGATATCTTTTGAAAGGAAGTAATCAAAATGAAAAAGAAAAGTACAGTAATTATTCTATCAATAGTTGCAGCAGTTTTAATATTAGGTGTTGTTTTAACAGGCGCAGTTATCGGTTCTTATAACGGTCTTGTTGAAATGAGTGAATCGGTTGAAACTGCCTCCTCAGATATATCAACCCAGCTTCAAAGAAGAAACGATTTAATTCCCAATTTAGTTGAGGTTGTTAAAGGCTATTCTGAGCACGAGCTCGAAACCTTTAAAGCGGTAACCGAGGCTAGAAACGCATTAAACGGCGCTGATAATCCCGGCGAGCAGGCAGAGGCTTCTTCAAGACTTTCGAGCGCTTTGGACATTTGGGTTAATGCTGTAACCGAGGCATATCCCGAGCTTAAAGCAAACACTCAGTTCATTGCCTTGCAGGACCAGCTTGAAGGCACCGAAAACCGAATTGCCATAGCTCGTAAGGATTATAATAAAGCCGCTAAAAGCTATAATACAAATATCAGAAAATTCCCAAAGAGCATATTAGCTTCTGTTTTCGGTTTTGAAAAAGTGGAATATTTTGAAGCCCAAGATGGCGCCGAAAATGCTCCGCAGATTGAATTTTAACCGCTATGAGTTTTAAAAAAATAATAAGCACCTTGGTTGTTTTGTGTTTAATTTGTTTTGTTTTTTGCGGCTGCGAAAACGAAAGAAAAGAGCTTAAACCAACCGAGCAATTTTATGTTAATGATTTTGCGGGTGTTATAAACGAAAAAGATGAAACCGCGCTTTTAAACAAAGCTATCGCCTTGGATAAAGCAACAACTGCTCAGGTGGTTGTTGTAACGGTTGATAGTTTAAATGGTGAAACACCCGAAGAATTTGCATTAAACTTAGGCAGAGCTTGGGGTGTTGGTGATAAGGAAAAGAACAACGGAATTGTTGTTTTGCTAGCCGTAAAAGAGCGAGAAATCCGAATTGAGATAGGCTATGGATTAGAAGGCGATTTGCCTGACTCAAAAACCGGCAGAATTATAGATTACTATGGTTTAGATTATCTTAAAAATGATAATTTTTCCGCAGGACTTTATAATGTTACAAACGCTTTAATCAACGAGGTTTATATCGCATACGGTCAGACTCCCGAAGAATCTTATGTTGAAATAGATGACCTTCCTCAAACAAACAATTTAAAGAAAAACGGTTCAAAGGTTATCATTTCTTGGATAATTCTTATAGTTTTAATCGTAATTATATCCCTTCTTGGCTCTCGTCGAGGCGGTGGCGGTATGGGACCAATGCTATTCTTTATGGGTGGACCCAGATTTTATTCAGGTTCTTCATTTGGAGGAGGCAGAGGTGGCTTTGGTGGCGGCGGAGGCTTCTCTGGTGGAGGAGGCTCATTTGGAGGCGGCGGCGCAGGTCGCAGATTTTAGAAAGAACGGAGAATTTCAATGTCGCAAAATTCGTGGCAGGATAAGAGCTACGGTGAATATTTTGAAAACCTGGAAAAAGGTCTAAATAATTCCAAACCAAAGGCAGAGCCCAAAAAATCTGCTTCTAAACCTCAAAACAGCCCTAAAATCTATAAGGTTTTAAGGCTTAGAAAATGGGTATTGGCGGTTATCGGTTTATTCCTTATCGCAACAGTAACCATATCCTCTGTCGGTGCTGCTTTTCTTATTAAAAAAATCTCAGGCAGTAAGGCAAAAGATTTAGAAACCACCTCGAAAACAGAAGAAAAAGTTGAAGAGAATAAACCTAAACCTCAAAAAATCTCTTATGATTTCCCTGAAAACACTCCTGATATTCTATCTTCAAATGATGCTAAAAATGCCGTTATCATAAGTTTATCCGAAAACAAGGTTATCGCCGCAAGAAATGCAAACGAAAAAGCTTATCCCGCTTCTACCACCAAGGTTATGACCTTGCTTGTAGCCGCAGAGCATTTAACCGATTTAGACGATACCTTTACTATGAGCTATGAAATAACCGACCCTCTATATGTTAAGGAGGCTTCGGTTGCAGGCTTTTTAAATGATGAAATTATAACCGTAAAAGATTTGTTTTACGGAACGATTTTGCCCTCAGGGGCAGACGCGGCAACCGCCCTTGCCATTATGGCGGCAGGAAGCGAGGAAAAATTTGTAAACCTTATGAATAAAAAGGTTAAAGCCTTAGGCCTTAAAAACACCCATTTCGATAATGTTACGGGACTTCATAGCGAGCAAAACTATTCCTCAGCCTATGATATGGCAGTTATATTAAATGCTGCTATGAACAATGAATTTTGCAAAGAAATTCTTTCAACCTATCAATACAGAACAACCAAAACCCCTCAACATTCTGATGGTTTGCTTCTTTCGAACACCATTTTCGAATATATGTATGGCTCTGAGCCTGAAACAGCAACCATTTTAGGCGGAAAAACTGGTTTTGTAAGCGAATCGGGTTATTGCATAGCCTCCTTTGGCGAGCATAATGAAACCAAAAACGAATATATAGTTGTAACCTTTGGCAACTCGTCTCGTTGGCCTGCTTTTTATGGGCAAATAGATTTATATAAAAATTTAAAATAAATAAAAATTCAAGGGGCTGTCTCATTAAGGTTAAAATGCACAAATCAGCAAAGTCTAATATCACAGTCGGCTCCCTCTGACGAGGGAGCTGTCGAGTGAAACGAGACTGAGGGAGAGAAAAACTACGAAATTGTGAGTTTTTTTCTTTTCTCTCCCTCCGACACGGCTATGCCGTGCCACCTCCCTCGTCAGAGGGAGGCGGGGTTTGTGCAAATTTCCTTTAATGAGACAGCCCCTTATTTTTATTTTAAGAATATACCTAACCAATACCGTACTAATTGGGACAATGGCGTGCCTGTCGTGGCACGAACGACAATATATAATTATTTATAAATTAATTTAATATCATAGAAGTATACAAACTAATCCGTTGCAGCCCTCATTTATAACCCTTTCAACCGTTTCCTGAACTCTCATTCTAGCATCAACCGGCATACGCGATAATTTCGTATGAAGTCCCTCGTTAACAAGGTCATGAAGCGATTTGCCGAAAATATTTGAATCCCAAATCTTAACTGGGTCCTCCTCAAAACCGCTAAGCAAATACATAACCAAATCCTCGGATTGCTTTTCACTTCCAACAATAGGGCTAACCTCGGTTGTTATATTTGCTTTCATAAGGTGTATGGAGGGTGCAGAGGCTTTAAGTCTTACGCCAAATCTTCCGCCCTGTTTTACTATTTCGGGCTCCTCCAAAGTAAGCTCATCTATATCGGGCATAATTATGCCATAGCCTGTTGCCTCAACCTCATCAAGCGCGCCTTTTATCCTTTTATATTCCTTTTCCATTTGAGCTAGTTTCACAAGACTTTCCATAAGCTCCTGTTCGTCGGTTATTTTAAGTCCTGTGTTTTCGGTTAAAACATTATAGAACAACTCCGGCTTTATTCTTATGGAAATTTTAGCGCTTCCGTTTCCTAAATTGATATTATCAACCGTTATATTATCGGCATTTTCATTTTTAGAAAAACCGTTTTCGAAAACGCTTATATCCCTTATTTTCCTTATATTTGCGGCGGTGGTCTTAATATCATTTATAATGCCGTTTCTTATTTTATGGTCTAATGGAAGAGAGTTTATCCAACGCGGAAAGCTAATGCCGATTTCCTTAACAGGAAACTCAAACAAAATTTGCGAAAGGATAAGCTTTATATCTTCCTCAGAAAGCTCCAAGCAGTTAATCGGCTGCACCATAACCCCATACTTTTCACTAAGCTCGGCAGCGGTCTGTTTTGCTTCTTCGCTATCGGGATACATACAGTTTAAAAGCACAATAAAGGGCTTATCTATCTCTTTAAGCTCTGAAATAACCCTTTCCTCTGCATCCATATATTCCTCGCGGGGAATATCGCTTATAGACCCGTCGGTTGTTATAACAAGACCTATCGTTGAATGCTCGTTTATAACCTTTCTCGTTCCGATTTCTGCCGCCATATTAAAGGGAATCGGCTCTTCGTACCAAGGAGTCATAACCATTCTGGGACTGTCTCCCTCGATATATCCTAATGCACTCGGTACTATGTAACCCACGCAGTCGATAAGCCTTACATTCATTGACGCATTGTCCTCAATGCTTATCTCAGCACTTTTTTCGGGTATAAATTTAGGCTCGGTAGTCATAATTGTTCTGCCCGAGGAAGACTGCGGAAGCTCGTCATTTGCCCTTTCCTTTAAATAATCAGCAGTCATATTAGGAAGTACCAGCTTATCCATAAACTGTTTTATAAAGGTTGATTTACCTGTTCTCACAGGCCCCACTATTCCCAAATAAATATCTCCGCCCGTCCGCTCGGCAATATCCTTATATATCCCTGAATTTGTCATATATATTCCTCCCGATAAGTTTACAAAATTCTGTACTTAATTAATATGATTTAAGGACAGTGTTTATGCCTTTCTTTTTAACAACATTCGCAAACTCTGAATAAAATGTATCGGGGTGAAGCGTTATAATGAAAGCTTTAAAAGATTTAAAGGTCGGCGAGAATGGAGTTGTTAGCGAAATACTAACTAACGGCAATATCAGACGCCGATTTATTGATATAGGGTTAATTAAAGGAAGTCTTGTTAAATGCGTAGGAATTAGTCCATTTGGAAACCCAAAGGCGTATTTAATCAGAGGCGCGGTTATTGCCATTAGAAAAAACGATTGCGCCGATATTTTGGTTACAAACGAGGTGGTTTAAATGGAGCTTAAAAACACCGAAATAAGCCCTCAAAATACCATAGCACTTATGGGCAATCCAAATGTTGGCAAAAGCACCGTTTTCAATGCTCTTACCGGTATGAAACAGCATACGGGCAACTGGGCAGGCAAAACGGTTGAAACCGCAATCGGTTATTTTAAAAATAATTCAACAACCTATAAAATGGTCGACCTGCCGGGTACATACTCTTTGTTTACCCACTCGGCAGAAGAATCGGTTGCAAGAGATTTTTTATGCTTTGAAGATATTGATAAAACGGTTGTTGTTTGCTCTGCCGGTTGTTTGGAGAGAAGTCTTATTTTGGCACTTCAATGTATGGAAATTAAAAACAATGTTATAATCTGCGTTAATTTACTAGACGAAGCTGAAAATTTAGGGCTGAAAATAGATTTAGAAAAATTATCCGAAATTTTAGGTGTTAAGGTTGTTGGAACAGTAGCAAGAAACAAGAAAAGTCTTTCAGGTTTAATAGAAAGCTTAAATTGTAAAGAAAATAAAACCGATTTTAAAATTGAATATCCCGAAATTATCGAAAATGCCATTGAAATTATTGAAAAATCACTTGAAAACTTTGATTTTAATATAAACAAGCGGTTTTTAAGTCTTCGGATTTTAGAACAAAACCGCTCGTTTTTGAAAAATGTTAAGCTCTCAAATGGTAGAGCTATTATGGAAATACCTGAAATAAATTCCGCGCTCTTGGAGGCTTGGGATTTTCTTAAAAAAGAGGGCTTATATGAAAATCGAATTTCCGATTTTATCGCAAGCGCGGTGGTTAAAAAGGCAGAAAAAACGGCCGGTGAGGTTATATCTGAAACTAAAAGCCGCTATTCAAAACGCACCGAATTAGCCGATAAGATTTTAACCCATAAATTTCTAGGTTTTTTTGTTATGCTTTTAGGTCTATGCCTCGTTTTTTGGATTACGATTTACGGTGCAAACTATCTCTCAAACGGACTATCCTTTCTGTTTTCATATATAGAAAAGCTTTTAGAAAGCTTTCTGAATTTTTTAAAACTGCCAAATCTTATAAAAGATATTATTATAGACGGCGCGTTCAGAGTAACCTCTTGGGTGATTTCGGTTATGCTTCCGCCAATGGCGATATTTTTTCCCTTGTTCACCTTTTTGGAGGATATAGGATATTTGCCAAGAATAGCCTATAACTTAGATGAACCCTTTAACCGTTGCAGAAGCTGTGGGAAGCAAGCACTCACTATGTGTATGGGTTTTGGGTGTAATGCCGCAGGGGTAACAGGATGCAGAATTATTGACTCAAAGCGGGATAGAATACTAGCTATTGTAACTAATAGCTTAGTTCCTTGCAACGGTCGTTTCCCCGCTATTATTGCGATTATATCTATGTTTATAGTAACGCTTGGCGGATTTTTCGGCAGTTTGCTTGAAGCATTAGTGCTAACCTTGGTTATTATGCTCGGTGTTTTTTTCACATTAATATCAACTAAAATTTTATCCTCAACCCTTTTTAAAGGCACTCCCTCAGCGTTTACCTTAGAAATGCCTCCTTACAGGAAACCGCAAATTCTAAAAATATTAGTCCGCTCGCTTTTAGACCGAACTGCATTTGTGCTCGGTCGCGCGGTTACGGTAGCTATTCCTGCGGGAATAATTATTTGGCTGTTTGCAAATATAAAAATCGAAAATTTAAGTCTGCTCGCACATATTTCCGCTTTTTTAGACCCATTTGCCACCCTCTTAGGACTAGACGGTGTTATTTTACTTGCGTTTATTTTGGGACTTCCCGCAAACGAAATCGTTATACCTATTATAATAATGGGATATCTTTCGGCATCCTCTTTAACCGACCTACCTTCTTTAAATATTATGAAAGATATTTTTATTCAGAATGGTTGGACAATAAAAACCGCCATAAACTTTATAATATTCTGCCTTTTCCACTGGCCCTGTTCAACAACCCTTATGACCATAAAAAAAGAAACAGGTAGTTTAAGGTTAGCTTGTCTTTCAGCTCTGCTTCCGACCTTAATCGGCATTTTGCTATGTTTTTTAATCAACCTGATTTTTTAACTTAAAAATTGACAACTTTTCTAAAAACGGTTATAATAAATTAATAAGCATTTAAAGGGGGATGAATTATGGAAAAAGAAATTTTAGAGCTTATAGAAGAGAAAAAGTATTCTAAGCTTAAACAAATACTTTCCGAAATGAATCCTGCCGATATAGCGGTTATTTTAGAGGAGGCTCCTCAAAAGGAACTGCCAGTTATATTTCGTATTTTGCCAAAAGAGCCTGCGGCTGAGGTTTTCGTTGAAATGGATAGCGATACTCAGCAATTTCTAATCGAAGCTTTCAGCGATGCCGAGCTTCGCGAGGTTTTAGATGAGCTTTTTATGGACGATACGGTTGATATTATTGATGAAATGCCCGCCTCGGTTGCAAAGCGTATTTTAAAGCAGACCGATGCCGAAACCAGACGTATGATAAATAAGCTTTTAGCATATCCTGACGATAGTGCCGGAAGCATTATGACCACCGAATATATCAGCTTGAAGAGGGATATGACGGTGGAGGAAGCCTTTGACCGCATAAGAACCGTGGGCTTTGATGCCGAAATGATTTATATATGCTATGTTACCGACCGCAGCCGAAGGCTTAAAGGTGTTGTAACCGTTAAGGATTTGCTTTTGTCCGAAAAGACTGCTCTTTTAGGCGATATTATGGACGAAAATGTTATCTTCGCCCGAACTCTTGACGATAAAGAGCAGGTTGCAAGTCAGTTCGAAAAATATGACCTTATGTCTCTGCCTGTTGTTGATACCGAAAACCGCCTTGTTGGTATGGTTACGGTTGACGATGCTATCGACGTTATTCAGGAAGAGGCTAGCGAGGATATTGATAAGATGGCAGCTATTTTGCCTACCGACGAAGCCTATTTAAAGCTAAGCATTTTCTCAACCTTTAAATCGAGAATACCATGGCTTTTGCTCCTTATGTTAACCTCAACCTTTACAAGCGCTATTATAGCCAGCTTTGAGCATAAGCTCGCGGGTTGTATTGCGTTGGTTGCTTTTATCCCGATGCTGATGGGAACCGCGGGTAACTGCGGAAGTCAGTCCTCGGTTACGATTATCAGAGCCTTATCCTTGGGTGATGTTGAATTTCGCGATATAGGTCGAGTTGTTTTAAAAGAACTCAGCGTTGCTTTCCTTTGCGGTTTAACCCTCTCGATTATAAATTTTGCAAAGCTTTTTCTAATCGACCATTTGATTTTAAATGCTTTTGATGTGGGCAAAGCTTTAATTGAAAGCCTGGTTGTTTGTATAACCCTTTTCTTTATGGTTATCGTTTCAAAGCTGGTTGGAAGCACCTTGCCGATATTCGCTAAAAAAATCGGGTTTGACCCTGCGGTTATGGCAAGTCCCTTTATAACAACCGTTGTTGACACTATTTCCCTTATTATCTATTTCGGTGTTGCAACTATGCTTTTAAGTCTTTAAAATTTTTTATTGACAAATGTAAATTTTTGGTGTATTATAATCTCAGTTAGCCGTTGCTAACTGAGATTTATTTTAGGAGAAAATCTAATGCTAACCTTAAAAGATATTAAAGTAGGCAAGAAAGTTAAGGTTTTAAAGTTAAACGGTGAAGGCGCTTTAAAACGCAGAATTATGGATATGGGTATAACCAAAGGTGTTGAAATTTATGTTCGAAAGGTTGCCCCTCTTGGAGACCCAATCGAAATCAACCTTAGAGGCTATGAGCTAACCCTCAGAAAAGCCGATTCGCAAATGATAATCGTTGAAGCAATAAACTAAAAAATCGGGGCTTGCCCCGATATATTAAAATCATTTAGTTAGCATAGGCTAATCATTAGAAAGAGGTATAAAATGCAAATCAAAATTGCAATAGCAGGTAATCCAAACTGCGGTAAAACAACCCTTTTCAACTCTCTAACCGGTTCAAATCAATATGTTGGCAACTGGCCGGGGGTTACAGTTGAGAAAAAAGAAGGAAAACTAAAAAACAAAAATGATGTTATAATAACCGATTTGCCGGGTATATATTCTCTCTCTCCATATACCTTAGAAGAGGTTGTGGCAAGAGATTATCTTGTAAACGAGCGTCCAGATGCTATATTAAATATAGTTGATGGTACTAATCTCGAAAGAAATCTATATTTAACAACTCAACTTATCGAGCTTGGAATTCCCGTTGTTATTGCCATAAATATGATGGATATTGTTAAAAAACACGGAGATAAAATTGATACCGAAAGTTTAAGCGAAGCCTTAGGCTGCAAAATAGTTCAAATCTCAGCCCTCAAATCCGAGGGCATTGATGAGGCGGTTAACCTTGCAATTGATGCGGCGAAAGAAGATAAAAAATCGCCCATTCATTATTTTTCAGGCTTGATTGAGCATGCTTTGGCTCATATCGAGGAAGCAACCGTTCATCACTTTCCCGAAGACCGCCAACGCTGGTATGCGGTTAAAATTTTCGAACGCGATAATAAAGTTTTAGAGCAGTTGAATATTGATGAAGCTACCCTAGAGCATATCGAAAATGATATTAAAAAGGTTGAAACCGAACTTGATGATGATGCCGAAAGCATTATTATCAACGAAAGATATTCATACATAACAAGCCTTGCTTCAAAATATTTCAAGAAAAAACATCCGAATAGACTTTCAACCTCAGATAAAATCGATAAGATAGTTACAAATAGAATTTTAGCTATACCGATTTTTATTGTTTTGATGTTTTTGGTTTATTATATCTCAATTGGCTCGGTTGGCAACTGGACTATCGGCTTCACCGAAACCGTTTTCGAGCGTTTATCAGAATTAGCGGCAGCAGGGCTAGCATCTATAAACTGCGCCGAATGGTTGATAGAACTTATAACCAACGGAATTATAGGCGGTGTTGGAGCAGTATTAGGCTTTGTTCCGCAAATGCTAATCCTTTTCTTCTTACTTGCTATTTTGGAAGACTGCGGATATATGTCTCGAATAGCCTTTATTATGGACCGTGTTTTTAGAAAATTTGGTCTTTCGGGTAAAAGCTTTATACCTCTTTTAGTAGCAACAGGTTGCGGTGTTCCCGGTGTTATGGCAAGCCGAACAATCGAGCTGGAGCGCGACCGCCGTATGACCATTATGACCACATGCTTCATCCCCTGCGGTGCTAAAATGCCAATTGTTGCATTTATTGCAGGTGCACTTTTTGGAGGAAGTCCGCTAATTGCAACCGCGTCATATTTCATTGGTATTTTATCGGTTATAATATCAGGCTTAATGCTCAAAAAAACCAAAGCATTTGCAGGCAAACCCGCGCCCTTTGTTATGGAGCTTCCCCAATACCATATGCCAATACCAACTAACATTTTAAAAACAACCTGGGAACGCGGTTGGTCGTTTATTAAAAAAGCAGGAACAATAATCCTCGCCGCTAGCGTTATTATCTGGGCTCTTGATTCGCTATCAATTTCAGGCGGTATTCATTATATTGGTGAAACCAAAGACCCATCTATTTTAGAAACAATAGGCAAAGCTTTTGCTTGGGTATTTGCGCCTTTGGGCTTTGGCAACTGGCAATCTGCCGTTGCAACAATTTTAGGTTTAATTGCAAAAGAACAGGTTGTTAGTACCCTAGAAGTTTTAGCCCAAAACAGCCAAACTCAAATCACCGAGTTTTTAGGCAACTCTGCTCTTGCAGGTTTCAGCTTTTTGGTATTTAATCTGCTTTGTGCCCCTTGCGTTGCCGCTATGGGCGCTATAAGACGAGAAATGAACAGCGCTAAATGGACTTTCGGCGCAATAGGTTATATGTGTGGCTTTGCTTATGCAATATCTCTCATAATCTATCAAATCGGTGCTTGGTTTATAGGCTCAGGAAATATTATAGGTACTGTTTTTGCAGGAATTATCATAGCATTTATGCTCTTTATGTTATTTAGAAAAAATCCAAATAAGTAAAGGAGAAAATTTATGAATATACCAACGATTATAATAGCCGCCTTGATTTTAGGGGTGGTTACCGCCATTATTATAAAAGAAATAAAAAACCGCAAAAGCGGAAAATCCTGCTCTTGCGGAATGTCTTGCGAGACCTGCGGTTTATGCAAAAAATAATATTTAATCTCAAATTTTAAAGGACAGAGAAGTTAAACTTCTCTGTCCTTTTTAAATTAATTATAATGTAAATTTTGTAAGATACTCTTCGTAATCTTTTTTAAATTCTTCGTTGCTGCCTTTAACATCACGCAAATATTCATGGGTTTCAAAAGAACCGTGCTTAGTTTCAATAATAGCAACCGCTATATTGGAGCAATGGTCCGAAACACGCTCATAATTCGTAAGCAAATCGTGAAGTATAAAGCCGAGCTCTATCGTGCAATTACCTTTTTGCAAGCGGGATATATGATGGGCTTTTATATCAAATATCAGTTTATCAATAACCTGTTCAAGCGGCTCGATTTTAAAGGCAAGTGAAAGGTCGTTAGTTGCAAAAGCTTTTTGAGTAAGAGTTAAAATTTCATAAATGGCATCGGTTAAAGCAGATATTTCCTTTGTCGCTTCCTCGGAAAAGCAAATTTCTTTCTCTTTCATTTCCCTTGCAACTTTAACCATATTGCAGGCATGGTCTCCAATACGCTCAAAGTCATTAATCGTATGAAGCATTTTGGTAACCTGATTTGCATCGGAATAAGAAATTTCTTCTTTTGAAATTTTAACCATAAATGTTCCAAGCTTGTCCTCATATTCGTCGATTTGATTTTCAAGCTCTTTAATTTCCACGGCAATTTTTTCATCAAAATTATCAACCAAAGCCAAAGACTTTTTAATAGCCTCTATCGAAAGGGAAGACATTTGGGTAGTATAATCGAACGACGTACCAACCGCAACGGCAGGCATAGTTAAAAGTCGGTCGTCAAGTATAATTGTTTGTTTAATTTCCTCGCGGTCGGGCACAACAAATTCGCAAAACTTAACAAGAGGCTTCTTAACAGGAAGTAAAAGTACGGTATTAATCGTGTTAAACAATGTATGAACTATCGCAACACCCACCATTGCTATCTCGGCTTCAAGTATCTCGATACCGAACGCTCGCATGATATACATAATAATCATACAGAATACCGAGCCGAAGACATTGACCGCAGAATGCATAACAACAACGCGCTTTGCGGATTTGCTCGTACCAATACTGCCGATTAGCGCAGTAACGCAAGTACCGATATTAGCGCCTAGAACCAACGGAATTGCCATTTCCCAGGTTATACCGCCCGAAAGTGCCAATGCCTGAACAATACCGATTGTTGCGGCGGAGGATTGGATAATACCTGTAAAACCTGTTGATATAAGCAATGCTATTATAGGGCTTTTAAGGGTTGCTAAGAAGGAGTCGAAACCAGGTAAATCACGGAAAGAAAGCATTGAATCGCTCATAAAATCCATTCCGCAGATTAAAATTGTAAACCCGATAAAAATATTAGCAAGATTACTTTTCTTTTGGCTTTTTGAAAGCATTTGCATTGCAATTCCAATAAAAGCTAAAACAGGCGCAAAAACGCTTGGGTTTAGAATTTCTATGTACCATTTACCCTCAATTCCCGCCAAGCTTAAAAGCCAGGCAGTAAGTGTAGTTCCAACATTTGAGCCCATTATAAGACCAAATGTATTCGAAAAATTTATAAGTCCTGAGTTAACAAGACCGATAAGCATTACGGTAAATGCCGAAGAGGACTGAATTGCAACGGTTATACCAGCACCTAAGAAAAAACCTAAAAAGTCATTAGAGGTAACCTTTTTCATGGTTTTTTCGAGGCCGCCGCCTGCCATTGTTTCAAGTCCGTTAGACATAACATTCATTCCAAAAAGGAAGAACGCAAGACCTCCAAGCAAAGTAAAAATCGAAAAAATGTTCATTTAAATCTCCTTATTCTCCAACAACAAACAATTTTTATTTTCCTAATAATATGAAACTATTAAATAGTCGCATACGAATATATATTATAACGTAAAATCTATATTGTCAATTAAAATAAAATTTTAACAATCTTATGATATATGCAATAAATATCACCTGCTTAATGTAGGTAGTATTTGATTTTAAAGCATAGCACTAAACGATACTGGTAACACAAATGCGCTTTTTTGATAGCCTGTCAGCCATGCATCTATTACTTGCACGGGTCAAGGGCGGAGCCCTTGTCGTTTAAGGGGGTTAGGGTGACAATTATGCTACTATAAAATATATAGAAACTTGCCGCCAAATTGAAAACACCGTTTTCACTCTTTGGCGGCGGTTTTATGTGAATAAATTTTGTCACCTAAGGGGGGAAATCGAAATTCCCCCTCAGGCGAATATTTTCGCCCTTTCTTTTCGCCTACATAAGAAAGGGCGTGCCTGTCGCGGCATGAGCGACAATGTGATATCTTTTTCCATTATAACGATTTTGGAATCACGCGACTATCGCGTGGTTTTCGGTATACAAAAAACCATTTCCTAAAAATATAGGAAATGGTTTTTAATTTAATCTTCCTTTTTAATATGCATTATATTAAGGTCTCTTAGCTGAACATCGTCAACCTCAGCAGGAGCACCCGACATAAGCTCGCTCGAATTTGAAACCTTAGGAAACGCAATAACATCTCTAAGCGAATCGCAACCGCACATTATCATAACCAAACGGTCTAAACCGATACCCATACCACCATGCGGCGGTGCACCGTATTTAAACGCATCGGTTAAGAAACCAAACTTCTCGTGCGCCTCTTCATCCGAAAGACCTAATGCCTTAAACATTTTAGACTGCAAAGCAGGGTCGGTAATTCTGATCGAACCGCTTGAAAGCTCAATGCCGTTTAAAACTAAATCATAAGCCTTTGCGAACACCTTTTCGGGCGCGGTATCAAGATATTTAATAGATTCATCCAAAGGAGAAGTAAACGGATGATGCATAGCATCATAAGAACCCGTTTCCTCATTGTATTCAAAGAACGGAAACTCGGTAATCCAGAGGAAATTATATTTATCGGGGATAATATCAAGCTTCTTTGCAACTGTAAGACGAAGCGCACCTAAAACCGAAAGCGCGATTTTTTTACGGTCAGCAACTATAAAGACAACATCGCCCTTTTCGGCGCCTGTCCTCTCATAAATTGTCTTCATTTCGTCCTCGGTCATAAACTTAGCAAAAGAGCAATTAGGTGTTTCCTCTGCCCAGCGAATAAAGGCAAGTCCCTTAGCACCGATACCCTTGGCTTCCTCGGTCAACTTATCAATTTCCTTGCGGGTGTAAACCGAAGCGGCATTTTTAGCGGTTATAGCTCTAACCGTTCCACCGTTTTTCACTGTGTCTGCAAAAACCGAGAAACCGCAGTTTTCAACAATATCCGATAAATCCTTGATTTTCATATCAAATCGGGTATCAGGCTTGTCCGAACCGTAATCATTCATAGCCTCAGTAAAGGTAAGTCTCGGCAACGGAGTTTCGATATCCTTGTTTAAAACCTCTTTGAAAAGTCTTTTAATATAACCTTCTGCAATAGCGTAAACATCCTCAGGCTCAACGAAAGACATTTCAAGGTCTATCTGAGTAAACTCAGGCTGACGGTCGGCACGCAAATC
>JAFSIV010000007.1 GCA_017439585.1 Clostridia bacterium | reverse complement strand
TATCTAATGTTCGAAAAGAAAATGAAATTATTATTGTTTCGGGCGCTGCCAGAGGTGCAGATGCTATTGGAGAGCGGTATGCAAAAGAAAATGGTTTCAGGATTGAAAAATACCCTGCCGACTGGGAAAAATACGGCAAAAGCGCAGGACCTATAAGAAATAAGCAAATGGCAGAAATCAGCGATTATGTAATCTGTTTTTGGAACGAAAAAAGCAAAGGCACAAAATCAATGATAGATTATGCTAAAAAATTAAATAAGCCTGTTAAAATTAAAATTATATAAAATGGTAAATTTTCATACTCAATATTTATTTAGTTAAGGGCGAAGCCCTTGTCGTTTGGGGGTTATGGCGACAGAGAAGCCACTATAAAATAAATATAAATTTGCCGCCAAATTGAAAACTTTGTTTTCACTCTTTGGCGGCGGTTTAGTTGAAGCTCTTATTTCGTCGCCTAAGGGGGAAATCGAAATTCCCCCTCAGGCGAATCTTTTCGCCCTTTCTTTTCGCCCACTGGGGAAAGGGCGTGCCCGTCGCGGCACGAGCGACAATATAATAAATTTTAGTTGTTATGTATTAAATAGTATTGCGGGGCGCCGCCCCGTATAATATCATACAATAATTTTTCATTAAAAAAGAGCGGTATCAAACCGCTCCTTTTAAATATTTAATATGATTAAATTTCCTTAGTCCAACCGAAAGTATCCTCAATTTTACCCCATTGAATACCTGTCAAAGTATCATAAAGCTTTTGAGTAACCTCTCCGATTTCGCCATTATTGATAGGATATTTAACACCCTTATAGCAAAGCTCGCCGATAGGAGAAATAACCGCCGCAGTACCGCAGCCCCAAGCCTCTTTAAGAGTTCCGTTTTTAAGGGCTTCGTCCAACTCGTCAACACTTAAAAGTCTCTCGCTAACAGTATAACCCTCTTTTTTCAAAACTTCGATACAAGATTTTCTGGTTATTCCGGGTAAAATTGAGCCTGAAAGCATAGGAGTTACAATTTCATCGCCAATTTTGAACATAACATTCATAGCGCCAACTTCTTCGATATACTTTCTCTCAACACCGTCAAGCCAAAGCACCTGAGCATAGCCTAATTTTGCAGCTCGCTCGCCTGCTCGGTTAGAAGCGGCATAGTTTCCGCCGCATTTAGCATAACCTGTTCCGCCGCGGACAGCTCTTACATCCTCATCCTCAATCATAATCTTAACAGGGTTAATACCCTCAGCATAATAGCTTCCAACAGGGGATGCGATTATAGCATAGGTTGCGTTATGAACTGCATGAACACCCAAAGATTCGTCATTACCGAACATAAAGGGACGAAGATAAAGCGAAGTGCCTTCTTCCGAAGGAGTCCAATCCTGTTCTAAGTCAACAAAGGTTGTTAAAACTTCCATTGCTAAATCCTCAGGAATTTGAGGAAGACATAAACGCTCTGCGGAATTATTCATTCTGCGGATATTTTCAATAGGTCTGAAAAGCTGAACCTTACCGTCTGCACGGCGGTATGCTTTTAAGCCCTCAAAAATTTCCGAGCCATAATGAAGAACGGTTGATGCAGGGTGAATAGATAAATTCTCAAACGGAACTATTCTTGCGTTATACCAACCTTTTTCACTGTTCCAATCCATTAAAAACATATGGTCGGTGAAAATCTTGCCAAAGCCCAAAGAAGAACTATCAGGCTTTGCTTTTAGGGTTGCCGCCTTTGTTATTTTAATTTCCATAGTTAATACCTTCTTTAAAATTAATTCTCGCTGCCGATTTTTAATGCTTTAAGGTTAAAATCAAGCATATTAGCATGACGAGCCGATATAACCTTACCAAGAGCACCGTTAATGCCCTCTTCGTTAAACTCATTTAACTCTTTCAAAACCTTACCAACAATAATCATATTAGCAAGAGTTGGCATACCGTTTTGATCAGCCAAAGCGGTTGCAGGGATATAATGAACGGTTACATCTGTTCTCTTAACCTTGCGCTCTATAAGGGTTGAATCAACGAAAATTGTTCCGCCTGAAACTACTGCATCCTCATATTTATCGAGAGAAGGAAGGTTCATAGCAACCAAAACATCGGGATTTGAAACAATCGGAGAGCCAACGGGAGTATCGCTTAAAATAACCGAACAACTGGCAGTACCGCCGCGCATTTCAGGACCGTAAGACGGAAGCCAACTAACCTGCTTATCCTCAATAAGTCCCTTATAAGCCAAGAATTTACCCGAAAAAAGTATACCCTGACCGCCGAAGCCTGCAAATAAAAACTTAGTTGCGCTCATATTAGTTTTCCTCCTTTGCAGAACGGTCTTTATAAACACCTAATGGATAATAAGGAATCATTTTTTCCTCAACCCATTCGAGTGCTTTTTTAGGAGTCATACCCCAGTTAGTAGGACAGGAAGACACAACCTCAATCAAAGAGAAGCCTTTGCCCTCAACTTGATTTTGGAAAGCCTTTTTGATAGCCTTTTTAGCCGCCTTAACATTTTTAACATTGTTAACCGCAACACGCTCTAAATACTCAGGACCATCAAGAGTTGCAAGCATTTCGCAAACCTTAATCGGAAAACCGCAATGGTTAACATCACGACCATAAGGTGAGGTCTGGGTTACCTGCTCAGGCAAGGTAGTCGGCGCCATTTGACCGCCTGTCATACCGTAAATTGCGTTGTTTACGAAAATAATGGTTATATTCTCGTTTCTAGCGGCAGAATGAACGGTTTCTGCCATACCGATAGATGCCAAGTCGCCATCGCCCTGATATGTAAATACAACATTTTCAGGCAAAGCGCGTTTAACACCTGTTGCAACTGCGGGAGCGCGACCGTGAGCCGCTTCAATCATATCGCAGTTAAAATAATCGTAAGCCATAACCGAGCAACCAACAGGCGCTATACCTATGGTCTTACCCTCAATACCCAATTCGTCTATAACCTCAGCTACCAAGCGGTGAATAATACCGTGAGTGCAACCGGGACAATAATGCATTGAAACATCGGTCAATGCATGTGGTTTATCAAATACTACCATTATTTAGCACCTCCATTATTAGCATTAATAATAGCCTCTAATACCTGCTCGGGAGTTGGGATCATACCGCCTGCTCTGTTGCAAAGGGTTACAGGAACCTTGCATTCACTAGCCAAACGGATATCCTCTATCATCTGACCCATAGAAAGCTCAACCGATATAATAGACTTAACCTTTTCGCCAGCCTTCTTAAAGGGAGCTTTCGGGAAAGGCCAAAGGGTTATAGGTCTGATTAAACCTACTTTTATACCCATTTCGCGAGCCTCGTTAATAGCATTTTTAGCAACACGGGAAGCTATACCGAAGGCAGAAACGCAAATTTCTGCATCCTCCATCATATATTCCTCATACATAGTCTCATTTTCTTCAATGAGCTTATAGCGGTCATATCTCTTGAAGTTTTCTTCCTCTAATTTTTCGGGAGAAAGGAACAAAGAGTTTACTATATTATGCTCGCGTTCCATATTCGTTCCTGTTGTTGCCCAAGGCTTTTCTACGGTATTTTTAACCTCATAATCGAGAGAAACCGGCTCCATCATCTGACCCATAGTTCCGTCTGCCAAAACCATAGCGGTCATACGATATTTATCTGCAAGCTCGAAGCCCTTAACCGTTAAATCAGCCATTTCCTGAACCGAAGCAGGAGCTAAAACTAACATATGAAAGTCACCATGAGCGGTGCCTTTTGTTGCTTGGAAATAGTCCGACTGAGAGGGTTGAATACCGCCAAGACCTGGACCTCCGCGCTGAACATTAACTATAAGCGACGGTAAATCCGCGCCTGCCAAGTATGAAATTCCCTCGCCCTTTAATGAAATTCCGGGGCTTGAAGAAGAAGTCATAACTCTTTTGCCTGTTGCAGCAACACCGTAAACCATATTGATAGCGGCAATTTCACTTTCTGCCTGCAAGAAGCAACCGCCGATTTTTGGCATTCTTTTTGCCATATAAGCGGCAATTTCTGTTTGAGGGGTTATAGGATAACCGAAGTAATGACGGCAGCCAGCTATTATAGCGGCTTCGGCAATAGCTTCGTTACCTTTCATTAAAACCTTATCTGCCATTTTTTAACACCATTACCTTTCCACCTTGATAATACAATCGGGACACATTGTAGCGCAGAAGGCACAACCGATACAGTCTGCCTCGTTTACTGCTTCTACGGGGTGATGACCCTTTTTATTGATTTTATCATTTGCCAAAGCAAGAACATTTTTTGGGCATACATCAACGCATAGTCCACAGCCCTTGCATTTGTCCGTCTTGAAGGTTAGCTTTGCCATATTTTAAGCACTCCTTTTCAAATTTTAATTTATTTTCTTTTGAAGCTTTAATGGGAAAAGGTTATCTATTTTTCCATTAAGTTCATTATAAAGCGATTCGTTAACCGTTGTGCAAATAACGGGAAGTCCTGTAATCTCAGAAATTTTATTTGCATATCCAACCGAATTTAAAACATCCTGGGCAGTTGTTATATTTCCTAAATTCGAGTTATTTACAAGTCCTGTAACCTTTATATTGCAAGCGGCTTCTATCTCAGCCATAACCTCTATCGTAGCCTCTGCGTCAGGGGTTAAGGGTCTGAATTTGTTTATAACCAAAAGCATTTCATAATCGTTTTCAAGCTTTATTTTATCGCTTAAACGACCGAGTGCCAAAGCACCGCGGTCATCTCCGCCAACATCAATTATAGCTTTTGCCGAAACATCATCAGTTAAAGAATACATATCCTGAGGAAGCGCCGGAATATCAACATTGCTTCCTGCATATTCGGAAGCTATTAACTTAATACCCGCCGCGTTTAATTCCTCAATGCTATCCTTTGTTCTGAAATAAGGGTTAACAATATCCAAATCAGCTATCAAAACCTTATCATATTTAGCTTTAAGGTCAAGAGCCATATTAACGGCAATATTTGTTTTACCGCTACCGTAATGACCGCAAAGCAAGGTTATTCTTTTATAATCCATTTTTATCACAGTTTATTTCTTTGAATTTTTCCGCTCGTTGTTTTAGGAAGACTGTCTCTAAATACAACAATACGAGGATATTTATAAGGAGCGGTTTTTTCCTTAACATAGTTTTGGATTTCCTTTTTAAGCTCCTCGGAAGGCTCAGTGCCGTTTACTAAAACGATACTTGCCTTAACTACCTGACCTCTCACCTCGTCGGGAGCGGCAGAAACACCACATTCCAAAACATAAGGTAGCTCCATAATAACGCTTTCTATCTCGAAAGGTCCTATACGGTAGCCCGACGATTTAATAACATCATCAACACGTCCAACATACCAGATAAAGCCGTCCTCATCCATCCAAGCGGTATCACCAGTATGATAATATCCGTCCTTCCAGGTTTCAGCGGTTTTCTCCTCGTCTCCATAGTAACAGGAAGCGAGTCCGCAAGGGAGACCCTCTTTAATATTTATAACGATTTCGCCTGTTTCACCAACCGCAACATCGTTACCGTCAGGGTCAACAATATGAACATCATAAATCGGAGCAGGTTTACCCATTGAACCGATTTTATGCGAAGCACCGGTCATATTACCGATAATCATAGTGCTTTCGGTCTGACCGAAGCCCTCTAAAATCTGCAAGCCTGTTATTTTTTCAAACTGACGGTAAACCTCAGGGTTTAGAGCCTCGCCCGCAGTTGTCATATGCTTAACAGAAGATAAATCATATTGAGAAATATCTTGCTTAATTAACATTCTGAGCATTGTTGGAGGCGCGCAGAAGGTGGTTATTCTATGCTTTGCAAACATCGGCAAAATTTCTGCCGCATCAAAGCGGTCGAAATCATAAGCGAAAATTGCTGCCTCGCAAAGCCATTGACCGTAAAGCTTGCCCCACATAGCCTTTGCCCAGCCTGTATCCGATATTGTGAAATGAAGTCCCTCAGGGTCAACATTATGCCAGTATTTCGCAGTATGGAAATGACCTAACGGATATTTGAAGTTATGAGCAGCTATTTTCGGGTAACCCGAGGTGCCCGAAGTAAAATACATAAGCATCAAATCGTCTCCGCAAGCGGTATCTTCGGTGCGGTTGAAATGAGTGCTGTATAAAGTGTATTCCTCGTCAAAGCTTCGCCATCCCTCGCGAGAGCCGTTAACAATAAGCTTGGTTTTAACGGTTGGAGATTTTTCTGCCGCCAAATCAATTTGATGGGCAGTATCACCGTCAACCGTGCAAATAACGGCATTAACTCCTGCTGAATTGAAGCGATATTCAAAATCGTGTTCTTGAAGCTGATTTGTTGCAGGGATTGCTATTGCACCGAGCTTATTTAAAGCTATCATACTAAACCAGAATTGATAATGGCGTTTTAGCACAAGCATTACCCTGTCGCCCTTTTTAATTCCTAAGGATTTAAAATAGTTAGCGCACTGATTAGATGCTTTTTTAATATCTTTAAAGGTAAATTTGCGTTCTGCACCGTCACGCGAAATATGTAGAAGAGCCAACTTTTCAGGCTCGCGGTCGGCAAGGGCATCAACCAAATCAAAACCGAAGTTAAAGTTTTCGGTGTTTTTAAATTTAATTGAAGTGGGTGTTCCCTGCTCGTTTTCCTCTATATCAATATATTTTTTATAAATACGATCTTTGGTATCACGCGCTTTAATTTGCTTTTGCTTTTTAAAGGTTGCGTGCTTTTTATCAGAAAGCTCAGGAATAGGCTCGCCTGTTGGGTTTAGCACTATCGCATAAAAACGGCAGTTTTCACCCTCAACCGCAATCATACCGTGAGGTGTTGAGGAATCGTAATAAATACTATCCCCCGGTCCTAATATAGCAGTATGCTCGCCCACTTGAACTTTAAGACGACCGCTGATAACAATATCGCACTCCTGACCCGCGTGGGTAGTAAGCTCGATATCGCGGCTTTGAGCCTCATCCGAATATACACTCTCAACATACAAAGGCTCTGCAATACGGTTTTTAAAAGCATAAGCCAGGTTATAATAGGTCATTCCGTGCGCCTTTTCAATACGCTGACCCTCGCCTGCTCTTGTTACAGTATAAGATTTAAGTTTAGGACTGTAACCCTCGATAATATCGGTTACATCGACATTAAAAACATTAGCGCAACGATAGATAAAAGCGAAGTTTAAATCGCTATCACCGTTTTCGCAAGAAATATATTCTTCAACACTAACATCAGTTTTTCGAGCCATATCTTGAACAGATAAACCCTCAATTTCGCGAAGCTCTTTAATACGCCCCGCCATTTCCTTGATTTTAACATCAAGTCCTGTGATTTGTTTCATAATTCAACCTCGTTTCTCTTGGAACTTGGCATTTATTAACGCAAAAACGCTCGTCCCAAAGCTTTGACTTTGAGACGAGCAATGAATTTCTTCAAATACCCGCGGTACCACTCAAATTGCAGTTTAAAACCGCCACTCTTGGAATCCAACAATTCCTATGCCTTTACGCAGCAATCACGAAGGGGTTCTACTCACCCTAAGGCTTTCTTCCCCTCAACTCAGAAGCTACAAACGCAAACTATTTCTATTGGCTTTCACCTGCCGCCAACTCTCTGAAAGAAAATCTTTTTGCGCACTCTTCGTCAAAGTCTTTCGATATTTTGCATTTTATCACAGATTTCACTATTTGTCAATATTTTTTAAATATTATAGCTTATTTCTCTGAATTTTACCGCTTATGGTTTTGGGTAATTCGTCTCTAAAAACAACCTTTCTGGGATACTTGTAAGGTGCAGTATGAGTTTTAACATAGTTTTGGATTTCTTTCTTTAATTCCTCAGTACCCTCGGTGCCCTTAGTAAGCACAATGCTCGCCTTAACAACCTGACCTCTTATTTCATCAGGCTCAGCTGAAACACCGCATTCCAATACATAAGGAAGCTCCATAATAACGCTTTCTATCTCGAAAGGTCCAATACGGTAGCCTGACGATTTAATAACATCATCAACACGGCCGACATACCAGAAATATCCGTCCTCATCGCGCCAAGCGGTATCTCCTGTATGATACATACCGTCATGCCAAGCCTCAGTGGTTTTCTCTTTATCCAAATAATATTCAAGGAACAAACCGCAGGGAGTATTCTTATCGGTATGTATAACAATTTCTCCAACCTCACCGTTTGCAACGGGATTACCGTCAGAATCAACTATATCAATATCAAACTGCGGTGAAGCCTTACCCATTGAACCGATTTTTGGAACTGTTCCCAAAAGGTTTGCTATTATAAGGGTGGTCTCGGTCTGACCGAAGCCCTCCATAATTTCAAGTCCTGTCGCGTCCTTAAATTGCTTATAAACCTCAGGATTTAAAGCCTCTCCTGCGGTTGTCATATGGTGAATTGAGGATAAATCAAATTTAGATAAATCGCCTCTGATTAACATTCGAAGCATTGTTGGAGGCGCGCAGAAGGTGGTTATGTTATATTTTGCAAACATCGGCAAAATATCATTTTCATCAAATCTATCAAAGTCGTATACAAAAACTGCGCCCTCGCAAAGCCACTGTCCATATAGCTTGCCCCAAAGGGATTTACCCCAGCCTGTATCCGATATGGTTAAATGAAGACCGTCTCGCTCACAGCAATGCCAATATTTAGCGGTAACAAAATGACCTAACGCATAGGTATGCTTATGAGCCGCCATTTTAGGATTACCTGTTGTTCCTGAGGTGAAGAACATAAGCGCCATATCGTCACCGCTCGAAGCATCCGCAGGACGAACATATTTGCGCGAAAACAACTTGTATTCCCCGTCAAAATCGTGCCAACCGTCTCTTTTTCCGCCAACCATAATGAGATTTTTAACCTGGGGACAATTTTTAGCCGCAGCCTCGGCTATTGAAGCAGTGTCACCGTCAGCAGTGCAAACTATTGCGCTAACATTAGCGGCATTGTAACGGTATTCAAAATCATGTTGTTTGAGCTGATTTGTTGCAGGAATTGCAACCGCGCCAAGCTTATGCAAAGCCACCATACTAAACCAAAACTGATAATGTCTTTTAAGAACAAGCATTACCTTATCGCCTTTTTTAATTCCAAGCGAAGTAAAGTAATTTGCGGCCTGATTTGAATGACGCTTAATATCCTTAAAGGTAAAGCGACGCTCATTGCGGTTAACATCCAAATGAAGCATAGCAAGCTTATCGGGATATTTATCCGCAATTTTATCAACAATATCAAAACCGAAGTTAAAGTTTTCGGTATTTTTAAACTTAATATCCTGCAAAGCACCGTTTTGGTCGCAAACGGTTTCAACAAACTTCTCGCAAATAAGCTTCTCTGACTGTTTTGCAGAAATAACGCTCCTGCGAACAACCGGCTCGGCGGTATCCTCACCCGACATTACAACCGCGCAGAAAACACAATCCTTACCGTCCACCGCTATCATACCGTGAGGTGTTGAGGAATTATAATAAATACTGTCTCCCTCGTCTAAAATCTCAGTATGAGCGCCGATTTGAACTTTAAGTTTTCCGCTTAAAACAAGGTCAAACTCCTGACCTGAATGAGAGGTAAGCTTAATAGGACTGTTTTGCTGCTCAGCCGAATATTCATATTTAACCCAATATGGCTCAGCCAATTTATCCTTAAATTTGGGGGCTAGGTTTGCAATATCAATACCGTCTTCCTTAGCAGTTCCCTGACCTTGACCTTTTCTGGTTACAGTATAGCTCGAAAGCTTAGCGGTATGACCCTCTAAAAGCTCGGTCATCTCAACATCAAAGGTTAAAGCGCATTTATGAATAAATGTAAAAGGAATGTCTTTTTTTCCGCTTTCATAGGCTAAATATTTCTCTTCGCTAACGCCGGTTTTCTTTGCCATTTCTGCAACCGACCAACCCATAATATCACGAAGCTCTTTAATTCGGGAAGCCACCTCCGAAAGCTGCAATAAAGCATTATTAGTGTTCATTTTCTACATCTCCTTTTCTATTGGTTAAAATAAAAAAACATTCGTCTCAAATTTCTTTGAGACGAATGTGAATTACAACATCCGCGGTACCACTCAAATTGCAGTTTTAAACTGCCACTCAGAGTCCAACAACTCTTATGCCTTTACGCAAGCCGCACGGGAAGACCTACTAAAAGTTCAGCCTACCAGCTCAGAAGTGATGGGTATAAAGAAATAATGCTATCGGTTTCCACCAGCCACCGACTCTCTAAAAACATAAATTTCAAACCGTCTTCGTCAAAGCCTTTAAAAATTTTATTGATTTTTTAGTATTATATCACCCTAAAAAGCTATTGTCAATAGTTTTTTAACTTAAATATTTTTTATTCTGTCTCGGCCAAATTACCTTTATATTTTCGCTTGGTTGCCATACCTCCTCTTATATGCCTTTCCTGTTTATTCTTTTCAAGCACCGCCTTAACCTTTCGGTAAAGCTGAGGATTATCCCGTCTTAATTTTTCGGTAACATCTTTATGTACTGTACTTTTGCTTATTTTAAACACCTTAGCCGCAGCTCTAACGGTGGCTCCTGTATCTAATATGTATTCTCCCAGTAACACCGCTCTGTCCGGCAAGCTTTCCCTCATACAATCAACTCCCAAAATACTTAGTTAATTGTATGAGGAAAGTTAAACTTTTATGCAAAATGCTTAACTATATGAATTCTATTTTAATTCTGATAATATATATTCTCTTCTAGTCTGAGCGGATAATGGGTTATTTTGTCGCTTTTAAGGTCGATTTTATGCATGTCAATACAAGAAATTTGACGATTGTTATAGGTTGTGTAATAATAACGGCCTTTATCTGTATTTATGCAAGAGGAATAAACCGTTATACCAAATCTGCCCGAATTTTTTTTGCAAACCCCTTTCACAACTTCAACCGAGCTTAAAATATGAAAAAATTGCGAAACCGAGGAAAATTCATCATTTTCGCAGACTGATTTTTGATTATTAAATACCGCTCTTATAAATCTAGACATTGAGCTAACATCACCGGGTAAACCTAAGCTTCCTAATCCCTGACAGTATTCCTCTAACTCAAAATTTTCCAAAAAAGTGTTTTCGCCGTTAGTGATTTTCAAATTTCTATAATTATTAAGATTAAATGTTTGATAATCAAAAGGCGGATTATTGGTTAAAACACCAACGGGATTTTTATGAATATTAAGTCCATTTTTCATTGGTTCTATAACAATAGAATCATTTTTATCTGAAATTATAAAATGCAAGGGCGAAACAGGAAGCTCCTCGCTATAAGGCGTGTCTATTAAATTAATATTTTCGAGCAGTTTTAAAGCCTCATTTATACTCTTGCAGTTACCTAAAACATATGGTATAAACTCGAATTGGCAAACATTATCTTTTCCCTCTTTTTCCTTTTCATAATGAGCGTTTTTTGGAAAATCAAGCCCTGCCATAGCAAGACCGTATTCGTTTGCGGCGTCATAAAAAAGCGGCTCATTTTCTACCATAACCGCCATACCTATAATAGCATAATGACTTTTTTGAGACTGCATTTTTCTATAATTTATCGAGAAATTTCTCGGCATAACGCAAACCTCTTCGCCATAAGAAAAATCAAGGTCTAGGTTTCTACCGAAATAATGGTCTTTTGTTATAAAATTAATCGCTGTGCACATGTTATCACCCGATTAAATTATGCCAAATTCAAACCTATTTATGCAAAAACACCGCCGCGGAGCTCGCAGCGGTGTTGATTTATTATTTCAAGGTTTTTTCCATTGTTACTTTAAGGGGCTTCATACCACATTTTTCATAGAATTTATATGCGCCCTCGTTTAAATTCCAAACATTAAGGGTTATATTGTCGAAATTGTTTTCCTCTGCAAAGGCTAAAACATACTCATAAAGGCTTTTTCCGATATGCTCTCCCCTTGCCTTTTCGTCAACACAAATATCGTCGATATAAAGGGTGTTTTTATCCTGCAATAAAATGCTGTTTTTGGTGTTTTGAAAGATACAAAAAGCATAACCTAAAACATAATCCGCTTCATCAGCTGCAACAAAAACCGGAGTTTCATCATTCGCTATTATACTAAGAAGCTCTTCATCCGTATACTTTTTAGCCGCCTTTTTAAATATATCAGGTCTGCCATTTGCGTGAATTTCAGCCACCTGAAACAATAAATCATTTATTCTTTTTAAATCTTTTTCTTCTGCTCTTCTTATTTTCATTTTTTCTACCACTATCCTTTCAAATCATCCGTTCAGGATGGAAAACCTCATCAAACTTTTCTGCTGTTAAGAAACCAAGCTCAACACAGGCTTCTTTAAGCGAAATATTATCTTTATATGCTTTTTTAGCGGTTTTAGCGGCATTTTCATAGCCAATATAAGGATTAAGCGCAGTAACAAGCATTAAAGAGTTATGCAAATTATGATACATCTTTTCCTTGTTAGCCTTAATTCCAACAACGCAATTATTGTTAAATGAAATCATAGCATCGCTTAAAAGTCTAACCGACTGAATAAAATTATAAATACAAACCGGCATAAATACATTAAGCTCAAAGTTGCCCTGAGAAGCCGCCATACCAACAGCCACATCATTGCCCATAACCTGAACCGCAACCATAGTTACAGCTTCGCATTGAGTCGGGTTAACCTTGCCGGGCATAATTGAAGAGCCGGGCTCATTTTCAGGAATAAATATTTCACCAAGCCCATCTCTTGGACCACTAGCTAACCATCTGATATCGTTAGCGATTTTCATAAGGTCTCCTGCAAGCGCTTTTAATGCACCGTGAGCAAATACCAACTCGTCTTTTGAAGTAAGCGCGTGGAATTTATTTTCGGCTGTAACAAATTTTTTGCCTGTAATCTCAGACACTGCATTTGCAACCTCAACATCAAAGCCCTTAGGAGCATTAAGACCTGTACCAACAGCAGTGCCTCCTAATGCTAATTCCTTTAAGGGAGCTAATGAAAGCTCAATAAGCTGTTTATCTTTTTCAAGGGAAGCTCTCCAACCGCTGATTTCTTGGCTAAATGTAATCGGGGTTGCGTCTTGAAGGTGGGTGCGTCCACTTTTAACGATTCCTTCGTTTTCTATCTCTAATCTCTTGAAGGTTGAAATTAAAAGGTTTAAAGCCGGTAATAAATTATCCTCTAAACCGAGCACTGCGGCAATATGCATCGCAGTTGGAAATGTATCATTAGAAGATTGGCTCATATTAATATCATCATTAGGGTGAAGAAGCTTTTTGCCTGCAATTTCGTTACCGCGGTTTGCAACAACCTCGTTAACATTCATATTAGACTGAGTTCCGCTACCTGTCTGCCAAACTACAAGCGGAAAATGCTCGTTAAGACTACCGCTTATAACCTCGTCGCAAGCCTTTGAAATAGCAATCAGCTTTTCCTCGGTCATTTTTTCAGGTTTGAGTTTATTGTTTGCAACAGCTGACGCTTTTTTCAAAATACCGAAAGCATGAGTGATTTCCCTAGGCATAGTTTCATTATCAACACCTATTTTAAAGTTCTCGAAACTACGCTGAGTTTGAGCAGCCCAGTATTTTTCGGCAGGCACCTTAACCTCTCCCATAGAGTCATGTTCAATTCTAAAATCCATTTTTTACCTCCGAAAGCATTTGTTTTAATAACAAAGCCAGCATATTAAAACGAAATAATATATCTAATACATTGTATAACAATTTACCGATAAATTCAACAAAATAACTGATATTTTTTATTTAATAAAAATTAACTACAATTTACGTATTTATAACAAATTTCTATTTGTTTTATAAATTTTTAAAATAACAAGGGATTGAGAAAAATCATTTGAAATGATATAATAGTAGTCGAGGTGCGAATACTATGAAAAAACTGAGCGGATTTGTTTTAATACTTTTAATTTCTCTTTTCTTGTTTGTCTTAACTGCTTGTCAGGATGATGACGGTAATACACTAACTTACGAGCAAATTACAGTAAAGCAAGCCAAAGAGATTATGGATACCGAAACGGATTATATTATCATAGATGCTCGCACCGAAGAAGAATTTGCCGAGGGGCATATTGAAAATGCAATTTTGATTCCCGAATATGATATTGCTAAGAGGGCAGAAAAAGAACTGCCAGATAAGGATGCTTTAATCCTTGTTTATTGCCGAAGCGGCAGACGAAGCAAAATCGCATCCGAAGAGCTTGTAAACTTAGGCTACACTAATGTAAAAGAATTCGGCGGCATTATCGACTGGCCGTATGAGATTGTGAAATAAGGAGAAATATTATGTACACCTACGATGCAGAGGTAAAACAACGCTTTGGTAATACAGAAGCCTATAAAGAGCACACCGAAAAAACTGCTAATTATACCAAGGAAAAATGGCAAAAGGTAAATGATGGTTTAATGTCAGTCTTCGCCAAATTTGCTGAGTGTATGAATAACGGATACTCCGCCGATTCAGATAAAGTACAGGTACTTGTAAAAGAACTGCAAGACTATATCACCGATAATTACTACACCTGCACAAACGAAATCCTTGCAGGACTGGGGTTTATGTATATTGCTGACGAACGCTTTAAAAACAATATTGATAAACACGCTAGCGGTACTGCAGAGTTTATAAGTGAGACAATAAAAATTTATTGCAATAAATAAAATCTATTTTTAAGGAGAGTTACAATGACCTTAAAACTGTTTATCTCAGCAATAACAAAATTTATATTAGGCATAGGCTTAGTCGGTCTGCTCATTTTCTTGCCCGCAGGCAGTTTATCTTTTTGGAACGGTTGGTGGCTTTTAGGAATTTTGTTTATTCCAATGTTCTTTGCGGGAATTGTTATGATGTTCAAAAACCCTGACCTACTAAAAAGCAGGCTGAACGCAAAAGAAAAAAGACAAGAGCAAAGTCTTGTTGTGAAACTAAGTGGTCTTATGTTTGTGGCTGGGTTTGTTGTTGCTGGTCTTGGCTTTCGCTTTAACCTATACACCTTGCCAAAAGGTGTTTCCTTTGGTGCGGCGGGGGTGTTTTTGGTCGCATATATTCTCTATGCCGAGGTGCTTAGAGAAAATACATATTTAAGTCGTACTATCGAAGTTCAGGAAAACCAAAAGGTAATAGATACGGGACTTTATGGAATCGTCAGGCACCCAATGTATAGCGTAACCTTACTTTTGTTTTTATCAATGCCGTTGGTACTAGGCTCAATATATTCGTTTTTGATTTTTCTCGCATATCCTTTTATAATAGCGAAAAGGATTAAGGATGCGGAAAAATTCCTCGAAAAAGAACTCGACGGTTATGTTCAGTATAAACAAAAAGTCAAGTACCGCCTGATACCGTTTATTTGGTAACAGTAAATTTTGTAGGGATGATAGCAATGATTATTTTAATTTCAGGTGCATCGCACACAGGAAAGACT
>JAFSIV010000006.1 GCA_017439585.1 Clostridia bacterium | reverse complement strand
AGGCAAGAGCGCACTTTTAATATTTCAAAAGTGGGGTAATATGAAATTTGCATACCGAAATCGCGAATTTTGGTGCAAGGGATATTACGTAGATACCGCGGGTAAAAACACGAAAGCAATAAAAGAATATATCTCAAATCAATTAAAGCACGATAAGGAAACAGACCAATTAAGTCCTTTCGACCCGCGGGACACATTTATGGGTAGTAAGTAGCAATTGCATGGCTGGCAGGCCAACAAAAAAGCGCACTTGTGCGCCGCCAGTATCGTTTAGGGCTATGCCCGAAAATGAAATACCACCCGCTATGCGGGTGGATATTTATTGTTCGGGAAGCCAAGGATGCTGTCCCCTGCAATTTCGTGCTGAGGTCAGATAGTCTTTGTAGGGGCGGCAACCTGCTGCCCGTTTTTATTTTGCGTTTTTTTGGGGCGGCAGATTGCCGCCCCTACATTATAGAATTGTACATATCCAATAAATAATCCAATAAATCACACTCGCAACCGTGCCGTAGGCGATAACAGGTCCTGTGATTTTAAACCTTTTCGCGCCTTGGCCTAAAACCTAGCCCTCCGCTTGTACGAACTTAACACCCATTAAAAACGTATATTCCTCTTTGAAGCAAATAGTTCTTTGCTTCAATAATTTGCCTTTCAGACGGAATCCAACTGTTGTTGCCAGAATTTTTCTTGCCCAAAGCTTCAGATTTACCACCACCAAAAGCATGGTATGGTATAAGCTCAACACCCTCACAATTTTTCAACTTTGATACAAGGTCAAAAACATTGTTATAGTGTTGTTCGTTGGTGTTCACACCATTTATTAAAATACAACGAATTCGGGTTTTAGCTCCCATAGAATCAGCAAATTTTAGGTTACTTACTATCTTTTCATTGGAAACTCCGGTATACTTTTTATGCCTTTGGGAATCAGTGTCTTTAATATCCCACAAAAACAAATCGGTTAATGATACTGCTTGTTCTAAAATATCAGAATTGAAATATCCGCAGGTATCAACCGTAGTGTGTATGCCGTTTTCCTTACAAAGCTTCAAAAGTTCGAAGGTCTCCTTGTACTGCATAAAAGGTTCGCCGCCTGAAACGGTTACACCGCCATTCTGACCGTAAAAAGCTCGGTCTTTCTCTATGATTTCAAAAAGTTCTTGTGTTGTATAATCTTTGCCGATAATTTCCAAGGCATCCACAGGACATTCGGCTGCACAGATTCCGCAACCTACACATAAATTGCGATTGAAGGTGTGAAATGTAGAGAACTCATGTGCTTTTTGACTGCATACCGCACAAGCACCGCATCCAATACACTTATTCTGATAATACAAGAGTTCTTTTATATTGTTTTGAGTTTCGGGATTGTGACACCATACACAACGGAGGGGACACCCTTTGAGGAATACGGTCGTTCTGATGCCCGAACCGTCATGCATACAAAAACGTTGTATATCTGCAACTTTCATCAAAAACCACTTCCTGTTTGGGCAATAATCATATCTTGCCATTCCCGATTTAGCGTGACAAAGCGAGCATTCCAGCCGGACACGCGCACCGATAGATTTTGGTATTCTTCCGGATGCTCCTGTGCTTTTTTCAGTAATTCTGTATCGGCAATATCCAATTGCATAAAATGTCCGCCGAGTGTAACAAATCCTTTAATCAAGGAACTTATGGCTTCAATACCATTTTCACCATTTACTGCCGCTGGAAGCAATTTAATATCCAAAGCCGCGCCCGATACGGTGCGTTTTAAATCCGCCTTGCAATACGATTTGATAATAGCTGTTGCACCTTCTTTGTCGGTGCCGGGAGTTGGAGAAAAATTACCCGATAATATATCGTGTGCTTTTTTGCCATATGGTGTTGCAAAACGATAAGGCGACCATTCTAACTGTCTGCCAAAGGTGCTAATCCCTGCCGGTGTTTTATATCTACTTATTATATTATCACAAATATCAGAAAAATCTTTTATAATGTTTTTTGCAATAACATCTACCTCATCATTGTCATTTCCAAAATACGAATATTTATTAAGAGTATATTGACGTAGTGTCTCATTACCTTCCCAGTTATTCTTCAATAATCGCATCATTTCAGCAAATGATACCTTATGCTCATCAAAAACCAACTTTTTAATAGCATACAAGCTGTTAACCACATCAGGTAAACCGCCGATATGTGGTGAAAGAATGTTATAAATCGGTCCTCCCTCGAAGTAGGAGCACCCATTTTCAATACAGCCCTCTTCAAAAAGTGAAACAACTGTGCACGGCATATCAGACGCCCATTTCCAATCCTTTGTCGGCAATGCAGTATATACAAAATTACGCTTATTCACTTCGCTAAAAATTTCTGTCACCTTGTTTCTCAATCCATCAATAAATACATTGTACAAGGAATTAAAATCTAAAAAGCAAGCGTTTTCGCTGTAATTATCAAGCGTTATTTGCTGAAAAATCTGCAAAGCGTCAAACGGAATATATCCAAATCGCGTTTTGCCCGGAATTTGTATTTCCCAACAACCATCGTTTGCAAATTTTCTCGCCTCTTTCAGCTCATATCCGTAATCAGTAAGCGAGTCTATTATCAAATCCTCGTTATATACAGCAACAACACCGCCGCCTAAACGTATTACTTCGGCTACACGTGTCAATAGTTTCTTATCGGTATTTTTATTGATGCGAACTGTGGTCGGGAAATCGCTGATACCTAATTCCTCCAATATATCCAAGACAAGATAAGTAACTACATTTGTCACTTCTTTTCCGTTTTCATCCACACCGGCAAGAACGATATTTTGAAAATGCTGTGCATCACCGCTACCGTAATCACCGCCACGTACCCATTCACAACCTTTGATGAAAAAGTGTGCCAATATCTCTCTTGCCTCGTCAAGTGTAAGCGTACCGTCGGCAAGGTCTTTTTCTAAATATTCGCCTAACAACCAATCGATTCTGCCTATTCCGGGCCAATTTCCGCAAAGACGGACAAACGCAAACGTAAACCATATACTTTGCACTGCCTCATAAAAGTTTGCAGCAGGTTCAAAAGGTACATTTTGCAGATTCTCAAAGTTTTTTCTGTATTCCGATTTATTTTTCAATTCGTTCAAATATCGCTCGTGCCATATTTTCATACAATTAAGGCAATGCAAGCAGCTTAAAACGAATTGCTCTTTCTCCGTTCCTTTATACTTTTTCATACTTTCTTCAGCCTGTTTTTGAATGTGATTAATACCTTTTTTGATCACTGTTTCAAAATCAATCGTCAAATGGCTAACGGAACCAAAAATACCTAGTTCACTATTAAACATGGCGGGAATTTGATGCCCTATGGCAAGCCCCAAGGTTGCCGCACCGCTTAACCTTTCCCCTTCACAAATACGAATAGGGGCTGTTTTTGCAATGCGCTCTATGGCGGCATCGTATTTTTGAAGCGGAGTTAAATACTCAAATCCCTCATAATCATCCATCAAAACAGCGGGCGTACCCCAAGTTTCTAATCCGTATTTATGATTTAAAGAGTCAAAAGCAAATTTTCTTGTTTCTTCACTTAATCTTACCGGCCTTTTCCCATTAACAGCAAAAAATTTCATAACTGTCACCTCGGTAATATTATAGCATATAAAACTATAAAAAAACATTGAAAATAATACTGTTATTTAGTATAATACTATTGAGGTGAGAAAATGAATATCGAAAAGATTCATATAGAGTATATCCATAAAAACGGTTTTACTTCTAACGCGCATGATGGTATATGTCATACAAAAATATTGCCATATTTGTCAGTTGCACAATCAGTTGAAGGCTCTTATGATATTCAACTCAACAATGGTATAACACACAATACCGGAAGTGGTGGTTTTTTTATTGCCCCATCAAATGTACAACAACGCATTATTCACAACATGGATAGCATAAGCAAAAATATAACTTGCCGTTGGGTTTATATAAAAATCAAAATCAACGATATTTATAACTTTGATGAAAAATTCAATTTACCAACCATTTTGCCGGAAAATGTCAAGGCAAAAATGAATTCGGTTTTTGATAAGTTATTTTGTGCGGACAATACCTTTGACGAATATATTTGTTATTACGAAATAGTTAAACTTCTTTCTTTGGTTGCAAATGAAAAAGAGCAATCATTACCTCCATACCTAGAGCAAGCGTTACGTTATATTAAAGATAACTATGGCGAAAAAATTTCGGTTGAAGATATTGCAAAGCAAACCCATCTTTCTGCTTCGCATCTATTTGTAGTCTTTAAGAAACAAATGGGTGTTTCCCCAATTTGTTTTTTAAACAATTATCGTTTATCCGTAGCAGCAGAGCTACTGCAAGGAACGACAAAGTCGATTAACCAAATTGCATCAGAAGTAGGCATTAACGACTCAATATATTTTAACAAGATGTTTAAAAAGCACTATCAAATGTCACCAAGCAAATATCGTGAAATATTTAAGAACGGCTTAGGGTAAATTTTACTCTTTGCCGTTTGCTTTTTAAAATTTTTCGATTTTTAACATATTAGCTACAAATTTTAAGATAAGCCCTCTGATTATGGCAACTTAGGAAGCATTAGTTTGTAAAAATATTTACATTTAAGCTGTGGTGTGATAATATAATAAAAGGAGTTGATACAATGGAAAAATATGCATGGAAAGCAACAATTAAGGAGGGTTGTCTGGAGGAATATAAACGCAGACATGATGCTCTCCCCGATGATATGAAAGCACTTCTCAGAGAAGCCGGAATCTGCAACTACACCATTTGGAATGTTGGAAACGAGCTGTTTGGATATTACGAATGTAAAAAGGGCATAGATTTTGCCGCCAAGGTGCAAAATTCCAGTCCGGTTGTTGCGCGTTGGGATGAATATATGGCAGATATTCTAATTATGGAAAAAGATCCCAAAACAGGCGCACAGCCATTACTTAAACAGGTATTTTCTTTTGATTAACAACAAAGGCTTGACCGAAAGGTCAAGCCTTTTGTTCGAAACGCAGAGTATGCAGTTAATATATTAAATCAGAGTCGATTTTCAATAAATAACACTATATAACCGCACTTGCTACTGTACCGAAAAAGGATACACTGCAAGTAACACAATGATAATATAATACCAAAACGTAATAGTATTATCCATTGACAGCACCGGAAAGTTAGAATATATTATCCTTTGTAAAATAATTAATTGGAGGGTATAACTTTGCAAAATTTTGAGCTTTATAATCCCGTTCGTGTTGTTTTTGGAACCGGAGAATCTAAAAATATCGCAAAACATGTAAAAAGCCTTGGTAAAAAGGCGCTTATTATTTCCTATGACGATATTACTTTTTTAGAATCATTGCTTTCTGATATTGAAACCAAATTAGTCGATATCGGAATTGAAATCATTACATTTTACCGTATCAAAGCAAATCCCTTGCTTTGCCACATACAAGAAGCGATTGAAATTTGCAGAAAAAATGAAGTTGATTTCTGTATAGGTGTAGGCGGCGGCAGTGTTATGGATTCTACCAAAGTAATTGCAGCAGGCGTGCTATTCCAGGGTGAACCGTGGAATATGTTTGTGTCCCGTCACGATTGTTCCGTTTCAATCCCTCCGGAAAAAAGTCTGCCAACCGTTATGGTGCCCACCCTTCCTGCCACAAGCAGCGAAACGAATTGTACCGCTGTGGCTACCAATGAGGTAACTCAGGAGAAAGCATATGTATCCGCACCAATCCTTTATCCAACTGTTTCAATAATTGATCCTGCTCTTACTTGTACGCTTCCTGTATATCAAACTGCAGTAGGTGCGGTAGACGCAATGTCACATATACTTGAAGCATATCTCAACGGCGATCAAAATTCACCTTTGCAGGATAGATTGCACGAAGGACTCCTCGTAACGATTATAAGTGAATTGAAAGCTATTATAAAAGATCCGTTAAACGTTGACCATAGAGCTAATATGCAGTGGGCTGCCTCACTTGCTTGGAACGGATACTTACAGTCTGGACTTAATGCAACCACTCCTATGCACCAAATGGGACATGTTCTTTCAGCACTTTACAACACACCGCACGGTGTAACACTAGCAATCTTTATTGATTCGTATTTCCGTTATACCTGCACTCTTAACTCAGAACGTGAGGCTCGTTTTGCTTTACTTGGAGAAAATGTATTTGGTTTGAAACGCGATGGACAAAACAATCGCGAAATCGCAGAAAAAACTGTTGATTGCTTTGTACAGTTTATGGATGAGGTTGGAGTGCCTCATACTTTATCTGACGCAAATATTCCCAGTTCTGATATAGAAAGAATCGCTGATGAAATCGTTGCTCATGGTTGTGATGCTGACGGCATGTTACCGTCAATACCTAAAATTGGCCGCGAAGGAATCATAACAATTTTACAGATGGCAATATGATCGGGAGGAGCAGTTATGAAAATTACAGGTAATGAACGACATAGTTTTGTTTGTAGTGATACAGCCACAAACAAGTTGATATTTATTGATAAAGACGGTAAAATTACGCAAGAAATATGTGACATTGTCGGTGCGTTTGATTTATGGGTACTTCCTAACGGAAAAATCCTATATGCTCACAACAGCGGCATTGACACCGCCGGAGTTACAATCCTAAACAGCGACGGCTCAGTAGCAATGCGTTATCTCGCTGGGAAAGAGATATTTAGTTGTCAACCTCTTGAAAACGGTAATATTTTATTAGGTCTTTTGGGAGAACCACAACTTTTAGAAATTGATTCCAACGGAAATAAAGTCAGCCAAATAAATATACCCTACGAAGGTCCCTCGCACGAGGGAATGCGATTAGCCAGAAAAATTGGCAATGCTTATTTTTTGGTTCAGCCGGGAATTAATAAAATACGAAAATTATCCATAAACGGAGAAATCATTACAGAGTTTGATATTCGCCCAGATGCTTTTGGTCTTGTTGTTCTACCAAACGGGCATATTGTATATTCATGTATGTCAGGTGCTTACGAGCTTGATGAAAACGGTAAAGAAATCTGGGATCTTACTAATAGCGATATTCCTCAAATAAGTATCCGTTGGTTGTTGGGTATTCAATTATTATCAAACGGTAATCTTGTATTCACAAACTGGATGGGGCACGGTCATCTTGATGAGGGTATACAGTTCTTTGAAGTTGACAATCAAAAGAAAATTGTTTGGAGCTTAGATGGTCGGGGAAGGTTACTAATGCCAGCTACATTGCAAATATTAGACGAAGATTTGAAAAAAGTGTGTTTTACACCCATGAAATAATGGTATAAAAGAAAGACTGCCACACAAGCAAGTGAGGCAGTCCTATTATTATACCATACTGCATACCAAATAAATAATCCCGTACACCACGTTCGCAACCGTAACATAAACAATCACAGAGCCTGTTATTGTAAACATTTTAGCACCGAGTCCTAAAATCCAACCCTCTGCTTGTGGTCAAGTAGGACCCATTAGTTTGCAAAAAATATTTACATCAAATCGGCGGTGTGGTATAATGTACAAAATCAATGACAGAAATGGTGTTAATGATATGAAAAAATCCTTTACTAATACCTCTTGGATTTGGTATACAGAATTTGCAAATCCTGATACATACGGCGATTTTATGGATGAATTAAACTATAACGGAGGAAAAGTAATTTGCCATATTTCATGCGATGGCGATTATACCCTGTTTGTGAATGGCGGTTACGTTAGCTCCAATCAATATGGTGATTTTGAACATTATAAAATTTATGACAGCATTGATATCACCGACCATCTTGTGATCGGTGAAAATACAATCCTTATAACTGTTTGGCATTTAGGGATAGCATCTTCCCGATATAAACCTGCTAAAGCCGGTCTTTTTTATGAAATAGAATGTGACGGAAAATCAATTTGCAGAAGTTGCGAAGAAACGCTATCGCGCGAGAATCCGAACTACAAAGGTGGGTACAAAAAAATCATAACTTCACAAATGGGGCAAAGTTTTTTGTTTGATGAAACAAAATCGGGTGACGCTGCTTTTCACAATAGTTTTGTTGTGGATAAAAAATGTGAAATGTACCCGCGTCCAATTGCGAAATCACAATTATTGAAAGAAAAGAAAATTACCGTTTTAAAAAACACAGGTGATTATTTTCTGTTAGATCTGGGCGAAGAAACGGTCGGTCTTCCTATTCTAAATTTTTATACAGATGTTTCTCAAAAAATCACTGTCTGCTGGGGAGAACATATTATTGACGGAAATGTGCGCAGAAAAATAGGAAACAGAGATTTCAGTTTTGAATATATAGCAAAAAAAGGCGAGAATAACTATATCAACTATATGCTAAGGCTCGGTTGCCGATATTTAGAGGTTTTTTGTGAAGCTCCAATCAAATTGGATTATATCGGAATCATTCCGCAAGCATATCCTGCCGAGGTTATACCCAGAAATTTTGCTGATCCTCTAAAACAAAAAATATATGATTTAAGTGTTAATACATTAAAATTGTGTATGCTGGAACGATATGTTGATACACCTTGGCGTGAGCAATCCTTTTATACATTTGATTCCAGAAATCAAATGCTGTGCGGTTATAAAGCGTTCAAAAACGGGAACCGTGATTATGCCCGTGCAGCCTTAATCCTCATAAGTCAAGATACCAGAGAAGATGACCTTTTGTCTATCACCTATCCCAGTGGTACCGAGCTTGCAATCCCCTCGTTTTCTCTACATTATTTCACAGCGATAAAAGAATATCTTGATAACACAAATGATTTATCCTTGGCAACCGAGGTCTATGAAAAACTTTTAAAAATTATTCGAGTATTTGAAAAGCAGATTCAAGACGGATTGTTGTATACTTTTCGCGATAGTGGGTATTGGAATTTTTATGACTGGTCTGCCTATATGGACGAAAAAATCGGATCAACGGATACCCGATCCGATCTTATGATCAATTGCTTATTTATAATTGCACTTGAAAATTTTAAAACCATATCAGACAGAATCCATAAATCATTTAACTATCAGGACATGATGGATGCGATTAAAGCGAATATTAAGCGAAACTTTTTTGATTCTAAAAACGGGCTTTTTTCAATGTCGAAAGAAGGCAAGGAATTCACAGAGCTGGGAAATGCCGTTGCTATTCTTGCAGGGCTTACTACGCCGGAGGAAAGCTATGCTATTGCTGAAAATTTATCTTGTAACAAGCTTTTAGAATGCTCTTTAAGTATGAAATGCTTTAAATATGACGCATTGCTTAAAGTCGATTCTAAATATCATCAATGTATTATCCAAGAAATCTGTGATACATACAAGGTGATGCTCGACAATGATGCCACATCTGTCTGGGAAGTAATCGAAGGCGCCGATGCATTTGGTAAAGCAGGTAGCCTTTGCCACGGTTGGAGCGCCATACCGATTTTGTATCTATAATGAAAGGCTTGACCGATTTGGTCAAGCCTTTTGTGTTACAATATTGTTGTTATCCAATAAATTATTCCATACACCACACTCGCTACCGTACCATACACAATCACAGGACCTGCTATTTTGAACATATTAGCACCAACGCCTAATACAAACCCCTCTTTTTTAAACTCTATTGCAGGAGAAACAACCGCATTAGCAAAGCCTGTTATCGGCACTAAGGTTCCCGCACCCGCACGCTTTGCAATTTTATCAAAAATTTTAAGTCCTGTCAGAAGTGCTGCTATAAAAATTAAGGTTACGGGAACTGCCATTTTTACCTGTTTTTCAAAAAGTCCCAAATATAAGTATAATTCGAATAAAAGCTCCCCTATCACGCAAATCAAACCGCCAACAACAAAGGCAAAGATAAAATCCTTTATTTTAGGAGACGGCGGCGAAGCCTTTTTAACGAGTTTTGAATATTCTTCCTTTTTAATTTTCATGAAAAAACCTCCCGTTTGTATTTTTATCGCAAACAGGAGGTTTATTCAATTTTTTAAATTTCTTCGATAATTATTGTTTCAATAATAACATCCTCACAGGGCTTATCAGCAGAGCCTACCTTAACAGAAGCAATATTATGAACAACCTCCATACCTTCAAACACCTGACCGAACACAGTATGACGGAAATCAAGCCAAGGAGTTCCACCTAGCTTTTCATAAGCTTCGACACAAGACTCAGGAAAAGCCTCAGGCATATCCCTCATTTGAGCTAAAAGATGCTCAGGAACGCTTGTTGCCTCAACAATAAAGAACTGGCTGCCATTAGTGTTAGGGCCTGCATTCGCCATTGAAAGAGCACCGCAGAAATTATGAAGCTTTGGAGAAAATTCGTCCTCAAATTTTGGTCCCCAAATAGACTCGCCACCCATACCGGTACCTGTTGGATCTCCGCCTTGAATCATAAAATCTTTAATAACTCTATGAAAAATCAAACCGTTATAATAACCGTTTTTAGCGTGTGTTGTAAAATTTTCTACGGTTTTTGGGGCAATCTCAGGAAATAATTTAACCTTAATATCTCCCATATTAGTTTTAAAGGTTGCAACAGTATCACCCGAAGCTACTGCTGAAAGTTGAAAATCTGACATTTTAAAATCTCCTTAAAAATAAATATGTAATAATATAATAATTAAAATATGAATAATAACAAGAAAAGGTACACCATACTTAAACATTGGTTTGCGGGTTTTATGATGGGCTATATGCATAGCCATTAACATACCGAAGCTACCACCTAAAAGACTAACCACGATTAAGTTCAGCTCTTTTATTCTCATTTTTCTCATTTTAGCCATTAATTTATCGTAAACACATAGGGTTATAGCTAAAATATTAATCAAAATCACATAAATACCCAGATATAAAATAATAATCACCATCTATTAAAATAATAAGAGGATGCGATATTAATATTTTTTTAATTATACCATATTCAAACAGCTTTTTCAATCTGTTTTTTAAGCTTGTTAATTATCCTTTTTTCAAGTCTCGAAATATAAGACTGAGAAATACCCAGAGTATCTGCAACCTGCTTTTGTGTATACTCGCTATAACCGTTCATACCAAACCGCATTTCCATAATCTGCTTTTCTCTAACAGGCAGTAAATCAACAAAAGAATTTAGCTGAAACCGTTCATCTTCAAGCTCGATTTCCCTGCCGATTTCATCCCCATCGCTCCCTAAAACATCCGAAAGCAAAAGCTCGTTTCCGTCCCAATCAATATTTAAAGGCTCATCAATTGAAATTTCGTTTTTATGCGAGGATGTTTTTCTTAAATACATAAGTATCTCATTTTCAATACATCTTGAAGCGTATGTTGCAAGCTTGATATTTCGGTCAGCGCAAAAGGTGTTAACCGCCTTTATAAGACCTATTGTGCCTATTGATATTAAATCTTCAATTCCAACCGAACTGGTATCAAATTTTTTGGCAATATAAACCACCAACCGCAAATTATGAACAATAAGCAAATCACGGCTTTTTTGGGTGTTTTCTTTAAGTAATTTCTGTTCGGTTTCTGCACTTAAAGGCTCAGGTAATGTTTCAGGACCGTTTATGTAAAATGTTGGATTTGGTTTAAATATTTTTAAATATAGCTTTTTTATAAAAAATATAAATCTCATAAATATTCTCCTAATCTAAAATTTGCGGATTAATAATCGCATTGAAATCTTCCTCTATCTTGGTTTTTGATAATGCGATTATAGGTGATTTTAGCTCAATTTTTTTATTATTGTTTAAAACCTCTGCCCTATCCATTCTGTAACCGTCAAGCAAATCATCACCCGAAACAGATTTAAAGGGTATAACTCTAAATCGGTTATTCATTTTTTCTATTCCATTTAAAAATTTTTCAACAAAATTCTTATCAACTATTATAATTTCAGAAGAGCCGAAAACATCGGTCAAAGAATTTCCCGTATCTATCAAAGCATCAAGCGTTAAACTTTTATTATCATAAAACACATTAATTTTGCATCTTTTAGAATACGGTGCTATTCTACCAAAAAGCTTTATACTTATACTTAAAATCAAATAAAATACAACCGTTAACAAAACTAAAAATATAGGAGAAATATTAAAATACACTATAAACTTTTCTGCATACATACCACTCGGTTTAAAAATTTGAAAAACCGCCATCATAATACCTGCAAATAAAAAAGTAACAAAAAATAGCATGAATACCGATTTTATATAGCCTTTGAAATTCGGTATTCCAAAAGCCACAGCGGTCATAATTAAGCATAAAATCAGTTTAAATACTAAATCAAGAAATATATTGCTTATAGGCAAAAATATGTATAGCGAGGATAATGCGCCTATCAATGCTGACAATACTGTTCTATAAAATTTAAGTTTTTTTCTAAGCAGCTTCTCGGAAGCTTTTAGCAAAAAATAATTAACAATTAAATTTATAATTATTAAAATATCAACATAAATTATCACACAAATCATCCTTTATACTTTTTAATTATAATACTTAAATGTTTAAAAAAATGTCATAAAAAGTATAAAAAAAAGAGCATTTATTCGAAATAAAAATCGAAAAATGCTCTTTAATATTTATGAGAAAATTCTGAATTTTTTATTTTATAATTTTTTAGCTTGCCCTCGTAAATAACATCTGCGGGTATATCCAAAAAGTCAATCGGTTTTACAATATCAGGTATATTATTACTTCCGTCAATTCTAAATTCCTGCAAAACATCTCTAACAAATTCAGAACAGTAATAATGCTTATCGTTTTTAATACAAAGTTTAAATGTTGCTAAAAACAATCCCCTGTAATTATAATGATATTCTTTTCTATGTAATTTCATATTTTGAATAGTATCGTAAATTTCATTATGAGTTTTATTTCCAACATCAATAGAAAGCACTAAAATATCTGTATTTTTAAATCTCTTAAAGGTTCCGAAATTAGGAGATTCTTCAACAAAACCGCCACGGAAGGGGTTATATGGATTAAGTCTTCCAAAGGAATACATAAGCTCTAAATCTTCATAAAAGCTAATTGAAGCGTGGTTATATTTAGCGCCTGTTAAAATTTTTAAAACACGCGAAAGCATTGTTCCCGTTTGGCTGACAACAATAAATATTCTGCTTTCATTGGTATACTCCATAAAATCCCCTCCTCATTTAAGATTCCTCTTTAATTATAAATGCAAAATCAACATAACCGTCTCCACTAACGGTTTTAACATTGCTTAGCGCCTTTGAATATCCCAAAACAGTATTTTGAAACATAATCGGTACTATATTGTTTGATTTTAAAAGCTCCTGTTGAATCGAGCTTACAGATTGATTAGAATAATCAACACCGAATTTTTTCAGATACTCGGCAAGCCTTCTGCTTTCGGCTTTAATCGGGAAAATAGCCATTGGGTAATCCTGATTAATAAGCTGAGACTCTAAAAGCCCGCTATCGCTAACCGATTCTATATTAACAAAAGCTGATAGATTGCTCTGCCAATGCCCTACAATATCGGTAACGATATTTTTAATATATCCGTCATCATAATAATATAAAATAATATCCGACGGGAATTTAGAGTCTTCATAATAGCCAATAGCTGACTTATAGAGCTCTTTTGCGGTTTTAGAATTATAGACCGTCATACCGACCGAGGTTGATTGAATATCGAAAATTTTAGGATAAACTGAATTTGCAACCGAATATCCACGGGGCAGATTATTTGAAAAGACCTCTCCACCTACAAGCAAGGAAAGAGATTTTCTTAAATTTTGCGGAAATTCATCTCCAAAGGTTAAAACCCAACAAATGTTTTCTATCTCAGAATAATTAAGTCCCGCATTATCAAGCTTTTGAATTAATGCACTATCAATAAAAGCCATATCAACATTATTATCAACAAGCCTGTCAATAGGGGTTTCGTCTTTATCACAGGTTAAGAAAACCGCCGCATTATTTGCCTCAATTTCGCCGTTATATTCTTCGTTTCTATAAAGTCTTATTCCAAACGGGTCTTTGCGCCAACGGCTAAGCCTATAACTTCCGTTACTTAAAATTTTATCAGCAAACAAACCGTATTTCCCTGCCGACTCAATAAAAAAGCTTTCTCTGCAAGGCATAGCAACCGAGGTTGTAAGCGTATCTAAAAAGTTTTCGTTTTCTGTTTCAAGAGTGATTTTAAGGGTTGTTTTGTTAACCGCTTTGCAAGCTACTAAATTTAACCCTGCTTGTCCTTCATTAACTGATTTTGCACCTTTTATGCAAAACAGTCTTGAAGCAAACGGAGCCTTCGTTTCGGGATTAATTGCTCTTTTTATGGCATATTCGAAATCTTCTGCGGTTATTTTTTCGCCATCGCTCCAAACGGCATTATCTCTAAGCTTAAAGGTATATTCAAGTCCCGATTTTTCATAGCTTTCAGCAACACCGCAAACTATTTCACCCTTTTCGTTATAACGAACAAGACCTTCGAAAATATTTTTAATTATTAAAAGCTCGCTATCTTCACTAGCTATCTGAGGGTCAAGAGTAGACGGTGTTTTTGGCAGTTCAAAATATATGTAAGCATTTTTGGTGCTATCGCAACCTATAAATGATATACAAAACAAAACACAAAGAAAAAGCGCCAGTATTTTTTTAATCATAAGGCTTTCCTTTCAAAGATTTTACTTTATATATTATACACCAATTCGAGACCTTTTTCAACAATTATATAACTTTTTCGCAAAAATAAAACCGCCCATAAATTTGGACGGTTTAAATTTGCAATTAATCGTTTACATAAGGAAGTAAAGCCATTTGACGAGCACGCTTGATAGCGGTTGTCAACTCACGCTGATGAGCAGCGCAGGTGCCGGTTGCACGGCGAGGTAAAATCTTAGCACGCTCAGAAATGAACTTGCGAAGACGGGCAACATCCTTATAATCAATGCTTTCAACACGATCAACGCAGAAATGGCAAACCTTTTTGCGCGGTTTCTTGTGCATAGGTCTATCGTTTCTCTCGTTTTCCATTTTAAAAGCCTCCTTATTTTTATATTTTTAGAACGGCAAATCGTCGTCCGTAGCATCGCCTAAATCGGCGAAATCATTTACATCAGCATTGCTGAAAGATGCCGGCTCTGCACCGTTATTTACAGGAGCAGAATCGCGCTTTGATTCAACAAACTGAACATTATTTGCAACAACTTCAAAAACATTACGGTTATTACCGTCTTTATCCTGATATCTTCTGGTCTGAATCGAACCCTCAATACCTATAAGACTACCTTTTTTGAAATATTTGCTAACAAATTCTGCGGTTTGACGCCAAGCAACAATAGTAATAAAGTCGGTCTGACGCTCTTCACCGGAACGATAACGGCGGTCAACAGCAATGGAGAAAGTTGTAACAGATGTGCCGTTAGGGGTTGTTTTAAGTTCAGGGTCAGCTGTTAAGCGACCGGTTAAAACTACTAAGTTAAACATAATTTAAACCTCCATTACTTTTTAATTACCATAACGCGCAAAACGCCATCGGTAATCTTAACGATACGCTCAAGCTCTGCGGGGAACTCAGGTTCGCTTTCAAAATTGAAGAAAACATAGTAACCCTCAGCCTCATCATTGATAAGGTATGCAAGACGACGCTTGCCCCAATCATCAACGCTTTCAATGGTACCGTTCTTTGCGATAAGGTCGTTAATCTTTTCTTTTAATGCTGCGGTAGCTTCTTCGCCGTTTGCAACAGAGAAAATAACGCCTGCCTCGTACTTATTGGTCATTTACTTTGCACCTCCCTTTGGACTATTGGCCCCGAATCTACGGAGCAAGGAGCTAACGGAAAGCATATTTTTCCATATAGCATTTCGTATTATAACAACTTTTTGATTATTTGTCAACAAAATTATTGATTTTTCTTTGAAAATATATATAATAAAAATATACTTAATAAAGGAGATATTACTTATGCTTTTAACAGTTGATATCGGTAATACCAATATAACCTTAGGTGCTTACGATAATAATCTTTTGAAATTCACCGCGCGCCTTTCAACTCAGACTTGGTACACTGCCGACCAATATGCTGTGGAAATTAAGAATATACTATCACTTTATGATATAGATATAACTGAAATTGAGGATGCTATCATTTCCTCGGTCGTTCCCCCTGTTAGCCAAAGTATCAGCAATGCAATTTCTAAACTTTGCCATATTGTTCCTTTAATGCTAGGGCCCGGAGTTAAAACAGGTCTTAATATTAAAATTGATAATCCTGCTCAGCTTGGCGCAGACTTGGTAGCAGGTGCTGTGGGTGCGTTGGATTCTTATACTATGCCCTGCGTTATTATTGATATGGGCACCGCTTCGACCATAAGCGTTCTAGACCGTAACGGAACATTTTTAGGCGGCGTTATTGCCGCAGGTGTTAGGCTTACTCTTAAAGCCCTAACCGAAAACACCTCTCAGCTAACCTCAATTCCGATAGAAGCACCAAAAAGTGTTATTGGAACTAATACGATTGAATGTATGCAATCGGGTTTGGTTTATGGTACTGCCGCTATGATAGACGGTTTATTAGAAAGCATTGAAAAAGAGCTTGGCGAAACACCTACTGTTGTTGCAACAGGCGGTCTTTCAAAGCAGATTATTGAACACTGCAAGAAAACCATTATTTATAACGAAAACCTTCTTTTAGACGGTTTAAAAGTGATTTACGAAAAGAATAATTAGGTAATTACCGATTTAATCGGATTACAAATATTATGAACTGTACCTTTTTGGACAGTATCGGAGGTAATTTTATGTCAAACGAAAAAAGAAGAAAACAAACGCAAAACTTGGTTTTAGGCGCTATACTTACAGCGCTCGTAATCATTTTGCAATTTATGGGAGCATTTATTAAATTCGGTCCGTTTTCCGTATCGCTTGTGCTTTTACCAATCGTTCTCGGAGCCGCAACCTGCTCTACTGCAATAAGCAGTTGGTTAGGATTTGTGTTTGGTGTTGTTGTGCTTATAAGCGGAGACGCTGCGCCGTTTTGGGCTATTGATGTTTTTGGAACAATTTTAACAGTTCTTGTTAAAGGTACTGCTTGCGGTTTGGTTGCAGGTCTTGTGTATAACTCGCTTAAAAAGTTTAACCGCTATGTTGCAGTTATTGCATCTGCTATTATTTGCCCTATTGTTAATACCGGTGTATTTTTACTCGGTTGCTCGGTATTTTTCTTAGACGAGGTTTCAAACTGGGGTATAGCAGAAGGTTTTTCAAGTACAATAGCCTATGTATTTTTAGGTTTAGTTGGTGCTAATTTCCTATTCGAATTAGGAACAAATGTAGTTTTAAGTCCTGTAATTGTTAGACTTATTAATTTATTTAAAAAAGAAGAAATTTAAGGAGAATTATTATGAAATACGAAATCTTAAAGCTTTTATCCAGAAACGCAAGGTCTTCTGCTGAGGAAATTGCAACTATGCTCGATATAACCGAAGCCGAGGTTGAAGCTGCAATAGCCGAGCTAGAAAAGGACGGTCTTTTGCGCGGCTTCAAAGCTATTGTTGACTGGGATAAGCTTGAAGATGCGTATGTTTCGGCAATTATAGAGCTTAATGTTGTTCCAAAAGCAGGTCTCGGTTTTGAAGAGGTTGCTAAAAAGATTATGGCATACCGAGAGGTTGAATCGGTATACTTAATGTCAGGAGTTTATGACCTTAATGTTGTTGTTAAGGGCAAGACCTTGCAGGATATTGCTTGGTTTGTTGCAAAAGAGTTAGCAACTATTGATTCCGTAACCTCAACCACCACACATTTTGTTATGAGAAGATATAAGGAAATGGATGTTGACCTTATTAACGGTAACGAGGATGACAGGGGGCAACTCTTTATATGATAGATTACAGTAAGGTTTTAAACAAAACCGTTACCGATATAAAGCCCTCAGGTATCAGAAAATTCTTTGATATTGCTAACACTATGGAGGGGGTTATTTCTCTCGGTGTTGGTGAGCCTGATTTTCAAACTCCATGGCAGATTAGAAAAGCAGGTATCGAATCCTTAGAACGAGGCAAAACAAAATATACCTCTAATGTTGGTTTAGCACCTTTGCTTAATGAAGTTTCCAGATATTTAGAGCGTAAATTTTCAGTTACATATTCTCCTATTGACGAGATTTTAATAACAGTTGGCGGAAGCGAGGCTATTGATGCCGCAATAAGAGCTGTTGTATCTGAGGGAGACGAGGTTATTATTCCTCAGCCCAGCTATGTTTGCTATGAGCCTATGACAAGGCTTGCAGGCGGAAAGCCGGTTATTATAAACACCAAAGCAGAAAATGATTTTAAGGTAACAGCTAATGAGCTCAAAGCCGCTATAACCGACCGCACTAAAATCTTAATTCTTCCCTACCCTTGCAATCCAACCGGCGCTATAATGGAATATAACGACATTTTAGAGCTATCCAAAGTTTTAGAGGGAACAAATATTTTAGTTTTATCTGATGAAATTTATTCAGAGCTTACTTTTTCGGGCAAACCGCATACCGCAGTAGCTTCGGTTGAGGGTATGCGCGAACGAACTATAACCGTTAACGGTTTCTCAAAGGCATTTTCTATGACCGGTTGGCGTTTAGGTTATGCTTGCGGACCGAAAGAAATTATGAGCCATATCTTAAAAATTCATCAGTATGCTATAATGTGCGCTCCAACAACCTCGCAACACGCCGCTATTGAGGCTTTAAAGAATTGCGATGATGAAGTTGCGATTATGCTTAAAGAATACAATATGCGCCGCAGACTTATCGTTAAAGGCTTTAATAAAATAGGTCTTGATTGCCGCGAGCCTAAGGGTGCTTTTTATGCTTTTCCGTCTATTAAAAGCACAGGTATGACCAGCGAAGAATTTTGCGAAAAGCTTTTATATGCTAAAAAGGTTGCAGTTGTTCCGGGTACTGCTTTTGGAGAAAGCGGAGAGGGCTATATAAGAGCCTCCTATTGTTATTCAACCGAGCATATAAACGAAGCATTAAAGCGCATTGGCGAATTTGTTAATGAAGTTAAAAAATAAACTATTAAAAACGCACTGCAAATTTGCAGTGCGTTAAATTTTATTCTTTAATCAATAAAGCTTTTAATTTTTTGTTTTTTGAAAGAACAGGCAGGAAGTTTTCAAAAGAATCTTTGAAATGCTTATCTTCTTTAAACATATCCTTAATTCTTTCGGTTATATAATTATCCTCATAAGCCGCTGCCGCAAGAATTGCAACAACCAAATTTATAGATTCCTTATCTCCCTTAATATAAACCTCTTTTAAAACCTTGTAAAGCTTTGAAATTTGATTTTGAGTTCCGTCTTTAAACATTTTCTTTAAATCTTTAACAACAAACTCTCCATAAAATTCAAGATAAAGGAAATTGCCATAGGTTGCCATGTGATTTTTATATTCAGCTTTTAAAGGCGGGAAAATATCGAGCATTTTTTTGGTTAAGCTCATAACATCTGTACCGCCCACTTTATTAGCGGTTGGAAGCTCTATTTCGGCAGTTCTAGCTACGCTTTTAACCTTAATGCCAAGCTCTTTTCTTAAAGTATCAGCGAAATCAATACCTACTGCCTCAGCATCCTTCGCATTTTGACTATCATCAAAAAGCCAAGCGGATAGCTCTTTATATTCTTGCTCTTTACCCTCCTCTTTTTCGGACGATAAAAGCAGAAACATTTGACGAGCTTCGTCATAATCAACCTTAATTAGCTTAGCATCATTTTCAAAAATATTTTCTTCTTTTGCCTTGAAGCCTTGCTCATCTAATAAAGGTTTAATCTCTTTAATAACATTCTCAATATATCTGTTATCCAATTAAATTCACATCCATAAATTAATATACTTTTTATATAATAACACACTTTTTGCCATTTGTCATCTAAAATTTTGTTGCAACCGAAAATTTATTATAGTATAATTATTTTGTTATAATTTTTAAGGAGAAATTTATGAATCTTTCTGATATTAATACTATAAATTCTTTGCTCAAAAAAGCCGGTTTTTCTTTCAAAAAAAGCTTAGGTCAAAACTTTTTGATTGATAGCTCTGTTTGTCCTGCAATGGCAGAGGCTTCTTGTGATAAAACCTGCGGTGTTATAGAAATAGGTCCCGGAATTGGTGTTTTAACCAAGGAATTATCAAAAACAGCTAAAAGGGTTGTTGCTATTGAATTAGATGAACGGCTTAAAAAAATACTTCCAATAACCTTAGCAGATTGCGATAATGTTGAAATAATTTACGGCGATGCTTTAAAGCTGGACCTTAAAAGTATAATAGCCGAGCATTTTTTCGATTGCGAAAAGGTTTGTGTTTGCGCAAATCTCCCATATTATGTAACCTCTCCCATTGTTATGAGTCTGCTTGAAACTAAACTTCCAATTTCCAGTATTACCGTTATGGTTCAAAAAGAGGCTGCCGAGCGATTATGCGCCGAGGTTGGAAGTCGCGATGCGGGTGCAGTAACGGTTGCTGTAAGCTATTATGCTAAAAAAGAAATCCTTTTTTATGTTGATAGAACCTCTTTCATGCCCGCACCTAATGTTGATTCGGCGGTTATAAAGCTTGATATTTTAGAAAATCCTCCTATAAAGGTTAAAAATGAGGAAAAATTCTTTAAATTAACTAAGGCTTGCTTTGCTCAAAGACGAAAAACCTTGGTTAATACTGTTTCTAACACATTAAATATAGATAAGCAAACTCTTAAATATGCCTTAACCGAAATCGGTTTAAGTGAAACTGTTCGCGGTGAACAACTAACATTAGAGCAGCTTGCAAATCTCTCCGAAATAATATAAGCAAACACCAACCCTCATTATTTACATATAATGTTAATGAGGTGATACGCTTGAACGAGTTATCTACAAAACCTATTGTTAGAGACGAAGATTTGAAATATTACGAAGATTATTTAAACAATCTTTCTCTATCAAACCCAAAACCTAGAACAATGAAAACTCAAAAGCCTATGGAAAATTTAATGCTTTCGCAAAACTATTTGCAAACCGTTATAGGCAAGCTTTTAAAGGTTGAAATTTTAAGTTCAGGTTTTAATGATAGTAAAATCGGAATTTTGCTTGATGTTGGTATGGATTATATAATAATTAAGCAATATCAAGGCTGTTGCACGGTTATGATACCAACTAATAACATAAAATTCATAACCATAATTCACGATAACGATATTAAAAAAGCTACTGTCAATTAAAAGACAGTAGCTTTAATTTTATTTTCTCAAATCAGCAATTTTTAGAACTAAATCACGGGTTTTTTCCCAACCTAAACAAGGGTCGGTAATAGATTTGCCATAAATATGCTCACCGATTTTTTGTGCGCCGTCTTCAATATAGCTTTCAATCATAAGCCCCTTAACCATTTTCTTAATATCATCATTATGATTGCAGCTATGAATAACATCAGTTGCAATTCTTATCTGCTCGAGATACTGTTTGCCTGAATTTGCGTGGTTAGTATCAATTATAACCGACGGATTTAAAAGATTAGTTTCACCATATAAATTATAAAGCTTAACAAGGTCTTCATAATGATAATTAGAAACATATTTACCCGCATAATCAATACTGCCTCTTAAAATCGCGTGAGCCAATGGATTTCCGTCACTCACAACTTCCCAACCGCGATAAATAAAAGTATGCTTATGCTGAGCAGCGGTAATTGAATTCATCATAATCGAAAGGTCGCCACTAGTTGGGTTCTTCATTCCAACAGGAGCTTCAATTCCGCTTGCGGTTAAACGGTGTTGCTGATTTTCAACCGAACGAGCACCAATCGCAACATAAGCTAGTAAATCTGATAAATAGCGGTAGTTTTCAGGGTAAAGCATTTCGTCAGCACAAGTGTATCCATAATCTCTCAAAGCGCTTAAATGCAGGTCTCTAATAGCAATAATGCCTTTAAGCATATCGGGTGTATCCTCGGGGTTAGGCTGATGAAGCATACCTTTATAGCCGTCACCTGTTGTTCGAGGTTTATTAGTGTAAATTCTAGGTACTATAAAAATTTTATCCTTAACCTCGGCTTCAAGTTGTTTTAAACGAGATATATAATCTAAAACTGCTTCCCTGTTATCTGCAGAGCAAGGACCAATAATAAGAGCCAATTTATTGCTTTTTCCGGTAAAAATATCGTTTAATTCGTTAGCTCTTTGCTCGCGAACGGTTTTCATCTCATCTGTTAAAGGATATAATTCTTTAATTTCCTTTGGAATTTGAAGTTTTCTTAAAAAATTCATACTCATTTTACAATATTCACCTTAATACCTAATTTAATAATTTTTTCAAAAAATTCAGGGAAGCTTTTTGCAACCGCTTCGGCACCTGAAATTTCGCCACCTGTAAGGCTTAAAAGCACACTCAAAGCCATAACTATGCGATGATCGTTATGTCCGTTTAAAACAGATTTTGGAGTATGCAAGCGACCTTTTTTAACTATTATTCTGTTTTCTTCAACTATGCAAGAAATTCCGAATTTACTTAACTCCTCTTTCATAGCTAAGCCTCGGTCGCTTTCTTTAATCCTAAGTCTTGAAGTTCCTGTAAAAACCGCGCCGTTTTTTGCGGCAGCGATAGCCATAAGAATCGGCGCCAAATCAGGACAGTCGGTTAAATCAACCGTTGGTCTTCCGCTTTGAAGCAATGGAAAAATCTCTTTATAAACGCTGTCTCCCTGAGCGGTGTTATTTGATAGACCGCTAACGGCAACACTTCCTGAAAAGAGATTAAATGCATCTAAAAAGGCGGCATTTGAATAGTCTCCCTCAACAGATAAAACGCTATTTTTATAATTTTGATTTCCCTTTATATATAATGTTCTCTCGTCTATTCTTCTAACCCTAACACCGAATTTAGCAAGAGCCTTAATGGTTAGAGATAAATAAGAGGCACTTTCTAATTTATCGGTGATTATAATTTCACTGTCATCATAAAGCAAAGATAAAGCAAACATAAGCCCGCTTATAAACTGACTCGAAATATCGCCTCTAACGGTATATGTACCCGCGGAAAGCCTACCGTTTACGGTAACAAAATCCGCGCCTTTTTTAAATTTGATATTTTGCGAAGCACAAATCTGCTCGTAAACCAAAAGAGAACGCTCAAAAAGTCTTTTTGAACCGCAAAGGGTAATTTCCTGTCCAAAAAGCAAGCAAATCGGTATCAAAAACCTTAAAGTAGAACCGCTTTCGTAACAATTTAATACAGGATGATTTAACTTTTTATTAAAATCGATACCACCGATTTTAATCCTGTTACCATCTTTTTCAACCTTAGCCCCCAAGGCATTTAAGCAGCCGAGAGTAGCCAGCATATCCTTAGAATCAGATACACCTTTAATTTCACTGTTTTCGGATAATGCTCCGCAAATCAAGTATCTGTGCGCCATACTTTTTGAAGGTGGCGCTTTAACCTTACCCGAAGCTAAACTTTTATCAATTTTTATTGTCATTTTTTATTTACCGTAATTCTCTATCAAATAATCAATCGCTTCTAAATATCCTTTAATCCCATGCCCTGAAATAGTTTTAACACAGGCCAAACGGATAAAGCTTACCTGCCTGAAATCCTCTCTTTTTGAAACATCAGAAATATGAACTTCAACAGTTGGAATTCCAACCGCTTTAACCGCATCTAAAATTGCAACGCTTGTATGGGTGTATGCCGCTGGGTTTATAACGATACCGTCAAATTTATTATATGCGTTTTGAATAGCATCTACCAAATCGCCCTCGTGATTAGACTGATAATTTTCTACTTCTATTCCCTTTTTATTAGCAAAATCGGTAATACTTTCACATAGAAAATTATAATCCTCTTTGCCATAAATCTGAGGTTCTCTGAGCCCTAACAAATTTATATTCGGCCCGTTAATAACTAAAATCTTCATTCAAAAAAGCCTTCTTTAATTAAATTTATATTATCTTCTAAATCTTCTGATGCTTTTATAATTTTATCGGCAGACGAAACATATTTATCATAACGCTCATTATACCTTTTTTCTAACATCTCGCGATTACTAGATAAAGGTCGGTCAGAAGTAGTCTCTAAAAACTCTAACGGTCTATCAATGAAAAAAACCATTCCGTTTTGTTTTAACATATCGACATTTTCTTGCCTTAAAATTGCACCGCCGCCGGTTGCAATAATATAACCTTGTTTCGAAGAAATTTCTTTTATAACTTCGCTTTCTAAATCCCTGAAATGTTTTTCACCATAGCTTTTAAAAATTTCCGGTATAGTCAATATAGAATGTTTAACAATCTCTTCATCAGTATCAACAAAAGTTTTGCCTAGCTTTTCGGACAAATTTTTTCCTACCGTGCTTTTACCGCAAGCCGGCATACCTATTAAAACAATATTTTGCTTTTCTTTAAGTATTTCTTTAAAAATATTTTCGGTTATTTCTTTTTTAAATTCGCAATTCAAAAATTTTTCCGCCGCAAAAACTGCCTGAGCTATCAGCATATAAAGTCCACCGGTTGCGGCAATTCCCCTTTTTTCAGCCTCTATAACCAAGGCGGTTTTAATTGGATTATAAATAACATCAATAACTGCGCTAAGCTTATTAAAGCAATTAATATCAATAGCCATATTCTGAGTATTTGGATACATTCCGCAAGGGGTTGTATTAACAATAATTTCTGCATCGGTATGATTTTTATAGGCTTCTTCATAGGTTATAGCACCGTTGCCACCTTTTCTGGAAACTATTAAAATTTCGCGAGCATTAAGACTTTCGGCAACGGCAAAAGTCGTTTTAGAAGTGCCTCCGCTTCCTAAAATTAAAACCTTCTTACCGCTAAGAGATATCCCATTATATTGAATTAAACCTAAAAGCCCGAAATAATCGGTATTAAAACCATAAAGCTTTCCATTTTTATTAACAACTGTATTAACCGCGCCGATTTTCTTGGCAACAGAATCAATTTCGTCCAAAAAAGGAATTACAGTCTGTTTATAAGGAATTGTAACATTTATAGCTTTGAAGTTTTTATCCTTCATAAACCTTTCTAAATTTTCGGGTTTAATTTCTAACAGCTCATAATCATAATCAGCCAGTTTATTATGAACAGTTTTAGAAAAGCTATGACCTAATTTTTCGCCTATTAAACCGTATTCCATTATTTAGCCATCCAATCTGTGCCAAATTTTCCAATAAGTAAATCGGCAATAACCAAAGCTGTAACACTATCAATAACTACTCTTGCTCTATGAACAATGCAAGGGTCGTGTCTACCTCTGGCGGATAAAACAGTGTTTGCTTTTTCTTTAATATCTATTGTGTTTTGCTCAATGCTTATAGTCGGAGTCGGCTTAATTGCAGTTTTGAAAATTATCGGCATACCGTTTGTTATACCGCCATTAATACCGCCGTTGTTATTGGTTTTGGTTTTAACGGTATCACCGTCATAATAAAACTCGTCGTTTGCCTCGCTACCTTTAAGGTCTGAAATTTTAAAGCCTAAACCAAATTCAACACCTTTAACCGCAGGCACAGAAAATAAAGCCTTCGAGAGCATTCCTTCAACCGTATCAAACCAAGGCTCACCAATTCCTATCGGCATACCAATAACAGCAGTTTCGATAACACCGCCAACGCTGTCCCCAATTTTAGCTGCCTCTAAAATCTTTTCTTGCATTTTATATGCAATTTCATCGTCTAAAACTGCAAACTGCTTTTGATTTAAAGAGTTTATATCATTCTCAAAATTAGAAAATGCGTTATCCTCAACATTAGCCAAACGCGAAATATGACTTCCAATTAAAATTCCTTTTTGTTCTAAGGCAGAAATTAAAATAGAACCTGCCGCCACCAAAGCTGCAGTTATTCTTCCGCTAAAATGACCTCCGCCTCTGAAATCTGCAAAGCCGTTATATTTATTAAAAGCCACAAAATCGGCATGAGAAGGGCGCATTTTATTTTTTAATTCGCCATAATCGGCAGATTTCGTATTATCATTAGGGATTAAAATGCAAATGGGTGAACCTGTTGTAAACCTATCAAAAACACCGCTTACAATCTTAAAATTATCCGTTTCTTTTCTTGGGGTTGAAATTTTACCATAAGGTTTTCTTAAATCAAGCTGATGATTTATAAAAGCCTCATCAACCTTAATACCGGCAGGCATACCGTCCAAAACTGCACCGATAGCCTCACCATGACTCTCGCCAAAAAGAGTAACCGTTAAGTTATTACCCAAAACATTTTTCATATTTTCACCCCTCTAACCTATTCAAAAGACTCTCAATCGGCAAAGTTTTCATTTCGAAACTGCCAATTTCCTCGCAAAAAACAACTGTTATATTATCGCCATCCATTTTTTTATCATGGCGTATTGCTTCAAAAATTTTCTCTTTATTAAACTCTATTTTAGTTGGAAGATTTAATTTATTAAGCACATTTAAAAGTCTAACACTTGCATTTTCAGAACACATCGGTATCATTCCGAGAGAAACACATTCTCCGTGATACAAATTCTGCATTTCGTTCTCACTTTCAATAGCGTGTCCCAAAGTATGCCCAAAGTTTAAAACCTTTCTAAGACCTGCTTCTTTTTCATCTTTTTCCACAACCATTTTTTTAATTCTAAGTGATTTTTCAATAATCAAATCTAAATTTTCTAATACTTCTTTTTCCTCAAAAACCGAAAATAAATCTTTATCAAAGGTCATTGCCATTTTTACAGACTCGCTAAGTCCGTTAGAAATTTGTCTTTGAGGCAAGGTTTTTAAGGTATTAGCATCAATAACAACTGCTTTTGGCGGATAAAAAGCACCAACTATGTTTTTATATCCCTCAAAATCTATTGCAACCTTACCGCCTATTGAAGAATCAACCTGAGAAAGAATAGTTGTTGGTATGTTATAAAATGAAATTCCTCGCATATAAGAAGCCGCAACAAAGCCTGCCAAATCGCCGACAACACCGCCGCCTACTGCAACAACACAGTCGGTTCTTGTAAACCCTAGTTCCAGCATTTCAGATAACAAATATTTAAAATTATCGAAGCTTTTCGAAGCCTCACCCTGAGGTATAGTTATAACATAGGCTTCATCGCACTGGCTAGATACCGCCTTTGAATATTCAACAGGCACGCCGCTATCCGTAACAATTAAAACCTTGCGGTCTAATTTTAAATATTTATTTAAACAATTTATGCTTCCTCTTTCAAGAATAATATTATATTCTCCAATCGAGGTTTTAACAGGAATTATCATATTAAAGACTTCCTTAAAGTAAAATTTCTTTTTCAAAACTACCCAAAACCTTTAACACACTGCATTTAGCTTTGAGTTCATCAATCATTTTTTTGCCCTGCTCGCTATTTATATTACCCTCACCCTCAACAAAGAAGTAATAATTCCAAATAAGTTCCTTTGTTGGTCTGCTTTTTAAGGCTTTAAGGTTAAATCCGTTATCACCTATAATCGAAATAGCCTTTCCGAGAGAGCCTGCTTCATTAGTTACAGTAAACAGCATAATAAAATGATTATCGGTATTTAAGTTTACATTTGCAGTTCTTGAAAAAACTGCAAATCTTGTAGTATTATTATTGCTTTCGTTAATATGAGCTTCAAGCTTTTTAAGACCAAATTTAATACCCGCTTCTTCGCTTCCTATTGCGGCAACATCATGTCTTCCCCAGTCTGCCACCTGTTTTACTGCAACTGCGGTGTTAACCGTCTCTAAGGTTTCAAAACCGTGTTTTTTAATATATGAAGCGCATTGACCGAGAGCCTGAGGATGACTTATAACGGTTTTAACCTCATCAACGGTAGTTCCTTTAACTGCCAAAAGATTTTGAACAACCGAAATATCATATACACCGTTTATGAAAAGGGGTCCGAAAAAGGCTAAATCCATAACCTGACCAACATCGCCGTTATAACTGTTTTCAATAGGCAAAATAACGCAGTCGCACTCACCCGAAACCACCGAATTATAGGCGGATTTAAAATCAGGAAAAGCTTTTGCCAAAGCATCTGGAAAAACCTTATTTGCGGCAATATTTGCAAATGCGCCCTCAACACCGCTGAAAGCTACCGTCATTCCTTCTAAAAGGCGGTGCTGATAATTTTTTGAAATATCCATATTGCTCTGCAAAAAATTTATGTAATATTGTTTTAAGCTTTCGTCTTTAATAAGTTCAGAATTTTTTTCTAAAATTTGAGCTTCACGACCACTGTCAAACACTTGCAAACCATACTCTCGCTTATACTCTGCCACCTTTTTAACTTCTCTCATACGCTCTTCAAAAAGCGCCGCCATTTTTTTATCTATATCATTAATATTTTTTCTTGCAATATCAAGCTCGGACATTATTTCACCTTATTTATATTCATTGATTAATTTTTCAAACTCCGGCAAAGCCTTTTCAATCATCTCAGTGCTAACGCAATAGCTTATTCTAACATAACCTTCATAACCAAAATCATCGCCGGGAACTAATAATAGCTCATATTTTTTAGCTCTTTCGCAAAAAGCATTTGCGTCTGCTTCGGGAGATTTAATAAACAAATAAAACGCACCGTCAGGTCGGACTGCGGTATAACCATAAGAAGTTAAAGCATTATAAAGCAAATTACGGTTTTTTTCATAAACCGAGATATCAGCTGTTTTTCCTAAAACCTCTTTTACTGTATACTGCAAAAGACTAGGAGCACAAACAAAGCCCAACGCTCTACCGGCACCACAAACTGCGGCATATAAATCGCCATAATTTTTAGCTTTTGAGGATACATATATATAACCTATACGTTCACCCGGTAATGACAAGGATTTGCTAAACGAATAGCAAACAACCGTATTATCATAGAAATTAGGTATATATGGCACTTCTAAATCATTGTAAACCAATTCCCTGTATGGCTCGTCTGCCAAAACATATATATCAGTACCAAATTCATCAGCTTTTTTATTCAACAACTCTGCTAATAGGGTTATTGTTTCGCGATTTAAAACTGCACCACTTGGATTATTAGGAGAATTTATAATAATTGCCTTGGTTTTCTTGGTTATAACCTCTTCGAGCGCTAAAAAATCAATTTGAAAATCTTCTTCGCGGCATTTAACCGTTTTAACAACACCGCCCGCTTTTTCAACAAACACTCTGTATTCAGGGAAAAATGGTGCTAATAAAACCACCTCATCCCCCACATTTAATAAAGCATTTAATGTTATTGTTAAAGATGCCGCCGCACCGCAGGTCATATAAATAAGCTCAGGTTTGGCATCAGCACAAAATCGCTCATTAATATTATCTGCAATAGCTTTTCTAACTCCTGCATCTCCCTGAGCAGATGTATACCCGTGAAGCGCTACCGATGGCTTATTCTTTATTAAATCAACCATAACATCATTAACCACATCGGGAGCAGGAATACTGGGGTTTCCTAGACTGAAATCAAAAACATTTTCTGCTCCTATTTGGCTTCTTCTCAAATTTCCATATTCAAAAATTTCTCTTATAACCGAACGCTTTTTACCAAGCTCCATCATTTTTTCTGAAAACATAAATTAAAACCTCTTCATTTTTATTATTTAAAAAAGCCCGCCACTCGTATACATAAGTACAACGAATGCGGGCTGAATGTAAAAGATTAAATACTAGCTTTAATCGGGTACAGACAGTCCGTGATTATAAAGTAAAAAAAGTTAATAAAATAAGATTTAAACACGCTGTCCACCTCTTTCAAATTAAAAAACTATAAAATATTTTACTGCAAAAATTTCCATTTGTCAACCCAAAAGCGCAAAAAACTTTAATTATTTAAAGCATTAAAATTTATTTGATTTCAAGTTCTTTAATACTTCTTAATTGATAATCAATATTTTTAAGCAAATTAGGTTTACTCAGTGCCACAGCCGCGCCTTTAACAACGCTGTATGACGGATTCTCAACCGTATGCACCTTAATGCCTAAGTAATCTGATATTTTACTATCAAGACCAACCAGCTGAGAGCCGCCGCCTGTTAAATAAAGTCCGTCTGCCATAATATCTGAGACTAAATCGGGATTAGTTTTATTAAGCACTAATCTAATACCATTGCAAATTGCATTAACCGTATCAGAAATTGCCTCATAAACTTCACCGCTTGAAATTTCAAAGCTTTCAGGAAGCCCTGAAAAAACATTTCTCCCATTTGCCATAATAGCAACCTCTAAATCGCGTTTTATAGCAGAACCGATTTTGATTTTAATAGATTCGGCGGTTAAAGGTCCTATTTCAACATTGTATTCTTTTCTGATATATCTGATAATCTGCGCGTCAAAATCAAGCGAAGCGGTTTTAAGGCAATCACAAACCGCAATACCACCCATTGAAATAACCGCAATATCGGTAGTTCCTGCGCCAATATCAACTATCAAGCTTCCGCGAGGAGTTTCCAAATCGAGACCTAAACCAAATGCGGTGGCTAATGGTCCTTCAATAACCGAAATATTTCTGCCTCCTGCCGCCTCAACAACATTTGCAAGCGAGTGGTGTTGAAGCTCGGTAAGACCAGGCGGTAATGTTGCCATAATTCGAGGACGCATTATTTTACTTCCAAAGGCGGTTGCCATATATTTTTTAAGCATAGCCTCAGCTATATCATAATCCGCAATAACACCATGCTCAATGGGACTGATACACATTAAGCTCTCAGGAGTTCTCCCCAAAGTCTGCTTAGCTCTCTCGCCAAAATAAACCGGCTCCCAAGTGTCAGCGTCGACCGTTACCTTATTTGGTTTTTCAAGCACGATTTTTGAGCTTGAAAATATAACAGTTTTAGAAGTTCCTAAATCTATTCCAATATCTGTTGCCATATTATTTTCCTTTCTTTTTATCACTTAAAAGCGCCGCAACACAATAAACCGAGCCTGCGCCCGACTTATAAAGCTCTTTTGCGCATTCGTTTAAAGTGGCACCCGTTGTTTTAATATCGTCAACCAAGAGAATATTTGCACCCGAAGGTAAATCAACCGAAGAATACATACCTTTAACATTTTCAAATCTTTCTTTACCTGATAATTCATGTTGCGGTTTGTTATTTTTAACACATTTTAAAAATCTAAATCCTAACGGAATATCTAAACTCTTAGATAACTCCTTAGCTAGCAAGTAACTTTGATTGAAACCTCGAGAGAATACCGTTGAAATTTTCATAGGCACATAGGTTACATAATCAAAATCAACATCATAACATTGTTTTACGGTAACTGCCATTCTTTCGGCTAAAAAACGGCAATACCTTTCTTTTCTGTTAAGTTTAAAACTGTAAACCACTTTTCTTGCTATTTTATCATTAAGAAACGGTGCAACAAAGCCATCAAAATAAAAGCTTCTTTTGTTGCAAAAGCAATTTTTCTTTAAAGAACCACATTTTATGCAAAGCTTTGAAGAATCACAAACCTCAATAAACTCAGAGCAAAACTCGCACAAACTTTCTTCCTCAGGGATAATCTCACCGCAAGCGACACACCTATTTGGATATATCGCCGATAATACTATTTTAAAAAAATTCATTATTTTGCTCATTTTCTAAGAAATTTTTAAGCATTGTATACCGCAAGGTTTTTTTATCATTAGCCGCCATATCGTTCCAAACCGACATACTACCAACACAAATAAGCATTTTTTTAGCTCGTGTTACGGCAGTATATAAAAGATTTCGGTATTTAAGCTTAGATGGTACATCACAAAGAGGCAAAATAACATAATCATATTCGCTTCCCTGACTTTTATGAACAGTTACAGCATAGGCTAGTTCTAACTGATTTAAGTCCTCCGAAAAATATGTAACAACGCGATCGTCATATCTTACTTTAAGTATAGAAGCTCTTTTATCAATATCGGTAATAAAACCAACATCACCGTTAAAAACGCCTGTACCAAACTCTCCGTTATCTCTTTTAAACTGCAAATCATAATTGTTTTTAATTTGCATAACCTTATCGCCAACACGAAGATAAAAGCCTTTAAAAAACAACTGCTGCTCACCTTTTTTCAAAGGATTTAGCCTTTCTTGAAGCAGATTATTAAGATTTATAGTACCAGTATCAAGCTTCTTTGATGGACATAAAATCTGAACATCAGTTATTGGATTTATATTATAAGCATTAGGCAAACGCTCGGTAACAAGCTCTAAAACCGAGTTTACTGCTGAATACTTATTTTGCCTTTCAATAAAAAAGCAATCCGAAGTTTTATCGCTAAAATCAGCCGCCTCGTTATTTATAATCGCATGGGCATTTGATACAATTTTGCTTTTCGCGGCTTGCCTGAACACCTTTTTAAGACAAATTGAAGGGAAACGGTTTGAAGATAAAATATCCCCTAAAATATTTCCTGCGGCTATACTCGGAAGCTGGTCTGAATCGCCGACTATAATTATTCTGCAAGAAAGCTTTAATGCCTTTAATAAATCGCAAAACAAAAGCGAATCTATCATAGAAGCCTCGTCGATAATAATGACCTCGCAGCTTAACGGATTTTTTTCATTTCGGGCGAATCTTCGCTCGTCACCCTCTCCCCATTCAACCTCTAAAAGCCTATGTATTGTTTTGGCTTCTCTGCCTGTTAGCTCGCTCATTCTTTTTGCGGCTCTGCCGGTTGGCGCCGCAAGTTCAATTTCAAGGTCTCTGTTTTCAAAGAGCTTAATTATCGCGTTTAAAGTGGTGGTTTTTCCTGTACCTGGACCTCCCGTTAAAACCAAAATACCGCTGTCAAAAGCCTCGAATATTGCCTTTTTTTGAAGTTCCTCAAATTTGATATTAAGCCTATTCTCAACATTTTCTATTTCGAGCTTGTCAACCGTTATCCTAGAATTAATAAATTCCTTAACCGAAAGCATACGGGCGGCAATATATCGCTCAGCCGAATAATACTTAGGTAATGCTAAAAACTCGTCGTTTTCAATTTCAAAGCTTTCAAGTCTAAAACAATCAATTAATCTGTCGCAGGTTATATCAACCAAATCCTCTTTGCATTCGAGCAAACGAGCGGCAACTGCTATAAACTTGTCCCTCGGCAAGCAGGTATGACCGTTAGCAAGATTCTTCCTCAAAACATATTCTATTCCTGCGGCAATTCGGTTATCACTTTCCTTATCTATGCCTAAATCTGCCGCAATATCCTCAACAGTTTCAAAAAAAAAGTCTAATCCTTCTTCGCATAAAACATAAGGATTTGTATTAATAATTTTTATTGATTCAGTACCAAATCTTTTATAAATACCAAGGCATCTATCGGGAGAAATTTTATATTTAGAAAGCATTAACATTATATCTCTAATACCATACTGCTTTTTATATTCCTCGCTAACCGACAAAGCTTTTTGCCTTGAAATACCCTTAATTGTTGTAAGCTCTAAGGGATTATCTGCGATTATATTTAAAGAATCTTTTCCAAATTTCTCAACAATTTTAGTTGCGGTTGCAGGACCAATTCCTCTAAGCGCTCCTGCCGATAAATATTTCAAAATAGCCGCCGCATCTTCGGGAGTTTTCTTTTCAAATGTTTCTGCAGCAAACTGGCTTCCATAGGTTGGGTGAACTATAAATTTGCCGTAAAAATCAGCAGCCTCGCCCTCAGAAATGAATGGCAAAATTCCAACAACGGTAAGCTCCTCGGTTTTTGTTTTAACCGTTGCAACCGTATAACCGTTTGCTTCATTGCGGAAGTTAATATTTTGAACAGTTCCGCTTATCTTTTCATTTGCAATATCCGTCTGTTCAAGCATATTAACCCTCCGTTCAAAATAAAAATTATAAGATTAAAAAATTCGCTAATTTTTCTGCCGAACAAAAATAAATATCATATTTTTTGGCTATCTTTTCGCATTCGGTCAAATTTTCTAAGCTAAGATACGAATTAATCGCAACAAGATTAAAGCAATTACCATAATGCCACAAGCACTGTTCGACAGCATATAGAAGCTGATTTTCAGGATTATCATTTGTTAAAATTATTATCCTGTATGAAATAATATCTTTTTTAGGTTTTAATAAACGGCATTTTAGAATATGTAAAACTTCTGCCAATCCTAAAACTGCAAAAAATAAAAATATAATAAAAAATACAATTTCAACCATAAAAACATCACCAATAACAAGATATGCAAAAAAGATTTTTATGGTTAAAATCAGTTTACGGGCGGCAAAATGCCGCCCATAATGGTATAGGTTAGGCGAAACAATATTGTTTCGCCACAAAATCTTTGATTTTGCGACAAATTTTCAGAAAAATTTGTCCTATCTCATTGTCATGAATGTTGCGCAAAATTAAATATAAAAATTTAATTTTGCTTAAGCTACTTAGAAAGTGGCTTGTCGAAGCGTTTTTTTAGCGTTTCGACAAACTACAATCATTATAATCATACTAATTAATTATTTCAACGTTACAGTTGTTGTATATGTGCCGATAGCCCAAACATTTTTGCTTGATTTAAAGTTAATTACAGCATCAACCGTATAAACTCCTGCCGATTTATCCTTCAAATCTATTTGCGCATAAATATCAGAAGCCGATAAATTTCTAACAGCCGAGCGCGGTCCGAATACCTTTACATTTGCAATAGTATTCGGCACAGTTGGTTTTAAACCAGACGGTGTGTTTTTTAATTTGATTTCAGAAACAGAGAAAATTCTAGTTATATAATTACCAGTATCAACCGAAACTTCAAAGCTTTCAATACTATCAAGCAACCGAACGCCCTCCGGCAAATTAGCGGCAACCTCAAATTTGGTTTTATTTGAGGAAACCGTTGTTATATCAATCGGCGCGAGTTCAACCGAAGTTGTTTTTTCAATCATTTCAGGAGTGCCGATAATTGTAACCTTTTGGTGATTTAAGGTTGTTTTGATAGATGAAGCATCAAAGTTTGCCGGTGTGTTTCCAAACTTAACCTTAACAGGCACCGTTTTCTTCTTTGAAATCGGAACAGTAACCTTAACCTTATTAACACTTAGAGTTAAATTCTCGGTGCTTATTGCCCTGTTTTCCGCATCATATAAAACAATATCAGCATCAAAGCTTTCTGTTTGGCTTAAAGTTTTATTAACAACAGCAGATGCCTTTACAGTTTCAATGCGGTTCATAATAGTTCTCGGACCGGTTATTGTTATCATTCCGCCATCCGTTCCGCCAACAATACCGTTTTCCGCAATTAATCCTCCTGCCGCAACCGCACCCTCAGCAGATGCCTCAATTTGATATTCCTTAGTATCAATATAATCGAAATTGATTTTAACAGTTGCAGGAGAAATGCTTATAACATCATATTCCGTTGCGTTAACCGTTGATGTTGCCGCAACCTTTAAATCATATTCTCCCGGTGCATCAACCTCGCCCGCAGAAGCGAATATACTTATATCAGAATCTTTTAGCGAGCTTATAACAGCAGTAGGTCCGCTTAAAGTAACCGTAAACCTCTGCTTAGAAATATCACCGATAATATTCATATTGTTTTCTGAAACAAAGGTATTTTCAAGATTAATATTAACCGGAATATTAGTAAAAGTTCTTTTAACAATCGGCTTTTGATTTATAACAATCGTAAGCCATAAAAGGAATGCCATCAAAACCGAAAAGGTAATAGCAAACTGCTTGTTATAAAACAGCTTTTTTAAAGAAAAGTCTTTTAAAAATTTCATTTCTTATCCTTTTCCTTTCCTTCGGTTTTTTTGAAGATGTTAATTTTATCAACAACCTTTTTAACGGTGCCGATTTTTTCGGCTTGTGAATTTTCGAGCAACAATCTGTTAAGCTCGGCACCCGCCGAAACACCGCTATAATTTCGGGTTATACTACCGTTAACAACAATAGAAATCGTTCCTGTTTCTTCCGATACAACAACCACAACCGCATCAGAATTTTCGGTCATACCGATGGCTGCTCTATGCCTTGTTCCAAGTTGCAAGCTCAAATCCTCGCGCTGAGTAAGCGGTAATATGCAGCCTGCGGCATAAAGTCTGCCTTCTCTGATAAGCAAAGCACCGTCATGCAAAGGGGATTTCGGGAAGAAAATATTATTTAGCATTGAGGAAGAGGCAGCCGCATCAATAACAGTTCCCGTATCGGCGATTTCGCCAAGCTGAGTTTTGCGTTCAAAAACTATCAAAGCACCAATATGCTTTTCTGACATAACTGCAATAGCTCGGCTAACATTTTCAATGCATTTCGATAGCTCAACACCATCTCCTGAAATATTGCGGCTTCCGGTGAAATTAGTATGACCAACCTTTTCCAAAATACGCCTGATTTCAGGTTGGAAGATAACCGCCGCGGCGATAATAATCGAATCTACTATTTTAGAAAGCGCCCAAGAAACAGTAGTTAATTCGCACCAGCGAGCTATAAAATAAATAGCAAGCAAAATCGCAATACCTTTTATTAACTGACCTGCTCTCGATTCGCGCAAGAAACCGATAGCCTTGTATATAACAAAAGCTATTATCAAAATATCAATAATATCGAAAAATCTGAAATTTGAAATTGCAAAAACAACCTGATTCCAGCCCGAATAAATCGTATCGAAAATTCTATCCACCTTACTACTTCCTTTTCCTACAACTTTACATAATATAGTTTAACATATTTTTAAGCTTCGTTCAATAGGTTTTTAAATATTTTTATTAATTTTTTATAAGATTTTTAATAAATTTTTCGCTTTTAATGGTATTCAGAAAAGTACTGACTTCATTTTCATTATTAAATGTTGCAACTGACACTCTAACCGCACCTTTTTCGGCAGTTTTGAGCACCTTGTGGGCAGATGGTGCACAATGTAATCCGCCTCTTACCGCAATATTATATTCGTCTAACAATGCCGCCGTTTTTTCGCTCGAAACACCTTTTAAATTAAACGGTAAAACAGGCACATAGCTTTGATAAAGAGGCTCGGGTGTATACAATTCAAAAATAGGGTTATTTCTTAAAGAAAAATAGATATTTTTTATTAAATTCAACTCGCTTTTATATATTTTTTCAAGCCCTTTTTGGTTTACATAATCTATACCAGCACCTATTCCAAATATATTTGGAACACTCAAAGTACCGCTTTCAAATCCCTCAGGTATTATATTTGGGTGTTTAAAATCCAAAGAGCCTGTTCCCGTTCCGCCTTCAAAAATGGTATTTTCAATATCTCTTTTGCAAAGCAAAATTCCGCTTGACATAGGCGCATAAAGTCCCTTATGAGCCGCAACACAAAGATAATCAATATTCATCTTCTGCATATTTATCGGCAAAACTCCCGCGCCCTGAGCAGCGTCCACTCCAAAAAGTATTCCCTTTTCTTTGCATATTTCACCTATTTTTTCAATAGGCAAAATCTTGCCGCAAACATTTGAAGCGGCGGTACAAAAAATCATTCTTGTGTTCGGTTTTATAGCTTTTTTAAAATTTTCTGCCGTTATATTATCATCAGTTAAAGAAACCTCAGCAATACTGTAAGGTATTCTCATTTTTTCAAGTGGGCGCATAACTGCATTATGTTCAAGCGAGGATACAACTATATGGTCTCCCCTTTTCAAAACGCCCTTTAAAACCATATTAATACTTGTTGTGCAGTTATGGGTAAAAATAACCTTTTCAGCATTATTTAGTCCAAAAAAGCTTGCTGTTTTCTCTCTGATTTTATAAATTTCATCAACCGTTTTAACCGAAAGCTTGTGTCCGCTTCTTCCAGGGTTGGCACAGTTATTTTTCAAAGCACTTACCACCGCTTTTATAACCGTTTCGGGCTTTTTGCCGGTTGTTGCGGCATTATCAAAATATATCATTAAAATTTCTCCTTACCAAACTTAAAGGGCGTAAAAAACGCCCTTATTTTGTTTCAATTATTTCAAGTATTTTCACACCGGAGGATATCAATAATTCTCTAATTTTTTCGATATCTCCCGTAACAGCGATTGCATATCCGCAACCTTGATTTGATTTTATCTCAGTAAGCTTTTCAACCTTTGCTTTGAAGCCTTTTCGGTTTAATATAACCTTACCTTTAACCGCATAGGTTACCGTTCCTGTTACAATTAAATATTTTTTCATTTTATCCCTCCGAAAAACTCGGAATTAAAATTCCGGTCAAATAATAGACCTAGTACATACTATGAAAAAAAAGACAATCTGCCAAACTAAATCACTATGTTTTAGGCATAAAAAGTTAAAAATATGAATAAATATTTTAAATCTAAGCTTATTTCTCGCATATTTATGCAAAAGCAGTTGACATTTATATTTTTAAATGGTATAATTTTATAAATTAAAATCGCTTATGCGAAAAAATAAAAGGAGAATATTTATGAAAAAGTTTACAAAAATTTTGGCTCTTTTAGCCGTTGTTTGCTTAGTGCTTTCTTGCGCTGCATGCGGCTCAAAAGATACCGAGAAATTAGTTATGGGAACAAATGCTTCATTCCCTCCATACGAATTCACTGATGATGCAGGTAATATCGTAGGTATTGATGCTGAAATCGCTGCTGCTGTTGCTGAGAAGTTAGGCAAAGAGCTTGAAATCAAGGATATGGATTTCGATTCTCTTTTAACCGCTGTTCAATCCGGCTCTATTGACTTTGCTCTTGCCGGTATGACCGTTACTGATGAGCGCAAAGAAACTGTTGATTTCTCTGATACATACGCTACCGGTGTTCAGGTTGTTATCGTTTCTGAAAATTCTGCTATCAAAACTGTTGATGATTTGCAGGGTAAGAAAATCGGTGTTCAAACCGGTACAACCGGAGACATTTATTGTACCGACGATTACGGTCAGGATATGGTTAAACAGTATCAAAACGGTGCTTTGGCAGTTGCCGCTCTTAAAAACGGTCAGGTAGACTGTGTTGTTATTGATAACGAGCCTGCTAAGAATTATGTTAAAGCAAATGAAGGTCTTATCATTCTTGAAACCGAATATGTTAAAGAAGATTATGCCGCAGCTATCTCAAAGGATAACAACGAACTTTTAAAAGACTTCAATAATGCTTTGAAAGAGCTTAAAGAAGAAGGCAAAATCGACGAAATCATTAACAAGTATATTCCTGCTGAATAATACTTGAAGTTTTAAAAAAATTTAAGTAGCAGGGCGGCACTCGCTTCCCTGCTACAATTTTGTAAAAATAGGTGATATTTTGAATTTCTTAACCTTTACCGAATGGCTATCCGGCGCACCCGAATGGTTTTTAGGTTTTCCAAAATGGATTCAACAATTTGTTTTCCAAATCTACCAAACCTTTATATATGCAGATAGATGGAAGCTGTTTGCCGACGGTCTGCAAATAACCTTTATTGTAACCATAGGCGCTTTATTTTTAGGTATAATAATAGGTCTTATAATAGCCATTATTCGTACATCTCACGATTTAAGCAGTAAAAAGCCAAATTTTATATTAAAGGTTTTAAATACTATTTCTAACATATATTTAACCATAATCCGCGGAACTCCGATGATGGTTCAATTACTTATTATGGGTTTTGTTATTATGGTGCCTGAATCAAAGATTGATACCATTTTTTGCGGTATCATAACACTTGGTATCAACTCAGGCGCTTATGTTGCAGAAATTGCCCGTTCTGGTATAATGTCTATTGATAAGGGGCAAATGGAAGCGGGACGCTCGTTAGGTTTTAGTTATGTTAGCACAATGTGGCATTTCATAATACCTCAGGCAATTAAAAACATATTGCCCGCGCTCGGTAACGAAATGATTACCCTGCTTAAAGATACCTCTCTTGTATCAGTTATAGCTCTTCGCGATGTTACCAAGCAAGCGCAAAATATTGTTAGTATAACATATCAAGCCTATGTTCCCTATATTAGTTTGGCAATAATATACCTTATTTTAGTTGTTGGTTTAACCAAGCTTTTAGGAATTTTTGAAAGGAGGCTTCGCAACAGTGACCACTAACGAAACTCTGATTAAGGTTGAAAATTTGCAAAAAAAATTCGGTGAAACCGAAGTTTTAAAAGGTATAAATATTGAAATCAAACGCGGAGAGGTTATTGTAATCATTGGTCCTTCCGGTTGCGGAAAATCAACCTTTTTAAGAACTCTGAATTTGCTCGAGCAACCAACCGGCGGAAGTATTTTATTTGAAGACACCGATATAACCGACCCAAAAACAAATATTAATTTACACCGCCAGAAAATCGGTATGGTTTTCCAACAGTTTAACCTATTCCCTCATATGACGGTGCTTAAAAATATGACCATCGCGCCAACTAAACTTTTAAAAATGCCAAAAGCAGAAGCCGAAGAAATTGCTATGAAATTACTTGAAAAGGTAGGCCTTGCCGACCGAGCAAACTCCTACCCCTCTCAATTATCAGGCGGTCAAAAACAGCGTGTCGCAATAGTCAGAGCTCTCACTATGCAACCTGATGTTATGTTGTTTGACGAGCCGACTAGTGCTCTCGATCCCGAAATGGTTGGAGAGGTTTTAGAGGTTATGAAATCTCTCGCGCAAGACGGTATGACCATGGCAATAGTTACTCACGAAATGGGCTTCGCAAGAGAAGTTGCAGATAAGGTTATCTTTATTGACCAAGGTGTTATAATGGAGGAAGGGACTCCCGAGGAAATTTTCTCCAACCCAAAATGCCCCCGTCTTAAAGACTTTTTAAGTAAAGTATTATAAAATTAACCCGTTAGTTCAAACGAACTAACGGGTTTTGTTTTTGCTAAAAATACAATTTGTTTATTAACTTAAAACCATCCAAATCATAAGCGGATATAAAATCTTCGGTTATAATATAGAGATTATTTCCAATGCAAATCCCACGAACAGAATACGCATTATCAATTGACTCTAAATTAACGGAGAATACATTTTTAAAACTACCGTTCTCGTATTTAAAAATAACATATTCGCCAGAATTTCCATTTTCAGCAGAAAAGCCTATTAAATTCCTCTTAACATCAACCAAGCTTGCTTTATGGGAATTTGTGGCATCAGAATAATAATATTTAGTAACAAACTTTGAAGCTTCTTTAACATCGGCAGGATTAGAAATATCAAACATTGATATTTTAACATTTCTTGCTCTACCGGTTATTTCATCAGCATCCATACCTATTCCTAAAAGCTTTCCTTCGCCGAAAGGAAACAAGAAATTTGAAAATCCGGGAATTTTAAGAGCGGATAAAACCTTAGGATTTTTGGGGTCCTTTAATTCAACGCAGAAAAGCGGATCGGTTTGACGGAAGGTTACAAAATAAGCATAATCTCCCATAAATCTTACCGAATATACCCTCTCATCTGGCGCTAAATCTTTAACCTCTCCAACCTTTTCTAAATTTTTATCGAGTATAACCAAGGAATTGCTTCTGTTTGTTGTTACCGAAACAATTTCCTTTCCAACCCCAAAATCATTATATGATTTAACCTGTTTATCAACCGTTGTTACAAATCTGAAATATCCATCATTTTCATCAATAGAAAACTGATTTAATAAATCACCGTCTATACTTCCGTTAGCTTTTAAATCAATTTTACCGTCAGAAATAGCGTATCTTACAACAGTTGTTTTTTCCTCTTCCCAATTATAACCTGCGGTTATAATATTTTTAGTACTGCAATAAACATTTTGACTGTTTCCCAAAAGCGATTTGGTATCGGTAAGCTTTCCGTTTGTTATATTGTATCCACAAACCACAGTATACTCAGCAGAATTGGGATTTGGGCATATATTTATCGTATCCGACTTAACCTGACCTGCAAAGTTTTCGCAGTTTACGGTTGGAATATAGGTTGAAGTATCGTTTTTAGCTATATTAAAAACATCAAGATTATAATTAGTTATAAGATATAATTTATTACCGATAAGACGCGAGGAAACATATATACCGCTTTGCTCCAAATCATATACTCGTTTAGGCTTCTCGCGGTTGGATATATCTAAAACAACCGCCTTTGTCATACGAGAACCAAACTGCCCATTTGATAAAAATACAACATAATTATCATATAAATACATCTCATTTGTTAAACCGATAATATCATTAAGCAGAAAATCGTTAGACAAAAGTTTAAGGCTCTTAGCGTCAACTATTCTAAATTCTTTGTTTCTTGCTGAAAGAGTATAAATATATTTGCCGTCGGTTTTAACTATATCACTTTCCTCAACACCTGAAACCTGATTATTAGTATTTGTGTAATCGTCATTTGCCGTGGTATCAGTGGCAGAAGCGGAGGTATTATTTCCTTTATTAGTACCGCCTGCATTAGCGGCGCCGTCATCAGCCGCATAATCCTCAATCGCATATAATTCCATATCACTTTCTTTTCTTGGGAAAATACCGTTTATTAAATCACTCTTTTTAAATTTCTTCAAAGCGCCATAAACATCATCATAAGAATTTGTTTGCTTCTTCAACTCGGTATTCACTTCGGATTTTTTAAAATTATTCTTAATTAAATTTATACCTGAAATAGTTGCAACCGATGTGAAAATCAAAACAAAGCAAAGAGCAAACGCTATTGCAGTTTTATAAATAGGTTTTATAGGCTTATTTTGTTTTTCGGTTTCGCTTTCTATCTTAGAAAGGACTTTACTCTTAATATATTTATCTGCCGATATATTTTCAAGAGAATTTTTATATCTTTTTTCAAACATTATAAATCATCTGCCTTTATAGTATTTTTTAATATTTCGCGAGCGCGAAATAGATGGGTTTTAACCGTTTGCGGTTTCAGGTTATTTAGTTTTGCAATCTCCTCAACCGAATAGCCGCAATAATAATGCAAATGTATAACCGTTCGGTATTTAAGCGGCAGCTTTAATACCTCATTTAAAACATAACCATCACTACTTTCATCATACTCAGCTATATTATCGTTTAGCGGCTCGGTCTTTTTAACATACCAAGAAGTATTAAAACTGTTTGAGCAATTAACGGTTATTCTCAAAAGCATAGCCTTAATATGCTCTTCACTTTGCATTTTTTTATAAACCTTAATGTATCTCAGGAATACCTCCTGCAAAATATCATCGGCATCTGCCTTGCTCTTCGTTCTAACAAAGGCTAATCTATAAACCATATCCGAATATTTTGAAAATGCATTTTCAGGCAAAGCCTCAAAAATATCAAAATCGCGATTTTTAATATTCAAGGTTAAAACCCCCTTTCATAAATAATACCAAATAAGGCATAAAAAGGTTTCAAAAAAATTGCTATACCTTAAAATAGGCATAGCAATTTTCTTATACTTATGCAAAAATCGGCTTTGAACGGTTCATATCGGCAATGCAAACCCAGCTATTACCTGCGGCAACCTCCAAAGCAGTTCCGTCAACATTAGTAAACTTAAAGCTGTTAGAAGCATTTCCCTTACTCCATTTTATAGGAGTGTATGTACCGTTAACGATATAATAACCGTCTCCTGAATTTAATAAAACTTCCTTATGACCCTTACCGTCAGTGCAACCGGGGTAAGAGCGGATAGTTGTATTTAAAACAAATACATTTTTAAATGCTAAATTTTCTTTTGTATAGTAATCTCGGCGTTCAGTACCGTTAAAATATCTTATATATTTTCCACTTGCTGCATCGTAATTCATTTCAGTTTTATAAGAAGCCGAGAATGGAACCGTTACCTTATTTGCAACATTAGAGAATTTAACAGTTTCAGTTACGAAATTTTGCCAATTTTCATTTTTTTCAGTTGTTGTTTCAAAGCCTTTTGAAACGATAGATTGCCACATACCGTCTCCGTAGCCGTAAAGAGTATGTTCACTGGATAAACCGTTAGAAATTCTGGCACCACCGTCATTTTTAGATACAACCAAACGGTCAACATCCTTTAAATGTCTGCCTGCATGGTAAGAATCCTGACCGTGATGAACATAAATAGCATCATGTCCCATAGCTAAATCAATAAAAGCATAACGGGCAGAACGAACTGTTCCGATTTTTTCAATACCTGTTGTATCCTTGAAAATAGCAACAAGGCGAGTTATACCGCCCTCAACCTCGGTTTCGTAAACAATGTCAGCCTTGCCGATACCGGTTTGAACCGGTTGAGCTATTGAGATATTATTAATAGTTATAGCCATAGGGCGTCTGTTTGCTTTTTCAGGGCTTAAATCCTCTAAGCCTGTAAGATTATTTACCGCATATTTTGGTTCTTCGGGAACGCTAATGGCAATATCTTCCCCTCTATCAACACTTAAAGTATCGGTATTCTTTTTGCAGCCCGCAAAAGAAAATACCAAAGAAATAGCTAATATACCACAAAACAATTTTTTAAACACTTTGAGAAACCTACCTTTTAAAATTCTAATTCTTTCCTAATTCTTTTGTTCTATCAAATGAACTTTTAACCGCATTCATAACCCCTGCTCTGAAACCTGAGCTTTCTAAGGCGTGAACACCCTCTATTGTACTTCCTGCGGGACTGCAAACCTCGTCTTTTAGCTCGGCAGGATGCTTAGATGTATTCAAAATCATTTTAGCAGAGCCTAAAAGAGTTTGAGCCGCATATTCATAAGCTTTTGTCCGGGGCAATCCGCATTCAACCGCCGCGTCTGCCAAGCCTTCTGCAAACATATAAACAAAAGCAGGACCGCAACCTGAAACCGCCGAAGCAGCATCTATTAAGTTCTCAGGAATTTTATCAAGCTTGCCTGCAAATTTAAGACCATCGCAAAACTCACTTATTTCGTCCATAAAAACTTCGTCGTTTAAAGTATAAAGTATCATACCCTCGCCAACCAAAACAGGTGTATTTGGCATTATTCGAATAACAGGATAATTAGCACCAAGCATTTCTTTAATTGCAGAAATTTGAACCCCCGCCGCCATTGAAACCAAAACAAATCTATCGGTTCTGCGAGCCAAAGTATCAGAAATACCCTCTAATGTCTCCTTTAACATTTGGGGTTTAACTCCTAAAAAGATAAATTTAGCTCTTGCCGCAATAGCGGTATTATCATAAACCTCACAGTTTAAATTATTAGCCAAAACCTGAGCCTTGTTTACAAATTTATCTGCAAGCATTATTTCGTTACCCGAAACCGACTTTGAAACCGCAGTAGCTAGCGCCGAGCCCATATTTCCTACTCCGATAAACCCAAATTTATAATCAGACATATAAACACTCCTATCTAATTTGACCGTTACCAGAAATAATATATTTATAGGTGTTAAGCTCAGTAAGTCCCATAGGACCGCGAGCGTGAAGCTTCTGGGTTGAAATACCCATTTCGCAACCAAGTCCAAACTCACCGCCATCGGTAAATCTGGTTGAAGCATTAACATATACCGCCGCCGAATCAACACGCGAGGTAAAATAATCGGCATTGGTTTTATTTTCGGTTATAATGCTTTCGCTATGATGGGTTGAGTGTTTAGATATATGCTCAACCGCCTCGGTTATGTTACTTACTACCTTAACCGCCATTTTATAATCTAAAAACTCGGTGTCAAAATCGGTATCAGAAGCCTTTGTTATATCAATATGTTTTAATGCTTCTGCGTCTCCAATAAGCTCAACCTTGTTTTGACGGTCCTTATCATAAAACCTTGCATATAACTTAGGTAAAAGCTCACAAGCCTTATTTTTATGAACAAGCAAAACCTCTGCCGCATTGCAAACGGAAGGACGGCTTGCCTTTGCATTATCAATAATTTCCAGCGCCATATCGGTTGAGGCGAATTCATCAACATAAATATGGCAAATACCTGTTCCTGTTTCAATGCAAGGAACCTTTGCATTTTCGGTGCAAGCCTTGATAAGACCTTTGCCGCCTCTTGGAATTAGTAAATCAACAAGCCCTACCGCAGTCATAAGCTCGTTTGCGCTTTGCCTTGTTGTATCTTCAACGAGGTTTATATAATCCTCAGAAACATCGGCATTTTTTAGTCCCTTTTTCAATGCTTTAACAATAGCCGAAGCGCTTAAAAATGCTTCTTTTCCGCTTCTTAGCACACAGGTATTACCGCTTTTAAAAGCCAATGCCGCCGCATCAGAGGTTACATTAGGTCTGCTTTCATAAATAATAGCAACAACACCGAAAGGAACTAAGGTTTTCTCTATCAAAAGCCCGTTTTTATGAGTATAACTCTTAACAACACTACCAACACTATCAGGCAAACAAGCCACCTCTCTGATACCGTCTGCCATACCTTTAATTCGTTCTTTTGATAGCAAAAGTCTATCTATCATAACATCAGAAACATTGCCTCTCGCCTTTTCAACATCCATAGCGTTAGCCTTTAAAATCTCATCAGTATTCTCAATTAAGCTATCTGCCATTTTGTTTAAAGCATCATTTTTAACCTCGGTCGAAAGAGGCGCATTCAATGATGTCTTTTTAGCGTTTTTAAGCAAATCAAAAGTGTTTACCATATTTATTCTGCCTTTCCGGAATAAAATCTAGTTCCAACATCTCGGCCCTCAACTATATCATAAAGAATTTCAGGCTCGCTTCCGTTTGCGATAACCATATCAGTTCCGCCCTCGGTTGCGATTTTTGCGGCGCTGATTTTGGTATGCATACCGCCTGTACCAAGCTCACTACCTGCTCCGCCCGTCATCGCAACGATTTCATCGGTAATTTCATAGACCGAATGAAGCAAAACTGCATTTTTATCTTTATGGGGGTCGGCAGTATAAAGTCCGTCAATATCAGATAAAATTATAAGCAAATCGGCATTAAAAGTGGTTGCAACAATAGCGCCCAAGGTATCATTATCACCTATAACTATCTCCTCGGTTGCAATAGTATCGTTTTCATTTAAAATCGGTATTGCGCCGAGTTCTAAAAGGCGACGTACCGTATTCTCAAAATTCTCTCTTCTAACAGCATGCTCAATATCTGCGCCCGTTATAAGAATTTGCGCCACAGTATGATTATATTCGCTAAAAAGTTTATCATATGTATACATTAGTTCACATTGACCAACCGCTGCCGCCGCTTGCTTGGTTGGAATATCGGAAGGCTTACCCGAAAGGGATAATTTTCCAACACCCATACCAATAGCACCCGATGAAACTAAAATAATTTCATTGCCTGCGTTTTTAAGGTCGCTCATAACCTTACAAAGTTTCTCAACTCGACGAATATTAATTCTGCCGGTTTTGTGAGCTAAGGTCGATGTTCCTAATTTTATAACAATTCTCATGTTAACATCTCCTAAATTATATACAAAAATATTATACTATATTATCTTACAAATTTCTACTCTTTTTTAAAATTTTGCAAAAAGAAAAACGGCCGAAAATTCGACCGTTATAAACTTGAATTTATTATCGGGCTAATGGGTGGAACTTAGCATAAGCCGATGTATATTTGCTCTTCATAAGCTGAGCATAAATTTGGGTTGAAGATAAATCGGCATGACCTAGCATTTCTTTAATATCTGAAAGTTTAGCGCCGTTTTCAAGCAAATGCGCCGCAAAAGAATGACGCAAGGTATGAGGTGTTATATCCTTTTTAATTCCCGCAGTTTCTGCATAATGCTTAACTATCTTCCAAAAGCCTTGGCGAGACATTTGCTGACCTGTCATATTAGTAAAAAGCTTGTCCTCATTTTCTTCTAAAACAATCGCAGGTCTAACATTAACTAAATAATCAGCAACGCTTTTAACTGCCGCAGGATAAATCGGGATTATGCGTTCTTTTTTGCCATTTCTAAGGTGAACTATACCAATTTGCAAATTAATATCAGAAACGGTTAAATCAATAATTTCCGAAACCTTAATACCGGTTGCATATAAAAGCTCTAACATCGCTTTATCGCGAATGCTCTTATAATCTATGCCGTTTGGTTGAGATAACAAAAGCAAAATCTCATTCGCATCCAAAACATCAGGAAGCTTGCGCTCTACCTTTTTCACCTTAAAATCCTCAACGGGATTTGTTTCGCAAAAACCACGGCTTAGAAGAAAACGATAAAAACATCTGAGAGAGGCTAAAATACGGGATTTTGTTGCCTCGGATTTGCCTATTTTTTCAAGAAAATCTAAATATCCTGTAATAAACTTTTTATCGGTTTTAGCAATATCTTTAATATTTTTAGAGGTACAGTATGAATAAAACTGATTTATATCGCGTATGTAAGATACCACTGTATTCTCCGAAGACTTTTTATCGTTATAAAGATAATTTTCGAATAAAGCTATAAAATCTTTCATACTGCCACCTCCTTAAAATTCTTAAAATTTAAAACTATTAATAAATTGCGAAGATAAAATACCGTCCGCCGCGGCCGATAATAAAACAAGCCCCGAAAGACAAAAAACTCTAACCGAATAATTTTTAAATTCATTATATAAATTGAAATCGGCATCCTTAAACATAGTAAGCTTAATCTGAACAACCGAAAACCCTACGCCCTCAATCGAGCAAAGCAATAAAGCTATCGTGAAAATAACCGAGGGCAAAAGCAAAATAATAGCATGAAATGCAACTCCCTCAAAGGAATATGCCGAATAAAAGTAAGCAGTTATTAAGCCATATAAAAAGCCGCGTACAGCAACGCATATAGGCACTGCAATAACCCCGAATATACTGCTACCAAAAATAAAGCTAAATGCTATAAACAACAACGAGCTCAACAAAGAGTTAAAAAAGATTTTAAAAAAGCCGGAATTTTGCCTGTCGCTCAGAAAATCATTAACATAAATTTTTGAAAAATTTTCAAGCGAAGTATAATTCTTAAAAGAAAAAACCGCGAGGGCTACTCCAAAAACAAATAGAGAAAGCAACAAAATCAAAAGCTTATTTTTAAAAACAAATCTTAAAAGTTTATTATAACCCCTCAAATTTAACACTCTGCCAATTTGCATATAACCACTCCTTACTTTAAGAAATGATATGCTTATTTTGGACAAGATATGCTAAATTTTAAAAATCTATATTTAGTAGTCTAATAATTAAAGGACACAAAATCTTGAATTTTTGGGATTTTATGTAAACCAATAAATTGACGAGAAAAAATCCGCCGCAAATTTTAAACGGCGAACTTTACTTAAAAATCACCATAAAATCAAGTGTATTATAGTTATACTATATTTTAGGTATTATGTCAAATGTCATTTTTGTAACCAATTAAATGTTATGTAAACTGTTTATGTAAACTATACTATATATGCCTTTCATTGCTTTATGTTAACCCAATTTATTGTGAAAAAATATCTTTTCTTTTTTTGAAATTTATGTTATACTATATAAAGTAATTTAAAATTAGAGGAGATTTCAAATGAGTAAAACCGTAATTGTTACCGGTGCTTCAAAAGGTATTGGCGCCGCAACCGCAATTTTATTTGCGCAAAAAGGATATAATGTTGTAATAAATTATAATGAATCTTATGAGTCCGCTTCCCTGCTCTGCAACTCGTTAACTGCCAACGGATATTCTGTTATGATGCAGAAAGCTAATGTTGCCAACAAATTAGAGGTTGACCTTATGGTTAAAGAAACCCTTTATAAATATGGTTCACTTGATATTTTAGTTAATAACGCGGGAGTTGCTTTCCAAGGCTTAACAAGTGAAACCGACGAAATTGATTTTGACCGCATTATCGATGTTAACCTCAAAGGTGTTTTCAACTGCTGCAAAGCAGTTATTCCCTCTATGGTCAGTCGTCAGTCAGGTAAAATAATTAACATTTCTTCAATGTGGGGTCAGGTTGGAGCTTCCTGCGAGGTTGCTTACTCTGCTTCAAAAGCCGGCGTTATCGGTCTTACAAAAGCACTTGCCAAGGAATTAGCACCCAGCGGTATAACTGTTAACGCTATTGCTCCCGGTCTTATTGAAACCAATATGAATTCAAATTTAACCATTGAAGAGTTATCCGATTTTGTTAGCACTATTCCGCTAGGCAGAATGGGTAGCGCTGATGAAATTGCCGCCGCAATAGAATTTTTAGCTTCTGATAAAGCCGATTATATAACCGGTCAGGTTTTAGGAGTTAATGGTGGTCTAGTGGTTTAATTAGATTTTTACCCGCGCTTTTGCGCGGGTATTTTTTTGCATAAAAAAAACTCGACCAATAAGGTCGAGTTTTTAATATATCTAAAAATTATTAGATTTCAGCGAAGTACTTAATTGTACGAACCATCTGGCTTGTATAGCTGTTCTCGTTATCATACCAAGCAACAACCTGTACCTGATAGGTATCATCATCAATCTTAGTAACCATAGTCTGAGTAGCATCGAAGAGTGAGCCGTAGGTGATACCGATGATATCAGAAGAAACGAGCTCTTCCTCAGTGTAACCGAAAGAAGCACTAGAAGCAGCCTTCATAGCAGCATTGATGCCTTCCTTAGTTACATCCTTGCCCTTAACAACAGCTACGAGAAGAGTTGTTGAACCAGTCGGAACAGGAACACGCTGAGCAGAACCGATGAGCTTGCCATTGAGTTCAGGAATAACAAGACCGATAGCCTTAGCAGCGCCGGTAGAGTTAGGAACGATGTTGCAAGCAGCAGCGCGAGCACGACGAAGGTCACCCTTTCTGTGAGGACCGTCAAGAACCATCTGGTCGCCTGTCCAAGCGTGAACAGTAGTCATAATACCGCTCTGGATAGGAGCATACTTATTCAAAGTATCTGCCATAGGAGCCAAGCAGTTAGTTGTGCAAGAAGCAGCAGAGATAATAGTATCGTCAGCAGTGAGAGTTTTCTCGTTAACGCTGTAAACGATAGTTTTGAGGTCGTTGCCTGCGGGAGCAGAAATAACAACCTTCTTAGCACCTGCATCAATATGAGCCTGAGACTTCTCTTTTGAGCAATAGAAACCTGTGCATTCGAGAACTACGTCTACACCGATTTCGCCCCAAGGAAGATCCTTAGCATCTTTCTCAGCATAAATTTTGATAGTTTTGCCGTCAACAGTGATGCTATCCTCACCTGCAACAACTGTATCTGCAAGAGCATATCTACCCTGAGCAGAGTCGTACTTTAATAAGTGAGCAAGCATTTTGGGGCTGGTTAAATCGTTGATTGCAACAACTTCATAACCTTCTGCACCAAACATCTGACGGAATGCGAGACGACCGATACGGCCGAAACCATTAATAGCAACTTTAACCATTGGAAAAACCTCCTAAAATTCTTATGCTACTATTTTACCCCATTTTGTAAAATTTTTCAAGTGATTTATTCGATTTTTAACCGTAATTTTAAATTTTCGATAATTTGGCATAATAATATATATAAAGGTGGGTGAATAATTGATATTTTTGCCGAATAAATTCGAAAGATATACTGCTTCTATTCGCAGTTTTATTCATAAATCAGCTCTAAAAAACGGAATTTCAAGAAAACAAATATTAATTCTCAAAAAAATTTTAATCGCAGAGTCTTTTCAAAGTTCAGAACCTCTTCCGACAGATATATCCCTTTTTTCCTATAAAATACTATATTATTCTTATTTTTTCTTTTTAGGAAACGGAAAAAGATTTAAATTTAAAATTAACTTTAACGGAAACTTTTTAATTCCTCAAAAAGCTTTTTCTTTTCTTTTATTATCGGTTTGCAATGAAAGTTCTGATATAGAAATTTTAAATATAAAAAACACCGTATGCATAAAGGCAAAAAATTGCGGTGATATGCCAAACAGTAATCTAATTTGGCATCTGAATGCAACCATTTATAAAGATATAAAAAGCGGAGATTTACTAATTTCAATCCCCGCAGAAAAAACCGACAAAAAGGAAGTAGAATATGATATAAACCTATCAATAACCGACCCTTTTTCTCCTATTAATATTTTTTTAAGTTGATATTTTCTATTATTTGCTCAGCGATTTTCATACCGTCAACCGCGGCGGACATTATACCTCCCGCATAACCTGCACCCTCTCCGCAAGGAAAAAGGCCCATAGTGTTAACACTTTCAAAATTCTCGTTTCTGGTTATTCTTACGGGCGAAGAAGAACGGGTTTCAGGTGCGATAAGCAGGGCTTCCCTATCCGCAAAGCCGTTAATTTTCTTATCAAAAATAGGTATAGCTTCTTTTAAGCTATCACAAACAAATTGCGGAAAAATTTTATAAAAATCAGCAAAAACTGTATCAGGTTTAACAGTAGGTTTAACCTTTCCAATTTTAAATTCCTCGCCGTTTACAAAATTTCCAACAGAGGTTATAGGTACCTTTCCGTTTCCTATATTAAAGGCGTTTTGCTCGATTTTCTGTTGCAAATAGCAGCCTGCGAGCACATCCGAGCTTCCAAAATCCTCGGTATTAACTCCTACTAAAAGAGCCGAATTTGAGTTTTCGCCATCACGCCTCGAATAGCTCATACCGTTTACTGCAACACCGTTTTCTTCACTTGAAGCATTGATAACCTCACCGCCGGGACACATACAAAAAGTATAAACTCCCCTGCCACTTTCAAGATGAGCCACAAGCTTATAATCAGCCGCTCCCAAATGCTCGCTATCGGCAAAATCACCATACAAGGCGCGGTTAATATCCTTGCTTAAATGTTCAATTCTAACACCAACAGCGAAAGGCTTTTGCTCTAATTTAATCCCTTTGCTTTTAAGCATTAAGAAGGTATCTCTTGCAGAATGTCCAGTCGCTAAAATTAAAATATCAGTATCAAAACTTCCTTTATTTGTCTCAATAGAAGTTATTTTACCATTATTTATTATAATGTCTCTAAGCTCGGTTTCAAATAAAACCCTGCCACCGAGTTTTATTACCTCTTCTCTTAAATTTTTAACAACGTTTATTAAAACATCAGTTCCAATATGTGGTTTTGCATCGGTTAAAATATTATCTCCTGCGCCGAATTTATTAAGCTCAAAGAGAACAATTTTACAGCGTTTATCCTTAATACCTGTGTTTAGTTTTCCGTCAGAAAAAGTGCCAGCACCGCCTTCACCAAACTGAACATTTGTATTAGGATTTAAAGACTTCCCCGAAAAGAAGCTATCAACCGCTTTCTTGCGGTTATCCACATCCATACCGCGTTCAATAACTATCGGGCATAGCCCTGCTTTTGCAAGCGTTAATGCGGCAAACATCCCCGCAGGACCGAAGCCTACAACAACGGGTGGATTTTCGAGAATATTTTCCGCCTTTTTAAACTCATATTGAAGCGGCTTATAGCTTTGAGCATTCTTATAAAGCTTTAAAAACTTTTCCTCGCCCGAACACAATTCTACCAAAAACGAGCAACAAAAATGAACATCATTTTTATGCCTTGCGTCAACCGATTTTCTATATAGCTTAACCGATTTTATATTGTTAATATCTAGTTTGAATTTTTTTGCAACCAACTGATTCAAACCATTAAAATCAGTATCAAGCGGCAAATTAATATTATTTATTAGTATCATTGTTTTTCCTTTAAAATGTTATCTGAGGCGCAAAAAGCGCTAGACCAAGCCCATTGGAGATTAAAGCCACCGCAATCGCCGTCTATATCTAAAATCTCGCCAACTGCATAAAATCCCTTTGCTTCTCGGCTTTCCATAGTTTTTGAATTAAAAGTTTTTGTATCAAGTCCGCCTGCGGTTACCTGAGAATTTAAAAATCCGGTTGTGCCTATCGCTTTAAATTGGAATTTTTTAAGAATAGCAGCTATTTCCTTGCATTTTTTATCATCAAGCACTGTTACACTCTCATTAAGCTTTAATCCGACAGTTTTTAAAACAACCTGACCCAAGCGTTTATTGAGCATACCGGTAAAAAACTCGTCTAAATTGCAGTATGAGAGATTATTTCGGCGAGCCCTTATCATATCATAAACCTGACCAAAATCATAGTCAGGCATAACATCAAGCCAAATTTCTGCATTACCCTCTGCTCTTGAAACCTCGCGAGAAATTTGCAAAATAGGTGGACCTGATAATCCGTAGTCGCAAAATAGAACCTCACCGAACTCGGTTCTAAGAGGTCTTCCTGATACACATATAGTTGCATTTGCATTAACCTTAATTCCTTTTAATTGCTTAACAATATCGGTTTCGGTTTTTATCTGAACGATAGCGGGTGTGCATTTATGGGCTTTAAAGCCTGCCTTTTTGAGAATATTTAGCATACCACCGTCGCAACCTAATCTCTCGCCGCCCGATAAAAGTCCTGTTGCAACGATAAGATTTTCAGCTAAAAAGCTTAGATTATCGCATATAACTTTATATTTTCCATTAGAAATTTGAATATTGGTAGCCTTGGTTTCAAGATGGATTATAACCCCTAAATTATCGGCAGCAAATCTGAGGCAATCAACAACCGAAGCCGCCTGCAAGCCCATAGGAAATGCCTTATCACCCTCAAAAACAAATGGAACACCGATTTTTTCAAAAAAGGATTCGGTAAAGCTTAAATCGTATTTTTCCAAGGCATAACGACAAAACTCGATATCATTCCCGTGATACCTAGTAAGATTTATATTTTTATTAGAAATATTGCATCTGCCGTTTCCTGTAAGCGCTAGTTTTTTGCAAACACGAGGAGAAGACTCCAAAACCCTAACCGAAAGCTTAGGATTTTTCTGTTTTAAATAAACCGCAGAGCATAGTCCTGCCGCGCCGCCACCAATGATAATTACATCTGTTACCATAAAAACCTACCATTTATTTTTTATTTAATAATAGCATATAGTTCGCCTTTTTGCAACAAAAAGGCGACAAGGAAATTAAACCTTGCCGCCTTCTCGATTTTAATTTTAGAACAGATTATTAATTATTCACAGTAAACCTTGTTCCTTCCCAGCCACCGCTATGTGAGGTGTTTTGGATAAATGTAATCTGCTTTTGTGTATCAAGAGTATTGTAGAATGCAACTACACCCGAAACCGGACAAATTGCATCGCCAAGACCAGCAGTAATATCTGTATCGCATGTAATTTTAGTTGCAAAATGAACAGTATCATAATATGATAACGCCACGCTGTAAGCAGGTCGCCATGAACTAGGCTTGCGTCCAACAGCAGCTGAATTAATATCAGTTAACCAAGGCAAATCAACATCAAGAAGGCTAGGATTAATTCCGATCACATCTTTCAGAAGAGCGGCAACCGCAATACTCTGCAAGCCTCCCATACTTGTTCCCTTTATAACCAAATCATGATTATTCCAGAAGCCATTACCATTATCACCAAAATATTCAACCATAAATTTGTTGGCTAACAAATCGCGTTTAATCATTTGCAAGAAATATATATTCTCTTTTGCAACATTTCTGAATCCAAAGCCATCAAGTTTAGCAGATATATCAGATTTATAACTGCTATCACTAATAAACTTTTCAATATCCAGACTATGAGCACATATACAAAATACCGCTGTATTTTCTTTATATACCTTATCAGGAACAGATACACTATAACTCTGATATTGAGTCATTAAACCGATTTTAGAAGTAGCAGATGCATTAGTAGGATAGGTTAAATATCCGGTCACCACGCCAGGATTTCCATAATCATCTGTACCGCAACGAAGTTCAACAAGATAGGTCAAATATCCATTTTTATTGCTTGAAACCGATTTCATTTTAACGATTTCAATATCCATATTTTTCACTTCATCTGTTGCAGTCTTCCAAAATGCATCAAAATCAGCAGGCTTGGTTGAGGAAGGTTTGATTTTATCAATATCAAAACCAACACTGCCAACAAAATGATAATTACTATCTGTTTCCTTAAAATCTGCAATCTTACGTTTATTACTATCGCAAGCAACAATATTAAAGTAAACAAAGCCTTCGGTCTGTGAGGTTAAGCTTAACTTGCAAGCACCGCTTTTTCCTGAAACATAATAATCTTCTGTTTTCTGATTAGATTCGTTAAATGTTGTAATATGGAAATAAGGAACACTAAGTATATTACCGTCTGCGTAAGCTGCAACAGTTATATTAGCAGTATCGCCTGCCTTATAATCAATTGAGTTACTATCCGAATCACCTATAAGTTTTAAGGTTTTTCCATCAGCTATAGCTGTTTCGTAAGATATTGCCGAAATTGTTGAAGTTGATTTATATCCATTTTCAAAGGACAAAACATTATTATTAAGCAATTCTTCAAAAGCATTCGCAGCATAACCTATTAAATCTGCAGTATATGCCGAAATATAAAGAGTATTGCCGTCAACATAAATTATACTATTATTTGCTGCCACACAGTAATCAGGAACAATACGAATAACTTTATCGTCAACAGGGACTGTATTAGCTTCTGCCACTTTAACACCAGACGCTTTATATATAGCATTACTAATCGTAGTGCTAGCTTCACTATGACCACTTTCATTTACTATTTTATATTCTGAAATATCATTCGAATTAATAGTAACAGTTTTATATTCTGCATTGTTATCAAACAATTCAATAAACCTTCCCTTCTCATGCAATAAAGTTGCCATCAAATGATAACCTTTTTCATTTAGATGAACATCATAAGTGTTGTTTAGACAAAGTGAAGGAGGAACTAATCCTTCGGCAATTTTCGCTTTATCAGCCGAGGTTGGAGTAATACCTTCAAACTCTAAACCGTAAGTTATAGCTGCCTCTCTGAAACTTACACAATGATCTCCAAAAGCCTCATAGAATTTCTCATCATAATTGGTATTTGTAAAAGGAATAACAACTAAATAGTTGTTACTGCCATGATAATCTATCATTGCTTTATATTGAGCTATAAGGTCATCAGTAGATATATAATTACCATTTGCACCCATCAAATATATATTTAATGAATCAGGTGTAACTTTATTATTAAATTCAACCGAAGTTCCCGCAGGTATTGTAACAGCCGAAGAAACATCTGCTCGCTTTAATTTAACTGTACAAGCACGAGTTGGCGACCATACAAAATCTTCAATCAAAATCGTATAATTAACACCTTCAATAGTTATATCATTTATTGAGATTTGGTTACCTAAATAATAAATAAGGTCAATATTTATTCCGGTTGATGTAACAAAGCCGTTATCATTTCTATCACCTATAACTATTGTATCTTGACCTGCTTCAAATTTAAATTCTTTATTTGTGAATAACGATAAAGCACCCTGACGGGACATAATTGTATATGTTGCTTCCCCCGGAACACCGGCGTTAAGAACAGTAAATTCTTCTCCTAAGAAAGAACTCAGCATTCCCGGATAGGTTTTTTCAGGATTATTTTCGTAGCCCTTACCCTGAGTTATACTATCGCCATAGCATTTTACGGTATTTACTTTATCATAAATACCGCCATTTGTTTCGGCATTAGCAACAGCGTATTTATTATCCAAAATTTCTTTTTTAATTCTTATTAAATCAATAATATCAGTATCACCGTTTTCATCAGGGTCATATACCAAATTCAAATTATCCGCATATGGATTATATTCATTGTTAACTCCTAAAAGAAGTTTTCTTATCATTATAAGTTTTTCAGAATCACTATAAAAATTAAAGAAATCTTCATTAACCTTAACTAAATAAGAATATACACCATTATTTACGCTTTGATAATTAAGATTACCATACCAACCATGACCTAGATTTACAGTTTGCGCAACAGCACCAGAATCATTTTTTGCCAGTTCAAATGCTACTGAATCTCCCTCATTTTCTAATGAAGTATAATATGTATCACTATAAATAGGATTAAGGTCGCCTACCAAATTTTCGCCAACAATTTCTTCGCCTATTAACTCATAAATTTTTATATTAGAAATATAGAAAGGATTATCGTAAGAATTGTTTGCCAATGCAAAACGGATATTACCGTTAGCCGAAGTGTATTCGCTATAAACTTTAGTATATGAAGAGGTTGAAATTTTATATGTTGCGGTATATTTACCATCCGAAACTCTGCTGATTTTCTGAGCTTTAACAGAATTATCGTGCGACTGAATATAGGCGTTAACCGTGGTATCATTATCGCAGTTATAATCATAAGAGAAAAGATATGTTTTATTCGGTTTAAATCCAAAATCAAACTGCGGTTTATACATATCTCCGCCTTTGAATTTATAAGCATATTCTGTCGCATAGTCTTTTCCGCTTTCAAAAAAACCATCAGGAATAGTCATAACAGTTACATCTTTATAAGACATAACATCCTTTTGATTCCAACCTTTGAAATAAATATCAGAAAAGCCTTGAACAACCTTGCCCCCAACACTTTTTGAAAAATCACCGTTATAGAAAAGATTTTCACCAACAATATTGCCGCTTGAAACTTCATAAATCCCTGCATTTGCAAAATAAACAGTTCCATTTCTCTTAATCGGTGATTTTTGTCCGATAGTCAGTCTAAAATTATTACCTGCTGAAGCATTGCCTGGCATAGTAAATCTAATCGAATAATGTGCTCCGTTCTTATTATTAACAGTTGTTTCATACGAATTAAGCACACTATAACTACCTAAATTAGAAGTTTCAATATTGATATAAGGGTCAACACCGCCGAAAGCTCGGTAGTCTAAATCAAACTGATATGTTTTACCCGCTATGAGACTTGCCTCTAATGAAAGTGCTTCTTGACTATCACCAGCTCCACCAATACGAAGCATTTTGGGCTCATCCGTATTGAATAAAGACCCATCAAACAAACCCTCAGGGATTTCTCTTAATTTGTTAGTTTTATATGTTGAAACCGTTTCACCATCAGTTAGCTGCTCCCAACAATATAACTGAGTATCAATATTATCGTTATTTATACTTCCTATTTCACCGTATTCGAAACTTCCGTTATAGATAAGATTTTCACCATACTCTTGACCCGCGCCGTTTACACTTGAAATATCCTCGCGAAGCGAAACATTGGCAAAATAAGCAGCGGCAGTACTATCATGACTAGAATCATTTCTTCCCAATATAAGTCTGAAATTTTTGCCGGAATATACGGCCTTAGGTCTAAAAATTATAACATACTTTGTACCGGTGTCTGTTAAACTATAATTATAACATACACTAGCCAAATCTGTTTCTGTGTAAGAAGTGGCATTTTTGGCTTTTATACCGACTCTAATCAAGGCTTTAGCACCATTGATAGCCAAATAGTTCATCTCAAATTTATAATACTTATTAGTTTTAAGAGTAACTTCTTGTTTAATAGCACCCCAATAATTCTGCCATCTGTTTCCAATTTCCCACATTTTAGGAGTATTAGGAATCGGCAACGGTTCATTAAACCAATCGGTTACAGAAGTTGTTATAGCATTAAATGTGCTATGAGTTTTTGACCATGTGTCTGTTTTAGTTGTTGTAAGCGTAGTTGGGCAAAGAGTGAAATCAGGGTCAGGAACAAGATTTTCGCCAACTAGCACATTATTCTCAACCAAATTAACAGAAGTTTTTCCATAATAAACTTTACCAACATCTTTGCGTTCGGCAGAAAGAATAAGATGGATATTATTAGTAGCTTCCATAACTGTCTCATCCGGAAGGGTGAATCTAAAAGAAATATGAGTTCCGATTTGATTATCCTCGGTAGTAGATACATATAATTTTTTAGCATAAGTAGTTTTGCCTTTTTGCTTATAATAAATATGCACCTGAGGAGTTATATAAATACTTTCAGGCTTGCAATCAGCCTCAAACTGATAGGTTTTACCGGGAGTTAAAGAAAGAAAAGTTTGCACGCCGCAGGTAGTTGTTGTGTTAGCAAACTCTATTTCAAGTAACTGCGAAGTATTTGTACTATAACTTGCTATTCCTGCATTAATCGTATCATCTGCTTGAACAAAAATCAAACTTGACAGTATTACAGAAATTGTTAAAACCGATGATATTGCAAATCGAAATATTTTTTTCATTTTCATAACACTTCCCTGTTAAAATATAATTTTCACAAATTTTAAATAATCCGCCGCAAAATGCAAAACAAATAAATTTTATTGATATAATTTTAACATATTTTCTATATTTTTGCAACAAAAAAAAGCCGTTCATACGAACGGCTCTAAAAATTAATATTTTATTAGATAATTCTAACCTTTATTACACCATCAATAGCTTCGATTTCTTTTGCAACTGTATCAGTATCAGCGGCAGTAATATCAAGCATAGTATATGCATAATCACCGCGAGACTTATTGAGAAGATTTTCAATATTCACACCATCGTCTGCTACAATACCCGTAATAGTTGTAAGCATATTGGGGATATTTTTATGAATAATGCAAACTCTATGCTCGCTGCTTCTCGGCATAACAACCTCAGGAAGATTTACGGAGTTTACAATATTACCGTTTTCGATATAGTCGATAAGCTCTTTTGCAGCCATAGAAGCACAGTTATCCTCAGATTCGGGAGTTGAAGCACCTAAATGAGGAATAGCAATAACACCGTCAACATTTAAAACATCATCAGTTGGGAAATCGGTAACATAGCATGCAACCTTACCCGACTCTAATGCCGCCTTTAAGTCAGCATCATTTACAAGAGCTGCACGGGAGAAATTAAGAATTCTAACGCCGTCTTTCATTTTTGCGATAGTATCGGCATTTATAAGATTCTTAGTTGTATCGGTTAGCGGAACATGAACCGAAATATAATCGCAGTTAGCAAAAATTTCATTTATATCATTAATATAAACTGCATTATGGTTTAAGTTCCAAGCAGATTTAACCGAGAGATACGGGTCATAACCGTAAACGGTCATACCTAAATGGTTTGCGGCATTAGCAACCATAACACCAATAGCACCAAGACCGATAACACCGAGCTTTTTACCCTTGATTTCAGGACCGCCAAAAGCACCCTTGCCTTTTTCAACAAGCTTACCTACTGCGTCGCCCTCGCCCTTTAAGGTCCTAGCCCATTCAATACCGGAAATTACTTTACGGGAAGAAATAAGCAAACCTGCAATTACTAGCTCTTTTACCGCATTTGCGTTGGCGCCGGGTGTGTTGAAAACAACTATACCCTGCTCTGAGCAACGGTCAATCGGGATGTTATTAGTGCCTGCACCGGCACGGGCTATTGCCTTTAAGGATGCAGGAAATTCGGTATCATGCAAAGAAGCAGAGCGAACAATCGCACCGTCAGCATTTTCTACTTCGTCTCCGATAGTATACTTATCGTCAAAAACTTCAAGACCGCTTTTAGAAATTTTATTATAAGTTTTAATTTTAAACATTATACATTTTCCTCCTCAAATTTCTTCATAAACTCAACAAGCTTTTCAACACCTTCAATAGGCATAGCGTTATAGATTGAAGCTCTCATACCGCCAACTGAACGGTGACCTTTAAGGTTAACAAAGCCCGCCTTCTTAGACTCAGCAACAAATTTTGCATCTAACTCATCGTTACCTGTAACAAAAGGAACATTCATCAAAGAACGGTCCTCAGGAACAACTGTACCCTTGAAGAGCTTGCTGTTATCTAAGAAATCATACAGGATTTTAGCCTTTTTCTCGTTAATTTCCTT
>JAFSIV010000001.1 GCA_017439585.1 Clostridia bacterium | reverse complement strand
GTCTGGGCACACTTCACCCTCTACTATTTCTACACCTTTCCATTCGCAAAGTTTTCTTAATATTTCTCTTATTTCCAACCTTTTATCTTCGTAGAAAACTTTTCGTCTATATTTCGGCGCAAAAACTATCTGGTACTTGCAATTCCATTTTGTGTGTGCTAAACTATTTGTATCAATTTGTTCTATTTTCATTTTTAAATCCTCCATTTGTGTTTTAGTTTGACTGGCAGGTCGCTACTATTTTAACACAAATGGAGGATTTTGTTTTGTTCATCGGTTAACCTCTTTTGAACTTTGCTACTATCGCGTGGTTTTCGTTATACAAAAAGCAGCTTGACCATTTTGGTTAAGCTGTTTTTTGATTGTTATAATTTAAACTTTAAGCAAAGAACAGAATTTGAGGGGATTTGATTTTCAAACTGATAATCCTCCCAAACGGCATTTTCGGTGATAATCTTAGCTTCGATTATTTCAGTTGCACCTAATATTTCTAAATTAACATCAACGGTATCTTCATTAAGATTTGAGATTACAATACAACCGTCCTCAGCTTTTGCCGCAACGGCATAAACATTAGAGGGTAATTCCCCAACGAAAACTTGATTTTCTCTGCAATATAGCTCGCCAAAGGCAACAAAAGAATAATAAGAGGGTAGTGGCTCATAGGTCATACAATTAAACATTCCGGCGCAGTAACCCGTACTGCAACGCGCATCATAAAACATAGCGCTATCAAGCGAGGTGTTTTGAAGAGCGAGCATATTGGCGCAGGTGAGAGCGGCGTGCTTAACAGTACCTTTAAGGTTCATCTTGCAATTCCATTCATTTAATGTATGTTCGGTTAAATGATACCCGTTTTCATCCAACTTTTTTCTTACATAATTTGCCCAAACAACATTCTCTCGGACTCCGGAATAGCTATGCCAAGAAAAAAAGTCCAGCGGACAATTATGGGCTTTAATATATTCTAAGAAACCTTCGAAGAAATCTATAAAATAACTATACCTTGGCGAACAGGCTGCAAATTCGTTACTACTCTCGGTTAAAGCATAAAAGCCGCAACTGGCGTATCCACCGATTTTAAGATGAGGGAATTTGTGCTTTAAATATTTTGAGGATACTTCGTAAAGTTTATAATAATCTTCGGCTGAGCCTGTCCACATTTGGTTTTCGTTCGGGTCTTCAAAATTATCAGGCTCATTCCAAATTTCCCAATAAGTAATCTTATAATTGAAACCGTTTGCCCAGTTTTCAGTATAATGACGAATTATTCCCTCGCAAATTTGAGACCATTTATTATAATCCTCAGGTGGATTAATGCGGTAAGCTTTAATTTTCCTGTTATTTTCGATAGTAACGCCCAGTCTGAAAAAAGGCTCAATACCGCGATTTACAAGCTCTGTTACGAGCAAATCGGTGAAAGCAAAATCGTAATTTTCAGGGTTTTTAGGGTCTTTTGAGAAATCTCTGAAAATATTTGGAATATCAACATATAAGTTTCCGCCAAATGCTCCGCCGACATCGTGAAGTCTGGAAAAGGGAATATGTGCATCTTTAAGATAATCACACATTGAAAAATTTATACCTCTGATTGGCGGCTGACCGACACCGTTCATAGGTTTTATTTTATTAATACATTTATCGAAATTAACAACCGTATTTTTCATAATGTTACCTAGCCTTAGCAATAATATTAATAAACTAATGATGGAATGTTTTTAAAATTTGTTTGAGGGGTGGATATTATCCACCCCCCCTTTTTATATAATTGGTGTTTTAAAGTGCTGAAATTAATTATTTGCTTCAATTATCTTTTGAGCAATGTTTTGAGGAACTTCCTCATAGCGAGTAGGCTCTAATGTAAATGTTGCAGTGCCCTGAGTTATGGAACGCATAGCAGTTGCAAAATCAGACATTTCGGCAATCGGAACTTCACCGATAACCTCCTGCATTTTGTTTTCAGCAGGGTTCATACCTATAATTCTGCCGCGTCGCTTGTTTATATCACCGATAACATCGCCAAGCATTTCATCAGGAACTAATACCTTTAATGTGCCGATAGGCTCTAAAAGAACAGGTGCGGTTTGAGGTATACCTTCTTTAAAAGCTATTGTGGCAGCCATTTTAAAGGACATTTCAGAGGAGTCAACCGGATGATAAGAGCCATCATATAAAACCGCTTTAACGCCAACTACAGGGTATCCTGCGAGCACTCCCTTTAAGGTACATTCGCGAAGTCCTTTTTCAACGGCAGGGAAGAAGTTCTTAGGAACAGCACCGCCAAATACTTCATCTTCAAAAATCAGTTCTTCGCTATCGCAAGGCTCAAATCTAATCCAAACATCACCAAACTGACCATGACCGCCAGATTGTTTTTTATGTCTGCCTTGAACCTGAACAGATTTGCGAATGGTTTCGCGGTATGCAATTTTAGGTTGTTTAAGCTCAACATCTGCGCCAAATTTTGATTTAAGTCTTGAAATGATAACGTCTATATGCTGCTCGCCCAAGGCTTCCAAAATCTGCTCATGAGTTTCAGTGTTCATATAAACTTTTATTGTTCGGTCTTCTTCCATCATTCTGTTTAAAGCAGAGGTGATTTTTTCCTCGTCGCCCTTAGATTTCGGATAAACCGCAACAGTAAGATTAGGAGCAGGGAAGTCGATTGCTTTTGCAACAATATCACCCTTAGCGGATAAGGTATCACCAGTTGCAACACCGCCGAGCTTAGCAACTGCGCCGATATCACCAGCAGAAATCACATCAGCATCCTCTTGCTTTCCGCCTTTAAGCCATACAACTTTTGAAAGGCGCTCTTCTTCGCCGGTGCGATTGTTTATAAGACGGGTATCATTTTTAATTTTACCGCCCAAAACCTTAAAGTATGATAGCTTTCCAACAAACGGGTCGGCTATAGTTTTGAATATAAGCAAAGCATTGTCTGCACTTGAAGAATATTCCTTTTCAGCACCGTCTGCGGTTATATATTTACTGTCGGCAACGCTTGGCATAATTTTTAGAAGGTTATCAACCATTAGGGGAACAGCATCGCCTGTTTGCTGAACTCCGCAATAAACAGGACAGATTTCACCTGATGAAACACCCTTTGCAAGACCGGAAATAAGCTCTTCTGTGGTAAATTCTTCGCCTGAGAAATATTTATCCATTAATTCTTCGTCAACCGAAGCTACTGCTTCTAATAGCATGTTACGCATATCTTCAAGCTCGGAGCTGACAGGCATACGCATTTCTTTAAGAACTATACCTTCACTAGCATAAGCTTTATTTTCTATTAAGTTTATGTATGATTTAACCTCGTCATTTTCAATATAGGGAACAACAACAGGACAGATAACTGCGCCGTAATTACCGGCAAGAGCGGATAAAACTCTATAAAAATGAGCGTGGGTTGAATCAAGCTTACCAATAAAGAAACCAACCGATTTATTTAAAGCGCGAGCCTTTTCGAAGCTTTGTTTTGCGCCAACAGTTAAACCAGATTTACCGGAAATAGTAATAATTGCGCTATCAGCAGCAGCAAGAGCCTCGCAGACACCACTTGCAAAGTCGAATAGACCGGGGGCATCGATTAAATTTAATTTATTTTCACCGATTTCAGCGGCATAAACTGCGGTTGAAACCGAAACTTTGCGCTTTTTTTCTTCGGGATCAAAGTCCATAACTGTTGTACTGTCACCAGTTTTACCAATGCGGTCTGTTATACCGGCATAGTAAAGAATGGCATCAGCCAAGGTTGTTTTACCCGAACTGCCGTGTCCCAACAAGGCAATGTTGCGGATAAAATTTTCAGAATATTGTTTCATAATATACAACTCCTTAGGGGAATAAGTTTACAAATTCGATTATAACATATCTTGTTAGTAAATACAACCAATTTTTTTAAAAACTTTATAAAAATTTTATTAAAATGTCATAAATAATAAATATGTGTCGTAAATTGTGGAAATATTAACTAAAAATATTACATTTTGTAATAAAAAAGTGGTTTACATAATCTAAAAATTACATTTTTGAAACGATTTGTAACTAAATTGTTTCTGCTATTTTATAAAGATTTAGTGTATAATAAACTAGTAAAATTTGAAAGGAGAAAAAATTATGAAATTTCGCGTTTTAAAAACAGTTGCATTAATGCTTTGCGTTGTTTTGGCTTGCAGTTTTAGTTTACCTTTTTCTCCTGAAAAAAATGTTGTTTTAGCAGAAGAAAAAGAGCAGGGAATAGCCTTGTTAAATAATTCTTCTGAAATTGATGTTAACATGGTTTATGCATCCCGTTTTCTTAATATGTTAAATCATAATTTTGTTTACGGCAGCGATTTTCTTGAAGTTGAAGATGTTATAAATTCTTCAATGCCTGCATTGGTTAAATATTCAAATCCTGTGCTTGAAGGCTTTATTGAAGAGTCTTATGTAGCTGATTATATTTTTAATATGTACGGTATTGATTTTGTTGATTTTAAAACTATTAATTCGGATTTTGAACAGCTTGACGGTTATGTTTATATAATCCCTCGCGGTTATTCAGTTTATAATCACGAAATTATTTCTATCAGCGAAAATGAGGACGGAAGCTTTTCGGTTTTAACCTCGGTTGAAATTTCTTCTCATGATGGAGAAACAATTAATGAAATTTGCGAAACTTTGTTTGTTATTAACGAGCAATCGCCGTTTGGTTTTGCAATAATCAGTTCCAATTTTGGCGCGAATGCTTTAAGTATTTAATCTAACTTTTATGGCTGTCTTGCAGTGATTTGTAAGACAGTTTTATTTTTTAATTTTTTATTAAAAAAGACTTGATTTTATTTATCTTATATAGTATAATTACATGGTCGACTTCATATCGATATTTGCCGGTGTGATGGAATTGGCAGACGTAGTGGACTCAAAATCCACCGGTAGCGATACCGTGCCGGTTCGAGTCCGGCCACCGGCACCAAAAAACTCTCGTTCTTCGGAACGAGAGTTTTTTTATCCAATCCGACAGGCTTGGTATATCATCACGTGTCAGGGTGTATATCATCAAAGGCGGCAAGCTGCCTTTGTATCTCATCATAGAGGTGAAAATAATGGTTGAAAAAATCGCTGAAGATATATATGAAAAATCGATTTATTTCAAAATATATAGCACCAAAAACTTGTTTTTCAAAAAGAATCGATTATTATTAAAAAAAGAACTTTTAGAAACTAAAGAACTAGTTAGAAAGCTTATAATTAACTTGTATAGTGATTTAAATTATTCAAATGAATATTTAAAGTTAGCATTGTTTATGGATAAATCACTTACTGACTGCATTATAATTTTAACTTCAAAAAGTAAAAATTATAGAGAAACTGTCAGAAGATATATTTGGGGATTTCATAATCTTCCCAGAGCTTTTTTGAAATCAGATAGCGAATTAAAAATATCGCCAAACGTGGCATTAGAATATTATAAGCCATATTTAAAATCAGATTGATTCTATTATAAAAAATTTAATATTTTTTCCCGGACGCTAACGCATTCGGGAATTTGTTAATTATAAATATAATTAAATAGGCAATATTGTTAAAAAAATAACAATAGGGCATATAAGGAAGCTTTGAATCACTAGTTTTAGCATTATTATTAAAATACAGCTATATATAAGAAATAATAGAGTAGATGCAGCTTGATATATTTTTTAATATATTAAAAAATAGTTATAATTTAAATAAAATTTATAAATCTATAAATTTTGATATGTTTTTAGCTGATTAGCTTAAAATTTTCTAATTCTTAAAAAATCTCATCGAATAGAAATTTTTAAAATGATATAAGTATTGATAGAAAAAAACTGAGAGGATGAAATTTTTCGGAAAAATCAGAATTTAAATTAAAATAAGCAGAATTTTAATATTTCATTAAAAGAAATACAAAATTTTAAAAGTTTTTGAAAAATAAATTTAGTTAAAAAAATAATTGCAAAATATAATACAATTAAAAACAAATTAAACTAATCTATGAAATTAAAAAGTAATATATTATTGATATAAAGCGTATGGTAGCCTGAAAGGAGTAGATTAAATAAAACAGGCTTAAATCCGATGTTTTATTAAAAACCACTTCCCTGAATTATATAAAATATTGATTTTATATAATTCGCTGTAAAATTTTTAGGGTATACCCTCTGTTGCTTGAATAGAAAAAATATTGGTGCTTTCTATTATTTGAAAGCACCAATAAATTATTTCATTAATTTATTAACCACAAACTTCAAAATCTCACATAACGGTATTATTGCTACTGCGAAAATGAAGCAAATAATAAATTGCCAGAATTTTATAATACATAAATCAAATAAGAAACCTGCTGGAGTAAAAATCAAGAAAAGAATTATAAATAGCGTTATTGCAACCGAATAATTCATAAACTTATTTGAAAGTATTTCTTTGTTAAATATCGAACCTGTAAATTTATTATTCAAACAATGGAAAATTTGGGCAAATCCCAGCGTTGCAAATGCCATTGTGGAGGCTGCTACCCCATCCCCTGAATTTTTTCCTATAAAGTAAGAAATCAGGGTTACAAGAGCAATATAAATGCTTTGAACAGAAATAAAAATCAAAGTTTTGTTGTCAAATATTTTCCCAATATTTGACAGCGGCTTATTCTTCATAATAGAATTATCTGCTTTTTCCATACTTAGCGAAATAGCAGGTGCAGAGTCAATAAGCAGTTTAAGCCATAAATGCTGAATAGCTGTAATCGGCGGAATTTTAAAGAAAATCAAACCGAAGAATACAATTAAAATTTTTGCAAAACCGCAGCTTAACAGATAAGAAACAGATTTCTTAATATTACTGAAAAGTCCGCGACTTTCCTTAATTGCTCGAACAATCGAATCAAATCGGTTATTTTGAATAATAATCTCGGCATTTCCCTTAGCTATGTCTGCGCCAAACTTACCAATCGCGCAACCAACCTCTGCCTGAGCTAATGCGTCAGCGTCCTGAACGCTGTCTCCTGTTATGGTAACAATCTTTTTATGGCTTTGCCAAGCTTTAACTATTCTTAACTTATCGGTTGGTGAAACACGGGCAAAAACACTATATTTTTCGATATTAGCATATAGTTCCTCATCTGAAAGCTCGGATAATTCCAAACCGCTGATAGCCTCAGTTCCATCCTTTAAAATACCGATTCTTCTAGCTATTGCTTTTGCGGTTGAGATATTATCCCCTGTTATCATAATTGTTTTGATACCCGCAGTATCGCAAGCGGCGATTTCTTCAATAACACCTTCTCTGGGTGGGTCTTGAAGACCTAAAAGCCCCACGAAAGTTAAATTATTCTCAATATCCTCTGCCTGAGGGTTAGCGGGAATTTCCTCTAACCGCTTCATAGCAATACAGATATTTCTGAAAGCTTCGTTGGCAAGATTTTCATTAATTGAAAGAATCTCTTTTGTATCGCAGTTAATACAGTTTGGAACAACCGATTCCGGCGCGCCCTTTATAATTGCAAAGGGTTTATCATTTATCATAGAAATAACCGTCATGGTTTTTCTTTCAGGGTCAAACGGAATAACTGCTAAATGCGGTAAAATATTATCAACATCAAGTTTAGACATTGAATTATAAGCAAGGCATGCCTTTTCAATAGCGTTTTCGGTTGAATCATTGTTAAGTGTTGAGCAAGCGGTTGCAATTCTGATAATTAAAGCAGCTTCCTCGTCCGCACCCTCGGTATCTAAATCAATAAGTCTTTTACCATTATAAATGCGGCTTAAAACCATTTTGTTATGAGTAAACACGCCTGTTTTATCAGAGCAGATAACATCAGTTCTTCCAAGCAATTCAGCGGCATCTGCGTCTTTAACAATGATTTTATCCTCTAAAATGCGATTTATTCCAAGAGCTATAACTATCGTTGCGATTGCGGGCAATCCCTCGGGTATTGCGGCAACCGCAAGAGCAACAGAATTAATAAGCATTTCCAAAGTCATAGAAGCAAAAGGAACATCAGAATTGAAATTGAATAAAATTCCCAATAGAAAAACTATTGCGCAGATAATTAAAATAGCATAATTAGCTATTTTTCCAATGCTATCAAGTTCATTTTGCAAAGGAAGTCGGTTCTCCCCTGTTTGCTCTAAAATTGAGGCAGTCTTGCCGATTTCGGTATCAATACCGGTTGCAACAACAACTGCTTTCGCATTACCATGCGCAACACTGCAACCTGAGAAAATCATATTCGCGCGTTTTTCTAATGGAGTTATATCTTCGAAAATATAATTTTCGTTTTTTTCAACCGGAATTTCAACGCCTGTTAATAAACTTTCATTGCAACGAAATTCATTTGATTCTAAAACTCTTGCATCCGCAGGGATATAATCGCCCTCTTCAAGCAAAATAATATCTCCGGGCACTAACATAGTTGAATTTATAGATTTAATAACACCCTCGCGCAAAACAGAAACGGTTGGGTTAGTTATTAGCTTGATTTTTTCAAGCATATTACCGCTATTATATATGTAATATGCGCTTATAAGCGCGTTTACGGTTAAAATAGCAATCAGCAGTAGCGGTGAATAAAAATTGACTTCATTGTACATTATGGCAACAATAAAAGATATAACAGCTATAATTATCAAAGTTATAACTGTTTTACTTTTAAGTTGGTGCTTAAAATGTTTTAAAAAAGAGGGTTTTTCTTTTTCAGATATAACATTTTGACCGTAAAGACAAAGTCTTTCATCAACAACTCCGTTTGCTAAGCCGGTTTTATCGTCAACCGAAAGTTCATTTAATACTTCATTTGGTTTTGCATTATGCCAAATCATAAATTTCTCCTCAAATTTTTGAAATCGAAGTATAATAATCCTTCATTTGTTTTGCGTCTTCTGCCTGAGTTCCTGCCGATTCGCAAATAAAGGTTGGCGAGCAACCGTATTTCACGCATAAATCCAAGCAAGGTTCAAAATCAGGACCGTATATATTATCTTCAAAGGTTAAATGGCGTTTTTCGCCGCCTTGCGAATATTCGATTTTTGAAAAATGCGAATGGAAAGCTTTTAGGCGGTCTTCCCCTAACTTATCTTTAATTTCCAAAAAGATTTTTTCAAAATCAGATTTAGTTTTTAAAATTCCTAATTCTCTAGCGTTTAAATGCCCGAAATCAATGCAAGGGATTAAACTATCGTCAATTTTGCAAAGCTCAATAACCTCATTTAAGGTACCTAACTGATTAACCTTTCCCATAGTTTCGGGACAGATATGAATATGAGAAAGTCCATTTTCTTTCAGAGCATTTAAAGCGATTTTCATTGTATCAATAGCGAGCTCTAATGCGGTTTCGCGAGAAATTTTACCGCAAGAGCCTGTATGAACGATAATTCTATCTCCACCCATATCATTAACAGCCTTAGCAGAAGCTAAAATATAATTAACCGAATTTAAACGCTTATCTTCTTCAACCGAAGACATAGAAATATAATAAGGGGCATGAAGCGAAATGCCTATGCCCTGCTCTTTCGCAATTTTGCCTAATTCTTTTGCTTTATCAGAGCCTATATTTACACCGCGGCCGCATTGGTATTCAAAGCAATCAAGTCCGATTTTCTTTAAATACTCAGGGATTTGAAGACTTGATTTATAACCTAGCGCCTTAAAACTGTCTCCGCTTCCCGCGGGTCCAAATTTAGCAGACATAATCATTCCTCCAAATCCTTAATTTTATAAAGCTTGTACACCAAATTTTCAATTTTGCGTTTAAATCTAAAACCTAATCCCTCTTCAAGTTTTATCGGGGTTAAAAGTATTTTTTTAACTCCAACAAGGCTTCCACCTAAAACATCGGTGAAAATTTGGTCGCCAACTATTGCAGTGTTTTTTCGCTTACTTTCTAAACGTTTAACTGCTTTTAAATATCCGAAAGGCAACGGTTTTAAACCTAAACTTAAATAATTTAAGCATATTTTTTCGGCAAAAGGTTTAACTCTTTGTTCTTTCGAGTTTGAAAGAATGATTAAACCAATATTTTCACTTTTCATAAAAGCTAGCCATTCCTCTAATCCATCAGTTAAAATTTGACCGTGATGGGTAGATAAGGTATTATCAACATCAAGGATAAGAGAAGTTATATTATTCTTTTTAAGTAATTGAGGGGTGATATCAGTAATCCTCTTTAATTTTATATCAGGCTTTAATAGCATAGTTTTCTCCAAAAATAAAAAGCGGTTAAATAAAACCGCTTTTTAATACTTTTTAATTAGCGGAACTTTCTTTTACGAGCAGCTTCCGACTTCTTTTTACGCTTTACAGAGGGCTTTTCATAATGCTCTCTTTTGCGAACTTCTTGAATAACACCGTCTTTTGCGGTCTGTCTCTTAAAACGACGCAAAGCGTTATCAAGTGATTCATTTTCTTTAATTCTAACTTGACTCATTTATATTCCCTCCCTCCGCAAAATAGCAGGGGTTATTTTTTAAGGCTTTAAACCTTTCAGGATAGACCAATTAAGGTACTAACCCCTTAAAGCAATTATATTAGCTACAATCGCAAGTACAAAGAAAAGTATGGCAACATACTTAGTCCAACGGGCTAGAAAAGCATCAAAATCCCTTGCCTTGTTTTTGGAAAGGAAAGTATCAGCACCGCCGGAAATAACGCCGTTAATACCAGCTCGACGGCCGGGTTGCAATAGAATTGCAACTATAATTACAAGCGAAACGAGTATCACTAAAATACCTAAAATGATTTCAACTGCGCCCACCTGTTTCACCTCCATATATCTGTATAACCAATAACTTTTATTATAATATCATAAGATACAACAATTTGCAAGAACTTTTTTTAAAAAACAAAAATATTTTGTAATTATTTTACTACGATATTAACAAGCTTTTTAGGAACATAAAGCTCTTTTATTATATTCTTGCCTTCGATTTCATTTTTAACATTATCGTTTTCCTTTGCAAGAGCTATTGCATCAGCAGAAGAAATATCGGCAGAAACGTTTAGTCTGGCTCTGATTTTGCCGTTGATTTGAACAACTATTTCAACATTTTTATCAACGAATTTAGCTTCGTCATACTTAGGCCAAGAAGTCTCATTAAGCATACCCTCAAAGCCACAGATTTCCCATAACTCCTCGGTTATATGAGGTGCAAATGGGTTAAGCAAGGTTATAAATATCTTATATTCAGCTTTGGTGATTTTGCCTGTTGCAGAAACGGTATTAAGTAAAGACATAAGCGCCGCAATAGCGGTATTCATCTTTAATCCTTCAATATCCTCAGTAACCTTTTTAATAGTACGGTGGAATTCTGCTTCAATTTCAGGACGAATAGTGTCCTCTTCGCCCATAATATCGGCTAATGACCAAACCTTATCCAAGAAACGCTTACTACCCTTAATTGAAGATTGGCTCCAAGGAGCAGCCTTTTCGAAGTCGCCAATAAACATTTCATAAACGCGCATAGTATCAGCGCCATAGTTTTCGATAATCTCATCGGGATTAACAACATTTCCGCGCGATTTTGACATTTTCTCGCCGTTCTCACCTAAAATCATACCGTGGCTTGTGCGCTTAGCATAAGGCTCAGGCGAAGTAACAGCGCCGATATCGAAAAGGAATTTATGCCAGAAACGGCTATAAAGCAAGTGAAGAGTTGTATGCTCCATTCCGCCATTATACCAGTCAATCGGGCACCAATATTCAAGAGCCTCTTTTGAGGCTAATTCCTTATCATTATGCGGGTCGCAATATCTAAGGAAATACCAAGAAGAGCCTGCCCATTGAGGCATGGTATCGGTTTCTCTCTTAGCGGGAGCGCCGCAATGAGGACAAGTAGTGTTAACCCAGTCGGTCATTTTAGCAAGGGGTGATTCGCCGTTATCAGTGGGCTCATAAGAATCAACATTAGGAAGAACTAAGGGCAATTCGCTCTCATCAAGCGGAACATAACCACACTTTTCACAATAAACCATCGGAATTGGTTCTCCCCAGTATCTTTGACGAGAGAATACCCAGTCACGAAGCTTGTAATTAGTTTTAACAGAGCCTATTCCCTTTTCGGTTAACCATTCTTGGATTTTAACCTTTGCATCTTCAACCGATAATCCGTTTAAGAAATCGGAGTTAACGAGAACACCTGTTGCACAGTCGGTAAATGCCTGCTTTTGAACATCCTCGCCACCGGCAACAACCTCGATAATCGGCAAACCAAATTTTTTAGCAAAATCCCAGTCACGAGTATCGTGAGCAGGAACTGCCATAATAGCGCCTGTTCCGTATGAAATAAGTACATAATCCGAAATAAAAATCGGGATTTCGGTGTTATTAACGGGGTTGATAGCTAAAACGCCATCTAATTTAACACCAGTTTTATCCTTTGCAAGCTCGGTGCGTTCAAAGTCGGACTTTTTAGCGGCGGTTTCCTGATAAGCCTTAACCTCGTCTAAATTTTTGATTTTATCTGCCCATTTTTCGAGTAAGGGATGCTCGGGAGACATAACCATATAAGTAGCACCAAACAATGTATCAGCGCGTGTGGTAAATATTTCGATATTATCACCGATAGTTGTGCCAAAGGTAACCTGAGTACCGTAAGAGCGGCCTATCCAGTTTCTTTGCTGAGTCTTAACGCGGTCAATAAAATCAACATCGTCAAGTCCGTCTAAAAGCTTTTCAGCATAGTCGGTTATTTTAAGCATCCATTGGCTTTTTTCCTTGTGAACAACCTCGCTGCCGCAACGCTCACAAACTCCGTTAACAACCTCTTCATTTGCTAAAACGCATTTACATGAGGTACACCAGTTAACATTCATTTTAGATTTATATGCTAAACCTTTTTTATAAAGCTGCAAGAAAATCCACTGAGTCCATTTATAATAAGAGGGATCGGTGGTATTAACTTCCCTGCTCCAATCAAAAGAAAAGCCCAAAGACTTCAACTGTCTTTTAAAGTTTGCAATATTGTTCTCGGTAACGATAGATGGGTGGATATGGTTTTTAATTGCAAAGTTTTCGGTGGGTAGACCGAAAGCATCCCAACCCATTGGATATAAAACATTATAGCCTTCAAGTCTCTTCTTGCGGCTAACAATATCAATCGCGGTATACGAACGGGGATGACCTACATGCAAGCCTTGACCTGATGGGTATGGAAATTCAACCAAACCATAAAATTTTGGTAAAGAATAATCATTTTTAGCAGCAAAAGTTTGCTTTTCGTCCCAAATATCCTGCCACTTTTTTTCAATTTTACTGTAAGTATAATCTTGCATTTAATTTTCCTCCGCGTCGTTAGTTAAAATTTCGGTCATATCTATCATTTTTCCGTCGCTCCACATTTTGTCAAGTCCGTAATACTCGCGTTCTGTTTTGCCGAAAATATGAATAATAATACTGCCATAATCAAGCGCTATCCAACCGGTAGCCTTACCTTCAATATGATGAGGTCTGATACCGTGTTTTTCTAAAGCATCCTCAACCTCATCGCATAAAGCTCTGACATGGGTTGAAGAGTTTGCGGTGCAGATTAAAAACATATCTGCTAAAACGGTTAAATCAGCTATTTCAACGCCAATAATGTCTAATGCTTTCTTTTCGTTTAAAGCATTAGCGGCAATTTTTAAAATTTCATAAGTTTCCATCAAATTTTCTCCTTACCAGATACAATTTCATTAAAAGCATCAACAGTATCAGGGTGAATAGCCCTAGACTGTTTTACTAAATCTATAATTGAATATTCGAGCGCATATTTAATAGCGTCTTCCAAGGATTTATCGGCTAAACCTCTTATCACCTCAACATCCTCGTAATCACGGTCGCGCGAGGTGAAATCAGCAAGATATAAAATTTTAGCAGTTAGCGACATATTGCGTTTAGCGGTTGTATGATATCTTACTGCATCTAAAATTTCGGTATCGGATATACCTAAAATATATTTTAAATAGGCTTCGCCTGATATTGCATGCCATAGTTTTATGGCATTTTTTTCAATATCATTTAGCATTATACCAAAGGTATCAAATAATTTCAAGTGCTCCTCATTGGGTGCGTTTTTGGTAATATCGTGAAGCAAACCCGCAGTATAGCATTTTTCAGGGTTTCCGCCGTATTTTTCAGCTAATCTTTTAGCCTCATCGGCAACACAGCAGGAATGGAAAAACCTTTTTTCGTTTAATCGGCTTTTCAAAATTTCGGTATATTTTTCATTATCTGCATTATTCACCGTAAACCCTCCTCGCTTTTAAAAAATCATAAATTTTTTCATTTAAAAGAGGTTTTGAATTTGAAAAATTATTTCTGATTTCAGTTGAAGAAACATCAGGAATTTTATCCTTTAAAACCTCTATTCTCATGCCCATTTTTTCAAAACGATTTACACAGCTATAAAACTCGTTTTCGTCCGTATCGGTCCGTAAAAAAGCAGTAAAAGAAACAAGCTTCATTAATTCCTCATATTTATACCATTTATCAAAGTATACTAGCATATCGCCGCCTAAAACAAAGGTAAAATCCGTATTAGGAAATTTGGCTTTTAATTCTTTAACGGTATCAATAGAGTAGCTTCTTCCCTCTCGGCCAAATTCAATTAAACAAACCTCTGCTTTATTAAAATCTGCCGCCGCTAAATTGCACATTTCTATGCGTTCATCATCGCTTGCTAAGACATCGCAAACCTTATGAGGCGGAATTTTATCGGGCATTAGAAGTATTTTTTCAATATCACTATTATTTTGCAAGGTTTCGAGGATTTTATAATGACCTATATGAAATGGGTTAAATGTACCGCCGAAAATAGCAGTTTTTGGCATTATTTCACCAACTTAATAGTTTTATTATTTTTGCTTTCTTTATAAAGAATAAATTTAGAGCCAATAACCTGAACAACATCACTGCCGGTCTTTTCAGCTAAGGTATCGGCGGTTTCGCGAACTGATGTCGGGCAGGTTTCTAAAATTCTTAATTTAATAAGCTCTCTTGCCTCTAAGGCGTCTATAACCTGTTTTACGGTATTATCATTAATACCGCCTTTTCCTACTTGAAGTATTGTTTCAAAATCGTTTGCCATGCCTCTAAGCTGGGCACGCTGTCTACTGTTTAACATATTTTCTCCTTAATCAACCCCAAAAACCTAGATTTTCTATTCTTTTGCCAATGGGGGTTGGTGTTTTATCGTTTAAAATTTCGAAAGCGTTATTATATAAATCTTCATATCTTAAATCCCGTCTAATCATTGATTTTGGTGGGTTTAATCCAAGTTCATATAACCAAACGCCGTTATAGTTTATTTCTTTCAAGGCTTTTGCAAGTTCTAACCAGTCAATATCTCCCTCACCAGGAAGCCAATGGCGTTCATTAAGAAAATCATAATCAGAAATATGGGTTGTGATAATTTTTTCGCCAACATTTTTTATAAAATCAGTTATTTTTTCATTCAATAAATGATTAGTATCAAAGCAAGCTCTTAATTTATCGTTTGCAGATAGCAAATAATTGATTTCCTTTGAATTTTTTCCAATGCAGGTTCTTGGCAAATCCTCAATAGCTATAACAATACTGAATTTGTGAGCCTCATCTGCTAAATCGCTCATAAAACTGGCAGCAGCTTCAAGCCTTTTGGCTCTTTCTTCATAAGGAATAGGCTCGCAACTAGGGTGAATAATAACCTTATTAATACCTATTTTAGAAGCTTTTTCAATGATACCCATAAATAAATCAAAAGTATATTTTCGTTTATTTTCGTCTAACGAAGAAGGGTCAATTTCTTCAAACGGTAAAAACGGCAAATGCAAGGACCATAATTCAATGGGATATTTTTCGGATAACATTTTAGCATTTTCAAAATCAAAATTATCATAATTGTCGTAAGAAAGCTCAATAACCTCAATGCCTGAAGCCTTAATATCAGAAAAAAGCTGGTCGTTTAGCTCACGCGATATTGAAGCACCGATTTTATACATTATTTTTACCCTCAATATATTTCATTAATTCTTCTTTAAAAAGTCTTAAAGCTTTACCTCTGTGGCTAATACTGTCTTTTTCCTCACTTGAAAGAAGACCAAAACAACCTTTTTCGCTTATAAACATTGGGTCATAACCAAAACCGCAATTTCCGTTTTCGGTTTCTGCTATATGACCATAGCATTTGCCTTCAACAGTAAATCTTCTGCCGTCAGGAAAAACGCAAGCAATAGCGGCGGTATAATGAGCGGTACGCTTTTCGTAAGGCACACCCTCTAATTCCTTTAAAAGCTTTTTATTATTGTCGTCATCTGAGCCGCCCGAATATCTTGCAGAATAAATACCTGGTGCGCCATTTAAATAATCAACGCAAATTCCTGAATCATCTGCAACGGTTATATAGCCTGTCCTTTTAAGACCTGCTTCAGCCTTTAAAATGGCATTTTCGCAAAAAGTTGTGCCTGTTTCTTCGATTTCCTCTAAGGGAGAATCGAGGTCTTTTTCAGATAAAATTTCAAAGCCCATAGGCGATAAAATTCTATCTAATTCTTTTAATTTTTTCTGATTTTTAGTTGCAATAAATATTTTCATAGTTTATTCTCCGTCAAAAATGCAGTCTGCAAATTCTTTTGGATTAAAGGGCTGCAAATCATCAATACCCTCACCAACACCTATAAATTTCACAGGAATACCTAGTTCATTATGAATAGGAATAACGATACCGCCTTTTGCAGTTCCGTCAAGCTTCGTTAAGATAATACCGGTAATATCGGTAACATTATTAAATTCTTTTGCCTGATTAACTGCATTTTGACCTGTTGCGGCATCTAATACTAAAAGGCTTTCAACCGATGCATCGGGTAATTCTCTTGCAATAACGCGGTTAATTTTAGCAAGCTCATCCATAAGATTTTTTTTGTTATGAAGTCTGCCCGCAGTATCACAAATGATAACATCAGCATTATGCGCTTTTGCAGAGGCAATGGTATCGAAAACAACTGCCGCAGGGTCGCTTCCCTCAACACTTTTAACCATAGTGACTCCTGCTCTCTCGGCCCAAACTCCAAGCTGGTCAATAGCAGCGGCGCGGAATGTATCAGCAGCTCCCAAAACAACATTTTTGCCCTGAGCCTTTAACTGAGCAGCAATTTTTCCGATAGAAGTGGTTTTGCCAACTCCGTTAACACCAATAACCAAAATCACCGAGGGTTTTGTATCAAGCTTTAAGCCCTCTGCCTCACCTAACATTTCGGTTATAATGGCTTTTAACATTTCTTTAATAGCATTGGGGTCTTTTTCGCCTGTTTCTTTGATTTTTTTACGCAATAAATCGCAAATCTCAGCGGAGGTATTAACCCCTATGTCAGACATAACAAGTATTTCTTCAAGCTCTTCGAATAAATCTTCATCAATTTTTGTGAAACTATTCAAAATGCCGTTAACATTGTCTGCAATAGAATTTCGGGTTTTTTTAAGACCCTCTTTAATTTTACTAAAAATTCCCATAAGAACTCCTAAAATAAGATTTATGCACCAGCATTACCTTGCAAAAGCTTGTTTTCAAGCTCAGCAACATTAAGCTCTAAGAGCTTGGTTATTCCCTTTTCTTGCATTGTAACACCATAGAGCATATCAGCAGCCTCCATAGTGCCTCTACGGTGGGTAACGCATATAAACTGGGTTGCAAATTCTGATTTCTTCATATAATCAGCGAATCGGTCAACATTTATATCGTCAAGAGCGGTATCAACCTCGTCTAAGAAGCAGAAAGGCGGTGCGTTAACGCGCATAATCGCAAAGTAAATTGATAAGGCGATAAGAGCCTTTTCGCCACCTGAAAGACCGTCCAGACTAGGAACATTTTTACCTGGCAATTTAACATTAATGTCAATACCACTTTCCAAAATATTATCAGGGTCTGATAATGATAGCGATGCCTCACCGCCACCGAATAATTCTGTGAAGGTTTTTGAGAAGTTTTGACTGATTTTTGCAAAGCCTTCGGTGAAAATATCCTTCATTTGAACGGTTAGCTGATTAATTAATTTAAATAATTGGGTGCGTGTGTTTTCAACATCCTCAATTTGAGCAGAAAGGAAATCATAGCGTTCTTTAACTTCCTTATATTCCTCAATAGCCGAAACATTAACATTGCCGAGATTTCTGATTTTTCCTTTAATTTCAGCTAGTGTTCGTTTAGCCTCGGCAGGATTTTCGGGTTCTGAGGCTACCTTTTCTGCCTCAGAGCGAGTAAGCTCATATTCATCATAAAGCTTACGTATAACCTCGTCATATTCTTTGAGCATAACCTCTTTTCGCTCGCAAAGACGGGCTAACTCGCCGCTGATTTGCTCGCGTTTTAAGGTTTTTTCGCGCTCAGAATTTCTAAGCTCAACCCCTGCTTTTTCGGTCAGGTTTCGCTCGTTTAACATATTTTGAATATTCTGCTCGCAGTCAGAAATTTTTAATTTCAAAGCCGAAATTTGCTCGTTTATGCTATTAATAGTTTGGCTTAAAGCCTCGCTGTTAGCAGAAATTTCGCCGATTTCTTTATTTATTTCCTCACTTCTTATTTCGCGAGAAGAAATAAGCTGCGATAAATTCAAAGCTGATAATTTTAATTGTTCTATATCTTTATCGTTTTCAATGATAGATAATTTTATTTCAGTAATAGAAGCGGTTATATTTTCTCTTGTTTCGTTTAAGGAATCTCTGCCACCTGTCATACTGTCAATATCCGCTTGAAGCTTCGATTTTTCCCCGTCTATTTCAGCGATTTTTTCTGCTGCTTTCAAAGACTGCTCTTTTAAAGCAATAAGCTTTTCGGCAGAAGCTGATTGTTCATCAGTTAAGGCGTTAAGTGATGCTATGATATTTGCTCGCAAATCATCAATTCTTTTAAGCTCGGCTAATGCCCTGATTTTATCCTCATTAGCGGTTATGAGCTCTGCTTTTGCGGCGGTTATATCTGCATCAACTTTTGCTACTTCCTCCTTAGCCTTTGTTAGCTTTTCGGATAATTCATTGCTTTTGGCTTCGAGCTTTTTAATGTCTGCCTCATATTTTTCAATATCAGTAGTACGGCTTAACAAGCCTGCGTTTTTAATAAGCGAGCCACCGGTTAATGAACCGCCAGGATTAATAACCTGACCGTCAAGCGTTACAACCTTAATTCTATAACCGTATTTTTTAGCTATTGTTACAGCACAATCAATATCCTCGGCAACAACCGCGCCGCCAAGTAAATATTTTATAATCTCGCGGTATTTTTTATCGCATTCAACTAATTCAGATGCAATACCAACAAAACCAAGCATACTTTCAAAGCCTTGCTCTTTAAATTCGCGGGCTTTAATTGTAGAAATTGGTAAGAATGTAGCTCTGCCGCTTGAAGAAGATTTAAGGAAATTGATTGCCTTTTTAGCATCCGCCTCGGTTTCGGTTATAATGTTTTGAATAGCATTCGAAAGTGCGGTTTCAACCGCTATGCTATATTCCTTTTCAACCTTAATAAGCTTTGAAACAGGACCGCAGATACCCTTTAAAATACCTGTTTTACTTTGGTTCATTATTTCTTTAACCGAATGAGCAAAGCCATCCATATTATTTTCGAGTTCCTTTAAAATCTGAACTCGGCGCTTTTTAGCATCAATATCAAGCTTAACACTGTCAAACTCTTGACGCAAGCTTTCAGCAGTATTAACCCTCGAAGCCAAACGAAGCTCGTAGCCTTTAACGGTGTTAGAAGTGCTATTAATATTTTCTTCGAAATGAGCAAGTAGCTTTTCGGTTTCGTTAAATTCAGAGTTTAATTTTTCGATTTCCAAATTATAAGCGGAAATTTGTTCTGCATAGTTTCCTTCGCGAGAGGTGATTTCCTCGATAGCAGTATTTGCAGTTACCATTTCAACACGCATATCTGCGTTTTGTTGAGACAATGCATTTAAAGCTCGGATTTGAGACTCGATTTTTCGGGAAATATTATCGCTATCGGATAACAACTCTGAAAGCTCAGTTTCAAGCGCCCTTAATTTCTCATCAAGCTCTTTTCTAAATGCTTCTTTTTCTGCAACTGTTTGATTTTTAGCTTCAATTTCAGCCAAAGCATCTGAATCGGAGCGAGAAAGATTTTCGTTTTCTTCATTTAAACGTGAAATATTTTCGTTGTTATGCAAAATATTGTTTTCTAAAACCTGAATCTGACCTTCAAGCTTAACAATTTCCTCATTAGAGGAGGAAATGTTTAGTCTCTCCCCTTCAATATCAGAGGTTAATTTTGCAAAATATGAGGTGTTTTCCTCGGTTTTACGGTCAAATTCTTCTAGGGATTTCTCAATTTCCTTGTATGCCAATTCGCAGTTTGCAATTTTGCTTTCCTGATTTCGCAAAACTTCCTTAGAATTATTTAAGGTATAAAGCCAAAGACCTATTTCGAGTCCTTTTTTATGCTCGGCTAGCTCTAAAAACTTCTCAGCTTTTCGACTTTGCTCTTGGAGAGGACCAACACGAGACTTTAATTCGTCTAAAATATCGTGAAGTCTAAGCAGATTTTCCTCAGCCGCATTTAGTTTTCTTTCGGCTTCAATTTTTCTGTAACGGTATTTTGAAATACCTGAGGCTTCCTCGAAAATATCGCGTCTTTCCCCTGATTTTGAACTAATTATATTGTCAATTTTACCTTGACCTATCATAGAATAACCGTCTCTGCCTAAACCTGTATCCATAAACAACTCGTGGATATCTTTCAGGCGGACAGAAACTCCGTTAATAGCATATTCACTTTCGTGAGAACGATAGAAACGGCGGGTTATGGCAACAAAATCGTTATCGAAATTTAAAGTTCTGTCAACATTATTTATATTAAGGGTAACCTCGCAAAATCCGTGTGGGCGTCTGGTTTCGGTACCACCGAAAATAACATCCTCCATAGATTGACCGCGAAGGCTTTTGGTAGACTGCTCACCCAGTACCCAACGAACAGCATCGGAAATATTACTTTTTCCGCTTCCGTTAGGACCAACAACCGCAGTTATACCTTTACCGAATTTTAAAACCGTTTTATCGGCAAAGGATTTAAAGCCCTGAATTTCTATTGAGCTTAAAAGCATTAGTTATTCACTTCCCTTTTAATCTTAATCTCATTTGGTTTAATATTTTTATCAGCAAAAACCTTGCAATAAAAACCTAAATTTTCAAGTTTAATAATATTGCTTTTCTTTTGCCCTATCATCTTTGAAACATCTGATTTATTAACGAAAATACTGTAATTTCCTTTGGTTTTAAGTTTATTTAAAGCTTTTGAAAGAAAAATCTCTGATTGGCAAAGCTCGCTAAAAGCAGGATGCCAAGGACCTGCAACAAAAGCTGTTTCGTCAATAGTATGAAGTCCCAGTCTTATAACTTTAATATTATTTTCAGTAAATAAAGTATAAAGCTTAGAACAAATTTCAACCGCTTCTTCAAGTTTTTGGGGTTTATAAATTCCATTTTCAAAAAGCATAGCTAAATGGGTGTCTTTTAAAACAATGGTTGGATAAATCCTGATAGTATCAGGTTTAATTTCAAGGCATTTATTGGCGGTTTCAATTAGCTTTTTATTATTATCGCCATAAAGCCCCGTCATAATTTGAAGTCCCAAACTAAAACCGTAAGATTTTATGAGCTTAGATGCAGAAAAAACATCTTCTGCTTTATGACCTCGCTCGTTTAAGCTTAAAACCTCATCATCTAACGATTGCGCACCAAGCTCAATGGCGGTAACACCGTATTTTTTAAGTAGTTTTAAAATTTCGTTATTTATCGCATCAGGTCTGGTTGAAATTCTGATGCCAGAAACTGAACCTTCCTTAACAAACTCAAATGCAGTTTCTAAAAGCTCGGTCATATAATCGCGGTCTATCGCCGTAAAACTGCCACCAAAAAATGCAATCTCAAAGGTTTCAGGATTATAATTTTTAGAATTTTTTGCAATTTCAAACGCGTTTATAATATCCCGAGGCATTGGCGCATTAACTTTTCCGCTGATATAATGCTGATTGCAAAAACTGCACTTATTCGGGCAACCAATATGAGGCACAAAGATAGAAATATTAGAGTGTTTAGCACTCATATTTCAATACCCATTAAGGATAGCGCTTGCTTTGCCGCCATTTGTTCTGCTCTTTTTTTAGATTTGCCGCTGCCCTCACCTATTACATTTGAATTTAAATGAACTTCAACTTCAAAAATTTTATCATGGTCAGGACCTGATTCACCTTTTAAAGTGTATGTCACCGACTCCTCGGGGTTTCTTTGAATAATTTCTTGAAGAGCTGTTTTATAATCCTTAAAAACCTCGTCATCAGTCTGTTTAAGCTCAGGGAGAATAAATCTCATAACATGGCGGCGAGCCTCTTCTAAACCACCGTCAAGATAAATTGCGGCAAGCACTGCTTCAAAAGCATCGGCTAAAATAGAATCACGCTCTCTGCCGCCGCCTTTATCCTCGCCTTTTCCAAGTTTTAAGTATTTTCCTAAATCTAGCTCTCTTGAAAAACCGCAAAGCGATTTTTCGCAAACCAATGAGGCTCGGAGCTTAGTTAGTTCTCCCTCAGGGATTTTGGAAAATTCTTTAAAAATATAATCAGAAACAATAACCGATAAAACCGAGTCGCCCAAAAATTCTAATCTTTCGTTAGAACTAATGCCGTTTCTCGTTTCATTTGCATAAGAAGAGTGGGTTAAAGCATTTAATAAAAGATTTGGATTTTTAAAAGTATATCCTAACTTTTTCTCAAATTCTTTCATAAAAATTCCTCTATTATTTTATTTCAGCGAGCGCTGAGCTAATAGTATCAATAACGCCGTTTTCGGTAAAGGTAACAGCTTGCTTAACGGCATTTTTAATAGCCTTCGCATCAGAGCTTCCGTGTGCCTTAATAACAGGCTTTCTAACACCTAAAAGCGGTGCACCGCCTACCTCAGAGCTATCCATCATTTTCTTTATACCGTATAAATCTTTCTTTAAAACGGCTGCTGCCAATTTATTTATTAAACTTTTATACATAACCTCTTTTATCATTTTAAAGAAGGTTATTGCAGTTCCCTCAATGAGTTTGAGAGCAATATTTCCTGTAAACCCGTCGGTTATAACGGCATCACAAATACCCTTAGGCATTTCTCTTGATTCAATATTTCCAACAAAGTTTATAGGAGCTTCCTTTAATAGCTTATAGCTTTCTTTATGTAGATCGGTGCCCTTTGAATCTTCAACACCAATATTTAAAAGACCGATTTTAGGCTCTTTAATGTTTTCTACCTTTTCTAAGTACGCGCTTGCCATTATACCAAATTGTTGAAGCATTTCGGGTCTGCACTCGGCATTTGCGCCCATATCCATAAGCATATAATGACCTTTTGGAGAGGGTATTAAACCGGCAAGAGCCGGGCGCTTAATACCTTTAATTCTCTTAACCATTAAAGTACCGCCAACAACTATTGCTCCGGTTGACCCAGCAGATACAAATGCATCTGCCTTATCCTCAACAAGCTCGGTAAATGCTAAGCCCATAGAAGAATTTTTATGAGCTTTTAAAAGTGTGGTAGGTTCATCGTGCATAGAGATAACATCATCGGTATCAATGATAATCAGCTCACCAAAAAACTCTAAACTGTTTTCTTTTATGATATTTTCAATAGTGCCTTTATTACCTGTAAGTGTTATTTCCACAGAAAACTCTTTTGAAGCTAATGAAGCACCCTTAACAATTTCTAACGGTGCATTATCACCGCCAAAAGCATCTATTACAACTCTCATTTTAAAAATCTCCTATATTTTATTAGTATCAAACCAATTAAGTGAACGCTCAGCTAACGCTTTATAGCGTTCTTTTTTATCGCGAATTTTAGTTTCCAAAGGAGGTAAAACTCCGAAATTAGCCCCCATAGGCTGAAAATTTGAAACAGTTTCATCGCATATATAATTTAATAGCGCACCTATCATAGTAAACTCAGGTAAAATAGTAGAATTTTCACCTTTTAATTTTGCATAAGCATTAATTCCCGCTATAATTCCGCTTGCGGCCGATTCCATATAACCCTCGACACCCGAAAGCTGACCTGCAAAAAAGATATTATTATTCTTTTTTAAGGATAAATCGCGGTTTAATAGCTTTGGTGAATTTATAAAGGTATTTCTGTGCATAACGCCGTAACGCATAAAATCTGCATTTTCAAGACCGGGTATCATAGAAAAAACTCTTTTTTGCTCGCTGAATTTTAAATTTGTTTGAAAGCCAACTATATTATAGAGACTGCTGCTTGCATTTTCTCGTCTTAACTGAACTGCCGCCCACGGTCTGTGTCCTGTTCTGGGGTCGGTTAAACCGACGGGTTTTAAAGGACCAAAACGAATAGAATCTAAACCTCGTTTAGCTAGTATCTCTATCGGCATACAACCCTCATAAACCGTAACGGGTTTATCAAACTCGTGAACGGGGGCAGATTCAGCATTAATAAGCTCGTTATGAAAAGCCTCGTATTCTTCTTTATTGAAAGGGCAGTTTATATAATCATCGTCGCCCTTGCCGTAACGCGAGGCAAAAAAAGCCTTTTCCATATTAATGCTATCGGCAGTAACAATGGGTGCCGCCGCATCATAAAAGCTTAAATTTTCGCTTTCGGTATATTTCTTTATATCTTCTGCTAATAAAGAATCGGTTAAAGGACCGCTAGCTATTATAACAATCGAATCCTCAGGTATTTTTTCAATAACCTCTTCAAGAACCTTGATATTTGGGTGTTTTAAAATTTCGTTTGTTATATTTTCTGCGAATATATCGCGGTCAACCGCCAAAGCTCCTCCTGCGGCAACCGAACAACTATCGGCTGATTTCAAACAAACAGAGCCGAAACGACGCATTTCTTCCTTTAAAAGACCTGCGGCAGAATCAATTCTTGAAGCTTTTAAAGAATTAGAGCAAACAAGCTCGGCAAAAAAATTGGTTTTATGAGCAGGAGTTCTCTTTTTTGGCTTCATTTCATAAAGCTCAACATTAACTCCTCTATTTGCTAATTGCATTGCCGCCTCGCAGCCTGCAAGACCTGCGCCGATAATTTTAACCTTATTCATTAATTTTCCTTTGATTTTTCAGATTTTGTTTTGGTTTTTCTAGTAATACAATCACCGTTCATACAGTAATTTCTGCCTCTGATACCTGAAATAATGAAGCTTCCGCATTCTTTGCAGATTTCTCCGGTTGGAACTCCGGGTGAAGCAAAATCGCATTTAGGATAATTAGAGCAACCATAAAACTTTTTGCCCTTTTTCGAGGTTCGTTTAATAAGCTTTGAACCGCATTTTGGGCAAGGCTGTTTAACCTCATCCTCAGGAACGGGTTTAGTATTTTTACATTCAGGATAATTTGGGCAAGCCAAGAACTTACCAAAGCGACTTGATTTAATAACCATTTTGCTTCCGCATTTTTCGCAGATAACATCAGTTTCGGTTGCGGGCACTTTAACTCGCTTACCGTCAAGCGAAGCCTCTGCTTTTTTATAATGCTTGTCAAAATCCTCGTAGAATCCTGAAATAGTGTCAATCCAGTCAAGCTCACCTGCACCGATTTTATCAAGCTGAACTTCGAGTCCGGCAGTGAACTTAACATCAAATATTTTCTTAAAATATTCTGCAAGCAAATCAACAACAACCATACCGAGCTTAGTAGGTTTAAGTGATTTCTTTTCGCGCTCAATATAATCGCGATTTAAAATGTTAGAAATAATGGGAGCATAGGTTGAAGGTCTGCCAATTCCGTTTTCATCTAACGCTTTAATTAATGTGGGCTCTGTGAAACGAGCAGGCGGTTGAGTAAAATGCTGATTAGCATCAAGACCGCGAAGCTTTAATATATCTCCCTCGTTCATTTCGGGAAGTGAACCCTCTTTATCCCCCTCTTCGTCTTTACCCTCTTCATAAAGAGCAGTAAAACCGTCAAATCGAACCGAATAACCGCTTGCTTTAAATAAATAGTTGTTAGCGGTAATTATTACATTAACGGTATCCTGAACGCATACCGCCATTAAGGAAGCAATAAAGCGTTCCCAGATAAGTTTATAAAGTTTATACTGTTCTGAGGATAGAGAATCCTTAACCTTGTCGGGTGAAAGGGTGATAACGGTAGGTCTGATAGCCTCGTGAGCATCCTGAGCACCGCTTTTTGTTTTAAAATAACGAGGAGTAGACGGCAAATATTTGCTGCCAAAACGCTCGGTTATATAGTTGTTTGCCGCCGCTCTTGCTTCTTCTGAAATACGAAGCGAATCAGTACGCATATAGGTTATAAGACCAGTAACACCAGTTCCTGCTATTTCAACACCTTCATAAAGCTGTTGAGCAATACGCATTGTTCTCTGACCGGTAAAACCAAGCTTTCTTGAAGCCTCTTGTTGCAGGGTTGAGGTTATGAAAGGAGGTGCGGGCTGACGGTTGCGCTTTCCCTTTTTAATTTCGCTTACAGTATAAGTTGCATTTTCTAAACTATTAACGATACTTTGAGCCTCGTCGCCTGTTTTAACGCTTTCAAACTTATTGCCGTTTATATCGCCGCAGAGCTTAGCAGAAAAGGATTTTCTGCCAGAAGCAAGCTTAGCATCAACTGTCCAAAATTCTTCGCTGATAAACTTTTCAATCTCGCGCTCGCGCTCTACGATTAGTTTAAGAGCAACGGTTTGAACTCGTCCTGCCGATAAACCGCTTTTAACCTTTTTCCAAAGGAACGGACTTAATTTATAACCAACAATTCTATCAAGCACGCGTCTTGCTTGTTGAGCATCAACTAAATCCATATTAAGCTGTCTAGGTTCTTTAATTCCCGCTAAAACACCAGATTTGGTTATTTCGTTAAAGGTAACGCGGTTTTTATCATTAATATCCAGTGCTAACAGCTGAGCTAAGTGCCAAGAAATAGCTTCTCCCTCTCTATCAGGGTCGGTTGCAAGATATACTTCATCGCACTCTGCCGCCGCATCCTTTAAGGATTTAATTAAATCCTTTTTATCTGGCATATTAATATATTGCGGTTTAAAATTATTATCTATATCAACTCCGAGCTTAGATTTAGGTAAATCCCTGATATGACCCATAGAAGCCATTACCTTATAATCTCCGCCCAGATACTTCTTTATGCTTTTCACCTTAGTAGGCGACTCAACTATCAAAAGCTTAGACATATTCTTCCTCCTGATTTTATATTATCTCAAAATATCCACCCGGCAAGGCTTTTATAATTAATTCCATTTCAAGCTCGCCTAATGCACAAAGCAGTTGGCTTGAAGATAAATTAGTACCTAAAATTTCCTCGGGTAAAAATTTTTGCTTATCTAAACAATTATACACTATTTTTGCCTCTTTGGAAAGAGTTTCTAGCGAAATTTTTTTATTATTTTCAACTTTTTTGGTGATTTTATAATTTTCAGTTTTAATATTGTTTATAATCTTATCGTTATAAGCCTTTTCAATATTGATTTTATCAGGAAATCGCATAATATATTCGTTAAAAATATCAGATGCATCAATTAAAGGCTTAGCTCCGTCTCGCAAAAGCTCGTTTGAGCCTGAAAACTGTTTTTCCTCAGGAGAACGAGGAATAACGAAAACATCCCTTCCCTGCTCGTATGCGTGTCTGGCTGTTATAAGCGAACCGCTTTTAGCACCTGCTTCAATAACAACTGTTCCAAGCGAAAGCGCGGAAATGATACGGTTTCTAACAGGAAAAGTATATCTTGAAGCCGGAAAATCAGGCGGATATTCGCTGATTAATGCGCCATTAGCCGAAACCGCTTCGCGAAGCTTTTCGTTTTCCATTAAATAATCATATAAAATACCGCAGCCTAAAACAAGAGCAGTTGTGCCACCGGATTTTAATGCGCCTGCATGAGCATAAGTATCAGTACCTATTGCTCCACCGCTTACAACAGTCATACCTGATTTGGCTAGTCTGTAACCTAGTGAATAAGCAGCTCTTTTCCCGAAATCGCTTACTTTTCTAGGACCCACAATCGCGATAGACGGTATTTTATCGAAATCGGGCAAATTCCCTTTTACATAAAGCACCAAAGGCGGATTGTCAATAACCGAAAGGCAAAAAGGGTATTTATCATTTCCTAAAACTATTATTTCAATATTGTTTTTACGGCATTTGATTGAAATATCCTCTGCAACTTTTAAATTTTTATCGTTTAATTTTTTTAATTCGTTTGCAGTAAAAAGTCTGCTATTTTTAAGAGTATTAAAATCGGAATTATAAACATTTTTTGCGTTGCCGAAGGTATCTAAAATTTCCTTAATTCGATTATTAGCAACTCCTAAAACATTTTGAAGCCAAATATAGTATTTTATCATTTCATCATTTCCCAAATTGCAATAGCTGCCGCTGCCGCCGCATTAAGCGACTCCGCTTTTCCGGTCATTTTAATAGTGACCTCGAAATCAGAAACAGCTTTTGTTTCATTAGTTATTCCGTTTGCTTCGTTGCCTATTATAACGATAGAGCCGTTTTTAAAATCAGCAGTTTTAATAGAAAGCGCATCTCTATCAACAACGCAAGCGTATTTTTTATGAGGAAGACTGGCTAAATTTTTTGCAAAATCATCTAAAATAAAAAGCGGTATTCTGAGCATTGTTCCCATAGAAGCGCGCAAAACTTTTGGTGAATAAGGATCCAGGCCATCATTTGATAAAATAATGCCGGAAACCCCAAGAGCTTCACAGGTTCTTGCAACCGCGCCTAAATTAGAAGGGTCGGAAACATTTTCAAAAGCTAAATATCTACCGTTAATATCAATTTTCTCAGTATTATTTTTTAGCATTTTGCATACTGCTAAAACTCCCTGAGGAGATTTAGTATCACTAAGTTTTTCAAAAATGTAATCAGGTATTTCAATACATTCATTTGCATTTTCTGATAAAATTTCAATCTCTGTTCTAAGCTTTTCAAGAGCAGATTTAGAGATAATTAGCTTATCAAACATAGTTCCTGTGTCTAATGCATCCTTGCAAATTCTGAGTCCTTCAAGCACAAAAAGACCGTTTTCATAACGGTATTTTTTAGAGGTTTGAAGTTTTGAAATAAGCTTGATAAGAGAATTATCTTTACTTGTAATCAGTTTAAAATCTTTCAAAATTAGCATCCTTTTCCAACTTATAAAAATGAAAAGTCGCCCGAAGGTTAATTCGGGCGAAGTATAATTATTTATCTAATGCTTTTTTAGCAGCCTTAACTAAGGTTGCGAAACCATTAGGATCGTTAACAGCTAAATCAGCTAACATCTTGCGGTTAACAGCAATACCAGCTTTGTTTAAACCGTTGATGAAAGATGAATAGTTTATACCATTGATTTTGCAAGCAGCAGATATACGGGTAATCCAGAGACGACGGAAATCGCGCTTCTTTTGTTTACGACCGATATATGCATAGTTGCCGGATTTCATAACCGCTTCTTTCGCGGTCTTAAAAAGCTTAGACTTTGCGCCAAAATAGCCCTTAGCAAGCTTTAAAATCTTTTTTCTTCTTTTGCGTGTTGCTAACGCACCTTTAACTCGTGCCATTTCAATTTACCTCCACTTTCAGCTTCTTATTTGTAAGGAATCATTTTCTTAACCTTAGCTACATTTGTTACATCAGCAGTAACGGTCTTGCGAAGGTTTCTCTTACGCTTGGTAGTTTTTTTGTTAAGGATGTGAGACTTGAAAGCGTGTGCTCTTTTTACCTTACCGGTTTTAGTGAGCTTAAAGCGTTTTTTTGCACCGCTATGGGTTTTAATCTTAGGCATTGTAAATCCTCCTTAAATTTTGTTACTAAGTTTACTTGCTTGATTTAGGCGCAAGGAACATAATCATATTACGACCTTCCATCTTAGCAGCCTTTTCAACAGTTGATTTTTCTGCACAGAACTCAGCAAATCTAGCCATAGTTTCTAAACCAATTTCGGGATGACCTAATTCTCTTCCTCTGAAACGGATAGAAACTTTAACCTTGTTACCGTCCTGCAAGAAACGCATGGCATGTCTGCCCTTTGTTTCAAAATCATGAACATCGATACTGAGTCCCAAACGAATTTCTTTAACTTCCATAACCTTTTGGTTTTTCTTGGCTTCCTTTTCGCGCTTGGCCTGTTCAAAACGGTATTTACCGTAATCCATGATTTTGCAAACCGGTGGCTGAGCATTGGGAGATATACAAACCAAATCTAAATCTTTGGCATAAGCCTCCTCTAATGCTTTTTGAATTGGAAGAATACCAAGCTGAGAACCATCTTCGCCTGAAATAACGCGAACTTCTTTGAACTTAATATCTTCATTTACTGCGATTTCTTTTATGCTGATAAGAATGCACCTCCAAGATTAATAAAAATGCGTGGACGCAAAAACATCCACGCATAAGAATAGCATTAGTAAAAAAGCAATCTTATTAACCCTTTCGATAGTTTTCTCAGGGTGAGGACGCATCGCGTACTACTTCATTTGAATACCATTTTACCATAAAAAAGAATTTTGTCAAGCAAAAATTTTAATTTTCTTGATATTTTTTATTTGAGATTAGCTTTATAACAAACAATGTTCCAATCATTAGAGCCAAAGCGATTGGTAAAGAGATATACCAAACAGGAACAAATCCTGCAATAATATAACTTACAAACGAAACAGCCGCAACTGTTAGCGCATAAGGCATTTGGGTTGAAACGTGGTTAATATGGTCGCATTGCGCACCTGCGGAAGCCATGATGGTTGTATCTGAAATGGGTGAACAATGGTCGCCGCAAACAGCACCAGCCATACAAGCAGAGATAGCAACGATTGTGATATTTCCGTTTTCTGCACCGAATACGCTGAGAACAATCGGAATAAGGATACCAAATGTTCCCCAAGAAGTACCGGTTGCAAAAGAAAGACCAACTGCAATAATGAAGATTATTGCGGGCAAGAAGGACATAAATCCGCTAGCACTTCCCTCAACTAACTGAGCAATAAATATTTTAGCGCCAAGGCTATCGGTCATTGCTTTAAGGGTCCAAGCGCAAACTAAAATCATGATAGCAGGAACCATTGCTTTAAATCCTTCGGGAATACATTCCATAATAGTTTTGAAAGAAATAGTTCTTCTGATAAGGAAATATACAGCCGAGAAAATCAAGGCAATAAATGAACCATATACCAAACCAACCGAAGCATCACTGCCTGAGAAAGAGGATATGAAGTTCATATATGATGAAGAATCAGAAGCAAAGAAACCGCCTGAATAAATCATACCGAAAACGCAAGCTATAATCAAAACAATAACAGGGATTATAAGGTCAAATACTTTGCCCTTTTCGTTTTCTGTAAGAAGTTCGGTTGCTTCCTGCATTTTAGAGGTGAAAATATCGCCGTTTTTAGCATTTTCTTCATGCTTTCTCATCGGGCCGTAATCGAACTTAGCAAGTGCTAAGAAAATCATCATAGCAATGGTTAAGAGCGCATAGAAGTTGAAAGGAATCGCATTAATGAAAAGCGACATACCGTCCTGTGCGCCTGAGCCTTTTGCAAAGCCAACAACCGCAGCAGCCCAAGAAGAAATAGGAGCAATAATACAAATTGGAGCGGCAGTAGCATCAATTAAATAAGAAAGCTTTGCGCGAGATATCTTAGATTTATCGGTTACAGGACGCATAACAGAGCCTACTGTTAAGCAGTTGAAATAGTCGTCAACGAAAATCAAAACGCCAAGTAAAATTGTTGCAAGCTGAGCACCAACTCTGCTCTTTATGTGCTTTGAAGTCCATCTGCCAAATGCGGCGGAACCGCCCGATTTGTTCATCATAGCAACGATTGCGCCAAGCAATACTAAGAATATCAAAATACCAACATTATATGAATCAGCAACACTGCTTACAAATCCGTCGCTAAATACATGAGTCATTGTGGTTTCAAGATTAAATCCTGAATAAATCAAACCACCGGTTAAAATACCGAGGAATAATGAAGAATAAACTTCTTTTGTTATTAATGCTAAAACAATAGCCATAACTGCGGGTAATAAAGACCAAATGGTAGCATAGGATTTAATCGAGCCGCGAACTAATCCTAAAGCTTCCTTTTGATGCTCTTTAAAATCAGGGTCATATGTGATATTGTTTTCATAGTCATTCACATAATCCTGAGCAGAACCGATATCTTCGCTCTCCTCTTCCAAGTAGAAATTGTAAACAATATCTTCGGGGTCGTTCTCACCGTCATCAATATGTACTGTAAATTCGGGAGACTGTTTGGTTTCGGATGCCTTGTCAGAAGTTGCTGCTGCATTGAAAACAAAAGCAGAGGTAACACTAAGTAAAACAGCCAACATAATGACTAAAAGCGGTTTTTTAAGTCTTTTCATTTTAAAACTCCTTTTTAAAATTATAAAAACCGTGAATGCAACAGAGCAATCACGGTAATTTAAAAAATCCCGATAGCTCTCCACTGAACGTGACAGTCTGCAACATATTTTGCTGCAAACCAATAATAAATCCTGAACAGAAAATCTATTATTTCGGCAGTTGCCCCTTTCTTTCGCAGACCTGTTCGTCTAAACGGCGAAATACTAATGACAAACTGCACCTCTATCGTGCAAATAATATCACATTAGCGTAATAAAGTCAATAAAAAGTTAACTTTTGTCGAAAAAAGTAAAAATGTGGTTTGCGGTATCTAAATTAATGCTATCAACTTCGCAAAGCTGCTCAACAGAAGCATTTTTAATTTTATTAATGCTTTTAAAATGTTTAATAAGAGCTTCTGCCCTTTTTTTGCCGACGCCATCTATCTCTAAAAGCTCTGATTTTAAAAGATTTTTTGATTGGAGCTTTTTATGATAACTAATAGCAAATCGGTGAACCTCGTCTTGTATATTTGTTACAAGTGTGAATGCCTTGCGGTTAGATTTAATTGCAATATCTCCGCCTGTTGTAGCTATTGCTCGGGTGCGGTGTTTTGAGTCTTTAACCATACCAAAAATAGAAACATCTATATTATGCCTTTTTAAAATCGGTAAAACGGCTAAAATCTGACCTTTGGCACCATCTAACAAAATAAGGTCGGGCAAGGTTTTAAAATACTCGTCTTCCCCTGTTTCAAATTCATTAAAACGACGGTCTAAAACCTCTGCCATTGAACGATAATCGTCCTGACCTGAAAAACTTTTAATTTTAAAACGCCTGTATGCAGCTTTGTATGGTCTGCCGTCCTTAAAAACTATCATACCTGCAACATTTTCACTGCCCGCGGTATTAGAAATATCGTAAGCTTCTATAATTCGAGGCGGCTTTTCTAGTCCTAAAAGCTTTGCAAGTTCATTTAAAGCGGACATTTCCCTGCCGGTTCTTTCGGTTTTTTCGGACAAGTCTTCAGCGGCATTATTTAAACACATTTCTAAAATTTTAAGCTGGTCGCCCTGTTTTGGATTAAGGAAATTTACCTTTTTATTTGCCTTTTGAGATAACCATTCTTCAATAGTTTTAAATTCGGTTACTTCGCAGTCTAATAAAATTCTTGAAGGAATATCGGTTTTATTAGAATAAAATCCCGTAAGAAATTCATTATATAAAGCTTCTTTATTAGAAAAGCCATCTATAATAAAATGTTGCTTATCAGTTAATTTATAGTTTCTGAATATTAAAATTTCAACACAAGCTGTTTCGCCTATAAAAGCAGATGCAATAACATCCTGAGATTTATAAGAAATGCTAACAACCCTTTGCTTTTCTCTGATTTTCTTTATGGCATTAATTCGGTCTCTGAGTTTTGCGGCGGTTTCAAATTGCAGATTTTCAGAGGCTTCTAGCATCTTTTTGGTTAGTTTTTCAATAGATACCGCTTCGCTATCGCCGTTTTTTATAAATTCCTTTGCATTTTCGATGTTTTCAAGGTAATCATTAAGTGAAATATTACCCTTGCAAGGCGCATCGCATAAACCGATATGAAAATTAAGGCATGGTTTTGAAGGTTTATCAAAATCTCGATTGCAATCGGGCAATTTAAAGATTTTTTTGGCTTGTGCCACAGTTTCTTTGACTATATATCCCGAATTAAACGGACCTATAAATTCTCCTGTTTTATCAACCGTTTTTGCAGATTCGATTTTCTTCCATTTATCATTGCTTATTTTAATATAAGAATAGCCTTTATCGTCCTTTAAAAGAATATTATATTTAGGTTGATTTTGTTTTATTAAAGAATTTTCTAGTATTAATGCTTCGAATTCACTTGTGCAAACGATATATTCGAAATCAAATACATTAGAAACCATTTTCCGCACCTTTTCGGTGTGCTGATTTCCTGCACCGAAATATTGCGTAACGCGGTTTTTGAGGGCTTTTGCCTTGCCGATATATATAATCTTGCCGTCTTTATCCTTCATTATATAAACGCCCGGATTCAAAGGTAAACGGTTAGCTTTTTGTTTTAGTTCTTTTAGTTTTTCTGAAAAAGCATTAATATTCAAGCAATTCCCTCCTTTTTTTAAGATATTTAAAGTATAACAAAATTTTATTAAAAGGTCAATAACAGTCGGCTTGACAAATGAGAATTAAAAGTTTAAAATTATAAAAAATGTTTAAGGATAAAGTTATGGATAATCTGTTTTCAAGAACTGAAAATTTAATAGGAACCGATAATCTTTTGAAGCTTCAAAATTCTCGTGTTGCAGTTTTTGGTATCGGCGGTGTTGGAGGCTATGTTGTTGAAGCTCTTGTTCGTTCCGGAATTGGCGCTATTGATTTAATTGACAGCGATGATGTTGATATAACAAATATAAACCGCCAAATTATTGCAACAAAAAATACTATCGGTATGTCGAAGGTTGAAGCCTCAGCGAGCAGATGCCTTGATATAAACCCTGATATTAAAATCACTAAGCATAAGCTGTTTTTTGATAAATCAACCGCTGATTGCTTTGATTTTTCTAAATATGATTATATTGTTGACACGATTGATACTGTTACAGCTAAAATAGAGCTTATATTAAAGGCTGATTCGCAAAATACTCCTATAATTAGTTCAATGGGAACAGGAAATAAGCTCTCCCCCAGCATGCTCGAAGTTTCAGATATTTATAAAACCTCTGTTTGTCCGCTGGCACGCGTTATGAGATATGAGCTTAAAAAAAGAGGAATTAAAAAATTAAAGGTAGTTTTCTCAAAGGAAGAACCAATCAAACCTCAGACACAGGCCAGAGAAAACGGTAAGCAAATCCCTGCTTCCTCCTCGTTTGTTCCTGCTGCTGCCGGTCTTATAATCGCTAGTGAGGTTGTTAAAGATTTAATTAAATAGTAAAATAGCAACTGAATTTCAGTTGCTATTTTTTATTATATTCCATTCGTTTATTAATTTATCAAGCGAATATGTAGCATTCGCAGGCGAAGTCGACGGAAGGCAAATTGCCTTAATTTTATATTTTGGCTCTAAATATTTAATATAATATTTTTCTGCGGTTTTCCCATTAACAAAAATTTTCTTAACCTTACTATTATTTAAAATTTCACTTAAATCGTTTGCGATTGCATTTTTAATACTACTATCCGCACTGCCTGATATTTCGCAAGAAGCCAAAACATCCCAAAGCGCTAAATTATGAGATAAAATCAACTCACGCTTTTCGTCGATAGTCTCAGGAATTGGCAATTCGAAAATTGCTGCCAAAACCCGCCAGAAACGGTTTTGCGGATGACTATAGTAAAACATTTGCTCTCGCGATTTAATCGAAGGAAAGCTGCCTAAAATTAAAATTTCAGAGTTTTGGCTGTATAATGGTTTAATTGGATGTATAATCATAAAATTTCACCGTTCCAACAATATTTTTTCAAATCAATACAGCCATTCTTTTCGAAAACTATTCCCTCGTTTTCAAGCAACTGCCTCTGAACATTTTCGCCGCCAAATGCAAAAGCAGGGGCAACTCTCCCCTCTCGGTTTACAACCCTATGGCAAGGAATTATAAAAGGCTCGGGGTTAACATGCAAAGCATAACCTACAACTCTTGCCCATCTTGGATTTCCTGCGAGCGTTGCAACTAGTCCGTAGGTTGCAACCTTGCCTTTTGGAATTTGTTTAACAACGTTATATATTTTTTCAAAAGTAGTCAATCAAAACACCTCATTTTAGTTTGCTTCAAATCAGGCAAAAATAAAACACCCGAAGGTGTTTTATTAAATTATTATGTTACTTTTTTAAGCTTTTCCAAATTGCCGAATAAAATTGAAGCAATAAAACCAAAAGCTAATATAATTAAAGATATTCCCGAAGAAGCATTTAAACCTATAACGCATTTATCGCTTAAAACACTGGGAATAACCGATAAAAACAATCCGAAAATAACCGAAAAGGTTGCTGTATAGCATTTTTGGATAAGCTTATTAATGATTATGGAAATTAAAATAATACCTAAAACTGCGCCTAAACCTACCGGTATAAAAAGGTTAATGTAATCAAAAGGGTGAGCTAAGATTTTTACCCATAATTCATAAAAACCGAGAGCCGAAAGAACGGCAGCACTGTCTATTCCGGGGACAATATATGAAACTGCAACCGAAAACCCTAATAAAACTGATTGCAAGAATGCAGGATTTTCAACATTAGGAAATAAATCTTTATTAAAAAAGAAAATAAAGATACCAAAAACTAGAGATGCAATAATTAACAGATAATATTTTTTAGAAAAACCTTCCTTTTTAACCTCTTTGAAAAAGAGCGGAATAGTACCTAAAATTAGCCCTAAAAATGCAAATCGGGTATACATTTCAAAATTCTCGAGCAAGAAATTAATAAGTCTTCCGAAAAGCATAGCGCCGATACCGATTCCAAGACCTAAGGGAAGGAAAAATCTTATATTTTTCCAAATATTTTTAAATCTAAACAGTTCGTTTAAAGCGGATATGGTTTTCCTATATAACCCGAAGATTACAAGCAAAACACTACCGCTAAGTCCGGGTGCTACTGCACCTAAACCGGTAGCTAACCCTTTAAAAAAGTTAATCATAAAATACCTTCTATAAAAATTTACTTTTGCTCAAAATCAAATACTGTTCTAACTTTGGTATAAGGTCTTACTTTTGTATCAGCAACCTCAACATGCTTTGGATGAACAGCGTAATTTTTTAAAGCTTGCTCATTTTCAAATTCAGAATATAGCATAACATCGGTATTAGAGGTTGAAAAAGGGTTAATTTCAACATTTAAGGTTAAAAGTCCCTCTATTTTACCTACTAATCCCTCTAACGCTTGTTTCATATCGTTTTTAATTTCGTCAGTATTAAATTCTTTTTTCAAATTCCATAAAATAATATGCTTAACCATTATAATCTCCCAAAATTATCCGTCTTTAAGTTCTTTAATTGTTCTGACAGTTGTTACGGGTGTTTCGATATATTTAATTAATTCCTCTAAATTTTCTGTTATAAAATAAAGCTCGGTGCAGTTTTCTTTAATGAAATTTTTATTTATAGCAGAATGCATAGCGGCATTAATTTCATTATAAAAACCACCGATATTATAAATTGCGATCGGTTTATTATGTCGGCATAATTGCTTAGAGGTTAGAATTTCAAAAAATTCTTCATAGGTGCCAATGCCACCTGGTGTAACAATAAAAGCATCTGCGTGATCTTCCATAATCGCCTTGCGTTCTCTCATTGTTTTAGGTTCAATAAGCTTATCGCAAAAATCGCAAATCGCCTCAACATTTTCGTTTCTAAAAAAGTCAGGAATAACGCCGATAATATGCGCGCCGCCTTTTTTAAAACCGCGCGCCGCCGCGCACATAAGACCGTTACCACCGCCACCAAAAACCAAATTATGCCCTCTTAAAGCCAGAGCTTCGCCCATAATTTCAGTAGCTTTTATAAATTCATTATCAATGGTTGGACTTGCAGAACCGTAAACACAAATTCTCATAAAATCATTCCTATCTAAACGATTTATTTTATTTTAACATATTTATATTATATATTCAACTTTAAATTTTTATTATTTAAAAATGCGTAATAAAATTTTAGTAAAGAATTAAAAAATTAAAAAATCCCGCTCTTTTATTGGAACGGGATTTTTTGGGTAGCTTGAACTTAGTGGCGCGAATTAAAAGGCTATGAAAACCGAGGATTACTTAACCAATTTATTAAAAAATGAAATCAATTCATCATAACTTTCATAATTAGCAATTACAGCTATTCCATCTGTTATTTCTGCATTAACTACTGGTGAAGATAAAATTTGTTCATCAAAAACAATGCATATTTTTTTACCGATGTTTTCTTTTGTTGCATTTGCAAAATTGGTAGTTCCTTCTTCGGTAAACTCAAGTTGTATATAATAACCATTATATTCTGACCATTTTGCAGATACAAACATAATATCAGAGGAATCAAGCAAAATATTATTCTGTTCATCTCTAAACTGTATTTTGTTCTCAGCAGAAACACTTGACTGCTTATATAAATACGTCCCGTCCGCAAGCTCAGTATATTTTTCTTTTTCTTGCTGAGATTTTGCGGATGCTTCATTACCATTTAATTTATTTACAATAGGATTTAAATCACAAGCAGAAAAACTCAAAATCATAATAATGATTGTAATTAACAGTAATGTTCTTTTCACAATTTCACCACCTTGCGCGATACCTCTCATTACAAGTGAAAACTCCGCATAACAACAGGATTTTCTTTATTTAATATGTTGTAATTTTTTGATGGCAGTTATCTTTATTGCTGTTTCTCCACCAAAGTCTACACAATATTGATAATTCGTAATCGCTTTGCTGTTATCTTGTAATTTTTCATAAACCTTGCCCAACGTATAATGGACAACAAGTTTACCAAGATTATCAAGCTTTGGAAACGAGCGTTCTAACATTCTTAAACTATATGCTTCTACTGTTTTATAATCGCCCATAGCCATTGCTCTATCACTATTTAAAATGGCATCCACTAAGCTGTTACACATAATATTTAGTTTTTGTTTCTGTGTTTTATTAAAAAGCAATTCCGCTTCTTCAAATTCCCCATAAGAAAACAAGAAAGAGCATTTTATAAGATTTGAGAAAGGTTTTCTCTTTTCATTGGAAATTTCAATCATTTCATCAACTGTTGCAAGTGCGTTTTCTCTATCATCTAACGAATCATAAGCAAGCGCAACAAATTGCAATACTTTTATACTTGGTTTTTTAATAATAAGGTCATTTGATTTTTTCAAAGATTCATAATGTAGAATAAATTCAGCGGGTTTTAATTTTTTACGGACAAGTTTATTTGCGAGAATAATAAGTTTGCCCTTACCCTCGTCATATAGCTTTAAAAAAATCATAAGTACATTAAGCAAATAAATTATTATTCCTGAAATCAATAAAGAATTATCCGATATATTCATAATGTTAAAAAGAATTGAAAAAGCAATAAAAATGCTTCCTAATAAAGAAAAACATATCGCCATAATCAAAATTTTTCTAAAACTCTTTTTTGTCAAAAACATAACATCACCACATTGGATGTATTATAGCACAAAAGCGGCAAAAAATCAATGCGAAGCATTGTATGTCATCAAAACGAAGTTTTGTATATCATCATTGCGAAAGTATTTTTGATACACGCCTAAAGCGTGATGATATACAGTCCTAACGGACTGATGAGATACAACGATAGCGTTGCTATCGTTGATGATATGCCATTGCTTTCTCAATGGATAAAAAAACACTCGTTCAAGAGAACGAGTGTTTTTTGGTGCCGATGACCGGACTTGAACCGTTACGATATTGCTACCGAGGGATTTTAAGTCCCTTGTGTCTGCCTATTCCACCACATCGGCGTATCTTGTTGAAACCCAACAAGATTTATGGAGCTGCTAACCAGAGTCGAACTGGTGACCTCATCCTTACCAAGGATGCGCTCTACCTCCTGAGCCATAGCAGCATATTTATTCGCGACTTATGTATTATAAGACAAGTCGCGAATAAAGTCAAGCAAAATTTTAGAATTTTGCGAAATTTTTATAGATATTATCTAATACCGTAGTTTTCTATGATATAGTCCATATCCTTATCGCCTCTGCCCGAGAGATTTATAAGAACAGAGCCATTTTCCATAGTTTTTGCAAGCTTAATTCCGTATGCTACTGCGTGTGAGCTTTCGATAGCGGGAATAATACCCTCTAAACGAGCTAATTCATAGAAAGCGTCAATAGTTTCCTCGTCGTTTATAACATCATATTTAACTCTGCCTATATCTCTTAAAAATGCATGTTCAGGACCGGAGGAAGGATAATCGAGACCGCTAGCAACCGAGTAAACAGGTGCGGGCTCTCCGTTTTCGTCTTTAAGCATAATACTGTTAAAGCCATGCATAATTCCCTCGGTGCCGTATTTAAGGCTAGCGGCATGGTCTCCAAGCTTTGGACCTCTGCCTAAGGGTTCGATACCGTAAATATCTACATGGTCATTTAAAAAGCCTGAGAAGAAGCCTGCGGCATTAGAACCACCGCCAACACAAGCAACAATAGCATCCGGTAAATGACCTGTCATATCCATAAACTGTTCCCTAGCCTCAATACCAACAACGCTTTGGAAATCGCGCACCATCATTGGAAATGGATGAGGTCCTAAAACCGAGCCTATGCAGTAAATAGAATCTTTATATTCCTTAGCATAAGCGTCAAAAGCAGCGTCAACTGCCTCCTTTAAGGTTGCAAGACCTTCCTTAACCTCAACAACATTAGCGCCTAAAATCTTCATTCTGGCAACGTTAGGGGCTTGTTTTTTAATATCAACGCTACCCATATAAATATCACATTCTAAACCGAAATAAGCCGCAGCGGTAGCTAATGCTACACCGTGTTGACCGGCTCCTGTTTCGGCAATAACCTTTTTCTTACCCATATATTTAGCAAGCAAAGCCTCGCCCATACAGTGATTTAATTTGTGAGCGCCGGTATGATTTAAATCCTCGCGCTTAACATATAGCTGAACATTACCGTATTTATTGGAAAGCCTTTCAAGGTGAGAAACGGGAGTTGGTCTGCCCTGAAATTCTTTTCTTATTCTGCGAAGTTCATTTATAAACTTTCTTGATTGGCAAATTGAAAAATATGCTTCGGTTATTTCTCTCATAGCATTTGCAAGCTCGGGTGAAATATAGCAACCGCCGTATTTACCGAAATAACCGTCTTTATCGGGATAGTTTTTAAAATATGTATCAAAATTAATGTTATTAAATTCCATAATAATTCTCCTTAAAAATTTTAAAATTGGGTTTTAATAACAGCTACGCCATCGTTTTGTTAAAAGCATAAAATTTCTCCTATAAAAAAGTCTTGCCCCATTGGGACAAGACGAAAATACTTGTTTAGCCACCCTTAAAGTTAACTAATTCTCACACAAAAATGCAAGCCGTTCTGATAACGGGTACGGAACCCGTCGGTTACTACTAGCAAATGCTTTCGACCGCCCTCATAAGTCCATTCACAAATCCTCAGCTACAGTATTTCCACCATCAACTGCTCTCTAAATGCCTTGATATTTGCTACTACTCTTAATCACAGGTTTAGTTTATAAAAAAATTATATCACCGAAAAATAAATATGTCAAGCATTTTATAAACTGCTTGACATATTAAAAAATTTATATTCTTGCAACACCGGTTTCGCGAGCAACTTTAATTACGGCTTTTGCTACAACCTCTGCAACTCTTTTATCAAGAGCATTAGCAATAATGTTTTTTTCGGTTATTTCGTCATCTGGTATCAAAGACGCTAATGCATAAGAGGTAGCAACCTTCATTTCTTCGCTTATGCAACGAGCTCTACAATCAAGTGCGCCTCTAAAAATTCCCGGAAAAGCCAAAACATTGTTGATTTGGTTTGGAAAATCAGAACGTCCTGTTCCTACAACGCGCGCGCCTGCTTTTTTTGCAAGGTCAGGCATAATTTCAGGGGTTGGGTTAGCCATTGGGAAAAGAATTGAATCATTAGCCATGCTAGCAACCATTTCCTCAGTTACAATATTAGGAGCAGAAACACCAATAAACACATCTGCGCCCTTCATTGCATCAGCAAGACTTCCCTTTTTTTGTTCAAGGTTTGTGAACCTAGCAATTTCTTCTTGCGCAGAATTGTTATTTGCATCTCCCTCGCAAATAATACCAAAACGGTCGCAAAAAGTAAGATTTTTAACACCTATATTTAGAAGATGTTTTCCTATTGCAATGCCTGCTGAACCTGCACCATTTATAACAACCTTAATGCTTCCTATTTCTTTTTTAACAAGCTTTAAAGCGTTAATTAAAGCAGCTGCAACAACAATTGCGGTGCCATGCTGGTCATCATGAAAAATCGGTATATCGCAAATTTGTTTTAATTTTTCTTCAATTTCAAAACAGCGAGGAGCTGAAATATCTTCAAGATTCACTCCGCCGAAAGAACCAGATAAAAGATAAATTGTTCTAACAATTTCATCAACATCTTTGGATTTTATACAAAGCGGAAAAGCATCAACATCGGCAAAAGCCTTAAATAAAGCGCATTTACCCTCCATAACCGGCATACCTGCCTCGGGACCAATATCACCAAGACCTAAAACAGCAGTACCATCTGTTACAACAGCAACTAAATTTGAACGTCTGGTTAGTTCATAAGATTTGTTTATATCTTTATTTATTTCAAGACAAGGCTCGGCAACACCCGGAGTATAAGCCAAAGATAAATCTTCGCGAGAATTTATAGGCGCACGGGAAATAACCTCAATTTTTCCTTGCCATTCATAATGTTTGTTAAGTGATTCTTTACGGATATCCAAAACTATTCCTCCCAAGGAAATTTATACTGTGTTAAGCCCAATTCATCTCTAATTTGAATAATTTCTTTTTGAACTGACTCATTAATCGGCACACCACTGGCTCTTGATAATTCGATTTCATACTCTTTTTCGCCTGCGGTATAGATACGCTCTGCATTGGGCATTTTTTTAGATGCGCGCATACTACGGGTGATTTTGCCTGCTTTTTTACGAGCAACATCCTCGCCCATAAAGTGATCGGTATCAATAGCTAAGAACCAATGACCTAATTGATAAGGACGGATATTGCCGTTTTCATCTTTACCGTCAAGGTCTTTACCATAAGCGCCGTCTTGAAGAATAGAAGATAAAAATTCAACTGCAAGAGCAAAACCGTAGCCCTTGTAACCGCCTAAATCTTCACCGATACCGCCAAGTGTTGTAAGTGCAGCAGTACCGCCGCGAATTTTCTTTAATGCAACGCCTGCATCGCCTTCAACGGCAGAACCGTCATCAGCAATAATAGTACCAGGATGAACATCCTCACCTATTCTCTCATAATACTCAACCTTACCGTTTTGAGTAATTGAGGTTGCGCAGTCGAAGTTAAAGTCAAAAGCTTCATCGGTAGGAACACCGATTGTGAAAGGATTAGTACCGAACATACCCTCAACACCAAAGGTTGGAGCAACTGAGGGACGGGCGTTAGTACCTGTCATACCGATACATCCTGCCTTTGTTGCCATAGTTGTATAGTATCCTGCAATACCGTAATGACAGGAATTTCTAACAGCAACCATTCCAAGTCCATATTCCTTAGCTTTTTTGATAGCCATAGACATAGCAGTATGTCCAATAACCTGACCCATACCGTGATGACCGTCAATAACTGCGGTTGTAGGAGTTTCTTTAACAATTTCAATTTCGGTAACAGGATTTTGAATTCCTGCTTTAATGCGGTCAAGGTAAACTGGCTTAAAACGGTTTACACCGTGTGATTCAATACCTCTTTTATCAGAAGCTAAAAGAACATCGGCACATATTTCAGCATCTTTTCTAGGGATTCCGTAACCAACAAAAGAATCAATAACGAAATCGGTAATAGTTTTCCAATCAACAATATTTGTCTTACTCATAAATATTCTCCTCTTTTTATAACTCCCATAAATGGGTTTTTCCTGTTGAAACGGCGATTGCGCCTAACTTTAAAGCAGTTATAACTTCGTCCTTTGTTTCGATTAAACCGCCTGCTATAATATCTCCGTTAGTTTTAACAAATTTCTCAATAACTTTTGGAATAACACCAGGCATTATTTCGATAAAATCGGCCGAGCCCATAATTTCCCGAACATTGTTTATCCCCTGAGAATCAAGTGCAAACAAGCGTTGGACAGTAATCAAGCCCTCTTCATTGGCACTTTTAATTAAGTGACTTCGAGTGCTTATAATACCGTGAACACCAATATTTGCTAAGAATTTAATGCCGGTTTGGTCTTTTGCAATTCCTTCTGCTAAATCAATATGAATAAATATAATTTTTCCACTGTTTATAGCCGCTAAAACACGATTTTTAACCGTTAATAGATTAGCTTTAAGATAGAAAATTATCTCTGCGGACGAAGAAAGAGCGTCTTCGAAATTATCATCACGCACTGCCGCAATAACCGGACTTCGTTCTAATATGTAAAAGAGGTCGCTTTTTGTCATAATTTTCCCCTTTCTAAAATAAAAAGATGCAATACACCTAAGGTGTTTTGCATCTCAAATCTCCAAAAATATTATATATTATAAATTTTAAATTGTCAAGAAAATTATTTTAAGAAAACAGGCGCAAAATTGCTTATTTCTCTTTTAAGCTCTGCTATTGGAAAACCGACAACATTATTATAATCGCCTTCAATAAATTCAACAAATAAACCGCCCTTTGATTGTATTCCGTAACCTCCAGCTTTATCATAGGGCTCAGCGGAGTTTATATACTCAGTAATTTCAATTTCTTCAAGCTCATAAAATTTAACCTTTGTGGTAACCGAGAAGCTTTTATGCTCACCTTTATAAAACAAACTGCAACCGGTTATAACAAAATGAAAATTACCCGATAAAGAATTAAGCATATTAAAGGCATCTGCTTTATCTTTTGGCTTGCCTAATATTTCACCGTTTAACAAAACAATTGTGTCAGCAGAAATGACAAGGCTTTCAGGATTCTCTTTTGCGATATCCTCCCCTTTTATAAAGCTTAAATATTCGGGGATTTTTTCGGCTGAAATATTTTTCGGCAAGGTTTCATCTTTTTTGGAAACTATTATTTCAAAATCTTCAAATAATAGTTTTAACAGCTCTTTTCTTCTGGGAGACCCCGAAGCTAAAATTACATCCTTCATTTTATACACCCACACTGAAAGTCGGATAATTCTTTTCGTTTAGTTTCTCAATATGCTCGTTGTATTCGGTTATTGCCAAATCGGTATGAACTGCGTAAGCAGTTAAAAAATATGGCAAAGTAAAAATAAGGGGAAATGCAAATAAAGAAACAATAATCCAACCTGTAAAACTGAAGATTAAGAAAATAAAATCAAGACTGGTTTTCTTAGAAATAACATAAGACATATAAAGCGCTTCTCTGACATCAATCTTTTCATCTGCAACAAAAAGAACAGGCGCAATATAGTATTTTAAAGAGAAAAATATAAGTAAAAAGTTAGAAATTGTTCTTGAAAAAAATAAAGCATAGGTTAAATTTCTAGACCATAGCGGTATTGAAATATCAAACATTTCAAAAATAAAGCTTTGAGATAAAACCCAGATAAAGAAAACGGGTAAAAACAAAATTACAGCGATAGGCAAAAGCTTGAAAAATACTGCAAAGACAAGTTTTAAAACCTTAAAATATAAAGAAATATGAGAAAAATAATAAAAAACTGAAATTGGTTTATCATCCAGGTCTTTAATAAGCCGCCATGTAAACCGCAAAAGCCCGAAGAATAACGGTATTGTTAAGCATAATGTAAAGAAAAAGAGAAAAATATACGAATAAACAGAACCACAAAATGTTGTAATAACGGTTGATAAATTAACACCTATCCAAACGCAAAATAGAAATACAAGCGAGCTTATAACCGATTTCAACATATTGCCCGATAATAAAGATTTTGCAGTTTTTTTAATACCACTACTTCCTACGGTCATTGCTTTTCCCCTTTCGAAATATTATAAAAATTATACTTTATTTTTTAAAAAATCTTGTTGCTAAACTGTTAATTTTGCAAAATTAGCCATTATTTTTTTAGTACCAACCTTGTCAAAAGCGATTTCGAGCATAGTATCGTTGCTCATTTTGGTAACAGATAATACGATACCCGTACCAAAGGTCTTATGAGATACCTGCATACCAACTGTATATTCGGTTTTTTCTGTGCTCGTATAGGATTTTTGAGTTGCACTCGCGGTGAAAGAATTAGCAAAACTTGTAACCTTTGTGTTATAAGTTTTTTCGGTGATAGCTACCTTTTTATATGGCGAATAAGCCGAAGAAGTTTCAACATATTCGTCAGGAATTTCGTTTACAAAACGGGATGGCATATTTCTGGTTGTTTGACCAAAAATCATACGCGAAAAGCTATTAGTAACCGTAAGCTTTTTCTTAGCTCTTGTTATAGCAACATAAGCTAATCGGCGTTCTTCCTCTATTTCCTCAGGACCGCCATAAATAGATTGATTTCCGGGGAAAATGCCCTCTTCCATACCGATTAAATAAACATTTTTAAACTCTAAGCCTTTTGCAGAGTGCACAGTCATTAAAACAACCTTGTCCTGTTCGGTATCAAAAGAATCTATATCACTTATAAGGGATATTTGCTCTAAGAAATCAGAAAGCGAAGGTTCCTCGGTTTCAAGCTCGTATTGAGCTATGTTAGAAGAAAATTCCATAACATTGTCTACCCTATCCTGAGCTTCCTCGCCCTCAGCCTTTAAAGCAATAAGATAACCTGTTTTATCGAGCATTTCATCAAAAAGCTCAGAAATAGAAAGTTCTTCTGATTTTTCTGTTAAATTCTCAATTAACTCAACAAATTGTTTGATTTTACCGCTGGCACGCGATAAAACAGCGTATTCGTCTGCTGATTTAAAAAGTTCAAAAAGCGAAATACCTAATTGAGCAGAAATCTCACCAGCACGGTTTACGGTTGTATCCCCTATTCCTCTTTTAGGCTCGTTTATAATTCGTCTTAATCTTAAATCATCATTATTATTGTTTATAAGCTGCAAATATGCAAGAACATCTTTTATTTCCTTTCGGTCATAGAACCTTGTTCCACCGATAATTTTATAAGATATACCACTTCTTGCAAAAACATTTTCGAGCGCATTAGACTGCGCATTCATACGGTATAAAACCGCGTGGTCGCTGAAATTAGCGCCGTTTCTAACATTTTCGAGAATATTATCGGCAACAAAACGAGCTTCCTCTCGCTCATCCTCGGCAGTATATAGCTTTAATTTTTCACCGTCTCCATTATCGGTCCAAAGAGTTTTGCCCTTTCTTCCCTTATTGTTTGAAATAACCGAGTTTGCGGCATTTAAAATATTAGAGGTTGAACGGTAGTTTTGTTCAAGTCTTATAGTTTTAGCATTTTTATAATTTTCTTCAAAATTTAAGATATTTTCGATTGTAGCTCCTCTGAAACGGTAGATACTTTGGTCATCGTCACCAACAACGCAAATATTATTTTTACCCGAAGCCAAAAGGCTTACAAGCACATACTGAGCATGGTTAGTGTCTTGATATTCGTCCACCAAAACATATCTGAATTTATTTTGATAATATTCCAAAACATCCTCGTTTTTATCCAAAAGCTCAACCGTATTTACAATCATATCGTCAAAATCCATAGCATCTGCGGATTTTAACTTTTTTTGATAAATCTTATATAAATCAGCTATGATTTTTTGGCGGTAATCAATGCCGATATTTTGCGCATATTCCTCGGGGGATATTAATTTATCCTTAGCTGAAGAAATCGCCGAAAGTACAGATTTATAAGGCACAAATTTCTCATCTATATTATGTTGTTTATAAATTTCTTTCATAAGACGGCGTTGGTCGTCGGTATCATAAATTGTAAAATGAGAGGTATAACCCAAAAGCTCTGCATTTCTTCTTAAAATTTTTCCGCAAATCGAATGGAAAGTGCCTGCCCAAATATCGTTGGCATTATCACCTAATTTTGCGGCAATTCTTTCCTTTAACTCCCCTGCCGCCTTGTTAGTAAAGGTAATAGCAAGTATCTGCCAAGGGTTGGACGGGTAAACCGCAAAACAACCGTCCGGTATATCGTCTCTTATACCATTAAGATAATCTAAACCGATTTTAATTTCATTATCAGTAAAATCAGATATGTAATTACTGTTAAAGCCGTCCCCGAATTTAACAAGATTTAAAATGCGGTTTACTAAAACGGTAGTCTTTCCGCTGCCTGCACCTGCAAGCACCAATAAAGGACCGTTAACAGTCGTAACCGCTTCAAATTGTCGGTCGTTCATTTGACCGAAGTATTTTTTAATAACCTTTTTTCTAAGCTCTAAGTATTCCATAAAATTCTCCAAAAACAAACTATATAAATGATACTATTTTTAATCTTAAAAGTCAATTAAATTTAAAATGCTTGATTAATTTAAATTTATGTGATATGATATAGTTCACAATAAAAACAAAGGAAGATTAAAATGTCAATAGGTTTCAGAAAAAGCCTTTTCGGTTTTAACAGCTCAGATGTTATTGAATATATAGAAAAAGCTCACCGCAATTTTTCAAAAAAAGAGGAAGCTCTTAAAAAAGAAATGAAAGAGCTTGAAAATACTCTTTCTAAAACTCGAAATGATATGGATAAGCTCACCGCTGAGCGAGATGAGTTAAATGTAAAACTCACTGAGTTTAATGCAAAATCCGAAGAAATTGAGCGTTTATCCGAAAATATCGGTAAATTATATTTGGTTGCTCAAACAAACGCAAAGGCTATTATCGAAAACAGCGAAGCTAATGCCGAGCTTTCAAAGCAAGAAGTAACCAATAACCTAACCTCTATTGACGATGCTCACGAGGCTTTAAAAGCATTAAGAGAAAGCATTATCAAAACCTCAGATGATTTCACAAATGAGGTTGATAGACTAATAAAATCTCTTGATACAACTCGCGAGCAAATCGCTCAAAACGAGGAAAATATTGACGCGGCAACAAACGAATTTAAAACCGTTTTTTCTGAGATAACTAAATAAAGTAAATTAATAAAAAAATAAAAGGCTCGATATGAGCCTTTTATTTTTTTATCATTTATAAACTTTCAATAGTTTGCATTAAGTAATCGCCGAATTCAGAGCAGGTTGCACCGTCGCTTCTGCCGGTAATAGTGTATTTAACATCAACCTCAGTGCAGATATGCAAAGCTTTATTAAGCTTATTAGCGTATTCAACAAATCCAATATGGCGAAGCATCATCTCGGTTGCTTTAAACATACTAGTAGGATTTGCATACATACCTCTGCCCTCTTCCATCATACGAGGAGCGGAGCCGTGAATAGCTTCAAACATTGAATAAACATCGCCAAGGTTTGCACTACCAGCAGTACCAACACCGCCCTGCAACTGAGCAGCCTCGTCGGTAATAATATCGCCGTAAAGGTTAGGAAGAAGAATAACCTGGAACTTAGAGCGTACTCTGGGGTTAACGAGGTTAGCAGTCATAATATCAATATACCAGTCCTCTGCCTCAATACCCGGATAATCCTTAGCAACCTCGTGGCAAATCTCAGAGAACTTACCATCTGTCTTTTTCATGATATTAGCCTTTGTAACAATAGCAACATTTGTTTTGCCGTTGTTCTTTGCATATTCAAAAGCGGCGCGGGCGATACGCTTTGTTCCCTCGTTTGTAGTAACCTTAAAGTCAAAAGCTAAGGTATCGGGGATTTCAACACCGCGAGAACCTAAAACATATTCACCCTCGGTGTTTTCACGGAAGAAGGTCCAATCAATATCGTCCTCAGGAACAGCAACGGGACGAACATTGGCATAAAGGTCTAATTCGCGGCGCATAGCAACATTAGCACTTTCGAGAGTTCCGCCCTTTAAGGTTGTGGTTGGAGCTTTCAAAATAACATTACAAGCTTTGATTTCTGCTAAAACATCATCAGGAATAGCCTTGTTATGAGCAATACGGTTTTCAATAGTTAAGCCCTCAATAGTTCTAAGCTCAACCTTGCCTGCCGCAATTTCATCCTTTAAAATAAACTGCAAAAGTCTTTCAGATTCAGCAGAAATGATAGGACCTATACCGTCACCACCGCAAATACCGATAATAATTTTATCGAGTTTTTTATAATCAGTGTAAGCCTTGTTAGCTTCCATTTTTCTTTGTCTTGCAATTTGTTCTTCTAATATAGTGCGGAATTGTTCAACCGCAGCATTTACATAGTTTTCCATTATTATTCTCCTTTTTTAGTATAGCTTAAAAGTCCACCGGCTTTAAGAATTGCTTTTTGTCTCTCGGTGAAGTTACAGCAAAGAACAAAGCTTTCGCCGGTTGTTTCATCAAGCAAAGTAATTTCACCCTTTTCCATACCATCAAATACGTTAGTAAGGGTTAATTTATCACCTTGATTTAGCTTGTCGTAATCATCGGCATTCTTAAAGGTTAAAGGCATAATACCTGCATTTATAAGGTTTGCAACATGAATACGAGCAAAGCTCTTGGTTATAACAGCTCGAACTCCTAAATACATAGGAACTAATGCGGCGTGTTCACGAGATGAGCCCTGTCCATAGTTGCTACCGCCAACAATAATGCTTCTGCCGAGTGCTTTTGCTCTTTCGGGGAAAGAAGTATCGCAAACACCGAAGCAGAACTGCGATAAATGAGGAATATTTGAACGGTAAGGAAGAATTTTAGCACCCGCAGGCATAATATGGTCGGTTGTTATATTATCGCCAACCTTTAATGCGAGCTCGGCTGAAAGTGTATCTTCCTGAGGAATTTCAGTTGGGAAAGGTTTAATGTTAGGACCTCTTAAAACCTCTAAACTCTCTGCTTCTTCTTCGCTTGCAGGAGCGATAACAGCGGTATCATCAATCTTAAATGCATCAGGCATTGAAATAGCAGGCATAGTTCCAAGCTCGCGAGGGTCGGTAATATAACCTGTTATAGCGGCGGCAACAGCAGTTTCGGGAGAAACTAAGTAAACCTGACCGTCAGCAGTACCGCTTCTGCCTTCAAAGTTTCTATTAAATGTTCTAAGCGAAACACCGGCAGAATTTGGGGAGAAGCCCATACCGATACAAGGACCGCAAGCGCACTCTAACAAACGAGCACCCGAAGCTAAAATATCGGTTAAAGCGCCACAATCAGAAAGCATAGATAAAACCTGCTTAGAGCCGGGTGAAATAGAAAGGCTAACAGAAGGGTCAATAACCTTGCCTTTAAGCAAAGCAGCAACTTTCAACATATCTAAAAGCGAAGAGTTGGTGCAAGAGCCAATACAAACCTGATCAACCTTAGTTCCCTTTAAGGATTCAACCGTAACAATATTATCAGGACTATGAGGACAAGCAATTAAAGGCTTTAATTCGGAAAGGTTAATATCAATAACCTTATCATAAACTGCATCTAGGTCGCTTGAAAGTTCAACATAATCCTCGCCTCTGCCCTCAGCTTCCAAGAAGGCTTTGGTAATTTCATCAGAGGGGAAAATTGAAGTTGTAGCACCGAGTTCGGTTCCCATATTGGTAATAGTTGCTCTTTCGGGTACAGAAAGGGTTTTTATTCCCTCGCCGCCCCATTCTATAATTGCGCCAACACCGCCTTTAACGGACAATATACGCAATATTTCAAGGCTGACATCCTTTGCGGTTACAAAGTCGTTTAACTTACCGGTTAAATTAACCTTATACATCTTAGGCATAGTGATATAATATGCGCCGCCACCCATAGCAACAGCAACATCAAGACCGCCTGCACCCATAGCAAGCATACCGATACCGCCGCCGGTTGGAGTATGGCTATCGGAGCCAATAAGAGTTTTACCGGGTTTACCAAAGCGTTCAAGGTGAACCTGATGGCAAATACCATTACCGGGACGTGAGAAATAAATACCATGCTTTTTGCAAACAGATTGAATATATCTGTGGTCGTCAGCATTTTCGAAGCCTGACTGCAAGGTATTGTGGTCTATGTAAGCAACGCTGCGTTCGGTTTTAACGCGGTCTAATCCCATAGTTTCAAATTCAAGATATGCCATTGTACCGGTGGCATCCTGAGTTAAGGTTTGGTCTATTTTAAGAGCAACCTCACTTCCAACAGTCATATCACCGCTAAGCATATGCGCTTTAATAATTTTTTGTGCAATAGTGTAACCCATAATACTTTCCTTTCATAAGGTATTTCAAAACAATTTATTATACAATTTTTAAAACTTTTTGTCAACCAAATCTAAGCAAAAAACGAGGTTTTTAGGATAATAATAAAATAAAAGTATTCATTTTACTTCTAAATCATATTATTATATTGATTTGATTTTAGAGGGCGAGAAATTGAAAAAAACATTATTTATTAAAAATGCCGCTATTTTGACCGTAACTTCTGTAATTTTAAGGTTTATCGGTATTATTTTTAAAATCTGGTTAGCAAAGCTTATAGGCAGCGAGGGTATTGGACTTCACCAACTGATATTTTCGGTGTATATGCTTGTAACAACCTTTGCTTCAAGCGGCATTTCCACCGCAGTCACAAGACTTATAGCCGAAGAAATGGCGGTTGGAACTAAAAAGGGCTGCTTAAAAATTTTAAGGCGCTCTGTTGAGCTTTCAATGATAATTGCTTTATTATCCGCAGTTTTGGTCTTTTTCGGTGCAAAATTTATAGCCATCGAATTACTGGGTGATGCAAGGGCAGAAATAGCATTAAAAATTCTTCCTTTATCCTTGCCTTTTATGGCGATTTCTTCTTGTATCAGAGGTTATTTTATTGCAAGAAGAAATGTAACACCGTCTTCGGTTGCACAAATTATTGAACAAATTGTAAGAATAGTTATAATCGTCTGTTTAGTTAGAACGTTTTCAGATAAAGGTTTAGCAATTTGTTGCGCCGCGGTTATTGGTGGAGATGCAATTTCGGAAATTTTTGGCGCATTTCTATTGTTTTTCAGTTTTACAAGGGATACCAAGAAACTAGAAAATTTGAACGGAAGAGCAAGACCTGATTATCCGATTGTTAGAAAAATTTTAAATATTTCGGCACCTATAACCTCAGGAAGATATCTAAATACCCTGCTTAGAACTGCGGAAAATATTTTAGTACCGAAAAATTTATCGAAATATCACCTTTCGGGTAAAAACGCTTTATCGCAATTCGGTATGATAAAAGGAATGGCTTTACCTGTTCTCTTTTTCCCATCGGCATTATTAAACTCGGTCTCAACCTTGTTGATACCCGAAATTTCGCAAGCTATAATTAAAAAACAAAACTATCTCGTTAAATCAACAACTAGGAATATTTTAAAGTTAACATTAATAACCTCTTTTATTTTCACTGCGATATTTTTTACAAACGGCGTTGAAATTGGAAATTTAATTTATAACGACAATCAAGTTGGTTTTTTATTAAGGGCATTGTCCCCTATTATTCCGTTTATGTATTTAGATAGTATATCAGACGGCATTTTAAAAGGTTTAGACCAACAACTGTTTTCTTTCAGAACAGCTATCTCTGATTCGGTTATCAGAATAATTTTAATTTTACTTTTGGTATCAAAAACCGGTCTTAACGGTTTTATACTCATAATGTATTTTTCAAATTTTTTAACTTGTTTTTTAAATGTTAATCGACTTTTAAAATTAACAAACAGCAAGCTTATAATTTTAAATGAAATAATAATACCTCTTATCTCGGCATTTTTCTCGGTTTATATTTGTGAATTTTTATTAGTTTTTTTAAATTTGAAAACGCCGATTATACATACCGTTATTTTATCAATATTGTCTTTAAGTGTTTATTTATTTCTGTTATTTGTTTCGGGCAGCGTTAAAAGGGATGATGTTTTAAATTTAATACATTAAAAATAGCCTGAAAAAATCAGGCTATTTTAGAACTATTCAATTGTTATAACATCAAAATCTTCATCATCAATATTGTTTTCAGGAGTTTTAACCTTGTTTCTGCGAATTAACTGAATAATTAATATTACTGATAAAGCAAGTATCGATAAAACAAGCAGACCTGCTGCCAAAACTATAAGCTTAGAATTGCCCGAAAGACTTTTATATCTTGCTAAAAAGCCTGTTTCTTTTGCGGGTGGTTCAACCTCTTTTATATTGTTGGCAGTTAATTCGGGATAACGTTGCAGAATATTATCGCGGCTATCATATCTGTAAAATTCAAATTCTTCACCTGAGAAGCAATATAAATAATAGAAATCGGTTAAATTAGAATTATTATCGGAATATCCCTTAATATCCATACCACCAATTCTAACATTTGTTGGATAATAATTGTTAGGTAAAGATAAATCACTTGGAATATCAGAGAAAATATAGGTTATTTCTCCTTGCTTGTAATAATTTATCTTTTCAAATGTTTTTAATTCCTCACTATAGGTATAAGGCTCAATCTTTTCACCCTCGGCAGCTTTTAAATAATAAAGCGAAAATTCACCGTTTTTACTTTTAGAAACCTGAACCTGTTGACCATTATATTCAACCTGACCAATTTCAAATCCTTTAAATAACTCAATAGCCGAAATATCGGCAACTAAAACAAAGGTTGCGTTTTCAATAGTAACATTTAAAGAGCCTGCGGGGTTTTCTTCAATAATCTCATCATCGGTTTCGTTTCGAGTAATATTAATAGTATAAGTTTTTTGAGCACCGCTTGGAGCAGTAACAGTAACCGAACGGGTGTTTTTGCCTATTTGAAGCTTTTGAGAGCCCTGAACTGTCATAGTAGCGGCACTGTCAGCCGTTGTTGCATAGATTTTGCATGAGGTTACAGAGTTTTTAACCGTAACATTATAAGTGGTAACACTAGGAGAAAAAGCGGGAGACAAAACACCGTCGCTTAAAGATAATGATTTTAAATCAGCATTTGCCGACTGTGTTGCATCAGTAACAGCGATAGAAACCGAAGCACCTGTGAGAGCTTTATCTTCATTCAAACCGCTAAAACTAACATTTGAAGCAGATACTACCGAGCTGCCAGATTTTAAAGCCTTAAAACCAAGAGAATATGAAACACTAGTCTGTCCTGAGGGAGATTCAACAATCTTTAACTGACCTGCACCGCCAGTGGCATCGCCGGAAGTATACTCTAAGACCGAAGCATCATAATTAATAATACTACTAACAGCATACATAGCTTCGCCGGCATTTAATCTAATAGTTACAGTAACAGTTTCGCCAACCTTTAAACTCTTTTTTGTTAATGAAATAACAGTACCTGCGGCAGAAACATTAATTGCAAAAATAGAAGCAATTAGTACAAAAATAACTAATACTGAAAGTAATATTTTTCCTGTTTTTTTCATAAATTTACCTCTTTATTTAATAGTTTTCAGTCCTAAAAGATGAAGTCTGATATCAGCTAAATCACGGATTGCAATACCGCCATCGCCGTTAACATCCGCGGCTTTTGCCTTATCACCCGAAAGCTTTTTAAGCCCCAGCAAATGAAGTCTAACATCGGCTAAATCTCTTATAGTTATCGCTCCGTCGCCATTAGCATCACCCTTTTTGATTGTTACAGTCGGTGTGCTTGGTGTTGATGGTGTTGATGGAGTTGCAGGTGCGCTACCGGTGCTTACAGTTAAAGTACAAGCTTTGGTTGCATTAACATTAACTGTATAATCCATAATATAACCTGTTGCAGATTTAACCTTTAAATTTATAACATTATTTCCTTTGTTAAGTGAATAACTGCTAGCTCCTGCATAGGTAGCACCGCTAACCGGTTTAACATAAACGGTTGAGTTCCCAGTAACCTGCAGATTATAATTATAAGTGAATTTATTAAATGTTGGGGTTAAACCATCTATCTTTATGCTTTCAAAATAATAATTATTAAGTTTACTATTTTGAACAGGTTTTGGAGAAGCAGAACTTGGCATATCGGTAAATACGGGAATTTTAAAGCTTAATGATAAATTCTTTTCGTTTTTATAAGTATCCGCCATATTAGCGCCCTTGTTTCGAGCATCGTGAACTGCCTGCGCAAATTGATGAATATAACCGTCATTAACCTTTATATCAAAATCTTGATAATAATAGGTATCCTGACCTTTAGAAATGTAGTTTTTTGCTAAGAAATTTGCGCCGCCTATAATAGACTTTTCTCTTGTATTCCAACCTTGCGCTTTCGCGTGAATAAGACCGTTTCTGATTACATCAGCATCAGTTTTGCCGGTTGCATTAACATTAAAGAAATTATAATATCCAACATATCCGCTGTAATTTCCTGAAATAAGGTTTGAAGTGCCCTTAGTTCCCTGTTCTTGAATTATTTTAGAAGCGATAATATAAGGATTAACTTTTGAAGCCAAAGCGGCAGACATAATAACATCAATATAGTTATGAGTTTTTCCGCTTTCGGTATAATTCCCTGCCAAGAAAGTACCCGAAACAATTTTAGCTAAACCTTCTTTTGTTTGAAAGGTAGGATTATAGCTTTGTTCTAAAAATTGATAAATCTCGGTTGAATTTAAAAAATTTCTGGGATCCATATAAAAAGCAATAATCTCTCTTGAAGCATAAAACCAACTGCCGTTATTTGAAATCCACTTTCCTGAATTCCAATCATAACTACCCGGAGCCATAGTACGCCAAGAAATATATTTGCTGTCAACCTGCTTAAAAGGAGGAGATTCAAGATTAACTGCATCGGTAAAAGAATAAGCCACAGGGTCGGGCAAAAACTCCCAATTAGGATATGCAGCATGCAAGGTTTTTAAAGCCGAATGATAACTCGAAGGAAAAGCTTTTAGCTTCTGTTCAAAGGTAGCATCGGTATTATAAGTTACAATTCTGATATACGAAGGGTCGTTTTTGATATAACCTGTAACCTGTTTAGTGCCGTTATGGTATGTAACTTTAAGCCAACCGTCCGACCGCTGTTCTAAAACTGTAACACTGGTATTGGATAATTTTTCATAAATAGTTACATTTGAAGCGGTTGAGGGCTCACTTCTAACATTAACATTAGTTCCCTCAATAAATGCGGTTACAATAGTTTCGGCATTAGCATTAAAGCTAACGCTTCCAAAACTGCCTGTAAATATTAAGATAGAAATAATTAAAACCGACAATATTTTATTAAAATATTTCATATTTCATTCCTTAAATAAATTTATATTAATCATACAAATTCATTATATCTTTTTTACCCTGTTATGTCAACCAAAATTCGACAAAATATAGTAGGAAATTTACACCTGAATATGAAAAACACACCGCATTTTGTGCGGTGTGTTATATAACAACTTTAAATTATCTCTATTTGCACTGCCTTCATTGCATCAAGGGCGGTATTATGACTTTCGTTGCTAACGCCCGCTGAACATTTACTATCAACTATAATTTTTGTTTCAGGAAAAGCTGCTTTTAAAATCATAGCATTTGATATAACGCAAATATCAGTGCATAGTCCGCAAAGCTCAATTTCTTCAATTTCATCGCCAAAACCTTTAAGAATTTCGGGCAAATTGATGCTTCCAAAAGTTTCTTTATCAATAACTGTTTCGGTGTATTCTTTCAATTCATCACAAATTTGCCATCCAGCAGTATCTTTAATGCAATGCTCAACAGGAAGCTTTATTCCCTCTTGAGTGTTTAAATAATCGGCATAATGAGTATCTCTGGTGAAAATAACCTTGCCATCAAATGATTTAACTTTATTTAAAACATTTTGAACAATTGCCTTAGCTTGATTACTACCAAGACTTCCGGTTATAAAATCCACCTGCATATCAACAACGATTAAATATTTCATTTTCAACTCACCACTTGAAATAAAATTATTTAATTCTTCTACCCTCTAAATAGAAGCGTTTATCGTCAGCACAGCCCATAGAAAACGTTTTGCGAGGCAAAGAGCCGTCTTGCGATACTGCAACAAAAAGCTCGCTCTTTTCCATACCGCTAAACAAAAATCCTAAGGTGTTTTCCTTTTTAGATAATTCAAAAACAGAATTTTCGCCGTGAATATAATCGATTTTAATATCGGTGTTTTTTATGTAATCATCCAAAAATGTTTGCAAGGTTGCAACGCAGAGTTTACCAGTTGGCTTAACAGAAATGGTTTTTCTATTATCTCCAAAGGTGCAAATAAACTCTTGCGCATCTTCACCCTCATAAATACCGCCTAAGGCATCAACAAAATCAGCAATAATCTTTTCGGGATTAACACCGAATAAAACGCGGTAAATCGGCTCAAATTCCAATGAAGCGTCGTGGATATTAACAACCTCTGCCAAAGCGTATCTCGGACCAAAGCCTTTAACATAGCATTCCTTTGCAGAAGCTAAGGAATGATTACCGTCTCCAACTGCAAATAAAAGTCCGTCAGCACTATTATCCGCCAAATCAGACAAAGCATTTTGAACATTTGAAACCGCATTTTCATCCAAAGCATAGCCTTTAATACTACCTGCATTTTGCATAAGTTCAAAATCATATAAACAGTTAAAATCATTGGTTTTTTCAGATAATGGCTCTATTACTGTTCGCTTTGGGTCATCAATTAAAAGCATAATATGAGGAAGCTCAATAGAAGCGTCCTTACGGATATTAACGCGAGGCGGAATTCTATCTAAAACAGTTTGCTCGGTAGCTCTGATAAAAGTATCAGCGCCTTTAACATAGCTATAATCCTCCAAATCAATAAGTCCTAATACACCTTTTCTTATTTTACCGTCCTTTTGGGTGCGTTCTATGTAAACCATTGTGTTTTCATAAAGGTTAAAAACATCAGAGTTTAAGTATTCGAGCATTTTATTATTAACAGCCGAAATTTTTTCGCTATTATCATCGCTTAAAAACACCTCGGGCAAAATTATATTATAAGCAGAAGCCTTATTCCCTACTGTTTTTGCAACTTCTTCCCAATATTCTGGCTCAGAGGTGTATTGGTCGCAAGCTATAACCGACCACTCTTTGAAATCAGACTTTGGAAGCAAAATATCAGCCGTTTGCAAATGTTTTTTCATAAATTATCACTCCAAAACAGAAAGCGGATTATTCTCCGCTTTCAAAAAAAATTATTTATAATAAGAAAACTCAATGGAGGTTATTGAATCCTCCAAAGGATTAATATAAACCGTTATTCCGTTTCGGCGGTCCTTCTTTGTTGCAAAATAATCGAGATAATATGAATTATCCGAAACCTTATAGAAATGCGAAGGAGTTCCAAGAGTATCAATAACATCGGTTATTGCCATTGAATTTGTTATACCGTTCACATTAAATTCATTATAATTTTGATTATCTTGATAAAAATCATTTTTTATCAAGTACTTAACAATATTACATTCGCTGAGAGTTTTTGAAGAACGGGACGAATTATAAAACCAAACCGTTAAAACTACTCCTTTTTCATTTATAATAGAAGCCTCAATAGTTTCATAGGAAAAAACTAATGATTTTTCGTCATAAGCATTTCCTTCGTTTAATTTCCAGCCCTTTTTATTTAAATCGGCAATCTTGGTAGGCACTTCAAGTTTTTCGCCATTTAAAACGCCGTTTAATTTAAATTTTTTGCCTAAATAAATATCAGCATAATTTTCCTCATCAAAAAGACTTATATCAAAATATTTAGACATTACTCTATCAGAAGACATAATTGGAGTATCGTCATGCTCGGCGGCATTTAAAGAGTTTTCAAGCTCGGTAGAAACCTCGCTTTTAACACCGTAATCATCATCCACCGGATTGCAAGCGGCAAACGATAGACATAAACCTATAATCAAAGCAAAACTAACGAGTTTAAATTTTAAATTACGCATAGCCGTTACATTCCTTTCTAAAATTATTCTATTCAATATTATTTTATAATTAAAACCATAAAATGTCAACCTTAAAAAGCTTAAAAAACATAAAATTATACAACATTTTCTCTTAAAAACTTTTTAATACCACAATATACATTTTTTCTGTCAACCAAACCGGACATTCCGTGATTAGCATTTTTAACGGTTATAAGCCTAACATTTCCGTTTTTGGCAGCATTATAAACCTCTTTACTCATATCACAAGGCACAAACGAATCGGCTTCACCGTGTATTAATAAAACAGGCATTTTGGTTTTTTTGATAATATCGACCGTTGAGACACCTTTTATTGAAAATTTACCGAGAATTTTGCAATAAAAATTTAAGAAAGGCAAAAAGATTTTTGCGTTTAAATTAAACGCTTTTTTACCAACAATTCTTATAATTTCCTCAGGTGAAGTGAAACCGCAGTCGGCAATAACGCATTTAACTTCATTTTGCATTTTATTTTTGAGGGATAACAAAACGGTTGTTGCTCCCATCGAAATACCGCATAATGCAATTTTTCTGCATTTATACTTTTCGCTTATATAAGTAACCCAAGAAGAAACATCCCTGCTTTCTCTGATACCGAAAGAAATAAGTTTACCCTCGCTTCTGCCGTGTGCTCTCTGTTCGCAGAGCAAAACATTGTATCCCAGCTCTGAATACATTTTAACTGCATAAGAGAAATCTCTTGCAGGTAAAGAACGGTATCCATGAAACAAAATAATCGTTTTATCTGATTTTATATCGTAATACCTTGCGGCTAATTTTAATCCGTCAAAGCTTAGAGTATAAATCCAAGTATACGGACTGTTATTTATGAAATCAACGCCTGTTTTAAAGGTTTCAACATACTCTTTAAAAACTTCGTTATCCTTATTATATACATCTTCTAAATCAGGAATTCGCATTTTAACAAAGGTTATAAAGAAAAAATAAACTGTAAGCCCGAAAAATACAAAAAGCATTAAAGCTAAAATAATTAAAATCAGTGTCAAATAATCACCCTTTAAATTTAATAAAATTAATATTACCAAATTTTAAAGGTTTTAAACAAAAAATCGGGCGGAAATCCGCCCGAAAATTTTATTTTAGAATAAACTTATTATAAACCTTTTTTCCTTTTTTAAGTATAACTTCCTCGCTGAAATCATTAGCCGAAAAACTGAAAGCAGGGTCGGTTATTTTTTCGCCGTTTATGCTAACACCGCCTTGTTGAACAAGTCTTCTTCCCTCACCTTTACTGGATACAAGCTCTGCTTTAACCATCATATCCAAAATCCCGATTTTACCGTCGGTTAAATCGCTATCGGTGAGTTCAGTGGTTGGCATATTTTCGTGAGAACCTGCACCCGCAAATACCGCTCTTGCGGTTTCCTGAGCCTTGGTTGCTTCTTCTTCGCCGTGAACCAATTTAGTAAGCTCAAATGCCAGAATTTCCTTAGCGGTATTAAGCTGAGAGCCCTCCCATGAATCCATTTTATCAATTTCTTCCAAGGGCAAGAAGGTTAACATTCTGATGCATTTTAAAACATCAGCATCTCCAACATTTCTCCAATACTGATAAAATTCGTAAGGGGAAGTTTTTTCGGGATCTAGCCAAACAGCACCACCAACGGTTTTACCCATCTTTTTACCCTCTGAGTTAAGAAGAAGAGTAATAGTCATAGCAAAAGCATCTTTACCTAACTTTTTGCGGATAAGCTCAGTACCGCCGAGCATATTACTCCATTGGTCGTCTCCGCCGAATTGCATATTACAACCATATTCTTTAAATAAATGATAGAAGTCATAGCTTTGCATAATCATATAGTTAAACTCTAAGAACGAAAGACCCTTTTCCATTCTCTGCTTATAGCACTCTGCTCTTAGCATATTGTTAACCGAGAAGCAAGCACCAACCTCACGAAGTAGGTCAACATAATTTAACTTTAAAAGCCAGTCTGCATTGTTAACCATTTGAGCTTTACCTTCGCCAAACTCAATAAAACGGCTCATTTGCTTTTTAAAACAATCGCAGTTGTGTTGAATTTGCTCGGCAGTCATCATAGAACGCATATCGGTTCTGCCCGAAGGGTCTCCGATATGACCTGTTCCTCCGCCGATTAAAGCGATAGGCTTATTACCTGCCATCTGCAAACGCTTCATAAGACAAAGCGCCATAAAATGACCAACATGAAGACTATCGGCAGTTGGGTCAAAACCAATATAAAATGTAGCCTTACCGTTGTTTATAAGCTCCTTAATTTCTTCCTCATCTGTAACCTGAGCAATAAGACCGCGGGCTACTAATTCATCATAAATTTGCATTTTTATAAACTCCTATCTAATAATTCCTTTGCAGAATTATATAAATTCTCTGTTATTTCCGTGCCCGACATTATTCGGGCTATTTCACTTATTCTCTCTTCATAAGAAAGAGATTTAACCGCAGTATAGGTTCTTCCGTTATTACTGCTTTTTTCAATAAGCAAATGGTTATCGCCACGAGCCGCTATTTGCGCCAAATGAGTAACACAAATAACCTGCTTATTATCTGACACTCGTTTTAACTGAGTACCTACCTTGTCGGCTGCAAAACCGCTGATACCAGTATCAATTTCATCGAAAATCATAGTAGGTATACTGTCTTTATCCGAAAGAGCACTTTTGATTGCGAGCATTGTTCTCGAAAGCTCACCGCCCGAAGCAATTTTAGCAAGCGGTTTTAAAGCTTCACCCGCATTGGCAGAAATCAAAAATTCAACAATATCTCTGCCCTGCTTTGTATATCTTCCGTCCTTAATATCAACCTTAAAAGAAACCGACGGCATATTAAGCTCTTTAAGAACATCAGTAACTTCGGTTTCGAATCTGATAGCCGCATTTTTTCGGGTGCTTGATAGCTTATCCGCAAGCAAAATCAGTTTCTCTTTTGATGCTTCAAGCATAGCAGAAAGCTCGGCTACTTTACGGTCGGAAAAGGTGATTTCATCAAGCTCTTTTTCGGCATTTTCAAGAAAAGATAACATATCCTCTTCGGTATTACCGTATTTTATCATAAGCTTATATAATAAGTCAAGCCGTTCGTTGATACTATCTGCATTAATATTTTGAAGCTCTCCACTTGATAAGGCGCTTCCGATAAAATCGGCAACATCCTCGGTTTCGCTTAAAATATTATTGATTTTATTATAATTTTCTTCAAAGCTTTCGCCTTTTAATAAGGATAATTGCTTTGAGACTGCTTTTAAAAGGGTTGTTATACCGTCTGTATTTTCATCGCCGTATAGCAAAGTGTTAGCAGTATTTAATGCCTTTAAGGTTGTTTCAGCATTTTCTGCAATTTCTAACTTTTTCTTTAAAGACTCAATTTCTCCAATTTTAATATCAGCAGATTTTAATTCGTTAATCTGATACTTCAAAAGGTCGATTTTGCGCTCTTTTGCATCCTCATCAGTTTCAAGCTCTTGCAAAGAGCGTCTGATAGCATTTAAATTCTTAAACTCCAAGTAATATTCAGTTTTTTCTTTTTCATTTTCGGCAATAGCATCTAAAAATTCAAAATGATGCTCTGCATTTAATAGTCTTTGATTATCGTGCTGACCGTGAATATTAATAAGAAAAGAGGAAACTTCTTTTAAAACCGAAGCAGTAAACGGTAGGCCGTTTATTTTAATTAAACCCTTGCCGTTTAAACTGAGTTTTCTTGAAACCAAAATATTTCCATCTTCATCAGGAGAAATATCAAATTCTTTTAGTTTTAAAACAGTTTTATCGTCTAGCTCGCCAAAAAGCGCAGAAACCAAGGCTTCGCTGCATCCGGCTCTTATTAAATCCTTTGAAGTTCTCTCGCCTAAAACCGCATTTATGGAGTCAATAACAATTGATTTACCTGCACCTGTTTCACCGGTCAAAACATTAAAACCGCTTTTAAATTCGATATCGGTTTGCTCTATAACCGCAATATTTTCAATATGTAAATATTTTAACATAATTTATCCGCCGCTATTATAAAAGTTTTCTGAGTGATTCGGTAAGCTGTTTTGAATGAGCCTCGCTTTCGGTTACAATTATTATTGTATCGTCCCCTGCAAGCGAGCCAATCATCATATCGCCATATAACTCGTCAACCGCAACGCAGGCACTTGAAGCCATACCGTTTTCGCATTTAATAACAACATTATTCATTGAATATTTAACCGTCTTAACTGTACCTGAAAATAGATTATGATATTTAGCATCAGAGCTTTGAGAATTATGATTATTGAGGTTAGATAAATATCTGTAATTTCCCTTTTCGTCCCTGCCTTTAACCAATTTTAATTCTCTTATATCTCTTGAAACGGTCGACTGCGTAACATTAAAGCCTAAAGCTTCTAAACCGTTTTGCAAATCCTCTTGGGTTAAACAAACCTGATTTTTGATAAGCTCTAAGATTTTTTCTTGCCTAGCACTTTTCATATTACACACTCCTGCCGTCTTTAAATTTATAAGAAAGGGTTTTATAGAACGAACGCTCATTAAGTCTTATCAACTGAACAAAATTAGATGAGCGTTTTATGGTGATTTCGGTATAAGGCTTAACAGCAATCGCTTTTCTACCGTCAACAGTTAAGAAAATATCGGTTTTCTTTTTAGAATAAGCTTTTAGCTTAATCTCATTATCTGCACCTAATAAAATCGGTTTTGCAGAAAGTGAGTGAGAACATATCGGGGTTATGCAAAAGCTTTCGGTTAACGGGTCAATGATAGGACCGCCTGCCGACATAGAATAAGCAGTTGAACCTGTTGGGGTTGAAATAATAAGCCCATCAGCGCGGTAGTTAATAAAATCGCCGCCAACACCAACCGAAACATCTATAATACGCGAAATAAAACCGCTGGTTATTACCGCATCATTTAAAGCGGTATATTCACCAATAATTTTGCCGTTTTCAGAAGCAGTAACCGAGAGCATCATTCGTTTTTCAACCGAAAATTCACCGGTTTTAAGTTTATTTATTAAATTTAATTCATTTTGCTCAATGTTTGCAAGAAAACCCATTCTGCCTGCATTTATACCTAAAACGGGTTTATTATCCTGAGCGGCGCGCTTAGCATAACGGATGATAGTTCCGTCTCCGCCGATTGTTATGATAATATCCGCTAATTTAAAAATTTGGTTATCAGTCGCGTGTTTAAAATCAGTGCCTAAAATATTATCAGGAAGATATGCTTCGATATCCATTGATTTTAATAATTTGCCAAGCTTTTCAACAACCTCAGCAGAACCTCGTTTATCCAAATTGGGTATAACGGCAACAACCATTTATTTCACCTCTTTACAATTTAAAAATACTAAACGATTTAATCGTTTAATTTATTATAAGAAGCCTCAACAACACTTATAGCATCGCTTTCGGTTAAAATCTCAGGGGTTTCGGTTTTTTCAAGATAACATAAATATTCAATATTCCCCTCAGGACCTTTAACGGGAGAAAAATCAAGACCTAAAACCGAAAAACCGTCTTTAATACTTAAATCTAAAATTTTGTTAACAACATCAATATGTACCGATTTTTCTCTAACAACACCTTTTTTACCAACATTTTCCTTGCCAGCTTCAAACTGAGGCTTAATAAGGCAAACTGCTCTGCCGTTTTTCTTTAATAGCTCGCGCAAGGTTGGTAGAATATGAGATAAAGAGATAAAAGATACATCAACCGATGCAAAATCGAGCAAATCAGGTACTTGCTCATTTGTTACATATCTGAAATTGGTTCTTTCAAGGTTTATAACGCGCTCGTCGGTTCTAAGCTTCCATGCGAGCTGACCATATCCTACATCAATAGCATAAACCTTTTTAGCACCGTTTTGAAGCATACAATCAGTAAAGCCACCGGTTGAAGCACCAATATCGGCGCAAATAAATTCGTTTAAATCAAGACCAAAGGAATTAACCGCCTTTTCGAGCTTTAATCCGCCACGGCTAACATATTTTAAGGTTTCGCCTCTAACCTCAACTATATCCTTTTCTTTAACAGTATTCCCTGCTTTATCGGATTTTTGATTATTAACAAAAACTATGCCTGCCATAATAAGTGCTTTTGCTTTTTCTCGGCTTTCGCAAAATCCGTTTTCAACCAGATACACATCTAATCTTTTCTTTTCTGCCATAATTTCTCCAAACCCGATTAATTGCTGACTGCATTAAGCATAGCTTCTGCATCCAACCCGTATTCTTTTAATGCATCGGTAACCTTATTAGTTGGAACAAACTTATTTTCAACCGAATGAATAACAAATTTACCTTTATATCCCTTTTCCAAAAGCATAGCTGATAAATGCTCTGCAATACCGCCGCTTTTTTCAGATTCTTCAAAAAAGTGTAATTCATTAAAATTACTTAGTTCATCACATAAAGAATTTGATAAAGGATAAATTTTATTAAGCTTAACAAGGTTAATATCAACCTTTTCTTTAACCGAGGAGGCTTCTGAAAAAAGTCTACCATAGGTTATGATAGCTTTATTAACATTACCTTTTATAACATTAAAATCTGCCTTTTTATCAAAATCCAAGCAAGCTTTTTCTGCTCCTCTTGGATACCTGATAGCGCAAAAATTATTATCGGCAGCAGATAATTTAATTCTATATTCAAGCTCTTCAAATGTTGCAGGAGAATAAATCGAAATATTTGGTATAGAGGTTAGATATGAAACATCAAATAGTCCTTGATGGGTAATACCGTCCTCACCAACAATACCAGCCCTGTCAACCAAAAGTCTTACAGGTAAATTTGCAGTTGCAACATCATGAATAATCTGGTCGTAAGCTCTTTGTAAAAACGAAGAATAAACAACAAAATAAGGTTTTAAACTACCTTTTGCAAGACCTGCCGCAAAGGTTACAGCGTGCGCCTCAGCAATACCAACATCGAAAAATCTCGGTTTATAATCCTTAGCAAAATCGGCAAGACCTGTTCCCTCGGTCATAGCGGCGGTTATAGCGCAGATTTTATCATCTGCCGCAGCTAAACCGCAAAGGGTTTTACCTGCAATTGCCGAAAAATTGTTGCTATTTGAAAGGTCGGCACCCTCTTCAATATTAAATGGAGATACACCGTGATAATTCTTAGGGCTTGTTTCAGCAAAAGAATAGCCTTTTCCCTTGGTGGTTACAACATGTATTAACGAAGGTCTTGTATACCCTTGGGCTATTTTAAACAAGGATTCCATAGCGGGAATATTATGCCCGTCAACCGGTCCCAAATAGTTATAACCCAAAGATGAAAAAATGTTTTTGCGGTATACTATTTCTTTAAGACCCTCTTTAATAGAGAAAATTATATTATGAAGCCATTTTCCGATTAGCGGAACTTTGAGAAGAAAACTGCTGAAAGCAAACTTAAATTTATGATATTTAGGTTTGTTTCGCATTTTTGTTAAGCTTCTCGATAACGCGCCAACATTTTTTGAAATAGACATTTTATTATCATTTAAAACAACAATAAAATTACTTCTTCCGCTGCCTGCGTTATTTAATGCTTCATAAGCCATACCGCCTGTTAAAGCACCGTCTCCTATAACGGCAACCGCAGTTCCGTCCTCGCCGGCTATTCGCTTAGCCTTATAAATGCCGTAAGCCGCAGAAATAGAGCAACTGCTATGGCCGGAAATAACCGCATCATGTTCACTTTCAAAGGGATTCATAAAGCCTGAAAGTCCGCCTTTGGTTCTCAAAGAATTAAATTCTTTAAATCTGCCGGTTATTAGCTTATGAGTATAACACTGATGACCAACATCAAAAATTATAGCATCACGAGGCGAGGAAAATGCCTTGTGCAAGGCAACAGTAAGCTCAACGGTTCCAAGGTTTGAAGCCAAATGACCGCCGTTTTTTGAAACAGTATTTATGATGCAATCTCGAATTTCTTCACATAAATTTTGAGTTTGAGTCGAGTCTAATTGTTTTACATCATCAGGAGATTTAATTTTACTTAAAATCGGATAATCCAAATTTTACAGTCCTTTTTAATTACTTATTTCTATCCAACAAATAGTTGGTGAGTTCATATAATGTTTCGGTATCGCCGCCCAGTTCATCCAAAGCATCAAGCGCGGCATTTGAAAGCTCAGCCGCAATGGCGAAAGCTTTATCGAGTCCATAGAGCGAAACAAAGGTTGTTTTGCCGTTTTTCTCGTCGCTTCCGATCGGCTTACCAAGGGTTGCCTCAGTAGAGGTAACATCAAGTATATCATCAATAATTTGGAAAGCAAGACCCAAATTATAACCGTATTTTGTGGCACTCTTAATGGTATCCTCGTCATCCTTTCCTGCAGCTATGCAACCGAGAATAGCAGAGGCTATTAAAAGCGCACCTGTTTTTCTCATATACATATTTTGAAGCTCATTAACATCAGGTGTGTTTTCTTCAAAGGAAAGGTCTAAAACCTGACCGCCTATCATACCGTGAAGCCCTGCATTAGAAGCTAAAACACTAACAGCTTTTAATGCCATTTCAGGTTTAACATTTGCATTTGCAGCTATGAAAAAGGCCTCTGTTAGTAAAGTGTCCCCTGCAAGAAGAGCAATATCCTCTCCGTATTTTTTATGGCAAGAAGGCTTTCCCCTTCTCATATCATCATTATCCATGCAGGGTAAATCATCATGAATAAGAGAATATGTATGAATCATCTCAATAGCAATAGCAAAATCCAAGGCAGAATTTATATCACCGCCGCAAAGCTTGCAAAATTCAAAAACCAAAGCGGGTCTTATTCTTTTGCCGCCTAACATTAAGCTATATCTTGAAGCTTCTAAAACCTTATTGTATTCAACATCTAATTCGGGATAAATTTCGTTAATTCTATTTTCTAAAATGGTATTATATTGGATTAATTTTTGCTCAATCACCGTTATTTTCCTCTCTTTCGGCCTGAGTTAAAGTAATAATTTTCTTTTCAGCCTTTTCTAAGGCTTTTTTGCAGTCGTTTGTATATTTCATACCTTGCTCAAAAAGAGTAATAGACTCTTCAAGCGAACACTCGCCATTTTCAAGCTTTTCAATAATTTTTTCTAATTCGTTAAGAGATTTTTCAAAATCAATATTTTGGCTAGCCATATTAGTTCTCCTTAAAAATTTCAGTTATATCCGCTTTTGCTTTACCGTCATAAAAGGTTAACTCTAATTTATCTCCAATATTAAAATTTTTAACGCTATTTACTGTTTTACCGTCCTTTTGAACGGCAGTAAATCCGCGCGCCATAACCTTTAACGGACTTAAAACATCTAATCTTTCGGCAAGAGATAAAGTTTTTAAATTTAAACTATCAACCTTTAAACTTGCAGAGCGCTTTAAAGTTTCTTCAAAGCGGTCTAACTGAATATATCTATTACTAATAAAAAAGTCTTGCGGATTTTTAAAAACAGGTGAATTTAAAACCGAATCAAGCTTAATTCTGTTAAGGTTATATTTAGCCTTTAATAAATTAGATAATGAGGTTTTATAATTTTCTAATCGCATTGATATTTCGGCTTTATCACAAACCGCAAGCTCTGCCGCAGCCGACGGAGTTGGCGCTCGTAAATCGGCAACAAAATCGCAAATTGTAAAATCGGTTTCGTGACCAACAGCTGAAATTACAGGCACGGGAGATTCATAAATCTTTCGAGCAAGCGACTCACTGTTAAATGCATATAAATCTTCTTTTGAACCGCCGCCTCTGCCAATAATTATAACATCTGCACGGTTTAGATTATAAACTCTTTCAAGAGCATCAATCATTTCGCCAACTGCGTTCTCACCTTGAACCGAAACGGGACATAAAATTATCTCAGCTAAATCCCACCTGCGAGACAGTATATTTAAAATATCCTGAACGGCAGCTCCGGTATCAGAGGTTACAACCGCAATGCATTTAGGAAACTTAGGTATAGGACGTTTATTATCAGCATCAAACAAGCCATCGGCTTCAAGCTTTGCCTTAGTCTGTTCAAACTGCATGGCAATATCACCAATACCTGAGGGATATGCTTCCTCGCAGTAAAACTGATATTGACCGTCTTTTTCATAAATCGAAACCCTACCCCATAAAATCACCTGCATACCGTCCTGGAACTCAAATTTAAGACGAGAGGCATTTGTTCTAAACATTACACATCGAATAGTTGCCTCACTGTCTTTTAAGGTGAAGTAAAAATGACCGCTTGCATAATGATTTTTAAAGTTAGATATTTCGCCCTGAACTAAAACATTTGCAAGTCTAGGATCGCCTTCTAAAAGGGAGCGAACATAGAGGTTTAACTGTTTAACCGTTAATGCAGATATATTCATAATTTATGATTTTTTAATAACGGTCGAAAGCAATCCGTTTACAAAAGCGGAATCTTCTTTTGTTGCATATTTTTTGCAAAGCTCAACCGCTTCATTAACCGAGACAGATGCGGGAATATCATCGCAATACTTAATTTCAAAAATAGCAAGCCTTAAAACCGATAAAGCGGTTTTTGAAATTCTTCCGATTTTCCAACCAACAGCGTTTTCGGAAATAATACCATCAATTTCCTCGATATTATCAAAAATTCCGAAGAAAACTCTTTCTATGTATTCATCGGGTTCTAAATCGCGAACTTCTTTGGCAATCTCAAATATTTCCCCAACATCGTCACTCGAAAAAGCTTTTTCAAAGGTTAATATAAAAGCTTCTTCACGGGCCATTTTTCGTGTCATACAAATCTCCTCAAAATCGAAAAATCATAAATCTATATAAATATAGACATATATAATATTATTATATACAAAAATATGCATTTTTTCAAGCATAAACTGCATATTTTTAAAATTTTTATTTTAGATTTCCAATATTTGAAAACATAAGATAGTATTTGACTTAGAATTAAAAAAATGTTATATTATTTATATAATAAATTTTAGGAGATTTACTGTGCTTAAAAATATTTTCAAATCAATATTTTGCATTATTTTAGTAGCTTTAATGATTACTGCTATATCTGTTCCCTGTTTTGCTGCTGAAAAAGTTATTGTTAACCAAGGCGTTATAACCATTGGAAAAGTCAGTGGAAATACCGGTGATACAGTTATAGTTCCTATCACCATAGAAGATAATCCGGGTATTATAGCGATTACCATTTCAATTACATACGATTCTTCAGCTCTGCAATTAATTGAAGATTTACCTGGTAATGTTATATTTGCTCACGAAATTCAGGATCATCCCTCTAAAAACCTTATCCGCCTCGTAACCCTCGAAAGCTTAGACCGAAAAAACAACGGAACACTTATTAGCTTAAAGTTTAAAATTAAACCTAAAACTAAGGCGGGGCTTACTAAAATCAGTATTAAATACGGTTCGGGAGATTTTTGCAACTGGAAGCTTCATAGAATTATGCCTGAAATCATTCCCGGCGGTGTTGATGTTGGTTTAAGCGAGGATAATTGCCCTCATAAAAACTATTCTGATTGGACTGTTGCGGCAATCCCAACCTGTCTTGAAAGCGGCTATGATAGTAGAACCTGTAATGATTGCGGTCATGTTGAGCTTAGAAATAACTCCCCTATCGGACACGAATTTTCAAAGGATTTCACGATTGATAAAGCGGCAACCAAGGAAGAAAGCGGTTTGATGTCTAGGCATTGTATTAGATGTGCTGAATTTGTTGACCAAATCAGTTACACTCTTAAAGATTCAACCGAAGGTGATATTAAAAACGAATTTGGTAATGTTGCTCCGCCAAACGATTATGTAAATAATTTAGTTGCAGAGCAAATTGAACCTGAATCGTCGCCCGAGGTATCAAGTTCAGAAACCGGCAAAAACAATAGCTCTGAGGTTGAATCTTCTGTATCGGATAGTCCAAATACCCAAACCGAAAATAACCCAACCACTTCTGAGACGGAAGAAGTTACTGTTAAAGATAAAATTCTTGAAGCATTTCCAAAAGGCAAAATAATTTTAATAATTTTTATAATAGCGATTATTATTTTAATTATTGCTTTATTAATTTAAAGAAAAAGTGTAGCAAAACCGAATCGGTAATGCTACACTTTTTAATTTTATTTATTTTTGAAATACATAAATAATTGGCATTTAATCATACCGTTATAAAGCTTTCTGCGCTTATCTGCAACACTGCCGAAATGTTTCTCAAATTCGTCGTGAGGACTGATTATATAATACTTTTGACCGTCTCCTCTAACAAAGCGGTCTCCCATAATTTTATATAACTCCTCTGCCGCTTTAACATCTAATAATCGTTCTCCGTAAGGCGGATTAGTTATAGTCAAGCACCTTTCCTTTAAAGCGGAAAAATCTTTAATATCTCCGATAGAGGCTTTAACATATTTTTCAACACCCGCTTTTTTAGCGTTAGCCAAAGTAAGCTCTACACAGGCAGGGTCTATATCAAAACCTTGCGCTTTAAAATCAATATTATGTCGAATTAAATCCTGAGCGCGAGTCCTCTCCTCGCGCCATATTTTATCATTTAAAAAACCAAATCTTTCAGCCGCAAAATATCTGCGAAGTCCAGGGGCTATATTTGTTGCCATTAAAGCAGCTTCGATAAGCAAGGTACCGCTACCGCAAAATGGGTCGAAAATCTTAGTATCAGGATAAATTCTCGCCAGGTCGCACATTGCCGCGCCCAAGGTTTCTTTTAAAGGAGCATCGTTAGAATTTCTTCTATATCCTCTCTTATGAAGACCATCACCTGAGGTATCAATCATCATCGTAACCCTGTTTTTATGAATTGAAAAACGAATTTTATATTCAGGACCGGTTTCTGCGAAAATATTTATATTATATTTTAATTTCAGTCTCTCAACAATCGCTTTTTTAATGATAGACTGGCAATCAGGAATACTAAAAAGCTGAGAATTAATGCTCCAACCGTTAACGGGAAAAGCATCATCGCGACCAATGAAATTTTCCCAAGGCAACGCTTTAACACCATCAAAAAGCTCGGTAAAAGTAACTGCCTCAAATTCACCAACATTTATTAAAATCCTCTCAGCAAAACGCGAACATATATTAGCTCTGGCTAGCATATTTTCCTCTCCTGAGAGTAAAACACGTCCGTTTTCCGTAACAATATTCTCAAAGCCCATTCTTCTGAATTCATCAGCGGCAACGCTTTCAATTCCAAAAAGACAAGGTGCAACTAAATTAATTTTATTCATTTTAACCTCTCAAAATAATCACATCAAAAGCAAAGGGCGATAACGCATTAAGCGAAACCGCCCTAATTTTATTTCATAGCTCCGCGTTTTGAACGCTTAACCTCAGGATTTTTGCGTTTTAAATCTGAAAATTTTTCATCACTTGTTTGTTTAAAACGGTTCATCATTTCTTCAAAGCTAGCAGGCTCAGGCTTCATGGGAGTCCAAGTATAAGAACCGTCCGGCTTTGAGGGCGCAGACTGGGGCTTTTCTCTGCGAGGCTGACGCTTTGGTTTTTCTTCGGTTTCATCTTCAAGAGCGCGCCTGATACTTAACGAGATTTTACCATCCTCAGATATAGATAAAACCTTCATTTTAACAACATCATTTATTTTAACAAATTCTTTAATATCGTTAACATAAGAGCGGGCTACCTCAGAAATATGTACCAAACCGGATTTTCCATCGCCTAAATCAACGAAAACACCAAAATTGGTTATACCGGTTATTTTGCCTTCAACAATTTGTCCAACAGTAAGCTGCATAAAAAAATGAAATCCCCCTAAAATTCCTTGTTAAATTTTTAATTACCTGAAATATCTTCAAAAATCTGCTCATCAGGATAAATATATCCAAGACGCTCGCGCGCGGCCTTTTCGATTATTTTTCTATTATCGCCTTCAAGCAAAGAACGAAGCTCGTTAATTTCGGTAATCATTTGGGTTTCCTGTTCCTTTAAGGCTTTAAGCTCGGCTTTGCTTTCATTAAGTTTACCTAAAAGCGAGCCTAATGTTACAACCATATAAACACAAACGCCCAAAACTAAAATGCGCACTATGATACTGCGTTGTTTTTTAGGTTTACGCTTAACAGGTTTTCCTGACATAACATCAAATCCCCAAATTAATATAAATTATCTTATATAGTATACAACAAACATTACTTCTTTTTCAAGACTTTTTTCCTATAATTTCTCCATTTTTCAAAAAAAGCCATAAAAAAGTCGAATATTTTCTTTAAAAATGCAAAAAAGCTATCAAACATTCGATAATAAAACGAATTTAAGCGAGTAAAATTTATAAAAATAAATTTAAAAACACAGATAAAAATTTTAAATATTAAAACCGAAAGAGTTACTCTATATATTATAAATCCTAATATAATAGCAATAAAAATAAATGCTCTGATTTCTCCATTTGTTAAGCTTAACAGAAAAGAAAAAATTATAGGTGATGCAATGAAAAAATATGATAAATCTTGAAAAAACACAGATAAGGTACCAAATTTTTTAACCTTTCTGACTGAGCGCCAAAAATCATAGAAAAAACCTAGAAATACACCAAGAATCAGAGCTCTGAAAAAAGATAAAACCTGAAAAGAATTACTGATTTCCCACATAAGCTATCTAAAAATACGGGATAAAAATCCCCCGCCGTTTTCTTCGGCGGTATAAATCAAAGCAGATATTTTTCCTTCGCCTGAAAGGTCACCGCTTTCAGCATCAAAATTTATAATGTGAAGCCCTATTCCTTTGATAGCAAGCTTTCCGCAAGAAGTATCCAGCATAATTGTTTCATCATCAAAGGAAAGAACCTGATTTATGCCGGTAAGGGTGATTTTTTTGCGATTTTCGGTTATTATACTATGATTTTTATTTAAAGTTTCTTCCAAAACCAACACTCCAAAAATAATTTCCTATCTAAATATATTTAAAGAGCTATTAGTTTATTCTGCAAAATCTTAAATTATTTTATACATTAAAGCGGCATCTTCTTTTTTAACAACCTCTTTAACCGATATAACCTCAGCTTTAAACTCCCTTGTACCAAAGGTTATCTCAATTTTATCTCCAACCTTAACATCATAAGAAGCGCGAGCCGGTTTGCCGTTAACAATAACTCTGCCGGCATCACAGGCTTCGTTTGCAATAGTTCGCCTTTTTATAATTCTAGAAACCTTTAAAAACTTATCTAAACGCATATATTCCTCCGTAAAAAATAAAGCCGCCCATAAAGGACGGCTCGCTTAAACTAATAATTAGTTAACAGCTTCTTTTAAAGCCTTACCTGCTTTGAAAACAGGGTTCTTAGAAGCGGCGATTTTAATTTTAGCGCCGGTAGCAGGGTTAACACCCTCACGAGCTGCACGCTCACGTACTTCAAAAGTACCAAAACCTACAAGTTGAATTTTTTCGCCTGCTTTTAATTCTGCAACAACAGTATCAACAAAAGCAGCAAGTGCCTTGTCAGCATCCTTCTTTGAAATTTCTGCCTTAGCGGCAATTGCAGCAACTAATTCTGTCTTGTTCATTTTTAAAACCTCCAAATTTTTTTAAAAAATACCAAATAAAATTAATACACATAATGTATATAAATAATTTACCATACTTTTCAAAAAAAATCAATAGATTTTAGTTAAATTTTTCAAAATTTAACTATTTATTTACTTTTTTAAAAAGAAAATTATATTTTTATCGTATAATTTTAAATTTTTTAGAAATTTTTATTAGTTTTTCTGAGCTCGGTAACAAATAAAAATCCGATTCTTCTATGCATTTAAGCCATATTAAAGCCACAAAATAAATTATAACCGCAATAATCATTGCTAAAACAGTGAAAATTTTTGAGTTGTCTATAAAACTGAATGAATAGCTTATTAAAATGCAAATAAAAGAAGCTAATAAAGGTTTTATGATATTTTTACCAATACTTGTAATTCTGCCTGTATGAATTATTAAAACTATAAAATGCAAAATAAAAATCACGAAAAAGGAAATGGCGGTTGAATAAACTGCTCCTAAAATATTAATGCTTTCAATTTTGCAAAGAATAAAATTCAGTAATATTTTTATAAGAACACCTATTGCAATATTAAGTAAAACAATGTTTTGTTTGCCTATACCCTGCAAAATTCCGGCAAGTGATAAAGAGAAGCCAGCAAAAATAGCGGCAAAACCGAAAACGGTTAACATTATTCCACCTATTTGGCTAGAAGCACCTACGCCATATAAAAGCTCCATAATTCTTCTTCCGAAAACTATAAATCCAAAACCGGCGGGTAGAACAATAAGCGAGGTTATTTTAACAACCGCGCCAATATTTTCTTTAAGCTCTGATGTATTCTTTTCGGCAAAGCTCTTTGAAATCGAAGGAATTAAGGCAACTGCAATAGAAAGAGTTAGAGTTGGCACTAGGTTAAATAATGTAAACGCTTTGCTTCTTATACCGTATAAAACAGTTGGCAATAAATTTTCGGTTATTTTCTGCTCTGAAATAAGCGAAGCAAAATAATTTATATTCAAATTTAAAAATCCGCCTGCGTTTGAAACGGTTAAAGAATCAATAAATGCCATTATACTCGTTGTTAACGAGGATAAAACTATCGGCAAAGAAATCATTAAAATTTTAAAACCGATTTTGTTGTCTTTTATGCCTTTAAGAGTATTATCAAAATCTTTTCTCTCTTTATTAAATCTAAGTCTTAAATATACAGCTGAGGCTAAGCTTCCAAGCGTTACGCCTAAAATAGCAAAAGCGGCAGAAACCGAAATATCAAAGCCTATACAAATAGAAATAAGAGAAAGTCCTAAGCCTAAACAAAGCTTGCCAAAAGCTTCTATTATATTAGAAACCGCAGCAGGTGTCATATTATTAAAGCCCTCAAAATAACCTCTGTAACAAGAGGAAATAAAACAAAAAATTATCGCAGGGGCAATAGCATATAAGGAATAAAATTTATTAAAACTTTTTCCAAATAAAAAATAAATAACACTAAGTACAGCTAAATATACTACAAAACATATAAGTGATAGAAAAATTATCATTCTGCGAGAAAGAATAAATATTTTTCTGGCTTCAAAAAGATTGTTTTTACCGAGATTATCAGAAATCAGCTTGGCAATAACAACGGGAAAACCTGAAATAGCAATATAATGAATCGGAGTAAAAACATCGTATGCTGCCGAGAAATATCCAAAGCCTAAATCACCTAGAACAGAATCAGATGCCAAAGGCAATTTGAAAAGACCGCCAATCAGCTTTACCAAAATGGTGGCAAAAAGCATAATTGCAGCTGAGCGTTTTAAATTACGGCTTGCAACTTCACTCATAATTATCTACCATACTTCTCAGAATTAATGATTAGTTTAATTAATTCAATAAAATAATCAAATAACGCTGTATCGTCAGTCGAATTCATTTGCTTGTATGCATCCTCTGCTGAGCTTCCAGCATCATCAGAAATTTTTCTGAGACTAAGATAAGGAATATCAGAAAAAGCGCATACATAGCCTATTGCGGCAGTCTCCATATCGCAAGACATAGCGCCAAATTCATTTTTAAGAAAATTTCTAACATTTTCGTCGCAAACAAAACTATCGCCGCAAACGGCTGTACCCTGTTTTATATCGGGTTTTATAGTTTTAAAGAGATTAATTAAACTATCATCCGCATTATATATATATTCCTGTAATGGTTTTTCGCAAGGCTTATAACCGATACCTGTTAGGTCGAAATCGTGTTCTAAAAATCTATCGCAAAGACAAATCTCGCCGCGAGAAATACCCGAAACACCTCCTGAAAGACCAAAATTTAAGATTATATCGCAACCGTCGTCTATAAGACGCATCGTTGCAGCGGCGGAATTAACTTTACCAATTCCGCAAAGTAAAGCCAAAACCTCAGCACTACCCTTTTCTGCCGAAATTTTAAACTTATGACCTGTTCTTTTAAGAGGGTTATACTCGCTAAACCCTATCTTTTTGGCATATTCCTTTATAGGCTTATATTCATCTGCATCGGCAATTACTATACCAATTTTAACATCCATTTTTTATACCTCAATCAATCTTTGCGCCGCAAACAGGACAAATCTCTGCATCTTCTTCTAAAAGCGAATCACATTCAGGGCATTTGATTCCATTCTTAACAGCATCAATTTCGGCTCTTAGTCTTTTAATTTCGCGAGTTTTATCGGTAATTTCATTAACAACCAATTCAATAGCCTCGTCATCAGTATCAACGCCTTTAAGCTTTTTAAAATAAAGTTTTCCAAGCAATTCGAAATCCTTATTGCGCTTGGTTTTTAAGGTTGCAATTTCAAATTTTTGCTTTTGAACGGTAATAACCTCATTAGCCTTCGCAGTTGCAACATCCATAGTCTCACGAGCTTTATCCATAGCGTTTTCAAAAATTTCCATATATATTTCCTCCAAAAAGTAATTATTTTATTATATACCGTATTTATTATAAAAATCGTTTATACCGTCCTTTCGGGCGATTATTTCATCAAAACGGTCAATATATTCATACGGATATTTGAAATTAAATATGCGGTCTATAAAATTGCCACCAGGCTCTCTCAATTTGCTTACAGACGAAGCACCGCAAGCTAAAATACTATGAGTTTCATCCATAATATAAACATTATAAAGACATTCAAAGCCTTTTTTTGCATAACCAACATTTTCTAAATTACCAACTGTTTTGCTCTGGCGATACATATAGTATGGCAAAATGCCGTTTTCAGTTAGCGTTTCTAAGGCAAAATCAACCATTAAAGAAGCCTCAGCGTCAATATTACGCGATTTAATATTATCATCAAAATTAAGGTTAGACGAGCGTTTAAAGGATAAAGAATGAACCGTAACGCTCTCTGGATTTAACTTTAAAACCTTATCAATGGTTGTTTTAAAGCTTTCAATATTATCGGTCGGAAGCCCTGCAATTAAGTCCATATTAATATTATCAAACCCTAAGCTTCTTGCGAGCTTAAAAGAATCAACTGTTTGTTTCTCCGTATGCTTTCTGCCGATTGTCTCTAAAACCGAATCGTTCATGGTTTGGGGATTTATGCTGATTCTAGTAGCACCGTTATTTTTAATAACCGTAAGCTTTTGGGCAGTTATCGTGTCAGGTCTGCCAGCCTCAACTGTATATTCTCTAATATTAGATAAATCAAAATTTTCTGAAACAGTTTTCATAATCCTTTCAAGATTATATTCATCAATAGCAGTTGGAGTTCCACCGCCTATGTAAACCGTTTCTAGTTTTAAGTTATTTTTCTTGGCAATTTTTGAGGTTATTATAATTTCCTCGCAAAGCTTGTTAACATATTCAGGAATAAGCTTTTTTGCTTTATCAATCGAATGAGAAACAAAGGAACAATAACTGCACCTTGTTGGACAAAAAGGAATTGAAATATAAAGACTATACGAATTAGGTTTTGAAAGACCTATAATTGTATCCTCGCCTAAATTAGTCTTTTTACAAAGTGAAACCTTTTTATCGCTTACCAAAAGTTCTTCTTTAAAATATCGCTCTGCATTGGTTTCGCCCATACTGTCTTTTAGTCTTGACCATAGCTTAGCAGGTCTTACTCCCGTTAATAAACCCCACTGAGAGATATATCCCGTAGCCTCGCAAAAACAGTTAAATAAAGCGGTAGCCAGCTTTAATTCTTTGTTTTTTTCATCAAAACTATTCAATAAAATTTCGTATTTAAACAGTTCATTGTTTAAATAAAGCGAAGCTTTCGCTTTGTTCCCTTTTATTTCAGTAACTACAACGTTATCCTCTGAAATAAAAGTATCAAAAAATTCTATTTTTTCAAATGGCAAAAAAATTCTTATTAACTTTTCAAGTTCATACTTAAAAGAATGATTAATCAAACATAATTTCATAAGTTATCACTGTTAAAATAAGGATTAAAAATTTTTTCGTGAGATATTGTGGTAGACTCGCCGTGTCCCGAATAGACAACCGTTTCATCAGGCAAAACATATAATCTTTTTATTGAGCTGGCAAGCAAATTAAAATCACTTGTTGGGAAATCGGTTCTGCCTACCGACTCAAAAAATAAGGTATCACCCGAAAACAAAATATCATTTATTAAATAACATACTGAGCCTTTGGTATGACCGGGAGTGAAAATAGTTTTTATTTTAATGTCTCCAACTTGAATTTCTTCCAAGTCTTTTAATAAAACATTAGCCGAAAAAGGCGGTATATGAGCATGAAAACGGTCGGACAAATTAAGCGAAGCATCTGCTAAAAGTTCATTTTCATCTTCACCTATTGCGATTTTAACCCCTGTTTTATCCCTCAAAAGCGGAAGCGCACCAATATGGTCAAAATGCGCATGGGTTAATAAAATTAATCGCTCTTTATCCTCGTTTTCTAAAAGAAATTCATCAATTTTCTCATTTTTATAACCGGGGTCTATAACTATCGCCGCTTTTTCGGTTTTAATCAAATAGCAGTTAACCCTAATATAGCCCAATGGCAAAGCTTTAATTTCCATTTTTACTCCAAATATCTGTATCGTAAATTATTGTAACAGGTCCGTCGTTTATAAGGCTTACCTTCATATCAGCACCAAAAATACCTTCGCTTACTTTTGAAATGCCATTTAATTTTAGTTGCTCGCAGAAATATTTATATAATCTTTCTGCTTCAATAGGCTCTAACGCATTGATAAACGAGGGACGGTTTCCCTTTTTAACATCGGCAAGCAAGGTGAACTGCGATATTGCTAAAATCTCACCCTTTATATCCAAAATAGATAAATTCATTTTATCATTTTCATCGCAAAAAACTCTGAGATTTGCAATCTTTCGAGCCAAAAGTTCGGCCTCAGCCTCGGTATCACCCTTTGAAGCACCGAGCAAAATCATAAATCCCTCGTTGCAACTGCCGACAACCTTTCCATCAACCGAAACGCTGGCGTTTAACACTCTTTGGATAACAGCTTTCATTATTGATTAATCCTTTCAACGCTTATAAGACCTGAGATTTTTTCTATTCTAGCAATAATACTTCTTAAATGCTCAACACTTTCGGCACTGATGGTGAAAATAATGCTACAATTTCCACCTTTAAGTTCGCGGGCATTAATGCTATGAATAGGAACTCGCATATTATTAACTGCATTCATAACATCAATAACAACACCGTCTCGATTGATAAACATTGCCTGCAAGGTAGAAGTAAAGGCTTCGTTTTTACTTCCGTCCCAACGGGCACTTATCCAACGCTCAGGTTCATTTGCATCAGCGATATTTTTAGGGACATTATTGCAGTCTCTTTTATGAATAGAAACACCGTGTCCCCTTGTTATAAAACCGATAATATCATCGCCTGGAAGCGGCGCGCAGCATTTCGAAAGCTTAACCAAGCAGTTATCAATACCCTCAACAATAACACCCTCAGAGGATTTTGCTATCTTACTATCGTGAATAGGAACGATTTCAGGTTGCTTTGAAGTTGCGGCTCGTTTTGAAAAATCTTCTTTAATTCTAGGAATTATTTTAGAAAGCAAAATTCCGCCGTAACCTATTGCGGCAAAAAACTCTTCACCGTTTAAAAGCTTCGACCTACGAGCTAAATCCTCAATAAATTCAGAAAAATCTTCTTCCGGGATTTCAATACCGTTTCTTCTTAATTCTTTTTCAAATTCTAATTTACCGGTTGCAATATTTTCTTCGCGTTTTTCCTTTTTAAACCAAGAGCGGATTTTTGCTTTTGCTTGGTTGGTAACCGCAATATTAAGCCAATCACGGCTAGGACCTTGCCCTGCCTTATTAGTGGTTAATATCTCGATAACCTCACCCGTTTTAATTTCATGGTTAATAGGAGCAATTTTTCCGTTTACCTTGGCTCCAAGCATTCTAACACCAACGGCAGAATGAATAGCAAAAGCAAAGTCAACAATGGTGGACCCTACCGGAAGATTTATAACATCACCTTTTGGAGTTACCGCGAAAACATCCTCTTGCGATAGGTCAACCTTAATACTTCTAACAATATCGGTGGCATCGGTTGAAGTGTTTTGGCTATCCAAAATTTCTCTAATCCAAGCCAAACGGCTCTCCATATTCTTATCGTTTTCAGTTATTCCCTCTTTATACTTCCAATGCGCCGCAATACCGAATTCGGCAGTATGATGCATATCGAAGGTTCTGATTTGAATTTCAAAAGGAATACCTTCGCGGCTTATAACGGTTGTATGAAGCGACTGATACATATTAGGTTTTGGAGTTGAAATATAATCCTTAAACCTGTTAGGAATCGGCTGAAACATATCATGCACAATACCTAGGATATTATAACAGTCAGCAACAGTATCGGTTATAACACGAATTGCGTAAATATCGTAAATCTCGTCTAAATCTCTGCCTTGAACATACATTTTACGGTATATCCCGTGAATAGATTTAACACGGCTTTGATAAATCGCTCTCATATTCGGCATTTCTTCGGTTAACCTTTTTTCAATGCGAGATTTTATATCCTCTAAAATTTGAGTTCTGTGCTGGCTTCTTAGTGATAGCGAATTTTCAATTTCGGTATAAGCTACGGGGTCTAAGTGTTTAATTGCTAAATCTTCAAGTTCTTCTTTTACAGGTCTGATACCCAAACGGTGAGCAATAGGAGCATAAACCTCTAAGGTTTCTACCGACTTATCTCTCTGTTTTTGCTCAGGCATAGCATCAATAGTTCTCATATTATGAAGTCTGTCTGCAAGCTTTATAATAATAACTCTTATATCCTGACCCATCGCAATGAGCATTTTTCTTAAAGATTCTGCTTGCTGTTGCTCTTTGGTTGAGAAATTAAGTCTGCCTATCTTGGTAACACCGTCAACAAGTAGCGCAACATCGCCGCCAAATTGAGATTTAATTTCCTCAATGGTTGTATCGGTATCCTCAACAACATCATGAAGCAAGGCGGCAGCAATAGACTCAGAATCCATACCGAGACCTACCAATATTTTTGCAACATTAAAAGGATGAATATAATAATCCTCGCTTGAAACTCTTTTTTGACCCTCATGAGCGGCAACACAAACTTCAAAGGCTTTTTCAATAAGCTTGATATCATAGCTTCCGTGTTTAGTTAAAAGCTCATATAACTCTTTATAATCCCTGGTCTGAGCATCATTCATTATTGCCACTCCTTTCAAGTATTCTTTTATATGTATCAGAATTAGTTAGCGCCGTTTTGGAAGCTCCTAAAACTGATGAAAGCTTTCCGTCTTTTCTAATTTCAACTAGCCCTAATTCCAAAAGAGTTTTTAAGGCTATTCCTGTTTTACCAAAGCCTATTTTATTAGTGAAAATATATTTAACACGGTCAGGCAAAACGGGAGCTTCTAATATAAACCTATAAATTTCTCCAACCTCTTCACGACTCGGACAAATTAAAGCAAAATCATTTTCTTTTTCGGCAAAGAAATCATTAAAAATCTCAATTTCTTTAAATAGCTTATCATCATCAACACCGCATAAACGCAATGCCTTTATATGAACCGAAACATTATATTCCTCGCGATAAAAATTAGCTTCAACATTAACCGCCAAATCAAGTATATCGGAAACTTCAAAACAAAAACTATCAGCTGTTACACCAAATAATAAGCACTGAAATGTTGTTTCGTTTTTGCTGAAAAGAAGTCTTAAATGTTTGCCGTTTGCAATGGGTGTTATTCTTTCAAGCTTTACACCGTATAAACCAAAAAGCGGAGGTTTGTTTCCCTCTCCAAAAGGCTCTAACATTTCTATTGCAAAAGCTAAATCAATCGTTAATGCTGACGGGTTTAATTTGCAATCCAATTTTATTTCAGGAGCAATATACCCGTTTTGTTTTGCATATTCGTTAATTTTTATTCTAAACTCGTTTATTTTTTCAGATTTTAAAGTTAATCCTGCGGCACCGGAATGACCGCCGAATTTATCTAATAAATCCTCGCAAAATTCAATCGAATCATAAAGAGAAAAGCCATCTATACTTCTCCCCGACCCGATAGCGACACCCTCAGAATCAGATAAAAGAATACTAGGCGCTCCATATCGCTCAGAAATTTTTGAAGCAACGATACCAACAACACCGTGGTGCCAGTTTTCACCCGAAACCACTATAACTCGGTCGTATTTCAAATTAGAGCTTTCGATAATGGCAATAGCTTCCTCAAATATTTTCTTTTCAGTAGCCTGTCTTAAAGAGTTTTCTTTATCAATTTCATCTGCAATAGCCAAGGCTTTCATCATATTATCAGATAACAAAAGCTCAACAGCGCGCTCAGCCTTACCCATTCTGCCGGCGGCATTAATGCGAGGCACTAATCCAAAAGCAATTTTAGAAGCATTTATATTTTGTTTTTCAAGACCAGCGATATTAATTAGAGCAGATAGACCTATAAAAGCATTATTTTTAAGCTTTTCAATTCCGAATTTTATAATAGAGCGGTTTTCTGCGGTTACGGGCATAATATCGCCAATAACTGCTAAACTCAAAATATCTGCATAACAAGAAAGCAATTCCTCAGGCTCTTTATTCTCCATAACGCAAATAAGCCTGAAAACAACCTCAGCTCCGCATATTTGCTTAAATTCAGAAGCATCATCCATTCTATGTGGGTCCACAACTGCCGCAGCGTGTGGTAGAATATCGTCGGGTAAATGATGGTCGGTAACAATAACATCAATTCCAAGACTGTTCGCCAAATCTATCTCTTTATGGCATTTTATACCATTATCAACCGTTATAATCAGTTTAACTCCACTTTCAGCGAGCCTTTTAACCGACTCGCAGTTCATACCGTAACCCTCATCAAAACGGTTAGGAATATAATATATGGCGTCCGCATTTCTTGACCTTAAATAATGAATAAGCAGTGCGGTTGCTGTAACACCGTCGCAATCATAATCTCCGTAAACCGCAATTTTTTCACCGTTTTCAATAACTGCATTAATAATATCGGCTGCTTTTATAATATCGGCGGTATCCTTAGGGTCGGTAAAACCAATTTCAGCATATAAAAATTCTTCAAGCTCCATAGGGTCGGTATACCCTCTGGAAGAGGCGATTAAAGCAACAATTGGGTCGATATCACATTCATAAGCCAGCTCCTTAGCAAGAGCTTTATCATAGTCATTAACCGACCATTTTTTCATACCCATTTTACCACCGCCTTTAAATATAATTATACATAGTTTATTTTACCATTAAACCTAGATTTTTTCAATATTTTTTGATAAGTTTTTTAAAAGACATTAAAAAAGTACTGCCTCGAAATTAATTTTTGAGACAGTACCATATTTTAGATTTTATTTCTTTTTAAAAATCTTGTGAAAAAATCGGGGTCGGTATTAACTAAAACTGTTTCGTTACCGATAACCGATATATCCTCCCAAGGAATAATTATGTCCTCTTCTCTGCCGAGAAGCCCTAATATTTTAGGTCTGCCGAATATAATAATCGAAATCAGTCTACCGCTTGAAGTATCAAGCTCAACATCCGATACATACCCTAAAACGCAACCATTTTTAACACAAACAACCTGTTTATTCTTTAAATCAACTATTCTGCAACTCATAATTATCACCATAAAATAATATGTTGCAAAACAGAAAATTATTAATCGTTAAAAACTAAATCCTCGTCGCCATCTTCGTCTAAATCTTCGCTCTCCTCCTCAGGAATTTCAAGACCTAAATCGCGGCGTTTTTCAATATCCTCATCAGGATGCTCTAAATAATAAGGCTCAATGATATATTTCTTTATAGGCGGGAAAACAATATACTGAATAAGCAAATACTTAAATCCGGGTAACACCATAGTAAGCAATGCAAATTCTAAGAATAAAGAAATGAAAATTATTTGATTAACTCCTATTGATGCCAATATGAAGGGTAACGCGATAAATCCTGCATAAATCAAGGTTATCAATAAAAATCCACCAAGATTTTTCATAAAATTAGCAAATACAAATCTGAAACTATTTAAATAAATTTGTTTAATAGAAAACTTAAAGGTAATAAGCAAGGTCCAAATATAGTATTTCATTATGCTGAAAATAAGTATAATGGCAAAAACCATACCGAGACCAATGGTTTGAGGGATACCTTCCTCAACAAATGCATAGAAAAAGTAAATATCGAAAATCAGCACACCGGTAACGATATTATTAATAATACCAACAACTAATGCTTGCTTCCAATTCTTCTTTATGGTTTCAAAAAAGTCGCTCAAACCAAAGGAATGCTTATCGCGGGCGGTGTTTCTTGTAACATTAGTAATACCAACCGCAGCTAAACCGCTAGTAATAAGAGGTAGCGATAAAAGAACATAAACAATATTTATAGTTATAAACTTCCAAAAGTTTCTGAAAAAGGTCTCAAAAAACACTACAAATGTTTTCTTTTTAGGGGCATTTTTCGAAATACCCGGACCCTCTTTTTCATAATTAAATAATCCAAAAAAACCTGCCATTTTATATTCTCCTATTTGTTCTTTTTATAAATAAGCTTTTCGCCAATCGAAATATTTTTATATCCTAAAAGATAAGCTATTGTTGTTATAATCGGAATTATTAATTGCAAACTTAATAAACCTAAATACTGCAAAATATTAAGCTCATTCGCCATAATTTTATCACCGCAAATAAGCTGCGAAAAACCGTAACTAAATGCATTTGCAAGCCTGTAATAAGCTATTGGAAAACCTTTCAAAAGGTTGTTTTTGGTTATAAATATAAACACCAAGAAAACAACAGCGGGAATTATTGCAATCAGTCCGATTTTAAGACCTTTTAGTTTATCCTCTTTCTCGCGTTTAAAGGAAACTGCATTAAGATTTTTAAATCCAAAATGCCAGATTTCAGGATAAATAATAGATGCTGATAAAATAATGCATAGGAGTTGAATAGTAAGCAGCACGGCAGTATTAGCGGTTTTGCCCAAACGCTTTATGTAAGACTCTTTAACCGTGAAACCTTTTGCTTCATATTCAGCTTTTAAAAGGTCTTCCCCGTCTTTAAAATTATGAACATAGCTTTCGGTAGTTTTACCGTCCTCACTGGTACAATTGGCGGTATATCCTATCTGTTTTCCAAAAAGGTCGGTTGAAACAAAAGATAAAGAAATCGCCAAAACAATGCACATAATATTAACTAAAACAAGCTTAATTAATGTTTTACCAGAATATTTAAAAATTTCCTTCATTTTATCACCTTGAAAATAAATATAAAATTATTATATTATATTTGAATTAAAAAAGCAAGAGGTTTTAGCTCTTGCTTTTTTTGTTAAGGATTTTTTGACTTTTCAAAAACACAGAGAACCGTCCCCTGTCTTCTTGTCCCCTGTCTTCTTGTCCCCTGTCTTCTTTGTCATAATTTATATATATTCTGTTTCTAAACAATTGAAATCTCCAAAGAACTGGTCATTAAAACAACTGTAATCATACTTTTTGCCTTGAGTAACAATTGCACCATCAACTTTCCTAATTCTTAAAGTTGTTTTTTGGTTGTCAGTTATTTGATATGTATCAATACTTGTATTGTCAAATTTAGAAACATCTTTTGTATTGAAAATATAATAATAGCATACTTTTCGACCTTTTTCATCATTGAATACAGCAATCCATACATAAAACACATCATCACCCATATCATATCTGATTTTAGGATGAAAACTAAAATCTCTATGATTTGAATCTCCAGGTATTTCAATACCTTCTGATGTTTTAACTTGCAAATACTTTGAAACAACTTGTAGCTCGGTTTCTTTGCAGTGTTCACATAAATTTGTAACACACTTTGCCGATTTCCCTTTATATTCACTTTTCCGAATATATTGATTGCTGTATTTTTTGCATTTAGGGCACCAATACTTTGTTATGGTAAAATCTATACCTTCATCAATATAGGCTCGATGAACTTGCCATCCAAGTTCATGTAAATGCATTGATAAATGCATTTCACCATACAAACCAATGACCTGTTTTTTCTTTTCTTCAATGCTATCTGCCGAGCGATTACTCATAGTTAAATTCCTCCATCTTATTAATACCAAGTTTATTGATGATATTTTTTCTAATACTATTTTCAAACATATCTTTGTTTAATTCAATACCTAAACCATTTCGCTTTAATTTAGAGGCAACAATCGGAGTTGTCATACTACCGCCAAAAGGATCTATTACAAGTTCGCCAGGATATGAGAAGAATTTGATTGCCATTTCAGGAATTTCCTCTGGGAATGGAGCAGTATGACCTAATGTATTTTCGCCTTTGGAATTTATTTTAATAACAGGGGGAATTTTAATAATATCTCTACGCCATTTTTTTATAAAATCTTTTTCGATTGCAAAATTCTCACTTTGTCTGTTTTGAGTAAAAATGCTTTTTATTGAAAATCTTTTTCCTCTATTTGCTTCACTTCTTTCAAAACAATCTAAATTTTTACATTCCCAACTTTTAACACCAATTTCACTATATGCGTTTCCATTTACCTGTAAGCATCCGCAAACAGGACATGGATATCTGGTGTAATCTGTTCGATGTTTATGAAAAATTAGTACATGCTCATAACAATTCATAGGATATTGATAGAAAGGATATGGTTTGTTTCCATTTTTGTGTCGCTGGGATTGAACCTCACCTTTATCCCATATGTAGTCATCAACAAAGGTAAAACCTTCCTCTTCAAATATGGAAATAAAATAAGCACCTAATGGTATTCGCCTTTTCCCCCATGTTGATTTAGTATACATGTTATCATTGTCAAAAATATCTCCAACATTCCAAACAAAAACCCTATGATTATCTAAAACGCGATACGCTTCGCGAATAATCTCTCGCATATCATTTAAATATAATTCTATGTTTTCCCATTGAGAATATTCTCTTGCATTATAGTAAGGTGGCGATGTTACCATCAAATGAACAGACTCACTTTTCATTGATTTTAGTACTTTGAGGCAATCTCCCCATACAACTTTAACTTTTTCAGGATTGTCAATTTCTACAAATGAAGATAGATTTTCATTGTGGTCATGTTCTTTTTGAAATTTATCTTTTACATATCCAATATACAATTTAGACCAGTCGGATATTATCTTCTCTATATTTGTTTCAGCGTGTAAATAATTACTATCTTCAAGTAATTTATTAAGTTCATCTTTTGAGAAAAATTCTTGTAGATAGTTCATGGATTTATCTAATATCACTTGAAAATAATTTTCTTTTTGCCTATCAATAATCCTTCTTGGCATCTCATAAACTCCTATTTATTTAAATTCTACACCTGGCGTTAAAATTGCACGCTAACAAAATAATTATATCACTCAATACATTGAAATTCAAGAAAAATCACAATAAAGACAGGTGACGGTTATCATCTTCTTGTTATCTAAAACATTTTTCCACAATCCCCTTAAATTCACCGCACAAGCGTAGGAAATGGAAAGTTTTTCCCTATCCTCTGCATTCTTTAAAAATATTATATTAAATTTAAAACAAAAAAGCAAGAGGTTTTAACTCTTGCTTAGGTTAATATTAAAATAAGGGTGATTGCCAAAGCTAAAAATAATACCGATGATAAAGAAATTAAGAAAATTCTGCGTTTTAGTATTCTTTTTCTAAGACTTTTTTTAGCAGCCGCTTTATTATAATTGAAACAAAATTCACTAGCGGCTCTTTTTAAATGCTTTGCGTTTAAATTTCCGTATTCAGGAGAAACATAAAACACTATTTTATCAAAAAATCGACTTCCAGTTTGATTAACCTCGATTATCGTTTTGCTAACACCTTTTACCATCTTTTTTACCTCTTTTTATGATTTATAAAGAGTTTTAACAAAGTTGTGTAAAATTATTCAGTTAACATAAAAAAGTGGATAACTCGGTGGAAAAGGTGGATAAAGTCAATAATTATCGCGGTTTTTTTATCAACTTATCCACATTTTTGTCGAATTATGTAAACGAAAGTAACCTATTCATAATATCTGCCGTTTAAAAATGCGATAGTTTTTTCAACCGAATCTCTGCAATCTTTTGCATCAGATTCGGTCTTATTTGCCCTATAATCGTATATAGTGCAGTATTCTGAAAGCTTGGCATATAAATCCTTTGAATAATTACCTGTGATTCGGGTTAAATTCTTTGAAAAATCCCCGTAATAAGACCGCATTTTCTTCTTGTTAGCTTCTGCCATAAGACGCTCATAATGAGGCAAGCAATACATATCCTGATTATTAAATAGCTCTCTAAAATCTCTCTCGTTTTCATAACAACGGTAGATAGTTTCAATCATACGGGAAAGTCCGTATTCAATTTTATCGCATATAAAACAGCTATCAGATATATTTGCCGCTTTCTCGCCTCTCTTAGACTGAGAAACAAAAATATTTTTAGTAAAAACATTTTTATTAACCTCGTCAATATGAGTTTGAAGCATTAATGCTAATTGAAGTCTGCCTCTATGTGACATCATTTTAGCAAAATGCTCCTCGCAAAAGCCAACCTTATTAGTTTCTATTCTAACATCAGGCTCCATCATCGCGTCGCCCATAATATAATCAATTATACGTTCTTCAATGGTATCTCGCATACGGCATATTGGACAACCGTCATTAACCTCAAAAACTTCACTGACCGGTATAGTACAAATATCATCTCTCATAAAACATATATCCTTTCGTTTTAAAAACTATTTACATTTATATATAAAATGATATATAATATCGTTGGTGATAAATTTGAAATATAAAGAAATAAATAATAATATTTACATAGAAAATCTAACCTGCTTTGACCTAAAACAAACCCTTGATTGCGGTCAGGCTTTTCGTTGGGAAGAAATAAACGAAAATGTATGGTCGGGTGTTGCATTCGGCAAATTTTTAAAACTCGAAAAAACCAACGATAATACAATAATTCTATATGATACTTCCCTATCCGATTTTGAAAATATTTGGTTTGATTATTTTGATTTTCAAAGAAACTATAATGAAATTATATCAAAAATCAGCAAAAATCCAATACTAAAATCCGCCTCAGATTACGGCAAAGGTATCAGAGTGTTAAATCAGGAGCCCTGGGAAACCTTATGCTCGTTTATCATATCTCAAAACAATAACATTAAGCGAATAAAAGGTATTGTTAATAGGCTTTGCGAGAATTTTGGCGAGGATATGGGCGGATATTTTTCTTTTCCAACTGCCGAAAAAATTGCGAGCCTTACCCTTGACGATTTAGCGGTTTTGCGTTCGGGTTTCAGGGCAAAATATATACTTGATGCCGCAAAAAAGGTTGCTAGCGGTGAGGTTGATTTGAAAACCCTCAAAGATATGCCTGTTGACGATGCAAGAGCCGAGCTTATGAAAATAAAGGGAGTTGGTCCTAAGGTTGCAGACTGCGCTCTATTATTTTCTCATAGGCATATTGAGGCATTTCCAAAAGATGTTTGGATTAAACGCGCTATGGAAGTGCTTTTTGACGGCAAATTACCAGAAGAAGCTTGCGAATATGCAGGTATAGTTCAACAGTATATTTTCTTTTATGCGCGCGAAACCAAGCTTAAAATTGATTAATACTTCTCTAAAAAAGTATGAACTTCACCGTTATCACGGTCTCTCCAACCGGGAATGGTTGCCATATTTACATTATGCAAACTCCGAAAGATGTTATCATCTGCTTCGGGGTTTTGCTTTTTTATATCAGAAATTAATTGTTTTATTTCTTTTCGCTTGGACATAAGCTCAATATCGGCGTTTTTAGCAGTCATTTTGCAAGCGCATTGCAAAAATTCAAGCTCGTTTGCCTTTGCCCATTTAATAATATCATTTTCCTTTACCTTATATAAAGGTCTTATTAACTCCATACCCTCAAAATTAGTGCTATGAAGCTTAGGAAGCATTGTTTTTATTTCGGAAGAATATGTCATACTCATTATAACAGTCTCGATAACATCGTTAAAATGATGCCCTAAGGCGATTTTATTGCAACCGAGGGACTTTGCCTTACTATAAAGCGCGCCGCGTCTCATACGGGCGCAGAGGTAACAAGGCGAGCCTCCTACCCTATCGGTAACCTCGAATATATCACTTTCAAAAATATGAACATCCAAATTAAGTATTTTTGCGTTATGTTCAATTAAAGCGCGGTTTTCAGGCGCATAACCGGGGTCCATAACAAGATAAATAAGTTCAAAAGGCACTTTTGAATGAATTTGAAGCTGCCTCAAACAGCAAGCCATAAGCACCGAATCCTTACCGCCCGAAATACAAACTGCAATCTTATCATTTTCACTTATTAGCTCATATTCTTGAACTGCGGCAACAAAATTATTCCAAATATCCTTGCGATAGGTTTTTATTATACTTCTTTGGACTTCAACATGCTTTTCCAGTTTTCTATCAGCCAAAATAAAACTCCTAAACAAAAAATCTCTGTTACAATTATACCTGTAACAGAGATTTTTTTCAACAATTAATTATTACAAATTATTTGCCGTATTTTTCACGAGCAACATAGCTTGTATGCAAATCGTGGTGAGCTTTATGACCGCCAAAACCGTCATACCACTCTTCATAAAGCTTCTTAACAACAGGAGACTCATGAGACTTTCTTAAAGTCATAGCTGCATCCTGGTCATAAAGAGCCTTAGCGCGAACTGCTTTAAGGTCAACAGTATCGCGAACATATTGAGGCTGAATAGGCTGACCGCCGCCGTTTACACAACCACCTGGGCATCCCATAATCTCAACGAAGGTCCAACCGTCAGGATTGCCGGCCTTCATTCTATCCATAACTACCTTAGCAGCAGCTGCACCGGAAGCTACGGCAACCTTAATATCAGAGCCGTTTATATTAACAGTAGCTTGCTTTAAACCCTGTGTTCCGCGAAGAGCGGTGAAATCAATTTCAGTGTTATCCTTGCCTGTTAACCAGTCATTAGCAGTTCTTAAAGCTGCTTCCATAACACCGCCGGTTGCACCGAATATAACAGCAGCACCGGTATCTTCGCCTAACGGATTATCAAATTCTTCATCAGGTAATGCTGCGAAGTTTAAGCCTGCGCGCATAATCATTCTTGATAATTCACGAGTTGTTATAGCGATATCAACATCGGGAACACCTGCGGCAGATTGGTCTTCACGACCGATTTCGAACTTCTTAGCAGTACAAGGCATAACAGATACAGAAACGATATCCTTAGCATCAATACCCATCTTTTCAGCATAATAGGTTTTGATAACTGCGCCTGCCATCTGCTGAGGAGATTTACAGGTTGATAGATGGTTAATCATATCAGGATAGTAATACTCGCAGAATTTAACCCAACCTGGTGAACAAGAAGTAATCATCGGGAGAACACCGTTATTCTTAATTCTATCAACAAGCTCGTTAGCCTCTTCTATAATGGTAAGGTCAGCTGCAAAGTCGGTATCAAATACTTTATCAAAGCCGAGCCTTCTGAGAGCGGCAACCATTTTACCCTCAACATTAGTGCCGATAGGCATATCAAAGCATTCGCCAAGAGTAGCGCGGATAGAAGGAGCAGTTTGAACAACAACATGCTTAGTGGGGTCTGCAATAGCTTCCCAAATCTTATCGGTATCATCCTTTTCAACTAATGCGCCGGTAGGACATACAGCAGTACACTGACCGCAAGAAATACAAGGAACATTAGAAAGACCAACCTCAAATGGAGTTCCGATATTGGTATCAATACCACGGTTATTAGCACCGATAACTCCAACATACTGCTCTTCGCAAGCAGCAACACAACGACGGCAAAGCACGCACTTATTATTATCACGAACTAAGTGAGGAGTGCTATTGTCGAGTGCATATTCGGGCTTAAAGCCGCCAAAAGCATTTTCGTCTACACCGTAATCGCGGCAGAGCTTTTGAAGCTCGCAGTTGGTTGAACGAACGCAAGAAAGACATTTCTTGTCATGGGTTGAAAGAATAAGCTCTAAGGTTGTTTTTCTAGCCTTCTGAATTTTTTCAGTATTGGTTAAAATTTCCATACCATCTGTTGCAGGATAAACGCAAGCGGTTACGATACGGAAACCTCTGCCCTCGTTAACCTCAACAACACAAATACGGCAAGCGCCGATTTCGTTCTTTTCTTTCATGAAACACAGTGTAGGAATTTCTACACCGGCAGCGCGGGCTGCATCTAATACAGTAGAGCCCTTTGGTACGCTAACTGCAATACCGTTAATTTTAACATTTATCATATCCATTTTAATTCAGGCTCCTTTCTTATATTTTAGAGATTGCTTTAAACTTACAATTATCAATACATACTCCGCACTTAACGCATTTATCAGCATCAATCTCATAAGAGAAGAGCTTATGACCGGGAGCAACGTATTCGGTCTTATGAATAGCACTAGCTGGACAGTTTTTAGCACACATACCGCAACCGATACAAACATCCATATCAATATGGAATTTAAGTAGGTCTTTACAAACGCCGGCAGGACACTTTTTATCAACAACGTGAGCTATATACTCATCGCGGAAGAAGTTAAGGGTTGCAAGCACGGGGTTAGGAGCAGTTTGTCCGAGACCGCAAAGAGAGTTTTGCTTAATATAGTAGCAAAGTTCTTCAAGTCTATCAACATCCTCGAGAGTTCCCTTACCCTGAGTAATCTTATCAAGAAGCTCGAGCAAGCGCTTTGTACCAACACGGCAAGGAGTACACTTACCGCAAGACTCATCAACGGTAAATTCAAGGAAGAATTTAGCCATATCTACCATACAGTTGTCCTCATCCATAACGATAAGACCGCCTGAACCCATCATACAACCGATAGCAGTAAGGTTATCGTAATCAACCTCTGTATCAATAAGGGAAGCAGGGATACAACCGCCGGAAGGACCACCTGTCTGAGCAGCCTTGAACTTTTTACCATTAGGAATACCGCCGCCGATATCATCAATGATATGACGAAGGGTTGTACCCATAGGAATTTCAACAAGACCTGTGTTGTTAATTTTACCGCCCAAAGCGAATACCTTAGTACCCTTGGATTTCTCAGTACCCATAGATGCAAACCACTCTGCACCGCGGAGAATAATCTGAGGAACATTAGCAAAGGTTTCAACGTTGTTTTCAACGGTAGGTTTGCCGAAAAGTCCCTTAACTGCCGGATAAGGCGGACGAGGACGAGGCTCACCGCGGTTACCTTCAATAGAGGTCATAAGAGCAGTTTCCTCACCGCAAACGAATGCACCTGCACC